>CAZIOH010000049.1:39478-45858 GCA_964540815.1 uncultured Myxococcales bacterium | reverse complement strand
CGCATGTCGATGTCCTTGCCGGCGATCTTGCGGCGGATGCGGCCGTCCTGGGGCAGCCGCTTCTCGGCGATGTTGAGCCCGGCCATGATCTTCACGCGCGAGACGATCGACGGCATGAACTGGCGGTTGGCCCGCCGGGTCTCGTAGAGCACCCCGTCGATCCGGTAGCGGACCTGGACCTCCTTCTCGCCGGGCTCGATGTGGATGTCGCTGGCCCGCTCCTTCACGGCGTTGAAGAGCAGCGAGTTCACCCAGCGGATGATCGGGGCCTCGTCGGTGACGTCGAGGATGTCAACGAGTTCCTCGCTCTCGCCCCCGACCTCGTCCTCCTCCCCCTCGCCGAGGTTGCCGCCGCTGTCGTGCTTCTTGCCGTAGACCAGGTTGATGAGATCCAGGATCTTGCTGGACGGCAGCAAGACCGGCACCACGTCGCCCCCCACCTTGCCGCGCAGATCGTCGAGCGCCCACACGTCGAGCGGATCGGCGGTGGCCACCAGCACCGAGCCGGCCTCGACCCGCAGGGGCAGGACCCGGTGCTGCTTCGCGAAGGAGATGGGGATCTTGGTGGCGAGCTCGGTGTCGACCTCGTCGACCTTGAGATCGGCCAGCACCGCGATGCCGAGCTGGCGCCCGAGGGCCTGCAGCACGTCCTCCTCGGTCGCGAGGCGCATCTTCACCAGCACCTCGCCCAGGCGTCCTCCTTCCTTGGCTTGCTGAACCAGCGCCTGCTCGAGCGAGTCGACGGTGACGCCACCGGCGCCGAGCTCGAGCAGGATCTGGCCTATGGTCTTGTGACCCATCGGGCTATTCCACGCGCACCGGGGCCGGTGGGACCGGAGAGGTGAGGGTCCCACGCGCCCCCGACGAATCCGGGGTGGGCGGGCTGGTGGGCGCCGCCGGTGTCGTCGGCGTGAGGGGCGTGGTCGGCCCGATGCCTCCGGGCGCGGGCACCGAGCCCGACGGGAAGGGCGGGGGCTGGAACGATCCGGGCGCGGGCCCCAGGGACGCTGGAGGGGGCTGTGGCTGCCCCGAGCTCGCGCCGCGCCCACCGCCCGAGGGGGCGGCGGTCGAGGACGCGGCGGGGGGAGTGGGCGGCACCAGGATCGACCCCGGCCCGTCGCTCGAGGTGGGACCGTGGGGAATGGGCGGCAGGTCCATGGGCCCCGACTCCTCGAGGGTGCGCTCGCGCAGCTTCTGGATCTCGAGATCCTCGTCGGCCAGCTCCTTGGCGGCGCGGTTGATCTCCTCGAGCATGCCGCGCTTGCGTCGGTAATCGATCTGCGCCTCCGGGGTCACCACGTCCTGGGAGCCGAAGCGCTCCACGAACTCGCGCCGCTCCTTGAGCTTCTTCTCGAGGACCCGGCGCAGATCGGATTGATCGGTGATCACGTAGGGCGTGAGCGCGATCAGGATGTTGGTCTTCTGCACGGTCTTGATGCTGGTCCGGAAGAAGAACCCCAGGATCGGGATGTCCCCGAGGAAGGGGATCTTGGTGACGCGCTCGACGTTGCGATCGGACATCAGGCCACCGATCACGATGGTCTGCTGATCGCGGGCCACCACGGTGGTCTTCGCGGTGCGCTTCGAGGTGGCCGGGCCGAGGCCGTTGAAGTTGGGCGACAGGATGTCCTGGATCTCCTGATCGACCTCGAGCCGGATCATGTCGTGCTCGTTCACGTGCGGGGTGAGCTTCATCTTGAGGGCCACGTCGGTGCGCTGCACCGGGGTGGCGAACCCGAGCCCGCCGAGCGCCCCCAGCCCACCGGCTGCGCTGCCCGCCACGCTCGCGCCCTGGAACGGCAGGTTCTGTCCCACGCTGATCTCGCCGTCCTCGTTGTTCATGATCAGCAAGTGCGGCGTCGACAGCACGTTGACGTCGTTGTTCTGCTGCAGCGCCCGCACCAGGACCCCGAAGGAAGGAATGTCCGAGCTCACCGAGGCGGGCAGGCCCAGGGTCTGTGCCCCGTTCGGGATCGGGGGGCCGATGATGCCGGCCGCGAGGCCGAGCAAGGTGTCCCCGCCCTGGGCCAGCAAGCCGCCCGGGGTGAGGGTCTTCGAGGCATCGAGCCCACCGAGGATCAAGCTCTGCTTGCCGAAGAGGGACACCGAGGCGGCGCCCCCGTGGAACGAGGCCCCGAGGGTGCGGGTCTTGTCGAGGGACACCTCCATGACCATGGCCTCGACGAAGATCTGCTTGCGCGGAGAGTCGAGCTTCTCGATCACCCGGCGCAGGGACTGGTAGTCCTTGAGCGACGAGAGGATGATGAGAGAGTTGGTGGGGCGATCGAAGCTGACCCGCACGTCGCCCTCGAACAGGAACTGCAGCTGGGACGACGGGGTGGCCGGAGCGCCCGGGGCGGCCGGAGCGGCGGCTCCCCGGCGCGCGCGGGTCGCGCCGCCGCCTGCCACCGCCACCCCGGTCACGGCGGACAGGGTCTGTCCGAGCTCGTCGCAGTTGGCGTTCTCGCAGTAGTAGACGTGGATGCGCGCGTCGCCGCCCTCGACCGCCACGTCGAGCTTGCGGATGAGGGAGATCAGGCGGGCATAGGCCCGCTCGCCCGCCACCACGATCAGCTGGTTCGAGCGCTCGTCGGGGATCAGCTTGGAGACGGTCATCTCGGCGGCCAGATCGGCGGCGCTGCGGCTCTTCCCGGCCGACAGCGGCGAGGGCGGGGCCCCCACCCGCTTGGCGCCGGCCTGCTCGACCTTGACGATCTCGGCCAGCTTCTGGGCCATCTCGGTGGCGGAGGTGTTCTTCATGCGGACCATCCACACCTTCTCACCCTGGGTCGGCTGATCCAGCTCGTCCACCACCTTCAGCATCCGGTCGATGCTGGAGGACAGATCGGTGATGATCAGGGCTCCCTGCGGCGGGTACACGATGATGTCGCCCTGCTCGGACTTGAGGCGCAGGAGCACCTGGGCGATCTCGTTGGGATCCGAGTTCTCGACCCGCACCAGGCGGGTGAGATAGCGATCCCCAGGGTAGGTCTCACCGTCGGAGGCCGAGAGGGGCGCGTTGCCCTTGACCTTGGGGGTCTCGATGATTCGATAGAACTTGCCGCTCTCCTGCACGGTGAGCCCGACCGAGTCGAGCGCCGCCAGGAACAGGCGATACGCCTCCTCGGGGGTGATCAGCTGCGGGGCCACGATGGTGACCTTCCGGCTGTTGCCGGGGATGGTGCCGGGCAGGAGGAACTGCTTGCAGGTGATGGAGGAGATCCAGGAGATGAGATCGCCGAGCTCGGTGTCGGGCTTCATGTTGAGCTTGACGATCCGGCGGTTGGCGGGGAACTCGTGGCAGGAGTTGTACTCGCGCTCGGCCTGGGCATCGACGATCGAGCCGGTGGCGGGGCCGCTCCCGGGCGCGGTGGTGGTGCCGGTCACCGCCCCGCCGGCGGCCGCGCCGCTCGAGATGCCGGCGCCCGAGGGGCCCGAGGCTGCGTTCCCGCCCTTCCCGGTGCGCACGCCGCTTCCGGCCCCCCGCGCGAAGGGCGCGCGCGGGACCCTGGGGCCGTCGAGGCGCTTGCCGGTCTTGGCGGGCGCGATCGGACCGGAGAGGGTCTGGGCATAGACCTTCTCGGCCCGCGCGGGCTGCGCCGAGGCCGCCAGCCCGGTGAAGGTGCCGATCGCGATCAACGCCGAGGCGAAGGATGTTGTGATGAGGGATGTCATCGGATGTTGTAGTCCTTGGTGATTTTCTGCCCGTTGCGCTCGAGCGCCACCGACAGGTGGTTCGCGGATTTGAGCTTGGTGTAGATCTCGAGGGCCTTGTCGGGGCTGGTCATGTCGAGACCGTTGATCGCATAGATCACGTCGCCATTCTGGATGCCGATCTTGGCGAAGGGACCATCGGGACGGACGCTGAAGAGGCGAAAGCCGGCCGCGCGCCCGTCGCGAACCTCGGGGACGATCCGGGCCGAGCGCGAGAGGACCGCCATGTTGCCGAGCAACGAATCGACCGTCCCGCGCTGCACCTCGTACGAATGCTCGCCGGTCTTCTTGATGCCCTTCTCCATCTCGGCCACGAAGGGATCGGCCGGCGCCGCCGCGGCGGGCGCGGGCGCGCCCGGGGGAGGCGGTACGGGCGTCTTGGCATCGAGCAGATCCAGGAACTCGGGCTTCCCGGCGTTGTCGAGGTAGACCCGGGTCTCCTGGATGTCGACGATGGTGGCCTTGCGGATCACGGAGTCGATGGCGTAGGGGCCGGCCGAGTTGCTCTCGGTGTCCCGGATGATCGCCACCGACCACTTGGGGCTGTTGGGTGGCGGCGAGAACATGATGGCCATCAGCTTGATGGGCAGGCTGGTGCGCTCGGGCTCGGGGGCGGGCGGCGTCCCCTGCTCCTCGGGCTTCTCGGGCTCGGGCAAGATCGGGGGACAGGTCGAACAGAAGACGTTGCGCTTGAGGATGGCCTCCACGTCCTTGAGGTAGGGGGTCTGGCCGGCGGGGTTGGAGACCAAGGAACGAGAGGAGGCGCGGAAGGCGGGCGTGTTGCGACCGATGCGCGAGCCGATGAGGACACCCGAGGCGCGGGCGGCGAAGGCCGCCACCACGGCGATGACGGCCAGATCGATGGCCCACATGTACTTGCGAAGCAGTGTCTCCATTCGGTTGTCCGGCCTAGGTGCGACAGCAACGCCGGGGCCAGCCCCCAGACTTAATGCTTTCTTAATAAAAACAGCTCTTTACGAATTTCTGGAGCCTGGGCTGGGCTGCCAATTTGGCACACAAAAGAAGGCGCGCTTGCCTGCCCGGCGCCGCCCGGGCCGCCGGTACCCCCGGACGGGCAAAAAAATTGACCGTTTTCGAACAGCCCGCATGATGACGGACAGGTGCGATCGAAAATGGCCCATGGATTTGACGGCTCCGAAACGACGAAAGATTCGCCGGCAATCATCTCCCGCAAGCGTCCGCGTTCCGCGGTGGCGGCCTTCCGCCGCGGGAAATCGGACCGCCCCGGACGCGGTCCTTCGGTCATCCCGTCTGTCATGCCATCCGTGAAGGACGACGGCACCGATGCCGCGACCATCCCGGAGTGGGGCCGCATCGTTCTGCGGGCAGGAAGCGCCATCCTGCGCTAGTCGCGCATCGCCAAGGACACAACGTGGTGCGAATCATCAAGCTGCTCCTCGGGCTCGCCACCTTGGTGGCCTTCGTGTGGTTCGGGGCCAACGTCTCTCTCGGCTCGCGGACCCTCTTCGAGCACCTGCAGGCGATCGGCCAGACCCACGAGACCCGCGATCTGCTCGAGGGCACGCGCGAGAGCGCCCGGCCCTTCGCCGGGCCCCTCCTGGACGGCGTCCGACAGAGACTGGCGCGCGCGGGACACGTCCTCGAGGGGGCGAGCCCGGATGCCGGCGTCGCGCCGAGCGAGGAGATCTCGGACGCCGATCGGAAGCGCCTTCGCAAGCTGCTCGAAGACCGCCACGCCTCCCGCTAGCCGAAAGTGGGGCCCCCTCTCCCTGGCCCTTGTATGGATGGGGGACGTGGCTCGCTGCCGCTCGCACGTCCCCGCGCCCCTCTCACTCCGCGCGGGAAAGCCGCAGTGCCGTCGCCGGAATGAAGTGGGCCCCTTTCCCTGGCCCGCGCCCCGCGGAGCGGGGGTCCGCTTTTCTGCAGCAAACTGCGCCTGCCGCTACGACGTGCGGCTGGCCACGGCCTCTCGGAGGCGGCCGATGAGCTCGTCGATGCGTGCGCCGTGGAGCTTGGCGGCGGCGCGACCCACGCACAGGCGGGCGCTGACCGGAAGCAGGGTCTCCACCTCGCGCAGGTGGTGCTGCCGGAGGGTCTCGCCCGAGGAGACGAGGTCGACGATGCGATCGGCGAGGCCCACCAGGGGCGCGATCTCGATCGAGCCGTAGAGCTTGATGATCTCGGCGACGATGCCCCGCGACTGCAGGTGCCGCCGCGTGATCTCGGGGAACTTGGTGGCGTAGCGCAGGTGGACCTGCGCGGACTCGTCGATCGGACGATCGGCGGGCTCGGCCACCACCATCCGGCACCGCCCAATCCCCAGGTCGAGCGGCTCGTAGAGATCGCGGCCTTGCTCGTCGAGGACGTCACGCCCGGCGATCCCGAGATCGGCGGCCCCCCCCTCGACGTAGGCCGGAACGTCGGTGTCGCGCACGATGAGGATGCGGAGCCCGGCCGACTCGATGGGGACGATCAGGCGGCGACTGGCCCGCGCGCGCTCGACGGCGTCGAGATCGATCCCGGCGCGCCGGAAGAGGGGCAACGCCTCGTCGATGATCCGTCCACGCGGCAAGGCCAGCGTCAGCAGACGCGGCACCACCGGCATCGGGGTGGATGTGGAGGCTTTGGACGCACCGGTCGGCCTCGGTGCGCTGGACTTCATCGAGGGCTTCGACGACGGCTTC
>CAZIOH010000049.1:0-39378 GCA_964540815.1 uncultured Myxococcales bacterium | reverse complement strand
CGACGGCTTCATGGGGCTCGGCCGCTCACGGGCGGCGGCGCGAAGGGCATTGGGCGATCTTTGGCTACGCGGCCGGGGTACCGACGCCGGCGTGCTCGGCGCAGAGGCCGCCGTGCGCTCGCTTCTTGCGGCAACCTTCCTTGCTGCAGACCTTGTAGTGGTGGTGCGCGCCGAGCTCCTGCCGTCGCCAGGCCAGGAAGTGCTTGCGGCAGTACCCCTTCGCCCGCAGCGGGCGCCCGCACTTGTCGACGGTACAGGCGCCACGAACGCCACCTCGGGCGACCTCCGGGGCGGACGGCTTGGTGGAGTCGGAGGACGGGGCGGCGGATGTCGGGTCGGCCATTTCGCGCAGAGGATAGGCGGACCCCGGGCCGAGTCAAGGGCCCGCGCGACCGGGGGGACGGCCGACGACTCGGGCCACGCCGCCGTCGGCTATACTCTCGCACGGCATGTCGGCGGCGCGGCTCGACCCAGCTCTGGTCAAGAATCCGGTCTTCGTCGTGGACGCCCTGCGGACGCCCGTGGGTCGCTACGGTGGGGCCCTGTCCTCGGTCCGGCCGGACGATCTGGCGGCCGGGGTTCTTCGGGCGCTGGTGGCCAGGACGCGGGTCGATCCGGCCAGCATCGATGACGTGATCCTCGGTTGTGCCAACCAGGCGGGAGAGGACAACCGCAACGTGGCCCGGATGGCCCTCTTGCTCGCGGGCCTGCCGGTCTCCGTCCCGGGGCTCACGGTGAACCGCCTGTGCGGCTCGGGGCTGGCCGCCGTCGTGGCGGGCGCACACGCCATCGCGGCCGGCGAGGCCGACGTGATCCTGGCCGGCGGCGTCGAGTCGATGTCGCGCGCACCGCTGGTCCAGGCCAAGCCCACCGAGGCTTTTCCCCGGGGCAATGTCACGCTCTTCGACACGACGCTCGGCTGGCGCTTCACCAACCCGAAGCTCGAGGCCCTGCACGGGGCGCACGCGCTCGGCGAGACCGCCGAGCTGGTCGCCGAGCTGTACGAGATCTCGCGGAGCGCACAGGACGAGCTCGCGCTCGGGAGCCAGCGCAAGTGGGCGGCCGCCCAGGCCGGCGGACGGTTCGAGCGCGAGGTGTGTCCGGTCGAGATCCAGCCGCGCAAGGGCAAGGAGGCCACCCGGGTGACCGTGGACGAGCATCCCCGCCCCGAGATCACGGCGGCCGAGCTCGCGGCCCTACGCCCGGCCTTCCGCGACGGCACCCGCGGGACCGTCACCGCGGGGAATGCGTCGGGCATCAACGACGGCGCCGCGGCGTTGCTGCTGGTGTCGGCGGCCGGGCTGCGCAGCCTCGGCGGGCAGCCAGCGCCCCTCGCGCGCGTGGTCGCCTCGGCGGTGGCCGGGGTCGAGCCCCGCCACATGGGTCTCGGCCCCATCCCGGCCACGCGCAAGTTGCTCGCGCGGGTCGGGCTCGAGGCGCGCGATCTGGATCGGGTCGAGCTCAACGAGGCCTTCGCCGCCCAGGTCATCCCCTGCATGCGCGAGCTCGGCCTCGATCCCGACCGGGTCAACGTCAACGGCGGCGCCATCGCCATCGGCCATCCCCTCGGGGCCTCGGGGGCGCGCCTCGCCACCACCCTGTGCCACGAGCTCGCCCGCGGTGGGCTCCGGCGCGGGCTCGCGACCATGTGCATCGGCGTCGGCCAGGGCATCTCGGTGCTGTTCGAACGTCCCCCATGAGCGAGGGCCCGGATCCCAGCGGCCCGTCCGATCCCTCGGCGCCCCCCGTGGCCACCACGCCGCCGCCACCGAGCCCGACGACGCCCCTCGCGCCGGGGGCCGGCGAGGACGCCGCGACGACGATCGCGGTGGCCGCGCACGAGCTCAAGAACGCCATGGGCGGCATCGCGATGGCGCTCGCGCGCTGCGATCAGCGCCTGCTGTCGGGGAAGCCCGTCGGTCCCGAGCACATCGCCGCCGCCCGGGCCGAGCTGCGGCGCCTGTCCGCGCTGGTCAACACCTGGCTCGATCGGGCCCGGCCGGCCCTGCCCCGAGCCGGTGTCCTGCCGCCCGCTCCGGACGCGCCTGGCTCTCCCGCTCTCTTGGCCTCCGGGGCCTCCGAGGCACCCGCCGCCACCGTGGATCTGCGCGCGCTCGCCGGTGAGCTCGCGGAGGTGTTCGAGGCGACGCACGGCCGCGCCGTCCGCCTGGCACTGCCCGCCGAGCCGAAGGGCCTCTGCGCGGCGGCGCCCACCGAGCAGGTCCGCGCCGTGCTGCTCAACTACCTCGAGAACGCGCGGAAGTATGCCCCGGCCCCCGCGACGATCGCGCTCCGGATCGCGGCCCCTTCCGCTCGCCGCGCCGACCGCCTGCGTGTCGAGGTCACCGACGACGGGCCGGGCATCCACCCGGACCATCAGCCCCGCCTCTTCGAGCGCTTCTTCCGTGCGCCCGAGGCCGATCCGCGCATCGCCGGCACTGGCCTCGGGTTGTCGATCTGCCGGTCCATCGCGGAGTCGCTGGGCGGGGAAGTGGGCGTCGAGAGTGCCCCGGGACGGGGTGCGACGTTCTGGCTGGATCTGCCGCTGCCTTGAAGCCCGGGACCGGGATGGCTATTCTCCGCGACTTTCGACCGACGGAGACAGCCATTGGCACGCGATCCGAAGATCACTCCAATCACCCGTCACGAGCCCCGCACCTTCTACGCAACCCGCGTCACCCGCACCCGCGCCGGTGAGTCCTGGGACCTGTGGGCGGTCGAGGACGGCCGGCGGGTGGGGTTCATGTCCGTCATCGACGATGGGCACGTGGTGTATGCCCTGGCCTCGGTCAAACGCGGGACCTCCCACGAGGAGGTCGCCGATCTGGTGGAGGGGTTCTTCACGCCATCCTCCACCGACGCGCACAACCGCGAGATCATCATCGCCGACTACGACGACGAGCCCGAAATGCTGGAATCCGACATTCGCCAGAGTTGAGAAGGAACTGTCGGGCGGTTCCGGCAGCCGTTCGGGACCGAGTCCAGTACGATGTCGGGCACGATGTCCGCAGCATCTCCTTCATCCCCGCCCCCTCACCCGCCCCTGTCGCCCCTGGGGCCCTTGGTGCCCCTGGGCAGCGCGCCCACCGCCGCTCCGACCGCCGGCGGTCCGTTCCGCGGGCTCACTCCCTACGACCAGACCGGCGCGGAGTCCTTCCTCGGTCGCTCCGAGGAGACGCAGCTCGTGCTCGCGCGCCTGCTCGAGAAGCAGGCGCGCACCGTCACGGTCACCGGCGAGGTCGGGGTCGGCAAGACCTCGGTGGTGCGCGCCGGAGTCCTCCCGGCGCTCGCCCGGCGCGGGATCCAGATCCTGGAGGTCGACGATCCCACCGAGCTCGACACCCAGATCGAGCAGGCCGCCACCCGGATCGGGTTCGGCCCCATCACGCCTGGCGAGTCCACGCCGAGCTACCTCGCCCGGATGGTGCGCGAATCGCGGGCCGGGATGGTGCTGGTGGTCGATCACCTCGAGTGGGCCTTCGCGCCCGAGATGGCCGACACGGTCGCGTCGCTCTCCGCCTTGATCTCCGCGTTCGCCGAGGCCGGTCCCGGGCGGGTTCGCCTGCTGCTGGTCGTCAGCGACGTCGCGCTCGGTCGGATGTCGCGCCTGGTCCTCCCGCCCGGCTTCGAGTCCTCGGCGCCGATCATGATCGAGCGCCTGGATCAGCTCACCTTGACCGCTCTGCTCGAGCGCCTGACCACCCACGCGGGGACGGCGTTCGAGCCGGGCCTCGCGGCGGCCCTCGCCGGTGAGCTCTGCCGCCGACACCCGGCAGGCTGCCTGCCGCTCGAGCTGCAGCTCTGCGCCCGGGCGGTCATCGACCGCCGCCTGACCTCGCTGCGGAAGCTGGACAACGCCGGCGACGCGGCCGCGCTGCGTGGGCTGTTCTTCGAGGCCGCCACCACCGCGGGGCGGGCCCCGGCGGCGGCGCGCCGGATCCTCGAGGATCTCGCCGCGCACGGGCGCTCGACGCCGACCCGCATCGCCAAGCGGACGCACTTCCCCGCCGGCACGGTCCAGAAGGCGCTCGCCGGGCTGCGGGCCTCGGGGGTGATCGTCGCGGTCGGTCGCGCCCAGCCCGACGCCCCGCCCGACCCCCTGCCCGACACCACGACGGGCGCGGCCCAGGCGCCCGGGACATCGGCCCAGGGACCGGTCGAGCTCGTGCACCGGGGCCTCGGCCCGTTCATCGACGAGTTTCTGCTCCAGGACCACGCCCAGCTCGCCCGGGTGCGTGGCCAGCTCCGACGGCGCCTCGCGCGCGGAGAGCGCGGGCGGCTCTCGTTGCGCCAGATCGCCGAGGTGCGCCGGACGTTCGGCCCGGCGACCACCGGGCTCTCGCCCGCCGAGCAGGCCCTGGTTCAGCGCAGCGTCCGGCGCATCGGGGTTCAGGCCGCGCTCGGCGTCGGGCTGGTGGCCGCCGTGCTCGCGACCTTCGTGGTGGACGCCCGGCAAACCTACATGCTCGCCTTCGATCCGCCGCGCGGCGGGGCGGTGGCCCGGGTGGTGGTGCGGGTCGGGCGCCCCCGCTGGAACCTCGCGCGCATCTGGCCTTCGGCCTCCGGCACGCGCGGGCTGGTGGCGGACACCGGCTTCTCCGCGGCGGGGCTGGCACCCGCCGCCGTCGCCCGTATCGCCGACGGACAGGCCACCGGCAGCCTCGATCCCGCCTCGGCGGTTCCCGCCTGGCTGCGCGACGTCGTCAACGGGTTGCGGCCGGTGCCGCGCGGCGTGGCCAAGGCCCTGATCGGCGATCCGGACGGCGTCACCTCGCTCAAGCAGGCCTTCAGCGATCCGCTCGCCCGGCGCGAGGCGCTCGACTCGCTGGCGGTGATCGGGCGCGGGCGTGCCGGCGAGGACGAGATCCTGGCGGCCGCCCTCGGCGACGCCGCCCCCGAGGTCCGCCGGCGCGGGGTCGAGGTCGCGGGGGAGATCGATCGCCGCCTCGGGACCGGGGCGCACGTGACCACCTTGCGCAATGCCCTCGGCGATCGCTCGACCGACGTGAAGCTGGCCGTCCTGCGCGAGGTGACCTCGCTGCCGGCCGCCGAGGCCACCGACATCCTGACCGTGGCGCTGCGCGACCACGACGTGGCCTTTCGGCGCGCAGTCGAGGACGCGACCATCGCCTTCGCGGCCGACCACCCCGAGGCGGCGGCCGCGGCCGCCCAGCACGTGCTCGAGAGCCCGGATGGCAACGCCCGGCGAAGCGGCATGATGCTGCTCGAGCGCATCGCCACCCGGGCGCCGGCGGCCTGCGCGCGCGTCCTCCAGGCCGTGGTGGCCGACACCCGCGCGCCCGAGGAGGCGCGGGTGTCTGCCTTGCAAGTCCTGCGGCGGGCCGGCCCCCCCGACCCGTCGCTCGAGCCCCTGCTCGCGCAGGCGTCGCTCCAGACCGGATCGCCCCGACTGCGCGCGGCCGCGTTGCCCCTCTATGCCCTGCTCATCGATGCCGCGGCGGCCGAGGAGCTGGCCCGCGCCGAGATGAAGGGCGCACCGGCGGCGCGGGTGACCGCGGCGGCCATCTGGGGCGCGATCGCGGTCGCTCACCCCGAGCTCGCGGTCAAGCCGCTGCGAGGCATGATCTACGATCCATCCGCCGACATCCGGGCCGAGGCGGCGCGCGGGTTCGCGTCTCTCAAGCACGAAGGGATCTCGCTTGCTGGCAAGCTCCTCGGCGATCCCAGCGCCGAGGTCGAGAGCGCCGCGCTCGAGTCGGCCGTGGCGCTCGCGCCCGTGAACCCGGTCGAGGTGGCGAACACCCTCGGCAAGTCCATCAAGCTGGTCCGCCCGAGCGTGCGCCGGTCGATGGTGGAGGCGCTCGGGCGACTCGGGCAGACCAGGCCGGCGGCGGCCATCCCGGCCCTCGCGCTCGCGGTGCACGACCCCGACGTCGCGACCCGCGTGAACGTCGCGCGCGCCTTCTGCGGCCTCGCCCGCGAGAACGCCGGCGCGGCCGCGCCCTACCTGCGCAGCGCCGCGCGCGACGACGCACGCGAGGTGCGGGCAGCCGCGGCCGCCTGCATCGAGGAGCTGACCACCGGCGATCCCAGGGGTGGAATCAAGATGGCCCTCGAGCTGGTGGCCTCCGACGAGCCCGGCGTCCGCGCCGCCGCGACCGCCTCGCTCGGGAGCCTGGCCTCGCGCGCCCCCGAGCTGGCGTTCTCGACGCTGCTCAAGCTCGTCGAGGATCCCGACGCGGCGGTGCGGGCCGCCGCCGTGCGCGGCCTGGTGCAGTTCGGCGAGGCTGGCGCCGGTGGGCCGGGCTTCGCCGAATCCAAGCGCGGTGCGGAGGCCGAGCGCGCGCTGGTGGCCGTCTTCGCGGGAAGTGACGTGCAAAGCCGGCTCCTGATCGTGGCGGCCGGCGCCAAGAACCGGCTGACGGGGGTGCTGCGCCTGGCGCTCACCGATCCGGACGAGGGCGTGCGCCTGCAGGCGGTGCGCGCCGCGGGGAGCTCGACGCCCCCCGAGCTCGAGGTGGTCCGCGGCGCGGTGGACGACCGCGCGCCCGCGGTACGCGCCGAGGCCACGCGACTGCTCGCGGGGACCACCGGCGCGGGTGCCCGGGAGGTCATCCCCATCTACGAGGCGGCCCTCGGCGGCGGAGATCGCGTCGCGCGCGAGGCCGCCATCGCCGGGCTCGGCGAGCTGGCCGCCGCGGGCGACGCCGGCGCCAAGCTGCTCGGGGACGCGATGGGGCAGCGAAGCGAATCCATCCGGGCGGCGGCGGCGCGCGCGCTCGGGCGACTGGCCGAGAAGAACCCGGCCGCCGCCCTCCCGATCCTCGAGCGGGCGCTGCACGATCCGGCGTACGACGTCGCCAACGCGGCCATCCCCGGGCTGGCGGTCGCCTGGTCCCGCCAGCTGTCCGGCGGGGCGCTGGCCCAGATCATGCTCGAGTCAGAGGCCGACAGCGCGCGTCGCTTCGTGGCCCTCGAGGCCCTCTTGTGGCGAGCCCAGAGCGGGACGCCGGGCGCGGAGGGCGTGGCCGCCCGCCGCGAGGCCGCGGATGCGCTCGGCCGGGTGGCGGACTCCGGACCGCCGCTGGCGCGCCTGGCGGGGCAGCTCGGTCGGGCCTTCGCCACCACCCCGGCAGCCAAAATGCACCCGTTCCTCGAACGCCTGCTCGGGAGCTGATAAAAGCGCGGGCGTGCCGTCCGAGGAGTCGCCCCGCGCGAGCCGCAGCTTCCCCGGGGACGGCCGCGGTCGCCGGGGACGAGGAAAGGGGCTGGTCGCGCGCTTTCCCTTTGGCAAGGCGCCCTTCTGGCTGATGGTCATCGCCGTGGGCGCGACCCTCCTGCGGCTCCTCGTGCGGGGGGAGCGCCCGCCGCGGCCCGATCTCGCGCTCGTGACCTTCTCGTCCGCGCACTACGACGCCTACCGCCGGGCCATCCCCGAGTTCGAGCGCGCGCACCACGCCACCGTGCAGGTGCAGCTCGCGAACTGGGGGGCGCTGCAGAGCCGGCTGCAAAACGCAGTGCTGGCGGGGACCGACGTCCCGGATCTGGTCGAGGTCTACCAGGGCTCGCTCGGGTTCTTCACGCGCGGACCCATCGAGGACATCGGCCTCGTCGACCTCACGCCCCGGCTGGTGCGCGACGGTCTCATGGACCGGCTGGTGGCGTCGCGCTTCAGCCTGTGGACGGCGCGCGACCGCATCTACGCCGTCCCGCACGACGTGCACCCGGTGATGCTCGCCTACCGGCGCGATCTGGTCCTCGGGCTAGGCATCGACGTCGACCGCCTCGACACCTGGGAGGCCTTCGTGGCGGCTGGACGGCGCGTCACCCGCGACCTCGACGGCGATGGCGTCACCGATCGCTACATGCTCGAGCTGCCGGCGGACGACACCTGGGGGCTCGTGACCCTGCTGCTGCAGAACGACGGGGCCCTGTTCGATCCGTCCGGGCGGGTGGTGTTCGACAGCCCCAGGACGGCCGAGGTGATCATCTGGTACCTGCACCAGACCGTCGGGCCGCAGCGCATCGCCTACGACGCCGGGACGGGGCAGTCGCTGGCCAAGGCCATCAGCGACGGGCTGGTGCTGTTCTGCGTGGTGCCGGACTGGCGCAGCTACCTGCTCGAGACCGACCTGCCGCGGCTGGCCGGGAAGATGGCGCTCATGCCGCTGCCGGCCTGGCACCCGGGCGGGCGTCGCACCTCGGTGTGGGGCGGGACCGGGCTCATCATGATGAAGCAAACCAAGAGGCCCGATCTGGCGTGGGAGCTGGCCAAGTTCCTGTACTTCGACAAGGCGGACCTCGGGCGCCGGTTCCTCGCCACCAACATCATCCCGGTCCTGAAGGACGCCTGGGACCTGCCGGAGCTCAATCAGCCGAATCCCTACTACTCGAACCAGCCGGTCGGTCGGCTCTACGCGCAGCTCGCCGGACAGACGCCGGAGGTGCGCTCGAGCCCGGTGGATGCGCTGGCCCAGACCAAGCTCGGCGAGGCCTTCGGGCGCATCCGCGAGTTCTACCGCGCGCACGGGGACGCGACCGCCGCGGACCGGCGCGCCCTCGAGGCCGAGGTCCACGTCGAGCTCGGTCGGGCCGAGACCTACGTCACGCGCATGGCGGAGCGGGGCGAGATCCTCGCCAGGGGAAGCGGACGATGAGAGGAAGAGTCAGGCGACCCGCGGTGACGGCGGCGGTGGTGGGGCGGGCCGCTCCGCGTCGCCTTCACCGGGGTCCCGCGCCCTATCTCTTCCTCGCGCCGTACCTCCTCTCGACCGCGGCGTTCTTCGTCGTCCCCTTCGTGAACGCCATCGCGCTGGCCTTCTTCGTGACCAACGGGCCGCGCAGCCGGGTCTTCGTGGGGCTGGCCAACTTTCGCTACCTCCTCGCCGATCCCATGTTCCACCGGGCCCTCTGGAACACCACCGTGTTCGCCCTGGTCTCGGTGTTCCTGCAGCTCCCGCTCTCGATGGGGCTCGCCCTCCTGCTCAACCGCGGCAGTGATCGGGTGAAGGGGTTCTTCCGGCTGGTCCTCTATTCTCCCAACCTGGTCGGGCAGATCTTCGTGGGGATCCTCTTCGGGGCGCTCTTCGCCCCCCGCTACGGGCTCATCAATCGGGTCGCCCAGGCGCTGGTTCACTCCGGCCTCGAGCAGCGGTGGCTCAGCACCCCGAGCCTGGTGATGCCGGCCATCGTGCTCACCTCCCTGTGGTTGTGGGTCGGGTTCAACATGGTGTACTTCCTGGCCGCCCTGCAGTCGGTGGACCGATCCCTCGAGGAGGCCGCCCGCATCGACGGCGCGAATGGCTGGCAGGTCTTCTGGCACGTCACCTTGCCCTCGATGCGTCACGTGGTGGTGTTCGTGGTCATCATGAGCGTGATCGGCTCGTATCAGCTCTTCGAGCTCCCGCTCGCCCTCCTCCACGACACCAACGGCCTCGGGCCAGACAACGCCGGCCTGACCGTCATCACCTACCTGAACCAGGTGGCGTTCCTCTCGGGAGATCTCGGGCTCGGCTCCGCCGTGGGCTGGATCGTGGCCACCATCATCTTCGTCATCAGCCTGATCCAGCTGCGCCTCTCCCGCGCGGGCGAGGAGCCATGAACCCGCTGCAGATCATCCTGCTCGGGCTCGGGGGGATCTTCCTCGCGCTGTGGGCCCGCGCGCCTCGTCACCCGCGGGCCGCCTTCGCCTTCGCGCGCTACACGCTGGTCGGGCTCTCGAGCCTGGCGGTGCTGATGCCCTTCGTGTGGCTGCTGGCCGCCATCTTCAAGGACAAGTCGGTCTTCAACGAGTACGTCTTCTTCCCACCGCTCGGGGAGATCTCGCGCCGGACCGTCAACCTCGACAACTTCGTGGAGCTCTTCCGGGGCAAGCCCAGCGTCCAGGGCACGGTCCACTTCTGGCAGTACATCCTCAACTCCACGGTCTATGCCAGCGTCGGCACCGTGGTGCAGCTGGTGTTCTCGTCGGCGGCCGGGTACGCCCTCGCCAAGTACGAGTTCCGCGGCAAGCGCCAGCTCATGATCTTCATGCTGGGCTCGATGACCATCCCCGGCGTCCTGTTGCTCGCCCCGCTCTACAAGATGATCGTGAGCCTCGGGCTGGTCGACAGCCTGGCGGGGCTGTTGCTTCCGGGCCTGGTCAACGCCTACGGCATCTTCCTCTTCCGCCAGGCCTGCATGACCATCCCGAACGAGATGCTCGACGCCGCCCGCATCGACGGCTGCAGCGAGCTCATGATCTTCTACCGGCTGGTCATGCCGCTCGTGCGCCCGATGGCGGCGGCCTTCTGCCTGGTGGCCTTCCTCGGGCACTGGAACGCCTTCTTTGGCCCCAGCATCTTCCTGCAGAGCGCCGACAACCTCACGCTGCCGGTGGTGCTGAACCTCTACGTCAACGAGTACTCCAACGACTACGGGGTCTTCCTGGCGGGGACGGCGCTCGCCATGATCCCTCCGGCGATCCTCTTCTTCACGCTGCAAAGAGAGTTCATCTCGGGGCTGACCTCGGGCGCCGTCAAGGGATGAGGCCCGCGGCGGCGGCGCCCAGGTGGTAAGTCGGCCCGCTCAGAAGCGCAGCTGGATCTCGTAGCGGCGGTTCTTGGCCTTCTTGGCCGGGGTGTCGTCGGGGGTCACGAGGGGGTGCTCGGCGCCCATGCCCACCGAGAGGATCTGGTCCCGGTGGATGCCGCGGGCGACGAGCTCGCGCACGATGGTGGCGGCGCGCTTGCCGGAGAGCTCCTTGTTGTGGGCGGCGCTGCCGCTCGTGTCGGTGTGCCCGGACACCTCGAACTTGAAGTCGGTGATGCCAGCCAGCTCGAGCCGCTTCTTGGCCTCGACGAGGGCGCTCGTGAGGTTGCGCAGCTTGGCGTCACACCCGGGGGCGAGCTCGTCGCTGTCGGTCTTGAAGCTGCACTGGTTCTTGCGTCCCTCGGCCAGCAGTCGTGCGTTGACCTCCTTGGTCGCCTTTTCGCGCGCGCCACCGGCGACCCCGCCCGCGGCCTTCTTGACCAGTCCCCCGAAGTCCACCGCCCCGGCGCCGGCGGACGCCATCGTCAGGGCTCCACCCACGAGCAGGGCACCGCAAAGATTGATTCCCCGAGACCAGCGCATCTCGGCGATGGTATGCGCCCTTCCGCCGCCGGTAAAGTTCGTGGCGCTAGGCCCGTTCAGCTGGCGAGCTGCTTCAGGATCGCGAGCGCCTCGGTGGCGTGGCCGCGCAGGACCAGGCGGCCGTCGGTGACGTGCCGGACGATCCCGGCGCGATCGATGAGGAAGGTCACCCGCCCCGGGATGAAGCCGAGAGCCTTGCGGATCCCGTAGCGCGCGGCCACCGCTCCACCCGGATCCGAGAGCAGCACCATGGGAAGCTGGTGGCGGGACGCGAAGCGCTGGTGGGACTCCGCCGAATCGGCGCTGATGCCGAACACCTCCGCCCCGGCGTCCACGAAGTCCTGGTGGCTGTCGCGAAAGGAGCAGGCCTCCACCGTGCAACCCGCGGTCTCGTCCTTCGGGTAAAAGAACACCACCACGTTCTTCTTCCCGAGATGGTCGGACAGCCGGACCGTCCTGCCATCGGCGGCGGCGAGCTGGAAGTCCGGGGCGTGGTCGCCCACCTTGACGGTCGAATTCATGGCGATTTCACCTTTCTCATCGGGCTGGCCCTCGCTTTGATGCCGGCCGCCCCACAAGGTAGCCTGTATCGGCTCGGGGGAGGGCAAGACCATCATGCGCTACTTGCATACGATGCTCCGCGTGCGCGATCTGGACGCGGCGCTGAATTTCTTCGTGAAACAGCTGGGGCTGCGGGAGGTGCGGCGGCGGGACAGCCCCGCCGGTCGCTTCACGCTGGTGTTTCTGCGGGCCGAGGCCGACGCGCGCCCGGCGTCCGGTCAGTCGGACGATGGCGAGCGCCCCGGCTCCGAGATCGAGCTCACGCACAACTGGGACGAGACCACACCGTACCCCACCGGGAGATTCTTCGGTCACCTCGCCTACGAGGTCGACGACATCTACGCGACCTGCGGTCGACTGATGGCGGCCGGGGTCGCCATCCTGCGACCGCCGCGCGATGGTCAGATGGCGTTCATCAAGTCTCCGGACGGCCACTCGATCGAGCTGCTCCAGCGCGGTACGCCTCTGCCGCCGTCGGAACCCTGGTCGACCATGCCCAATCAGGGCTCCTGGTAGCAGCCCCGAGTCAGAGTCAGAGTCAGAGGTGGACCCCGGCGCCGAGGCCGAGGTGGAAGTAATTGGTCTTGGTGTCCACGCTCTGACCGAGGATCGAGGTGCTCTGGTACCCGAACTGGTACCCGAGCTCGGCGGCGAGATAGGCCTTCGGGGTCAGATCGAACATCGCGCCCCCGTGAAATCCCAGGCAAAAGCCGGTGCCGTCGTCGAGGTGGGGGAGCATGACCACCGAGTACCCGGGCGCGATGTAACCGTAGAGCTGGATGGTGTCGGCGATGGGCGCATTGGCACCGAGGCGAATCAGGAGATCGAGCTCCCGAGCAGCGTCACCGGTCGCGTTCTGGGGCTTGACGTCGAAGGTGAGCTGAGGCGCCACCCCGACGAAGAAGTACCGGGTCAGGAGGTAGTCGAAGGAGGGCATGATGCCGAAGGCGACCTTGGCGTCCACCGACCCGGAGACCGACACCCCCGGATAGATGGTGCTGGCCAGGGTGAGGCTTCCAAACGGCATCGGGACCAGGGTCAAGCCGAGCCGCATCCGGCTGTCGGGCGGTAACTCCTGCGCCTGGAGACGTCCGGGCGCGAGCGATGTCACCGCCGTCACCAGGCCGAGAACGCCGAGAAACCCAATCGTCGAGCAGGTGTTCGTCCGAGCACGCATGGGAGGACCTCACTTTTAAGGCGGAACGGCCGCGGGCGTCAAAAATGCGCCCACCCCGGGGGCGAGCACAGGGGTGATCTTTGTTCGCCCCGCGTCGTTTTAACCCGCGGGACCGCCACCCAACGATGTTATCGTGCCGGCTCGATGGGTGAACCTGAGCGGTCGAAGGCGTTCCTGCGTCCAAACCCGGGTCTCCCAGCCGAGCCTGCGTCCCCCGCCGAAGGGCCGGGCTGCCCAGCGGCGGCCGCCGGGGACCCGATCACGCGGTACCTGCCGCGCTCGGCGTTCTCCGCCGATCTGCATCGGCGCGTGGACGCTTATTTCGCGGACACCGGGCGAGCGCGGCGCGACCAGCCCCGGATGTTCCTCAAGACCGCCATCGTGCTCGGGGCGCTGGTCGGCTCGTATGTCGGGCTCCTGCACGCCACCAGCGCCGGGATGGGCGCGCTCCTGGCCGTGGCCCTCGGCCTCAGCATGGCCGCGGTCGGCTTCAACGTGCAGCACGACGGGAATCACGGGGCGTATTCCAAGCACCGCTGGGTCAACCGGACCGCCGCCATCTCCCTCGATCTCCTGGGCGGCAGCTCGTACTTCTGGCGCTTCAAGCACAACATCGCGCACCACACCCACACCAACGTGGCCGGTCACGACACGGACATCGGGCTCGGCGGTCTCGGCAGGCTCTGCCCCGACGACCCCATCCACCCCTTCTATCGATTTCAGCACCTCTACGTGTGGGGGCTCTACGCGGCGCTGGCCATCGAATGGCAGCTGGTCGGCGAATACCGCAACTTCGCCAGGCGCAGCTTCGGGATCATCCGCGTGCCGCCCCTGCCGCGCGCCGAGCAGATCCTGTTCTGGTCGGCGCGGCTTGGATTCCTGGTGCTCGGGTTCGGCCTGCCCCTCCTGCACCACGGGTGGCTGTTCGTCTGCCTCACCTACCTGCTGGCCAGCGCGACGCTCGGGCTCACCTTGGCGGTGGTCTTCCAGCTCGCGCACTGCGTGGGCGAGGCCGACTTCTGGGATCACCCGATCGCCGACCAGCCGGCGGTGCGCGAGTGGAGCGTCCACCAGGTCGAGTCGACCGTGGACTTCGCCCGGGGCAACGGACCCCTGTGCTGGCTGCTCGGCGGCCTGAACTTCCAGATCGAGCACCACCTCTTTCCGAAGGTGTGCCACGTGCACTATCCGGCCCTGGCGCCGATCGTGGAGGCGGTCTGTCGGGAGCACGGTGTCCGCTACCGCGCGCACGCCAGCGTTGGCGCCGCGCTGCGGTCGCACTGGCGGTGGCTGGTGGCGATGGGTCGACCGGATCCGGCGGTTCCCGCGATGGCGGTCGCGGTCGCGGCGGCCGCCGCCGCCGGCGCGCCCGAGGCGTGAAGAGCCGCCTGGTCGGGAGGCGTCGGCCTCGGGCGATCGATTCCCCTCCTCAATACGAGCGGAAGAAGGCCATCGCCTCGCGGCCGAGATAGGTGGGTGCGGCGCCTCCGAAGGACGCGTCCGTGGCGCACCACCGGGTCTCCGCCGAGCAGCCGGTGTAGCGCACGCAGTCTTCGTTGCCGCCGGGGCCGGCCACCACCAGGGGCTGGGTGGTCCTCGGGCAGGCGTGCTGGGTCAACCAGAAGTTGAGGGTGAGCGTCCCGACCGCGATGGGAAACTGGGTGTCGCCCTTGCCCTGCAGGAGGAAGGTCCCCGTCGAGCCCACACAGGTCACCGTAGGATTGCGCAGGTAGTAGTCACCGTTGTTCGTGGAGGCGGTGACGGCGCGGAGCTTGTTCCCGCGGGCGCAGGCGAGGGCGCTGGCGAAATCGGCTCCCCACCCCTGGCCGGCCACGAAGATGCGCGTCGGATCGATGCAGTGGCGTCGGCCCACGTCGTCGAGCATGGCATCGAAGAACGCCAGATCGTCGTTGCCGGCGGCGTTGGTCGCCTGGGCGCCCGGACCGAGCTGCCAGCCGATCTTGGTTCCCCAGGTCCCGAAGGTCCGGATCCGCGCCAGGGGATAGACGAAGATCTCGTCGGTCCTCGGGACCGCGTCGGCACCCTGCAGGCCGAGCTGCGGCCGGACCGCATCCACCGAGGATGCCATCGATCCGAGGCCCACGATGAGCTTGTAGCCCCGCTGCGGGTCGTAGTCGGCCGGGCGGGATAGCCAGAACTGACGCGCAACCGGCACGCCGCCCTCGGTCAGCATCAGCGTGACCAGACCCTCGTCCTGACCCGTCGGGGCCGTGCCGCAGCCGGAGGTCCCCGCGAAGGTGCCAGCCTCACGGGCATCGTCCGTCGGCGGCGATGCATCGGGCGGCGGCGGTGCCTCGACCATCGCGTCGCGAAACGGAACGGGGAGGTCGACCGGGGCGTCGACGCCGGGAGCGCTCGTGTCCGGCGGGACCAGCGCATCCTTGACGCTCGCGTCCATGGGCGTGGCGGAGTCGCGCGGGGTGGCGGCATCCGTCTGGGTGCCGGGGCAAGCCTGCTGGGCGGGATTGGCGACGAGCGGACAGTCGTCGATCGCGTCCGGGACATCGTCGCCGTCGCCATCGGGAGGGACGGCCGTCCCCATCGCGACCTCCACCGCGGCCTGACCGAGCGACGTGCGCGCCACCACCAGCACGCCGTCGAGCCGGCGGACGCCAAACAGGAAGCCGCGCAGGTGGATCCGCAGGGGTCCGCTCGAGGCGCCGGGCTGGACCAGGACCGTGCCGGTGTGGCTCGCGGCGAGGGGGAGCGTGCCCTGACTGGGAAAGCGGACCGACGAGAACAGGACACCGGTGTCGTCGTAGACCCAGGCCCGCAGCTCGTCGGGGTACGGCCCTCCCGCGGGGAACGAGACGCGCAGGAGGGCCGCCCCACCTTCCGCCACCTGGCCGGAAGAGCGGCACCCGGAGGAGAGGAGACCGAGGGCCACGAGCGCGGCTCCGACGATGGTCGCCGGCAACGGCGCGCGGTGCCTGACAACTCGCCCTCGAGGCCGCTCTGTCCAGGCTGTGACCATGGCCGAGTTGCTCATCGCCGCAGCGTGCCCAGGGTTCCGTCGTGAACCGTCGTCGCTCCGCCCGGGCTGAGCGCGAGGATCGCCCCCACGCCGGCCAGGGTCACCACCGCCAGCGTGCCCCAGAACCACCACCGGCTCGAAGAGGACACCCGCCCCTCGTCGCCGCCGGGGGCGGCTGGCGACCCCGCTTCGGTCGCGCGGGCGGTGAGTCGCGCGCCAGGCACCGAGGCCGCCGCCACACCCGACCTTGGCCCACCCGCGCCTCGAAGGCCGGCGCCGCCCGGGACCGCCGAGGCCGTGCTCGCTGGCGTGTTCCTCGGCTGGTTCGTCGGCGTGTTCGCCGGCGTGTTCCTCGGCGTGTTCCTCGGCGTGTTCCTCGGATCGAAGGCCGGTGGCCCGAGCGTGGCCGGCCCGCCGAGCTGCCGGTCGAGCTCGCGGATCAACCCGCGCACCTCGGGAACGAGGGGCGAGTCCGGAGCGACCAGCACGAACTTCTGATAGGTGATCCGCGCGCGGCTCAGATCCCCCATGCGGCGCTGACACTGGGCGATGTTGACCAGGAAGCCGGGCAACGGGACCGCGTCGTAGCCGGCCTGGTATTCGCCGAGCGCGGCGGCGAACTCGTTCGCCGCATAGTGAAGCTCGCCGAGCTGAAAATGCTGGCGCGCCACGGCCTCGGTGTCCGCGTCGCCAGCCAGTGCCGCGAGCGCAGCCCGGTCGACGGCGTGCGCGAGCCCGAGGGAGAAGCAGCCGGCCAGGGCCATCGCCCGCAGCGCGCGGACCGGGATCATTTCCTCAGCGGCCTCGCGGCGGCCTCGGCGAATGGATCGATCGAATGACCACTCGCCACCCGGCCCACCACCAGCGCGGACGAGCGGCGGGCGGCGGCGTCGGGGTGGGCCGACCGCTTGGCGAGGGCATGCCCCAGCGACTTGGTCGTCGTGCCGCGCGGCTTGAGCACGGCGCTGGTGCCCAGCCCCGTCCCCGGGCTCGACCCGGCGCCGCCGCGCAGGCTCGAGCTCGAGGATGACGGCCGGGAATCGCCCCGGACAGGCAGATCCCCGCGCGCCCAGGCGGCCGCCGCGACCGGCGCGGTCAACACCGCGTCTCCGGGCGAATCCCCCGGTCGCTGGCGCCTGTCGGGCTCGGCCGCACCGCCGGTCCTGACACCGGCCCCTGATCCGGGCGCGCCGGTGGTGGTGGCCGCCGCCGGGCTCCCGGGACGAAACACCAGCGGCAAGACCTCGGGCGGCGTGCCGTAGCTCGCGCTCCCGGGGCCGCCGACCGGCGCCAGGGCAGCCCCCCGTCCATCGCGCGAGCGCGGCAACAAGGCCGCCACGCCCGCACCGGCGAGGATCGCCAGCATCCCGATCACGGCCACGGTCGCCGCATAGGTGCGTCCGGTGCCGAACTTGTAGAGCGACGGGGTGGTCACCGGCTGGATGGTCCCGGACTGCACCAGCAGCTTCTCGACCTCGCTCGCCACCGGCACCGAGGACAGCTCGTTGCCAAACAGGCCATCGAGGAGCTGCGGCAACATGTGCGGCTGGTACTTGGACTCGAGCACCACCTCCTCGAGATCCTCGACCATGGCGGCCGCCGACTGGTAGCGCCGCGCCGGATCCCGCTCGAGCGCCTTCATCACGATGCGATCCAGCGACTCGGAGATCGCGGGGCGCAACGAGGACGGCGACGGGATCGGCATCTCCAGCAGCGCCCGCATCTTCTCCTCATCGCTGTGGCCGTGAAACAGGCGCTTGCCGACCAGCATCTCCCACAGGATCACGCCGAGGGCGAAGAGGTCGATGCGGGCGTCGAGCCCATCCCCGCGCACGTACTCCGGGGCGGCGTAGGAGAGCTTGCCACGAAAGGCCCGGCTCTCGCTGTCGGGAGCCGTTTCGCCGAGCGCGCTCGCCACCCCGAAGTCGAGCAGCTTCACCCCCCCCGCGCGCAGGCACATCACGTTCGACGGGCTCACGTCGCGGTGGACGATGTTGAGCGGGTGGCCATCCTCGCGCAGGGTGTGCGCATAGGAGAGGCCGCTCGCGATCTGATGGGCGATGTGCGCCGCGGTGGGGATGGGGAACTTCTGCCCGTTCTCGCGCAGCACCCGCATGGTCGCGTGCAGATCGCGCCCCACCAGCATCTCCATCGCCAGGAAGTAGGTCCCGTCCACCTGCCCGAAATCGAAGACCTGCACGATGCAGGGGTGGTGCAGCTTCGAGGAGATCTTCGCCTCGTGGATGAACATGTCCCGGAACTTCTGCGAATCGGCGCGCTCGGCGAGGATGCGCTTGACCACGAGCTCGCGACGAAAACCCTCCACCCCGGGGACCACGGCCCGAAAGACCTCGGCCATGCCTCCCGCACCCATACGGTCGACCAGCACGTAGCGCCCGTACCGCTGTGGCATCGGTTCAGTTTGTGGGGCCATTTCGCTCGCGCAAGCGATCGACTGAAGCGACGCGACACTTGAGCCCGTGGCCCTGGAAATCCAGGCCTTCCGCGCGATGCGTCCGGTCAATCTGTTGCGGTGGGGGCAACGAAGTGTTGTCTGGCAGGCAACACTTTGGCGAGCTACGCGCCGCATCTGCCACCTCCGCGCGCCAACGGGGATAGGTGGCCGTCCGCCTACCTCGACACCGGATGAGGGAAAATCATCACCCGCCGTCGCCGCCGAGGAAGTCCTGGTGGAGGCGTGCATAGCGCCCCCCCTGCAGCCGCAGCTCGCGATGGGTGCCACGCTCGACGATGCGCCCCTGCTCGAACACCAGCACCTGATCGGCGTTGCGGATGGTGCTGAGCCGGTGGGCGATCACGAAGGCGGTTCGGCCGCGCAAGAGCCGGGACATCGCCCGCTGGATCCGAAACTCCGTCAGGCTGTCGATGGCGCTGGTGGCCTCGTCGAGGATCAGGATCCCGGGATCGGCCAGCAGCGCCCGCACGAAACAGATCACCTGTCGCTGTCCCATCGACAACCCCGCACCTCGCTCACCCACCCGGGTGTCGAACCCGTCGGGCAGCGCCTCGAGGATGTCGGCGACGTCCAGCTTGGCGGCGGCGTCCCGCACGTCGTCGTCGGACGCCAGGGGATTCCCGAAACGAATGTTGTCACGCACGCTGCCCATGAACAGCAGGTTGTC
This sequence comes from uncultured Myxococcales bacterium, assembly GCA_964540815.1. Taxonomy (GTDB): domain Bacteria; phylum Myxococcota_A; class Polyangia; order Fen-1088; family Fen-1088; genus CAZIOH01. The sequence goes on along the minus strand of CAZIOH010000049.1, from coordinate 20,429 downwards.
CTGGGTCACCGAGGCGACGTGGGGGTGCAAGGACCGGTTGGTCAACTCGCGGATGTCCTGCCCGTCGATCTCGATCCGCCCGCTCGAAGGCAGGTACAGCTTGGCGATCAGCTTGACGAGCGTGCTCTTGCCGCTGCCCGTGTGCCCCACGAGCGCGATGGTCTGACCGGGCTCGGCGTCGAAGGTGATGTCGTGCAGGACCGGAACCCCCGGGAGGTAGCCGAACCCCACCCCGCTGAAGGTCACGCGCCCACCGTGGCCCACCGGCACCGCGAGCGGGCGGGCCCCCGGCGGATCGCGCCAGTCGGGTGGCGTGTCGAGCAGGGCGAAGACCCGCTCGGCGCCGGCCATGGCGGTCAGCGCCTGGCTGTACTGGGTCCCGATGTTGGGGATGGCGGCGAAGAACGCCGTCGACAGGAACAGGAACTGAATCATCACCTCGACCCGCACGCTGCCCGAGAGGACCTGACGCCCCCCCAGCACCAGGATGATGGCCAGGAAGAGCTGGCCGTTGAGCTCGAGCAGCGGCTGGAACACCGACGAGCGGCGGTGGGCGGTCAGGTTGAACGCGCCATGGTCCTGCACCAGCCGATCGAAGACGCCGGCGGTCACCGGCTGGCGTGCGAAGGCCTGGATCTCGCGGATACCCGCCACGGACTCGACCAGGGAGGCCGTGACGCGTCCGAAGCTCTCCTGCTGCGCGCGGTAGGCGGCGCTGAGGCTGTTGCGGAAGGAGCGCACGATGAGCCACAGCACCGGTGCCATGACCAGCATCACCGAGAACAGCCGCCAGTCGTAGGACAGCATGAACGCCGCGGAGACCACCAGGTTGCCGAGCTGCACCGCCGTCACGAAGGCCACGTCCTGCACCCCGAGGCGCACCACGTCCACGTCGGAGGTGATGCGATTGACCAGCTGGCCGGCGGGCGTGCGATCGAAGAAGGGCATCGGCAGCTCGAGCAGGTGGGCGAAGATGGCGTTGCGCAGGTCGGTCACCACCAGCTCGCCGAGCAGCAATGCGAAGCGCATGCGAAAGACGAAGCAGGCCTCGGTGAAGGCGGCGAAGCCCAGCCACCCGGCCACTGGCCACGGGAGATCGCCGGGGCGGTGGTTGGCGATGGGGCCGCTCACGATCCGCGCCGTCAGCCAGGCCAGCACGGGCAGCTGGATCGCCCGCAGGGCCACGAACACGAAGAGCAGGTTGCGCATGCGCGCGTGTGGCCGCGTGTAGGACCAGAGCCGGCGAACGATGCGCAGGTCGAGCGGCCGCGGGCCGGTGTCGCCCGACGACGACGGCTTCGCGCTCACGTCTGCCCACCTTTGGCCGGCGCGCCGACCGAAACCGACACCGGGCCGCTGTCCCCCATCTGAAGGGAGGCCACGTGGTGATAGAGACCGCCGGCGGCGAGCAGCGTGTCGTGGGTGCCCGACTCGGCGATCTGCCCGTTTTGCAGGACGTAGATCCGCTCGGCGCGCCGGAGAGTGGCGAGGCGGCTCGCCACGAGGATGGTGGTCCGGCCGCGGGTGGCCGACTCGATGCTGGCCAGCACCTCGCCCTCGGTGTGGGGATCCACCGCCGAGGTCGGATCGTCGAGCAGCAGGAGCGGCGGATCGAGCAGCAGTGCCCGGGCCAGCGCCAGCCGCTGCCGCTGTCCACCCGACAGGTTGGCGCCGCCCTCCTCGACCAGGGTGTCGTACCCCGAAGGCAGCCGGTCGATGAACTCGTCGGCGATGGCGGCGCGTGCGGCGGCCTCGATGCGCGCGCGCTCCACCTCCGGATGGCCGAAGGCGATGTTCTCGGCGATGGTCCCGCGAAAGAGGATCGGGACCTGAAAGACGATGCCGATGCTCCGGCGCAAGGTCTGCAGATCCCACGCCCGCACGTCGACCCCGTCGACCCGCACGTGCCCGGCGGTCACGTCGGAGAAGCGCGGGATCAGGGACAGGAGCGTGCTCTTGCCGGAGGCCGTCACGCCGAAGATGGCCACCCGCTCACCGGCCGCGACCTCGAAGCTGACCTGGCGCAGGATCGGCCCCGCGACCGACGCAGCCGACACGGCGGACGCGGCGGGAGCGCCCACGGGGCCGGAGCGATCCGGATCCCCATCTTCACCCCACTCGGCGCTGGTCGGCGTCGGCAGGTGCCGGAAGAGCACGTTCTCGAACGCGACCGTCGCGCCCGGTGCGGCTCGCCCCGCGCCCGGCGTCGCCCAGGTGGTCCGCGAGGCAGGTCCGATCCGCGGGGCCGCCGGGGACTCGACGTCCGGCGGCGTGTCGAGCAGCTCGAACACGCGGCGCGCCGCCGCCAGGCTCTGTTGCAGCGTGTTCATGATGCCCGCCAGGGCGGCCACCTGCTCGGTGGATTGCCGCAGGCACCCGGCGAACACGATCAGCTCGCCGAGGCTCATGCGCTGCCGCGCCACCAGCACCCCCCCGTAGCCGAGCAGCACCGCCGTGCTCAGCTCTCCGAGGAACTGCACGGTGGGGTTGTAGCGGCTCACGCGCTCGATGATGGTGCGCTGTTGCCGCAGGCTCTCGGTGTTCCGAGCGCGGTAGCGGGCCCGCGCCTCGTCCTCACGCCCGAAGACCTTGACGACCTGGATCCCGCCCGTCATCTCCGAGAGGGTGAGCAGCGACGCATCGGCGAGCGCCCGGCTACGCCGGTAGGCGGGGCGGGCCCAGCGCGAGAACCGCCGCGTCACCCACCAGATGCACGGGGTGGGGCCGAGGCAGGCGCAGGTGAGCCCGAGGTGGGTCCGGGCCATCCAGGCCACGTAAGCGGCGAGCGACAGGATGGTCACCGCCGCCGGCAACAGCACGCCGTCGAGGAACTGCCGCACGGACTGCACGTCGCCGGTGACCCGGTTGATGATCGACCCGCTCGTCTGCCGGTCGAAGAAGCGAAATCCGAGGCTCTGCAGGCGTGCGAAGACCTGGCTGCGCAGCATCGGGACGAGGCGAAGGTGCAGCAGGCGCCCGAAGGTGACGGCGGCCGCGTAGGTCAGCCCGGCGCGCGCCACCGCCAGCGCCGCCACCGCCAGGCCCACGCCGAGGAGCAGGCGCCGGGGGGTGAGCTCCGACGGAGACGGGCGCACGCCGGCCGACGCGAGCGCGTGCAGCCACCCGGCGGGCAGGGGTGGGGTGCCGGCCGCGTGCAGGGAGCTGCGCGCGATGTCGATCGCCAGCCCGCTGAGGCGCAGGATCGCGAGCCCGAGCCCGAGCAGCAGCAGCTGAAGTCCGAAGACCACCAGGCAGGCCGCCCGGTACCGCCAGGCCAGGCGCAGCAGTCGCGCGAGGGCCCCCGAGCTCACGGGCTCACGCGTTCACGCCGAGCCCTCGAGACCCACAATCGTGATCGTGATCGTGGCCGTGGACGTGGCCGTGAACGTGACCGCCCCCGTGGACGTGATCGAAACGGTTCAAGCCATTGCGCCATGCGCACAGATTGGTCGATTCCCGCGCCCTCTCGATCACGCCCACGGGGGGCGTTCCCGTGCACGTGCACGGCCACGATCAGGGGTTCGTACACGGCCACGGACACGTTCACGACCACGGGGTTGACGTCTTGCTCTAGTCGTCTGTCGGCCCACGCTCCGCGGGCGGGCCGTGATCCGCCGCCTTCAACGCCGGGTAGAGCGCGCGAAACCGCTGATAGGGGGCCTCGTATGCGCGGTGGGCCGCAGCGCGGGCGCGGGTCGGCTGGCCCGGCCGGGTGGTCCTGGCGACCGCCGCCGCCACACCCGGGAAGGCCCCGACCCCGACGGCCCCCAAGAGGGCCGCTCCGAAGGCGGGTCCTTCCTCCTGCTCGACGCCGACCACGGTCTTCCCCGAGATGTCGGCCTCGAGCTGCCGCACGAAGGGGGATCTGGCGCCTCCCCCCGTGAAGAGCAGGCGCGAGATGTCGAGCCCGAGCTCCTCGATGATGGCCTGGCAATCGCGCAGGCCAAAGCAGATCCCCTCGAGCACCGCGCGGGTGAGGTGGGCGCGGGTGTGGGCCAGCGACAGGCCCACGAACGCACCGCGCGCACCGGCATCCCGGTGCGGCGTCCGCTCGCCCTGCAGGTAGGGCAAGAACGTCACCCCCTCGGCGCCGGGCGCGATGCTGGCCGCCTCGTCGGTGAGCAGGTCGAAGGGATCTCTGGGCTGGCCGCCTTTGCCCTTGCCCCTGCCCCTGGAGGCGCGGGTGGAGCTGGGCGTCGCCAGCTCGCGGGCCAGCTCCCGCTGGAACCACGCGAAGGCCGCCCCCGCCGAGAGCATCACGCCCATCACGTACCAGGTGTCGGGGATCGCGTGGCAGAAGGTGTGCGCGCGCATCCCGGGGTCGACGACCGGCTGGGCGGTCGGCGCGAGCACCGTCCCCGAGGTGCCCCAGCTCGCCACCACCGTCCCGGGGCTCACCGCACCCACCCCGATCGCGCCGCAGGCGTTGTCGGCCCCGCCGCCCACGACCGGGGTGCCGGCGCGCAGGCCCGTCCGCCGCGCCACCGCGTCCGTCACGCGCCCGAGGATCTCGGCCGAGCCGCCCACCGGCGGCATCAGGTCCGGCGCGAGGTCGAGCGCGCGCGCCATCTCGGCGCTCCAGCGCAGCTTCGACACGTCGAACAGCAAGGTCCCGGCGGCATCCGACGGCTCGGACGCCACCACGCCAGTGAGGCACAGGCGAATGTAGTCCTTCGGGAGCAGGACCTTGGCCAGGCGGCGAAAGGCCGCGGGCTCGGTCTTGCGAAGCCACAGGATCTTCGGCAGGGTGAAGCCTTCGAGCGCCGGGTTCGACACCCAGGCGCGCAGCTCGTCCGGGCTCACCTTCTGCTCGATCTCGCGGCACTGCAGGGTGGTCCGGCCATCGCACCACAGCAGGGCCGGGCGAATGACCGCGCCGGCCCCATCCAGGAACACCGAGGTGTGCATCTGCCCCGAGAGCCCGATGGCCTCGATGCTGGGGGCGCGCGCGCCGCCGCCGTCGCCAGTTGGGGCGCGCACCGCCGCGGTCACCTGCTTGAGCACGTGGAGGGCGGCCGTCCACCAGTCGGCCGGATCCTGCTCGGCCCAGCCCGGCCGGGGCGCCGACAGACGGAGCGGGCGGCTGGCGCGCGCCACCACGAGGCCCGCGCGATCGACGGCGCACGCCTTGACGCCGCTGGTCCCGATGTCGAGCCCGACGAACAGCTCCCGCGAAGCTCCGCGCGCTGGTTTGCCCATGAAGAAGATGTGGGAGAGGTCGATCGCCCGATGGCTAGCGTACGCCGAGCAGGAGCTCGGTCGTGAGCTGGTCGAGCTTCTCGTAACCGTATCCGCGGGCCGCGATCTTGGCGACGTCGAACCGGTGGTTCTTGAGGGCGGTGGCGGCTGCCCGATCGTACTTGCCGCCGAGGGCGGCCCGCGGCAACCCGGCGATCTCGTCCTTGCCCCGGCTCTCGATCTCCCGCAGGAGCCCGGTGATCTCCGGATCGGCGTGGAACTTCGCGACCTTCTCCTTGAGGATCAGGTACGACCGCATGCTGTAGTACGCGAAGTCCCAGACGCCCTGCTCGTCCTCGGTGCGGTAGGCGTGGCTGTCGAAGTGGCGCATGCCCTTCCAGCCGGCGTCTTCCAGCAGCTTGACCAGGAAGAACGCGCCCTTTTGATCCTCGCTGGCGAAGCGCAGATCCTGGTCGTAGCGGCCGGGCTTCTGCCCGTTCAGATCGATGTGAAAGAGCTTGCCGCACTCGAGCGCCTGCCCGACGGCGTGCGAGAAGTCGAGGCCCGACATCTGCTCGTGGGCGGTCTCGGGGTTGACCCCGACCATCTCGGGGTGCTCGAGGGTCGAGATGAAGGCCAGCATGTGCCCGGTGGTCGGCAGGAAGATGTCGCCGCGGGGCTCGTTGGGCTTGGCCTCGAGCGCGAACTTGAGATCGTAGCCGTTGTCGCGCACGTACTCGGTGAGGAAGTTCATGGCCTCGCGGAAGCGCTTGAGCCCGTCCTGCGGCGTCTTGCAGGCGTTGGTCTCGAGCCCCTCGCGGCCCCCCCAGAACACGTAGGTGGTGGCCCCGAGGTCCACGCCGAGATCGATCGAGCGCATGGTCTTCTGGAGGGCGAAGGCGCGGACGGCGGCGTCGTTGCTGGTGAAGGCGCCCTCCTTGAAGATGGGCTGCGAGAACAGGTTGGTGGTCGCCATGGGGACCTTCATGCCGGTCTCGGCGAGGGCGCCCTTGAACTCGCGCAGGATGCGATCGCGGTCGCCGGCGCTGGCGTCGAAGGGGATCAGATCCTCGTCGTGCAGGTTCACGCCGTAGGCGCCGAGCTTGGCCAGTTCGTGCACGATCTTGGGCGCCGGAAGCGGCTCGCGCACCGGGGCGCCGAAGGGATCGCGCCCGGTGTTTCCGACCGTCCACAGTCCGAAGGTGAAGTGATCCTCGGGCCGGGGAACGAAGGTGCTCGGGTAGCGGGAAGAACGAGACGCGGGCTGGCTCATGTCGATGCTCCGATCGCTTTGGAAGGCTGACTTTCCCACGACCGGGCGACTCTGACAAACGCCGGCCGCCAAGACGAGCCGTGGCGGCCCGGCCCATCCCACCATCAAGAGCGTCGACGTCGACAAACGCCGGGACTCGGCGCAACATGTCGGCCGCCTTGGAGAAGATGCGCCTCTTCGACTTCGAACGCCTGGGGTTCGGGGATCCGCGGCGGAGCTTCGTCACGCGGACGCGCCCGGGGGGATGGGAGCACGGGCTCGTGACCGGGAACGGGACGCTCGGGGCGCTGGTGAACGGGGATGCCCTGGGCCAGGTGGTGACGCTGACGCACGCGGGTTTGTTCCTGCCGGTGGACGCGCCACGACCGCCGGTCGACACCGCCAGTCACCTGCCGTATCTGCGGGCGCTGCTGGCGGCCGAAGAGTTTCAGGAGGCCGCCGACTTCGTGGTCGAGCTCGGCAAGCGGGAAGGCTATCCGGGGTGGCTGTGGACGGATCCCCTGATCCCGGCGTTCGACCTTCGGCTCGAGGAGCTCGACCGGTCGAGGTGGGGGGACGATTCCGAGGTCGACCACCTGCGCGGGGTCGACTTCTCCACCGGCGTGGCGGCCGTCTCGGCGGCGCGGGGCGATTCCATCGCCGCCGGCGGCCTCGGCGCGCGGGCTTGCCTGACCCGCGTCTTCGTCTCCCGCCCGGCGAACCTGGTGGTCGTCTCGCTGACGGGCACGGGCCCCATCGACTGCGCGCTCAGCGTCGGTGCGCGGCCGCCCGATCCCGAGAACGTGGAGGCGGCCGCGCGTGTGATCGCGGGCGGCATCGAGTCCGTCGAGCGCGCGGCCACCGATCGGGCCCTCACCTTTCGCAGCGCCTTCCGTCGCCGCTGGCCGGGAGCCCTGCGCGGCCATGCGGGCGCCATCGGCGTGCGCGCGCCGGGCGGGCAGATCGAGCTCGACGGCGCGCCCTCCGAGGGCCGGCTGCGCGTTCGCGGCGCCCGCGAGATCTTGCTCCTGGCGCGGGTCGAGCTCGCGCGTGGCGACGAGCCGACGTCCTCCCCCCTGCCGGCACTTCTGGCCGAGCTCGACGGCCGCCTCGACGGGGGAGCTTCCTTCGAGACCTTGCTATCGGAGCACGCGGCCGTGCACGGCGGGGTCCTCGGCCGCGTCACGGTCGATCTCGGCGCCGGGCTCGAGCAGCACCTGCGGACCTCCGAGGATCTCCTCGAGGAGGCGAGCCGGGGTCCGGCGCCGCTGGCGCTGGTCGAAAAGCAGTTCCTCGGCGCCCGCTACCTCGCCTACTCGGCCTCGGGGGCGCTCTTTCCGACCTTGCAGGGGATCTGGACCGGGACCTGGGTCCCGTCCTGGTCCAGCGACTTCACCCACAACGGGAACGTGCCCACCGCGCTCGCCGCCATGCTGTCCACCGGGATGGCCGAGTGTCTGCATCCCTACTTCCACTACCTCGGCGCGCTGATGGACGACTTCCGCGAGAACGCCCGCCGCCACTACGGATGTCGAGGGATCTTTCTTCCGGCGCGCACCAGCTCCCACGGGCTCGACGTCCACTTCCACAACCGGTGGTGCATGACCTTCTGGACCGCCGGCGCCGGGTGGGCGGCCCACACCTTCTACGACTACTTCCTTTACACCGCGGACGCGGACTTTCTGCGTGCGGTGGCGCTTCCATTCATGCGGGAGGCCGCGGCCTTCTACGAGGACTTCCTGTGCCCCGGCCCCGACGGACGGCTGGTCTTCAGCCCGTCGTATTCCCCGGAGAACAGCCCCCCCGGCAGCGACGCGCAGGCCTGCGTCAACGCCACCATGGACATGGCGGTCGCGCGCGAGCTCTTCACCAACCTCATCGCCGCCCACGAGACCCTCGGGCTCGTCGACGCGGCGGAGGCCGGCCCGGGCGCCAAGGGGGATCTCGCGCGCTGGCGGGCGCTCCTCGGCCGCCTGCCGGACTACCAGATCAACGACGATGGCGCGGTCAAGGAGTGGCTCCATCCGCACCTCGCCGACAACCACGACCACCGCCACGTCTCGCACCTCTACGCGCTCTTCGACGGGCTCCCCGCCGAGATCGAGGAGCGCGCCGATCTGCGGCGCGCCTTCGTTCACACCGCGCGGCGGCGCATGGAGATCCGGCGGCGCGACGGGGGCGGCGTGATGGCGTTCGGGCTCGCGCAGCTCGGCCTCGCCGCCGCGGCCCTGCGCCAGCCCGACCTGTGCGGCGAGATCCTCGACTGGCTGTCCTCCCGGTACTGGCGGCCCTCGATGGTCACCACCCACGATCCGGGCGCGATCTTCAACGTGGATCTCTCGGGAGGATATCCCGCGGTCGTCGCCAGGGTGCTGCTCGACAGCCGACCGGGACACCTCGAGCTCCTGCCCGGACTGCCCGAGCGCTGGGTGAGCGGCACGGTGACGGGGCTGCCGGCCCGCGGCGGCGTCCGGATCGAGCGCATGTCCTGGACGGCGGGGGGCATCTGGGTCGCGCTGAGCTCGCGGAGCGATCAGCGGGTGACCGTCGGCTATCCGAGGCGCGCGTCGGTCGAGCCGGCGCGAGCCGACGCGCCCCTGGAGGTGGTCGACCTGCGGCGGGACGTGGTCAGCGAGCTCGAGCTGGCGCGCGGCTGAGGACAGGTCCTCGGAGGTTCGGGTCGGAGCGGCGCGTGATCAGAGCCGGCGCGGAGGCGAGAGGGCCAGGCCCCCCGGGGTGAGGGGCGCGTCGTTCAGGATCTTGGCCACCATCGCGGCCCGCGAGGCGACGCCGAGCTTGGCGAAGATTCGGCGCAGGTGGGTGGACACGGTCCACGAGCTGATCTCGAGGATGTCCGCGATGACCTTGTTCGGATGTCCGGCGGCCACCATCCGAACGATCTCCTGCTCGCGCGGGCTGAGGCTGGCGGTCTCTCGGGCGCACGACGGAGCCCGCAGGAGCACATAGCGGGCCCCGCCGATCTCGCGATCGAGCAGGATCGCGTTGTCGGCGAGCGCGCTCTCGGACGCGAGGGCCAGCGCCTGCTCGAGGTGTTCGAGCACGTCGTGCAGCCAGGCCGAGGACACATTCGATGGGTCGGAGGCAGTGCGTCCGTGATTCGAAGCTTCCGCTGCGGACGTCGGTCGATTGCCGCGCATGGTGTGTCTCCCGGTCGAGGGGCTCATCTCGGGATCAGGGTCGCGGAGGCGAGACGAGCGCAGGCAGTTAGCATAACGGACCCGGCACCCGGAATTCCCGTCCACCATCGGTGGTCGGTCGAATGTGTGACACGCGTTCGTGCGAGCCACGTCCGCGGTCGCTGCAAGATGCGACTGCAAGACAAACGTGCCGCGTGGTCTTCTCGGTCGCGGGAGCAAACAAAGGAGTCACCATGAGCAATCTCCACGAGCATGAGCATGAACACGAGATGGAATTCGAATGGGAGGGCGAGCTGGCGCACGAGGGAGAGGGCGAGCTCGAGGGGGAAGGCGAAGGGGAACAGTTCCTGTCCAAGGTCCTGGGTGGTCTGTTGGGCGAGGGAGAAGGGGAAGGTGAGGGAGAGGGCGAGCTCGGCGCACACGAGCTCGAGCTGGAGGGAGAAGGGGAAGGTGAGGGCGAACAGTTCCTCGGCAATATTCTCGGCGGACTGCTCGGTGAGGGAGAGGGCGAGCTCGGCGCACATGAGCACGAGCACGAGCACGAGCACGAGCACGAACACGAGCACGAGCAGTTCTTCGGTGGACTGTTGAAGAAGATCGGACGGGTCGTCCAGCGCGCCGCCCCACTCCTCAAAAACGTGGCGCGGGTCGCGGCCCCGATGGTCGGCTCGGTGATCGGCGGGCCCGTCGGTGGGATGCTCGGGAAGATGGCGGTGTCGGCGCTCGGCGAAGGCGAGCTCGAGGGCGAATTCGAGCTCGAAGGTGAGCTCGAGGGCGAAGGCGAAGGGGAAGGCGAGGGCGAGCTCGAAGCGGAGATGGAGCTCGAGTCGTCGGAGGCCGCGCACGAGGTCACTGCCGAGCTGATGGCGGAGATGGCCAGCACCGCCGAGAGCGAGGCCGAGGCCGAGGCGATGATCGGCGCGGCGACGGCGACCATCCTCTCGCGTGCCGACCGGCGGGCGCTGAGGGGGGTCATGGCCGACATGGTCCGCGGGGCGGCGGTCCTCACCCGGATCCTGCGGCGCCGTCGGCGCACCCGCTTCGCCGTCCGAGCCGTGCCGCTCATCATCCGCAGCAGCGCGCGCACACTGGCGCGGCGAGCCGCGCGGGGTGTGCCGATCACCCGCAAGCGGGCCGCCCGGGTGGTGGCCGCCAGGACCAGGCGGGTGCTCGGCAGCCCGAAGCTGGTCACGCTGGCGGTTCGCAACAACCTCCGTGGCGCCCGGAGCGGACGCAATCGCTTTCGCGCGGTCCGAGGCTGACGACAGGGCAGGGGCCGACCGCGATGCGTTCCGAGAAGGGAGAAACCACATGAGCACGACTTTTCACGAACACGAGCTGGAGTTCGAAGGGCTGGGCGAACATGAGCATGAGCATGAGCACGAACACGAGCATGAGCACGAACACGAACAGTTCTTTGGATCCCTGGCCAAGCTCGCCTCCCGGGCTCTGGGATCGCCTGCACTGCGCCAGGCGGCCGGCCAGGCGGCGCGCTCAGCCTTGCAAGGGCTGCTCGGCGAGGGCGAAGGCGAAGGCCTCGGCGAGCTCGAGCTCGAGCTGGAGGGAGAAGGTGAGCTGAGCCCCATTCGCAAGGTGTACACCGACGCGATGATGGAGCACATGGCGCACGTCGCCGCCGAGTCGGAGAGCGAGCACGAGGCCGCGGAGGCGCTCCTGCCGCTCTTCCCGGTGCTGGCCTCCAAGCTCGCGCCCCTGGCCCTCAAGGCGCTCCCGCGGCTCGGCGCCAAGCTCGCGCCGCGCCTCGTGTCACGGGTGATGCGCGTGACCCCGCAGCTGACGCGGGGCCTTGGTCGCGTGACCCAGACCCTGTACCGCAACCCGCGGACTCGGCCTCTCATCCGGGTGTTGCCCACCGTCGCACGCCAGACCACGGCCCAGCTGGTCCGCCGCGCCGTCTCGGGCCGCCCGATCACGCCGCGCTATGCGGTGCGCACGCTCGCGCAGCAGACGGCCCGGGTGCTCGGAAGCCCGCGCCGGTGTGCCCATGCCTGGCACGGTGCCCGCTCCCTCGATCGCCGCTACCACCGTGCCAATCCGCAGGGCGTCTGCCTCGGTTGCCTGCGCCGTCGCCGCCGCGTGGCCCGCGCCACCGGGGGCGGGACCTTCACCGGCAACGGCACCGGCTACCGACGAGCTGCCGGTGGCGGTGGTTACGGAGCCCCGATCGTCCGCCGGGCCGGCGGCGCCACCTGCGTCAAGTGCTGCTGACGGCGCCCCATGCTCTCCCCTTCCTCACCCACGAACGGCGTCAACCCACGCGCGGGTACCACGGGCCAGCGGAGCCGCCGCCCGCGGGCCAGCTCCACGGCGGTCCGGTCCTCCCCGGGGGGCGTACACGCCGCCCGCGGCGAGGGGCGCGCCGCGGGCGACGACCTGCCCCTCGCGGGTGGCCCGGGCACACCCGCCCAGGCTTCGAGCTCGGCGGCCGCACCCCTCGTGGCCCCGTGGCTGCGGGCGCAGTCGCTCAACGTGCGCCGCCACGCCGCTGCCCTCCGTCCGTTCCGGCGCGACGAGTTCGGCACCGGGGCGGCCGCCCCGAGCGAGGCCCACGTCCAGGTGGTCAACCAGCTGATGGCCACCTTGCGGCGCGAGCTGATGCGGATGACCACCCGGGTCGCGGCGGCCGCGGCGGCCAGCGTGGCCGGGCCCACCACCGCCCGTCTGCAAGCCATGGTGGCGATGAAGGACCGCGCCCACACCTGGGTTCGCGCCATCGAGAAGATCTGGGACTTCTATCTCGAGCTCTTCGGGCAGCGGCAGTCGAAGTACGCCGACTGGTTGCTCAGCTGCGACCGCATCGCGCTCGACTGCTACCAGTACGCGTTCCTCGGGCTCGGCAAGGCGGTCTCGGTCCCGGCCCCGCCCGCGTTCTGCTACATGCGCACCGGATTCTCCCCCGCCACCTATCGCCGCGGAATCCCGCTCAAGCGCCTCGGCCGCCAGCTGAACCCCTTCCCGCTGATCCAGCTGCCCTATCACCGGCTCACCAACCCGTGGACCCTCGGCGCCATCCTCCACGAGGTGAGCCACAACCTGCAGACCGACATCGGGCTATCGGGCGTGATCCCGCGCCGGATCGGCAAGCGGCTGCTCGGCGCCGGGCTTCCGCCCGAGGTGGCGGCGATCTGGGTGCGCTGGAACCGCGAGACCTTCGCCGATCTCAGCGGGCTGCTCCTCGGCGGGCCCTGCATCGTGGGCTCGCTGCTCGACATCCTCGCGCGCAGCCCCGAGTCCATGACCGCGTACCTGCCCCAGGGACCGCACCCGACGCCCATCTTGCGCGCCAACCTCAGCTTCGAGCTCTTGCGGCGCATGGGATTTCCGGACGAGGCGCGGCGCTACCAGCGCCTGTGGACCCGGATGTACCCGGAGCGCGGCGCGGGCTCCCTGCCACCTGCGCTGGTTCGCTCGTTCGATCGGGTGATGCCCCTCGTGGTCGACACGATCTGCTTTCAGCCCTACGCCGAGCTCGGCGATCGCACCCTGGCGGAGGTCCTGCGGTTCGAGCGGAAGGAACAGCAGATGATCGAGGAGGCGGCCGGGCGCCTGGCGGCGGGCACCGACCCGGGGGTGGTTCCGGCGCGCTTCCTGATCGGCGCCGCGCGGGTGGCTCTCGACAAGGGCTATGCCCGGCCAGGGGTGATCACCGAGAACTTCTACCGCGAGCTGACCCGGAGGTGATGGTGGCGCTCGAGCGAAGCCTGCGTGAGCTCGGCGCCAGCTGCCGGACCCTGGCGGCGCGCCTCGGCGAGCTGCGGGTCACGGTGGTCGAGGATCGTCCGGAGTCGAACGATCTGGCGCTCATCGCCCACCGCCGCCAGGCCATCGAGGATCTGCTGGGTGACCTGACCGAGGCCGGCAACGCCATCGCCGAGGGCCGCACCGCCGCCGACGGCAGCGACGACCATGGCGTGAGCCGGGCCATCGCCGCGGCCCACGAGACGCTGCTGCGGCTGGCGGGGCGCTTCGCGACCGGGCTCGGCGGCTACGAGCAGCTCTCGGAGTTGCTGGCGCTCGGCCGCAACCGTGGTCGCGCCTGGAGCTCCTGGAGCCACACCGTGCGCCGCGCGGTGGAGGAGTGCCGGCAAGCCTTGCAGGCGACCGAGGGTGGGATCCTCGAATGCTGGAGAGATCTGTCCGAGAGGCGGGACTACCGGCGTACGGGAGCCCGCCGGGAACTGGCGCCGGAGCTCGCCGAGGCCCGGTACCAGGAACGGGGCATCCCGACGCTGACGCTGCTCGGAAAAGAAGGAGAGGGTCGACATGGCACCGAATAGAAGCAAGAGCGAGACGATGAGCGCGAGACGCCGAGGCGCCGAAGGCAGCCTCGCCAACGGCGGAGCCGGCGACCGCAACCCGCCGGTGCACGAGGGCACCCACGGCGCCGCCAACGGCGGGGACCCTGGAAGCGCCGGGGCGGGAGCGTCGGCCACCGGGGGGCGCCCGGTGCAAGGTGGCTCGAATGGCACCAGCGCGCCGCGGATGGGACTGCCCGGTCGAGGCCGCTCGCAGGTCGCCGAGTCCCTGATCGACGCCACCGCCTATCCGTTGCTCACCGAGCAGATCAATCCTTCCGCGCGCAGCGGAGGGTTCGGGGGCGGTGGGGCGGGCGATCGCGCGACCGACTTCGGACAGACCGTCAACACCGCACTGCAGTCCGTCCTCGGCTGGCAGCCACGGGACAACGACGCGCGCGGCTTCACCGGGGCCCTCACCCAGTCGTTCGCCCTGCGTGACGTGGAAGGGCACACCGAGTGGAGCTGGACCCCGCGAACGTACGCGGTCCAGACCGATCTGGCGGGTGGGATCACCGGGGCGCAGGCGAGCCTGCTCACCCGGGCCAAGCAGGCGGTGGACGCGTCGCTGCCGCTGCTCGACGGGCTCTATCCGCTCAGCACCGAGGCCGATCCCGAGGACAGCGCCGCCCTGCGGGCGCTGGTGCGCGGGCAGATGGTCGAGCTCGTCAGCGAGCTCGGTACGCTCGGCGGGCCGCGGGTCGCCCGGGTCGACGAGATCTTCGCCCTGCTGCTCGGGCGCCGGGCCGGGGCGAGCCTCACGGGGGCCCTCGCCAGCTCCCCCACCGCCAGTGCCACTGTCACCTCGGGGGCAGCGCCGGCGGCAGGGAGTCCGTCGAGGATCGCGGTGGCCGAGGGGCTGCGCCTGCACTTTCGGGGTCCCTCCGAGATCGAGGGGACGCTCGGGCTCATGCGTGGGCTCTTCGGGCTCGGCTCGGGCAAGTTCGTGAACACGGTCGACGAGGAGCAGGATCTCACCAACTTCCGCATCCTCGCCGACTACCTCATCGGCCTCGAGCGCAGCTGGCTCGAGAACCGGCAGTTCTTCACCCGGGCGCAGGGCAGGACCCCGTTCTTCGGCACCCAGCTCGTGCTGCTGGCACGCCAGCTGTCGGTGATCGCCGAATCGGTCACCGAGCTGCGCTTCGCGCTCGACTCGGTCTTCATCGGTCCGCTCGAACGCCAGACCCTGCTGGTGGTGCCCCGCACCTTCTCGGGCAGCTCGAATGGCCACGGCGACTTCGAGGGACAGCCGCTTCCGCTCGATCTGGTGGGTGAGCTGGCGACCACCGGGAAGGGGCAGGACCAGGTGGTGGCCCACGACGTGACCTGGTGGGTGCGGGTACAGGACGAGATCTTCGTCGAGGAGCTGCTCTCCTGGATCGAGGGGTTCGCCAGCACCGAAGGCCCGAGCTTGATCCAGAACGGGGGAAAGCTGGGGGTGGAGCGGATCTTCACCCCGACGGTCGCGCGCCTGTACGCGCTCACGCTCGGGATGCTCTGTCCGGAGAACGTCGAGCAGCTGCCGGAGGGCTTCTTCACGGCGCGGGTGCGTCGCTCCTTTCACGAGCTCGCGATGCAGCTCGGGCAGCTCGGGCGTCTCGCCAAGAACATCAAGCACCGGGTCGAGATCGAATCCTAGAAAGGTCGTGAGCCATGGCGACGGAAAAGGACTATCAAAATCTGTTCGATCGGATAGCGGCTCTCCGCGAGACGGTGGCCAGTCGGCTCTCGGCGAGTCTGACCCAGAACCCCCAGCTCGCGGACGTGCTGGTCAAGCAGATCGACGACATGCTGCAGTCGGCGATCGACGCCGACAGCAACGCCCCGGCCCCGCCGGACAAGGGGCTGGCGCAGCTGGCGGGGGTGGGCCCCGACGCCACCAGCGACTTCGGCAAGACCCGGATCCCCGAGGGGGTCGAGCCGTACGACGAGACCATCACCTCCGAGCGGATCGTGGCGGTCGGGGACCTCTACTACATCTACCAGCACGAGAAGATCGGGGTCTTCCGGGCCGTGCAGAAGCTGCAGCAGCTCTTTCGCGCCGGCGAGGTGCGCCTGTCGGGGGGCGCGGGGGCGTTCTCGCTCTACCAGTTCGACCGGCGTCAGGTGTTGCGCTACACGCGTGCCGAGCGCCTCGGTGCGTACCGGCGGGTGCTCGGCTACGGAGCGGATGGGGCGGCCAGCAACGGGCGCCCCAACACCGACTTTCACCGGCTGTTCGCGCACTTCACGCACCAGGTGACGCTGTTCTGGAGGGACAAGCGCATCTCGGACGTGATCCGCGAGCGGGCCTACGATCCGAGCTTCGGGAGCATCGCCATCGTCCGGCGGGCCGGCCTCGATCTGCGCAACAACATGAAGTGGACCTCGTTCGGTCACCTCAACGTCCTGCGGGTCGAGGTGATGCAGCTGCTCGAGGAGGCCTTCAAGATCCTGGACGCCGACGACGTAAAGCGCCTGTTCGGCGCCGACACCGCCTGGGACGTGGTCGAGGAGGTGCTGATCCGCTACTTCGGCGAGAAGCTGGTGACCTCGCCGCGCCAGCGGATGGGGGTGGCGGGGCGGGAGGTCCTGAGGTGGCTGGCGCAGCCGCACATCTTGCAGACGGCGCGCGTCCAGTTCGAGACGCTGCTGCTGGAGATCGCCGAGCTGGCGGAGGAGTGGCTGACGAGCGCCCAGGCCATGGGGCTCGCGGCGCGGACCGGAGACGCCCGGGTCCTGCCCTGGGACGCGACGGCCCCGGGGCGGGTGGGGCTCGGCGGCGCCGAGATCAACCATTCGCGGCGGGCGACCAGCATGGGGCGGCCGAGCCGGATGGCGAGCCTCCGGGTGTGAGGGGACGAGCCCGACCGGCTCGGCCCTTCGGCGGATTGGCCGGCGGCGTGCTCGCGGAGGCCGAGATCATGATCATCGACTGTCACTGTCACGCAGGCGAGGGGGATGGGCTGACGGGCCCGTGGAACACCGATGCGCCGCTCGGCGCGTACCTGCGGCGCGCGCGCGCCGCAGGGATCGCCCGGACCAACCTCTTGCCCGCCTTTCACTCCGACTACGCGGTGGCCAACCGCGCGCTCGGACGGATCGTGCGGCGCGGTCGGGGGCGGTTCTTCGGCTTCGCCTTCGTCCACGCGGCGTCCGACGCCGGACGGGTGGATGCCATGGTCCGGGAGGCGGTGGTGGGCTTCGGCTTCCGCGGGATCAAGGTCCACCGCCACGACGCCCGCATCTCCCGCGAGATCTGCGAGGTGGCGCGCCGGTATCGCCTGCCGGTTCTCTACGACGTGGTGGGAGAGATCGCGCCGCTCGAGCTCATTGCCCAGGCCTACCGCGACGTGGCCTTCATCATTCCCCACCTCGGCAGCTTCGCCGACGACTGGCGGGCGCAGCAGGCCCTGATCGATCCCCTGGCGCGCCACCCCAACCTGTTCGCCGACACCTCGGGCGTACGCCGCTTCGACCTGCTGGTCGAGGCGGTGCGGCGCGCCGGTCCGCACAAGCTCCTCTTCGGCACCGACGGCCCCTGGCTCCACCCCGGCGTCGAGCTGGCCAAGATCCAGGCCCTCGGCCTCGCCCCCGACGACTTCGCCCGCGTCACCGGCGGCAACTTCCTCCGCCTCATCCGCCGCGCCTCGATCGCCTCGGCTTCGGCCGACGGTGCGGCTGCGAAAGCACCCAACCTCCCGAACCGCCGCCCCGCCCCTCCCCCCGGTCGTCCCACGGCCGCCGGGGCCGATCCATGGCTCACGCTTTCTTCCGAAGCGATCGGCCCAGCCGCCGCCGAGACAGAGCTCTCGTGCTGAGCAGGAGGGACGCGGCGCCGGCCAGTCCTCGTCGCGCCCGTGGAGGCCACGAGGTCCCACGTGATACGCTTCGCTCGACGTGTCACCGAACCGCCGATGTGAGGGGGCTTGATGGCAGGCAGAGCGACGGCCGTGGAGAACGGAGAGGACCTTGTTCGGGAGGTCCTGAAGCTGGCATCGCATCTGGGCCTGGCCTCACGCACTCAGGTTCGCGTCGCCAGGCGGATCTGGGGAGCGGTCCGCAAGATCGACGTCGTGCTCACCCAGACTGAAACGCGGCGAACCCTTGGCCTCGAGTGCAAGTTTCAGGGAGTGCAAGGCACGGCTGAAGAGAAGATTCCGTCGACGATTCAGGACATCGCGGCTTGGCCCATCCCGGGTATCGTCGTCTTCTCTGGGAACGGATTCAGTCCGAACATGGTCGCGTTTCTTCTCTCGACGGGGAAGGCGGTTGAGCTTGACGATCTGCGGGCGTGGCTTTCCCTCTATTTCGGCCTTCCGGATTCGCAGTGACGCTCCTGACGTCCTACCCGGCGAAGCGGCCTGGCGCTGGCGCCGTGCCTTCGCCCGGAAGAAGTCTCCCTCTCGCGACGGCCAACGCCTCCGCGGCAACATCATTGCCCTGGAATCGTCGCCCAACATTCAAGGCGGCGACGCCAACACTTCCCGATCCCATGAACGGATCGACAACAAGTTCCGCCGGTCGTGTACTCTGCTCGATCAGGATCTCACTGATTCGAGGCGGCTTCTCTGCCGGATACCCGCCCCTCACCCGTGGGGCAGTCAAGATATCGGCAATCCCAAGGTTGTTGAGCTGTCGTTTTCCCTTTTCGAAGAAGAGGATCATCTCGTAGCGAGACCGATAGTGATAGCCCATTCCTATGCTCTGCTTGTCCCAGATCAGCGGCTTCCAGAACTTGAAACCCGCCGCTTCCGCGAGTGGCTTGGCAATGAAGGCGGTCTCCTGGTCGCTGAACAAGTAGAAGTGCGAATTGCGCACCAGCACTCGAAATATCTCGCTGAATAGTTCCGGGAACCGAGAATTGGCGAAAATCCGGAACCAAGGGTTGCTCGATCCCTTGCTCTGCTTCAACCGAGTGGTGGTCCCAACCGCCCGATGCTTCTCCAGCGACTCGTAGGGTGGGTCGGTGACCACGAGATCGACTGACCCCGGCGCCATCGTGCGAAGCCAATCGACGGCATCCATCTGGTAGAGGCGAGGTGGCTCACTCACGGAGGACCAAGCTATACTAAACGTATGTACAGGTCAAGGACCCGAACTCGCTTTCACTCCCGTCTCTCGACCCCAGTGAAGCCCAGGGGAATCGATAGGGAGGTTGGCCAATTGTATTGGCGAGAACGTCGTCACGAAGCTTCTTCCGTGCGAGTTCATTCGCTTCGGACCAGTTAGCCCAACTTTCATTCGGTTCAACGATCACAGCCGGATATTGAACGCAATCTGCCCTCGGAAAAGGCAAGCGAAATGGCCCATTCTCGATTCAGCGCCGTTTGCGGCCTAGGCAGGGAATATGGAGAATTGCCCATCGAAAGATTCCGATGCGATGGGTTTCTTCCGATCGAAGAGTTCGCGAACTGTTGTTCGGTCGTGCTGGACCCGACCGCGAATCCACCATCGGTGTGAAGTGCGCCGCTCGCTGGGTCAATCACGGAAGGCTTCATTCTACTTGAGTGGAATTGAATGGGTGGGTTCTAGATCACGCTTCGTCATCTGCTCATCTTCGCGATAGTTGTCCGATGGTTTGCCGGATGTCTTATCGCCACTGATACGATGCCGCCCGAATGATTCCTTCCCGGGCCGCCTCCGTAAGCCATGGACATTTGATCTGAAGCATCAGGTCAGCCGCTGCAGCGCAGGCCGCCAACTCATCACCTTGCCAGTTCTGTTCATTGGTCGACTCTGCTCAAGCTGCCCGAATCGCTTCCTGATCCTTCTCGGAGAGCCCAGGAATGCCAAGGACATTGTCGAGAAATAGCCACGGCTTATCCCACTCGGTAAAGCTCTCGATCGCTCTGTTTGCTTTTGGGAACAGCTCCATGCGCGCCGACGCGAAGAAATTGGCCATGCGCTCGAGCACGCTGACCAGCCGCTCCCGGTACGTGGCCTCCCGGCATGCCGTCGCGGCCTCGCGCCAGGCACCCATCGCATCTCCTGGACGCTCGAGCGCGAGCCGCGCGTCGCCAATCTTCTCCAGCGCATCCGCCTCCCCCGGCCGGTCGTGGAGGTTGGCCGCGATCTTGCGCGTGATCTCCAGGTGGTCCTCGGCGTCCTGGAACCGCCGCAGCTCGAGGCCGACATCTCCCGCCGCGAACGCCAGGGCCTTGATGAGGGGAAGGCCCTGCGTGGTGATGGCCAGGGTCAGTCCCTGGCCGTAGCGCTCGCGCGCGAGGCCGAGTCGGCCAATCCGACGCAGGACATCTCCGGCGCCCTGAAGGACGAACGCCTGCATCAAGGGAACCTGGTGGCGCCGATAGTAGTCATAGAGGATCTCGTACTTGGCGCTCGCCTCATCGAGCCGCCCGTAGGCGTAGTCGAGCGACGCCAGCTCCGTCAGGATCTGCATCCGCTTGGCTTCCGGAAGCCCGGGATCGCTGACGTCTCGAGCCATTCCGTCCATCAGCGCGCCAGGGCTCAGATCCGGCTCGTAGATCAGGATGTCTGGGTTCTTCATCCTCCGGAGCGCCCCGATGAGCTGGGGATCCG
>CAZIOH010000048.1:0-45970 GCA_964540815.1 uncultured Myxococcales bacterium | reverse complement strand
CTTCGGGATCTCGCTCGGAGCCGCCGCCGGAGGCCCGGCGCCAGGGGCAACGCCACCGGCGGGCGGGGTCATCCGGGTCGCCGTGAAGGGGCCGTTCTCGGCGCCGCAGGCGCTGGGGACGGCGATCCTGACCGGGCTCGGGGTGGGCCGCCGCCGGGTGCCCGAGCTGCGGGCCGAGCTCGGTTTCGATCGCGGGCTCGCCACCCTGGCCTCCCTGTCGGGCGAGGCGTTCGGCGGTCGGATCGCGGCACACGGGAGCGTGCGGCTCTTCGACCCGGCGATGACGCGCGCCCTCCGCTCGCCCGAGCTCGACGCGAGCCTCCGCCTGGACGACATCGATCTCGGGCTCCTGGTGGGCGAGCCGGTGCTCACCGGGCGGCTCTCGCTGCAGGCGAAGGTGGGCGGCACGCTCGCCGATCCCCGGGCCAGCCTCGAGATCCCGCGCGCGCAGGCGCTGGTGGTGGCCGGCCAGGAGCTGCGTCTCGGACCGGCGAACCTCGACCTTCACGACCACCTCCTCACGGTTCACGCGCTGCACGTGGCAACGGCGAGCGGAGCCGAGCTCGATCTCAGCGGCAGCGCCTCGCAGGAGGGGGCGCTCGATCTGCACGCCGTGCTGAAGGGACTGCGGCTGGCCGATCTTCCGGGGGGGCACGACCCGAGCCTCGCGCTGGTCGGCACCTGCGCCGCCGAGCTGGACGTGGGCGGGACGCTGGCGGCCCCGCAGGTCCGGGGCACCGTGCGCCTCGAAGGTGTGTCGGCGCGGGGCATCGTGCTCGGCGACGGGACCATCGTGCTGTCGCCCGAGCCGTCCCCCGGGCCGGCGCCCGAGCCGACGCCCACCCCGATTGCGAGCAGAAACCCGCGCCGGACCCGGACGGCGCCCCCGCCGGGCCGGCGAACGAGCTCGGCCACGGCCGCCTTCGGGGGTGTCGCGGTGCTGGTGACCGGGGATCTCTTCCATCGGCTGCGCATCGAGGCGCATCTCGGTCAAAGGGTGGCGACCCCGGGCGGCGCCGACCGCAAGAGCGGCGCGACGTCCCCGCCGGGGGCGGCGGCCGCGCCGGGGTTCTTCCTGCACGGTGGCGCGGTCTTCGAGAAGCTGGTGCTCGAATCCCTGTTGCCCGAGCTCGCGGCCCTCGGCGAGGGACAGGGCCTGGCATCCGGCCAGGTCCGGGTCGATCTCGAGCCGGGACAACCTCTGCAGGCCGACCTCACCCTCTCCGAGTTCTGGGCCTCGCTGGCGCGCGCGGGGGACGTGGGTCCCGAGGACCCTGGCGCCCGCCGGGTGGAGGTGTCCGCCACCCAGCCCATCCACGTGTCGATCCGCGGGTCCGAGGTGGTGGTCGATGACGTGCGCCTGGCGACCACCGGGGGCGCCTTGCATGCCCGCGGGAAGCTCGACGGGCGCACCGGCACCCTGGAGGCGACGGTCGATGGTCACCTCGATCTCGAGCTGCTCCAGCCCTTCGCGCGCGGTCGGGTGGACCACCTGTCGGGCGATCTCGATCTCGGCGTGGCGGCAGCCGGGACCCTCGAGGCGCCGCAGCTCCGCGGGGCGCTGAACGTGCGCGCGCCCGTTCACTTCCGGCCGGCCGGCTTCGACACCGATGTCATCGTCCTCGGAGGCACCATCAGCCTGTCCCCCGAGCGGGCCCGGCTCTCCCGGCTGCGGGTCGCCGTGGACGGCCCGGTCATGGAGCTCGATGGGCAGGTGCAGCTCGGGGCCGGGTTCAGGCCCGAGAGCGTGGACGCCCACGTGGGCGGGGAGGTGAGCGCGCGCCTGCTCGGCGACTTCGCCGGGGGCGCGGTCTCCGACGCCAAGGGGCGCGCCCGCATCCAGGCCGACGTCAAGGGCCCCCTCGCCTCCCCCGTGGTGTCGGCCCGCCTCGGGCTCGGCAGCATCACCTTTCGCTTGCGCGACACCGGCAACGACATCGAGGTTCAAAGCGGGATCGTCGAGCTCGACAACCACGGGGCCTCCCTGCGGGACGTGCGGGTGGTGATCGACGGCCAGGGCAAGCTGGTCATCGGCGCCGGGGGCGTCCGTCCGGGACGGGTGGAGTTCCGCAGCGTGGTCCCGCCGCGCCTCGGTCGCCTGGACCTGCCCCTGCACGGCGAGCAGCTGGTGTACCGCAGCCCCGGCGTCTTCGAGCTCGACGACGTGGCGTTCGACCTCGATCTGCAGGGGGATCTCGACGCGGGGTTCGGGCTCGCGGGCGAGGTCCGGATCATCTCCGGTCGCTACACCCAGGACTTCGTGATCGGCAACCTGGTCCTGCGGCCGCGGGCCAACGAATCGGGTATTCATCCCTTCTACGAGGGAAG
Organism: uncultured Myxococcales bacterium; assembly: GCA_964540815.1. Lineage (GTDB taxonomy): Bacteria > Myxococcota_A > Polyangia > Fen-1088 > Fen-1088 > CAZIOH01. The sequence goes on along the minus strand of CAZIOH010000048.1, from coordinate 43,642 downwards.
GCCCTTGCTCTCCGATCTCCGCCTCGATCTCACGGTGCGCACCGTGGGCGACGCCTTCGTGGTCCAGGACAACATCGCGCCCGAGATCCACGTGGACGTGGCGCTCCACGTGGGCGGAACCCTGTCGCAGCCGCGGCTCGCGGGGGACGTCCGGCCGACCGACGGGCGCTTCCAGATCCCGGTCCTGCGGGGTTACTTCGACCTCGTCCCCAACGTCAACCACATCACCTTCGTCGAGACCAAGTCGGTGGCGGAGGGCGAGACCCCCGAGATCTACGTCGAGGCCCAGAACGTCGTGGTGGACGCGTCCGGAGTCGAGCGCACCGTGCGGATGAACATCCATGGGCCCCTGCGTGAGATGCAGATCGACCTGTCGACGGCCGATGGGCTCGACCGCAGCCAGACCGCCCTGTTGCTGCTGACCGGACGCACCACCACCAACAGCAGCGAGCGGCTCAGCACCCAGAACCCGACCGTGGGGGCCAACCTGAACACCGGGATCGACATCGCCGGACAGGCGACCCGCGATGCGATCGCCAACCTGATGGAGCCGATCATCGGCGACACCTTCGAGCGGGCGGTCGGCGTCCAGCTGCGCCTCACGGTGGGCCCGGACGGCTTCGAGGGCCGCCTGCGCAAGCAGATCAACCGGGTCTTCTGGTTGCAGGCCGACACGCTGTTCGGCTTCCAGGGTCAGTCGCGCTGGCAGCTGCAGGGGGAGACCTGGATCATCGACTACCTGTCCCTGGTGGGCGGGGTGCAGCGGCAGACCCTGGTGCTTCAGCCCGGGCTCAACGAGAGCCTCCCCATCAACACCAGCCTCGAGCTGCGCTGGGATTTCCCCATTCGAAGGTAACGTCTCGGGTCGTCCACACTCCACATTCCACACTCCACCCCCCACAGTCCACCCTCCCCTCGCCATCTCGCCGTCCCTTGCGCACCTCGAGCCCACCGCTCCATATCCTGAGCCTGCTGCTCGCCACCGGAGTCGCGCTCTCGCGACCGGCGGCGGCGGCCGAGTCGGCGCCCCGCATCGTGGAGTTTCGCATCGAAGGGGTGCGGATGGATCCCGAGGCCGATCTGCAGGCGCTGCTCCGCGGGGTCTTCCCGGACGGCTCCCGGTTCGTGGACTCCGGCCCGGCCGATCGCATCGGGGTGCCGATCGGGACCATCCCCCGGGCCCGCCGGGCCCTCGATCAGGTGGGCTACGAGGCGCTGGTGGAGTCCGTCCCGGCCGCGGGCGGCGTGGCGCTCCGGGTGGTCCTGCGCCCCTACGATCGGCTGCGCTACCTGTTCGTCTCGGGCAACGGCTTTCTGCGCCAGGACGAGATCCAGCGGCGGGTCAGCATCCGCCCGGGCGGAGCCTTGCCCCCCGCGGGCCCGGAGCGTGACGCCGCGCTCGCCCGCGAGCAGGATCGCATCGTGCAATACCTGCACGGGGAGGGCTACTTCGATGCCCGGGTGCGCATCGAGCTGTCCGCCTCCGGCAGCGCCCCCGCGGCGGTCGACTTCCACATCCACGTCACCCGGGGCGAAGGCTATCCGGTCGGACCGGTGGTGGTGACGGGCAACCAGGCCATCGCCACGGCGGACATCGAGAAGGCCTTCCGGCACGCCGACCCCTACGCGCTCGGGCTGCGGCCGGCCCCCTTCCAGCTGCGCCGCCTCCGGGCAGACGTCGCGCACGTGGTCGACGAATACCGGGATCTCAATTACTTCGGAGCGCGCATCGGCAGCTCCTTCGATCCGGAGCGCAGCATCGACCGCCAGAAGAAGAACGTGGCGGTCGGGGTTCAGGTGAGCGAGCACAAGCGCATCACGCTGGCCTTCGAGGGCAACGAGGCGCGCTCCGCCTCCTCGCTGAAGGGCGTGCTCACCTTCAAGGAACGTGGCTCCTACGACGACTACGAGGCCGACGCGAGCGCCGAGCTGCTGCAGCGCGACTACCAGCAGCGCGGGTTCTTCTTCGCGCGCGTCGAGTGGCGGCGCGAGCGGCTGTCGGACGATCAAGATCGCCTGGTGTTCGTCATCGACGAGGGCCCCGAGCTCAAGGTCCGCGGGGTGGAGTTCGTCGGCAACCGGGCCTTCGGCGCCGACCAGCTCGGCGACGCGGTGACGGTCAAGACCTTCCCGCTGCTCGGCTACCTCGGGCTCGGGGCCGGGGGATACGTGTCCGCGCGCCAGGTGCAGCTCGACGCCGAGCGGGTGGTCGGGTTCTACCGCGCGCGCGGCTATCCCGACGCCGAGGTCCGCGGCGAGGTGGCCACCACGCCGGAGAACTTCGGGCTCATGGGGGTGAACGCCGCCCTGGCCGAGACCGCCTCCCGGCGGGCGAGCCGCATCTACGTCCGCTTCACCATCGACGAGGGCCACCTGGTCCGGGTGGCCTCCGAGTCCTTCGCGGCGGCCGCCGCCGACCCCGAGACGGGGACCGTCGCCGATCCCATCCCCTACGCCGCCGCGTTCCTGCGCGACAGCCTGTCGTTGCGTCCGGGAGAGCCCTACACCCCGGGGCTGCTGCGCGAGGACGGACGGCGCCTCGAGCGCCTGATGGGGGACGCCGGCTATCCGGTGGCCACCGCCGAATCCGACGTCGAGCGCACCGGGGATCGGGTGGACGTGCGCTGGACCATCAAGAGCGGACCGCGGGTGCGGGTGGGACCGATCTTCGTGCGGGGAAACTTCCTCACCACCCGCGAGACCATCCTCGAGCAGATCCCGCTTCGCTCCGGCGACAACCTCACCACCACCGCCTTCGAGCGCGGGCAGCGCAACCTCAGCTTCCTCCAGCTCTTCAACAACGCCTCGCCGATCCGGTTTCCGGGCAAGGACGAGGCGCAGGCGGTGGTGCCGATGGTGGTGGAGGTCGAGGAGCGCAACGATCAGTACAACGTGCTGCACTTCGGGGTGGGGGTCTCGAGCGAGCAGGCTCCCCTCGACTCGTCGTCGCCGGTGGGCGGTTACCTGCGCGCCGGCTACGACCATCGCAACCTCTTCGGCCACGGGTGGAACCTGTCGGCCAACATGACCTACGGCAGCGCCTGGACCCTGGGAAACTCGCTGATCCGCGCCTCGGCGACCTTCCTCGACCGGCGCTTCTTCGGCTCGCTGTTTCGCTTCGACGTCTCGACCCAGTACTACCAGCAGGCCACGGTCCGCCTCGGGGATCTCCGGTCCTGGGGGATCTCGGTGGGGTTCGCGCGCGAGATGCTGCCGGGGGTCGACGCCAACATCCACTACAACGTCCGGGACACCACCCACACCGAGGACCTGATTCGCCTGTCGGGGGCCAACGAGCGTCAGACGTCGATCACCCTCGACACCGCCGTCAGCAGCATCTCGGCGGGCCTGCAGTGGCTCCGCCTCGACAACCGCCTGCTGCCCACCCGGGGCTTTCGCTTCGAGGCGCTGGCCGAGCTCGCCTCCAAGCTGTTTCGGCTCGGCTATGGCGACGCCTCCTTCCTCAAGGTCGGCCTGCACTCGACCGTGGTCGTGCCGCTCAGCTCCTGGTTGTCCTTGCGGCACGGGTTCCGCTACGACCAGGGCTTCCCCACCGGGCCCGAGTCGCTCCTGCCCAAGGTCGAGCGCTACTTCGCGGGCGGGGACACCACCATCCGCGGCTTCCAGCTGGATCGGGCCCGCGTCGAGGAGAACCGCATCCCCTACGTGGGCGACGTGGATCTGGTGCAGTACCGGCCCATCGGCGGCAACCTGCGCCTCTTGCAGAACCTGGATCTGCAGTTCCCCATCAGCCCGCCCTGGTACGGCTCGGTCTTCTGGGACAACGGGATCGTCGCCGACTCCTTCTCGGGCATGCGGGCGAGCTGGTGGCGGCACGGGGTGGGGATCACCCCGATCCTGATCCGCCTGCCGATCGGCGATCTCAGCTTCGCGTGGGGCTGGCCCCTCGATCCCGGTCCCGGCGATACCAGGATCGGGGTGTTCCACGTGAACATCGGGCTGCTGTTCTGAGCACGGCGGAGGTCAGTCGGCGAGCTCGCGCTTGAGGAAGAGGGCGCCGTCGACCACGATCTTCTCTCCGGGGGTGAGGCCCCGCAGGATGCGCACCCGGTCGCCGGTCTCGGAGCCGACCTCGACCTGACGGGCGCGAAAGACGTTGCCCTCCGAGGCGACGATCACCTGGTACTTCTCGCCCTCGGCCAGCACGGCCCGGCCAGGGACCGAGATGAAGCGCTTTCCCCCGATGCTCTGCACGTCGATCGAGGCGAACATCTCGGGCTTGAGGCGGTGCTTCGGGTTGTCGAGCGCGCAGCGGAGCTGCACGGTGCGCGTCACGGGGTCGACCACCTCGCCGATGTAGATCACCCGGCCCGCGAAGTCTTCCCCTGGGTAGGCGGGGACGTGGACCGTGACGGGCACGTCCTTCTCGTCGATGAGCGAGAGATCGCGCTCGTAGACGGCGCCGAGGACCCAGACCCGATCGAGGTTGCTGATGGTCAGCAGCGGCGTGGCGCCGTCGGCCCGGACCTCCTGGCCCACCAGGGCCGGACGCTCGATCACCGTGCCGGCGATCTGGGCCCGCAGGGCGACCTTGACGGTCGGGGCCGCCGCCGAGATGCCGAGGGAATGAAGCTGGGCGGCGGAGCGGGCCACGTCGGCCTGGGCCTTCTTGAAGTCGGCCTCGATCTGCGCCACCTCCTTCTCGGACACCGCCCCGTCGGCCTTCAGCCGCCGGACCCGGACCACCGCCCGCTCGGTCACCGAGAGATCCTCGGCGGCCTTGGCGGCGTCCGCTTGCAGCAGGCCCACCTGCGGCGAGGCCAGCTCGAGCAGGGGCTGCCCGGCCCGCACCACCTCGCCAGGCTTGACGAAGAGCGCGACCACCCGCCCATCGATCGGCGAGGCCACCCGCTGCGTGTGGTCCTCGTCCACCGAGACCCGCCCCGGCAGCGAGACCACGGCGGGGACGTCGCTCTCGCGGACCACGTCGATCTTCAGGAAGGCCATGCGCGGGCTCTTCGGATCGAGCTTGAGAAAGTCGCGCGACGGCGAGGCGGCCGGCTCCGAGTCGTCGACGGCGTGGGGCCCCTCGCCGCCCGCGCGCTCACATCCCGGCGACGCGCCGAGCGCGAGCCCCAGCGCCACCATGAGCGCCACGGCGATTTCCGGTCCCCTCTGCCTGACCCTCTCGCCGCTCCGCGGGGCGAGGGGATGAGGTGACCGGGGCGTCGAAGGCAACTTCAGGATACGGGTCGGTCTGGTCATTCGAGATTTCCCTCCGCCACGACGAATGCAACATCCACCGAAGCCTGGCGCAGATCGTGGCGGGCGCGCAGGTACTGTCCGCGAATCTCGAGGTAGGTCCGCTCGGCCTCCAGGAACTCGAGCAGGGAGCTCGCGCCCGCCCGGTAGAGCCGCTCCGCCGTCTTCAAGGCGTCCTCCGCCAGGCGAAGCATCCCGCCCTCGTAGGTGGACACCAGCCTCCGCGAGCGGCGCTCGCGCCGGGTCGCATCGGCGATCTCCTGCCGGACGACGAGCCCGAGCCGGGCCTCGTCGTTGGCGGCGCGCCGCAGCTCGAGGTCGGCCCTGGCCCTCGCCGCCTGGTTGCGGTCGAAGACCGGCAGCACCACCGACACCGAGAGCCCGAGCGTGTTGGGGTTGTCCCCCGACACCGCGAAGCCGCTGTGGGTGTAGGTCGGGCCGAGGGCCACGTCCGGGAAGGCGTCGCGCCGGGCGGAGCGCTGGCGGGCGCTGGCCCGTCGCGCATCCACCCGGGTGGCGCGCACGTCGGGGCGCCGCTCGAGCGCCAGCGCGACCAGCTTCTCGGCCGCGTCGGGGGCCGCCAGCCGCTCGTCGGGCGACAGCAGCGCGAAGGTCTCCGGCAGCTCGGCGGGGAGCCCGGCGGCGTCTGGCAACCCGAGGAGCAGCGCCAGCCCGGCCCGGGCCGTGGCCCACTCGGTCTCCGCGTCGATCACCGCGTTGTCGAAGCGAATGCCCTCGAGCTCGACCTTGCGCAGCTCGGCCTCCGAGATGTCCCCCGCCGCGAAGCGCGAGCGCGAGAGCTTGACCGTGCCGGCATAGCGCGCCGCGATCTCCCGCGACAGGGCCAGCTCGCCCTGCTCGCGCAGGACCTCGATGAAGGCCGAGCGCACCGCGTGCACGATGGTTCGAATGGCGTCCGCCGCCACCCAGCGCTGCTGCTCGGTCCCGAGCTCGGCCACCTCGGTGCGGGCCCGGCGCTTGGCCCACAGGTCGATGACCTGCGAGATCCCCACGCTCTGGACCGGCTGCGACCAGAAGTGGGGGTCGAGCCCGCGCATCTGATCGTTGCCGGACCCGAGCACCAGGTTCCCGACCGAGTACCCGAGGGTCGGGTTCGGCAGGAGGCGCGCGGCGATGATCTCGGTGGCGGCCACGTCGATCTCCAGCCTGGCGGACACGATGTCGCGGTTGCGGGCCAGCGCCAGGCGCACGGCGTCGTCCATGGTGAGGCTCGGCGACGCCGGGGCGTCACGCCCCCGGGCCTGTTCCGCCTGCGCCGCCCGGCCGTGGGCAGCGAGGCACCAGCCGGCGAGGGTCGCCGCCAGGAGCAGGCGTCGCCCCTGCCGGCTTGCCTGCCCGCTGAGGTCCACGCTCGCGTCCCCGCTCCCGCGCCCGCGACGGACGGCATCTCTGCTCACGGTCGGGCTCCCCGTCGCGCCGGGTGCCCCGCCGCCACCGCTCCGGTCCCGGCAGCCGCCGGCGCCGCCGACCCTCGGGGGGCCCGGGGATCACCGCCGAACCAGCTCTGGGCCAGCTGGTACAGCGTGGGCAAGAGCAGCATCGTCAGCAGGGTCGACGAGACCAGGCCGCCGATGATCACAATCGCGAAGGGCCGCTGGGTGTCCGACCCGATGGCGTGGGACATGGCCGCCGGCACGAGCCCCAGCGAGGCCAGGAGCGCGGTCATCAAGACCGGGCGCAACCGCTGCGACACCGCGTCGATGATGGCCTGCCGATCGTCACCCGCGTCCTGCCCCGCCATCCGCCGGGCCGCCTGGGCCTGCCGCGCCTGCACGATGTAGGTCACGAGCAGCACCCCGTCCATCACTGCCACCCCGAACAGGGTGATGAACCCGACCGCCGCCGAGACCGACAGCACGGTGTGGGTGAGGAACAGCGCGAAGATCCCGCCCACCGTCGCGAAGGGAACCACCAGCAGCACCACCACCGCCGGCAGGACCGCCCGGAAGGTCAGGTAGAGGAGCGCGAAGATCACCAGGATCGAGATGGGGACGATCACCTGCAGCCGCTTCATCGCGCGCCGCTGGTTCTCGAACTCGCCGCCCCAGGTCAGGTAGTACCCCGACGGCAACTCGACCTCGCGCTTCACGCGGCCCTGGGCCTCGTCGATGAAGCTGCCCATGTCGCGCCCCTCGAGGTTGCACTTGATGGCCAGGAACCGCCCCCCCTGCTCGCGGTTGATCTGGGTGCGCCCGCGATCGACGTGGATGTCCGCCAGCGCCGCCAGCGGGACCCGCGCGTTGCCGACCGGGATCTCGAGGCGCCCCACGTTCTCGACGTTGCCGATGGCCGGCTGAGGCAGCTTGATGCGCACCCCCACCTTGCGCTCCCCCTCCCAGATCGACGTGGCCAGGGTGCCGCCGAAGCCGGTCTCGATGGCGTCCTCGATGTCGCGCACCGGAATCCCGTAGCGCGACGCCTGCTCGCGGTTCACGTCGGCCACCAGGTGCTGCGCGCTCCCCGCCCGGTAGATCTCGATGTCCCGCGAGCCCCGCATGCCGGCCAGGATGCGCCGCACCTGCTCGAGCTTGTCGTGCATGAGGTGCAGATCCTCGCCGTAGATCTTGACCACGATCTGCCCACGGATCCCCGAGATCGATTCCTCGACGCGATCCTTGATGGGCTGGCTGAAGTTGAAGACCACCCCCGGGCGCTGGCTGAGCTCCTCGCGCATGCGGTCGACGATCTGCTCCTTGCTCCGCCCGGTCTTCCACTCCGACTGCGCCTTCATGATCACGAACATCTCGGACTGGTTGGGGGCCTCGTCGTCGGTGCCATCCTCCGGGTGTCCCTGTTCGCTGAGGACGTCCTTGACCTCCGGGAAGCGCATCAGCGCGAGCCGCACGTCCCGCAGCACCTCGGCCCCGCGCTCGAGCGAGACGGCGCTCGGCATGGTCACGGTGACGTGGATGTCACCCTCGTTCATCTCGGGCAGGAACTCCGCCCCGAGCCGCGGCACCAGCGCCCCCGCCCCGAAGAGCAGCAGGAGCCCGAAGCCCACCGGGACCCAGGGCAGGCGCAGGGCCACCTGCAAGAGCCTGAGGTATCGGGCGCGCAACCACAGGAGGAAGGCCGGATCCTTTTCGGTGACCTTGCGGTGCTTGAGCAGCACGGCCGTCAAGGCCGGGACGGTGGTCATGGTGAAGAAGAGCGCCCCGCCGAGCGCGAACCCGTAGGTCAGGGCCACCGGACGAAAGATCCGTCCCTCCACCCGCTCGAGGGTGAAGATGGGCATCATGGCGGCGGCGATGATGGCCATCGAGAAGAGGGTGGGCCGCACCACCTCCTTGGCGGCGCGGCCCACCACGTGCGCCACCTCCTCCGGGGGCGGCTGCTCCTCCGCCAGGTGGCGATAGGCGTTCTCCACCAGGATCACCGCGCCGTCGAGCAAGATCCCGAAGTCGATCGCGCCCATCGACAGCAGGTTGGCGGGCACCCCCGCGTAGTAGAGCCCCACGAACGCCGTCATGAGCGCGAGCGGCATGGTCACCGCCACCGCGATCGAGCCGGAGATGGCCCGCAGGAAGAGCCACAGGACCAGGCTCACCAGCAGCACTCCCTCGAGGACGTTGTGCGAGACGGTCCGAAGGGTGGTGTCGACCAGGTGGGTCCGATCGTAGAACGGGACGATGGCCATCCCCGGGGGCAAGAGCTCACGGTTGATGCGCGCCACCGCCTCGTGGACCCCGCTGAGCACGTCCTTGGGGTTCTCGCCGCGCCGGAGGAGGATGGTCCCCTCGATCGAGTCGATGGCCTCGCCGCGGGCCACCGCGCCCCGCCGGGGCGTGTACGACTCGACCACCGTCGCGACGTTGCGCACCAGCACCGGCGTGCCGTCGCGGGCGCTGATCGAGGTGTTCTCGAGATCGGCGATGCCGCGCAGGTAGCCGCGCCCGCGGACCACCAGCTCGGACTCGCCATTCGGCAAGTAGCCGCCCGAGGTGGCGCCGTTCGAGCGCGCGACCGCCTCCGACAGCTGCGCCAGGGTCACGCCGTTGCTGCGCAGGCGCGCCGGATCGGCGATCACGTGAAACTCCTTCTGGAAGCCCCCGAAGCTGACCACGTCGGCCACGCCCGCCACCCGCATGAGGTGCTTCGAGACCACCCAGTCCTGCCAGCTGCGCAGCTCGCTCGGGCTGTGCCGGTCGCTCTCGAGCGTGTACTGGTACACCTGGCCGACCGGCGTGTCGTTGGGCCCGAGGTGCGGCGTGACCTCGGGCGGGACGTCGGCCTCGGACAGGCGCTCGGCCACCTGCTGGCGCGCGAAGTAGATGTCCGCCTCGTCGTCGAAGGTCAGCACCACCTGCGACAGCCCGAACGAGGTGATCGAGCGCTGGATGAGGACCCGCGGGACGCCGACCAGGGCGTGCTCGACCGGGATGGTGACCTTCTTCTCCACCTCCTCGGCCGCCTGCCCCGGGAACAGGCTGATGACCATGACCTGGACGTTGGTCACGTCCGGGAAGGCTTCGATCTTCAGCCTCCGGAAGGTGAAGATTCCGAAGACGACAAAGGCCGCCGAGAGCACCAGCATCGCGAAGCGACGGTGCACGGCGAAATCAATCAGGCGTTCCAGCACGGTGGGGGGGCTCGGGTGTGACCCAAGCAACTTTCGTGCCTTGCGTCACACCCCCTTGGCCCGCCTGCAATGCGCCGAAACCTGGATCGCACGTCGGCGGCCCGAAAGTTTCTTTCACCCCCCTGATCAAAACTTGCAGGGGGTCGCGCCCTACAGGCCGTAGTCGGCGATCTTCTTGGCCACCGTCGGGTAGGACACGCCGAGGATGCGGGCCACCTGGGTGCGGTTGCCGTCGGTGAATTCCAGGAGCCGCGCGATGTAGGCGCGCTCGACGTCGGCCAGAGATGGGGGCTGGGGCTGGGCCTGTCCCGGCAGCCCACCCCCGCCCGGCAGGTCGATGCTGAAGAACGCGCGGGGCCCGGGGTCGCCGCGGACCTCGCCCCCCCGGACCTCGGCGCTGAGGATGATGCAGCTCGGCTCGACCACGTCCCGGTTCGCCAGGATCGCGGCGCGCTCGATGATGTTGCGCAGCTCGCGGATGTTCCCGGGGTAATCGTAGGCGCGCAGGATGTTCTCGGTCTCGGGGGTGAGCTTGAGCGCCGGCTTTCCGAGGCGCTGGGCGAACACCGCGAGGAAGTGCCGCGCGAAGGTGACGATGTCCTCGCGTCGCTCGCGCAGGGCGGGCAGCCGCAGGTGGAACACGTCGAGCCGGTGGTACAGATCCAGCCGGAAGCTGCCGCGCTTGACCTCGGCCGCGAGATCCTTGTTGGTCGCGGCGATGAGCCGCACGCTCACGTTGAGGTCGCGGGTGCCACCGACCCGCCGAAAGGTGGTCTCCTGCAGGACCCGCAACAGCTTGGCTTGAATCCCGGGCTGCAGCTCGGCCACCTCGTCGAGGAACAAGGTCCCGCCATCCGCTTCCTCGAAGAGCCCGTGCTTCTGGGTCTTGGCGTCGGTGAAGGCCCCGCGCTCGTGCCCAAAGAGCTCGCTCTCGAGCAGCGCCTCCGGCATCGAGGCGCAGTTGAGGGCCACGAAGGCCTGCTCGCCGCGACCGGGGGTGCGCTGGTGGATGCGCTCGGCGATCAGCTCCTTGCCGGTCCCGGATTCACCCTGGATCAGCACCGTGGTGTCCTGGGCCAGCGCCACCCGGTCGACCATGTCGAGCACCTGCTGCATGGCGGGCGAGGTCCCCGCCACCAGCTTGCCCACCGCGGCCTGCGCGCGCCCGGAGAGCTGCCGGACCTGCGCGCGCAGGCGGCTGTTCTCGATGGCCTTCTTCACGGTGACCACCAGCTCGGGGAGTTGCAGGGGCTTCGCCAGGTAGTCGAAGGCGCCGGCCTTCAGCGCGGCCACCGCGCTGCTGACGTCGGCGTAAGCGGTGGCCATGACCACCAGGGTGTCGAGGTTCCGCTCCCGCCCCTCGCGCACCAGGGTCTCGAGGACCTGCATCCCATCGCCGTCCGGGAGGTTGCGATCGAGGATCACCACGTCCGGCGGCTCGCGTTGCCACTCCTCGAGGCCCGCGCGGGCGCTGGCGGCCACCGTCACCCGGATGCCCTCGGCGCTGAGCGCCTCCTCGGCGACGATGCGGAAGGTCTTCTCGTCGTCGACCACGAGGACGCTCGGTTTCACGCCACGCTCCAGTCGGTGTCGGTGCCAGCGGCGGGCGCTGGGACCTCCTCGGGCGCGGGGAGGACCACGCGGAAGACCGCCCCCGCACCGGGCGGGCGCAGCTCGGCCGACAGCTCGCCGCCGTGCGCCTCGATGTAGCGGAGCGAGGTCGGCAGGCCGAGGCCGGTGCCATTCGGCTTGGTGGTGAAGAACGGCTCGAAGAGGTGCAACCGCGCCTCGGGCGACAGCCCCGGGCCGTCGTCCGACACCTCGATGACGATCCGGCGGCCGCCGGGAGCGGCCTCGGTCCACCCACGCACCCGCACGTTGGGCCCCGACTCGACGGCGTTCTTCACGAGATTGACCAGCACCCCCTTCATCTTGTGCCCATCGCACACGATGGGCAACGCGAGCGGCAGGTCGATGGTCACGCTGGCCTGGCGGTCGCTGGTGATCTCGGCCAGCGCCGCCACCGCGCCGTGCACCACCGCGCACAGATCCACCGGGTGCCGCTCGATGCGCGGCGTGCGCGAGAAGGACAGCAACGAATCGATGACGTCGCGCAGGCGCGCGATCTCGCCCACCACCTGGCGCTCGAGGCGCCGCACCCGCACCAGGTTGGCGGGATCCTGCAGGATCAGCTCCACCGCCATCCCGAGGCCGTTGAGCGCGTTCTTGATCTCGTGGGCGATGGCCGCCGAGGTCTTTCCCATCGCCGCGAAGCGCTCGGCCTCGACCAGCGCCTTCTGCGTCTCCACCAGCTCCCGGGTGCGGGTGGTCACCCGCTCCTCGAGCAGGGACGCCGCCTCGCGGAGCGCCTGGTCGCGCTGCCCGATCGCGGTCTCCATCCGCTGAAACCCGGCGATGAGCGCCACCACCTCGGTGGCGCGGGCGGACTTCGGGAACTCGGCGTCGGGCCACAGGGTTCCGCTCGCGATGCGGGCGGCGGCCATCCCCAGAGCCTCGAGCGGCCGCGTCAGGTACGCCGCCAGCACCACCCCGGTCAGCGACGCCAGGAGCACGCCGAACACCAGCACCCCGAACAGCGTCACGACCTGCTTGCGCAGGTTCACGTTGAGGGCCTGCCAGGGCCAGGCGAAGACCACCACGTAGCCGCTGCTCGCCTGGACGGGGGCCCAGGCGAACAGGAACTCTTCGCCCTCCGATTCACCGAAGGAGGTCCCCGAGCTCCCGGCGCGCGCCACCTGGATGATCCGGGCCCAGTCGGTTCCCACGCCCGCGACCGCCCGATCGGGTGGGAAGACGATCGCGCCCTCCGCGTCGATCATGATCGAATCGGTCTGGGGCGGCAGGTTGTCACGCAAGGCCGGCGTGATGAGGTTGGCGTCCTCGAGGGACACCACCCCCACGAGCGCGCCGCCAAAGATCCCGTTCTGCGAGATCGGCTGAACGATCTTGATGGTTCGTCCGAGCCCGGGCTCGTCGGTGGCGCTCAGGATCGGACCGCGGTCGCCCTTCTGCACCGCCCGGAACCAGGGCCGATCGCCGAAGGCGCAGCGCTCGTACTCGGGGACGCTCGGCTCGGCCTCAAGGCACTGCCCGTCGGGCGACAGCATGAGCACCGCGCTGTTGTAGAGCACCGAGTTCTGGTGGGCGCTGGCCAGCACCTCCGAGGCTGCACGCAGGGCCCCCTGCCCGGGTCGCAACGGAGGCAGGAGGGCCAGGCGGGCCAGCTCGCTCTCGAGGATGCCGAGGTTGTCGCGCAGGGCGAACGCCCGCGTCTCGGCGAAGAGCTGATACTCGGTCCGCAGCTCACGCCGCAGCGTCCGGTTGGTCTGGAAGATGGTCGTGCCACCCGCGACACCGATCGAGACGAGGAGCAGCGAGGACAGGACCAGCGAGATCTCGGTTCGAAGTGTCACGCGGAGCGCCTCTCGCACACCTGGACCGACATCCCGCGCCCCGTGGCCGGTCGGAGCACGCGGACGCGCCCCCGCAGAGTTACCGATAACGCGCGGGCCGGAAACCCCATCTTAACCATCGACGACCTAGTATCGCATTCCGGAGGTAGTAGAAGTATGGCAACGGAGAATCAACCGGTTCGGGGGTCGAACACCACGGCGGGTCCCGTTCCGCCTCCTCCCTACCTCATGGATCTCCCGGTGCGGGTGGTGCCGCGCGCGGTTCCTCCTTCCGTCGGGGCCGCCTGGCTCTCGATGCTGAAGCACACGCGGGCGGCCGAGTGGGCCGCCCTCTTCGCGAAGCTGATCGGCGCCGCGCTCTTCGCGACCCTGGTCTACACGTACTGCAACGTCCTCATCGAAGCCTGCATCCGCGGCATTCACTGACTATACTGACGGGGTGTCGGCGTCGGCTCCCCTCGTCCCGCGGTGGTTCTGGGTTGCGGCGCTGTCGGTCGCGCTCGGCGGCGCGTCGTGCCACCGCCGCGCGGCCGGGTCCTGTGAGCTCGACGTCGACTGCCAGGCCGGGTTCGATTGCCGAGCCAGCCGTTGCGCCCGCCGCGCCCCCCTCCCCGTGGCCCCGAGCGCGCTCGAGAGTCGCAACCTCACCCCCACCGGCCCCGGAGCATCTCGTTCGGCAACCACGGAAGCACCACCCGAGCCCGCTCCGACTCCAGCGCAGCAACCCGTCGAGGCCCCCGCCCCATCTCCGTCTCCCGAGCCCACCACCCCGCCCCCCTCGGCTCCGCGCCCGCCCGCCTGGCGAGTCCGCCTCCAGAACACCTGACCGGTGCCGCTGTCGGGGTCCTCAGCGCTCCGGCCCCAAACCCTCGTCCTCGTCGCCGTCCTCGTCCCCCGTCCCTCCTATTCCCGTCCGTTCCCTCGTCCCCTCCGCCTCAAAGCTCCGTCCACCCCAAAATCTTGAATGGCTCCGCCGACACCCCATTGTTCGCGGGCGTGGACGTCCCGACCACGAAGTTCTGGAGCACACTGCCGTTGATCACGACCGGCCCGGAGGCGCTCATGACCATGATCTTGCCACCCACCACGATGGGCGAGGCCACCGGCTCGTCGCCGACCTTGAGCGCCTGCTTGAGGGTGGTCTGGCCGGCGCTGTACTGGTGGATCTGCATGTAGCTCGTACCCTTGCCACAGCCGGAAGCCGCCGGCACGTACCAGGTGGACAGCGTGAGAAAGCCGCTCCCGTCCTGCTTCAGCACCGCGAGCGGGGTGCCCATGGGACGCGCGCTCGCCGGCATGGTGAGCAGGCAGTTCGCCCCGGTCGCGTCGGTGATGGCGCACATGCTGGTGGTGGCGCCCACCGTCATCACCATCTTGCCGCTGGTGCCGAACGACGGATCGGCGGTGACGTTCCCGGCGCTGTCCGCCAGATCCCGCGTGAACACCATCTGCGACGGGGAGAACCCCTGGGTGGCATCGTCGAGCGGGGAGTTGGTGGCCTCGACCAGGTAGATCTCGTGTGGGTGGTTGGTGGGATCGTCGCGATCGAGCTGGACCACGGTGGGCGCGAAGTGCAAGGGCTGCGAGCAGCCGAGGCTGGTGACGATCTGCGGGGTCCCGCTCGCGGTCAGGCGCCACAGGTTGCCCCAGGTGTCGGCCGCGTACGAGGCCAGCAGCTTCTGCCGCTCGTCGGTGCCGGTGGTGGTGTTGCGGGCGTAGTCCCGCGCCGTGGCGATGTCGGCCAGCATGGTGTACTCCTGCCCGCACGAGCCGCCCGGGGGTGAGAACGACGACTGGGTCTGTACCACGCCGGTGGCGGCCTTCAGCGACAGCAGCGACAGCCCCTGCGCCTGCCCGGCCGAGGTCATGTTCACCCGGTAACCGGAGCCGAACAGCAGCCGGTAGTCATCGAGCGCGGCGGTCTTGTTGAGCGAGAAGGCCGGCACCGAGATGGTGAGCCCGAAGGCCGCGTCGAAGGTGGCCTGGTTGGGGTGGTTGGTGGTGGTCCAGAGCACCGCGAACGGCGGCGAGGCGGTGGGGTCGGTGATGTCGAGCGCGAAGGCCTCGTTGCCGCCGTAGCCATCGGTCATCACGAGCTCGGTCACCCACACCGCCTGATTTTGATCCGCGCAGTTCGACACGCACAGGTTCTTGACCTTGGGCGAGCTGGCGAGCCCGAATACGTGCTGGGCGGGATCCGGCTGCTGGCCCCCCTGGGCGTAGAGCCGGGTCACCGTCGCCATCATCTGGGGGGGGAGGAAGGCGAAGGCCTCGGACCCCCCGCGCCGCGCCACGCCCCCCACCGTCTGGGCCTGCGACCAGAAGGCATGCAACATCCCGTCGTCGGACCCCACGTAGGTCAGGCGCGGGCGATTCTGCAGGCGGGTGTAGAAGGCGTGCCCGCCGGGCAGCGGGCTGTCCCCGGGCTGCCCCACGTCGATCGGCGTCGAGTTGACCAGCGCCCCGAGGATGGCGGTGTTGCCCTGGGCCGGATCCCCCATCAGCCAGCGGGCGATGAGCTCCGCCTCGCTGGCGTTGGCGCCGAGGCCGAGCCCGTAGAGGGTCGACTTGTTCGTCACGTTGCCGTTGCCGTCGACCAGGATCTGGACGAGCTGATTCGACCGATCGGAAGTGTAGATCTTGCGCGTCTTCCAGTCGACGTTGGAGATCTCCGAGGCCGCGTCCCACACCAGCGCCGGGGGCGTGGCGGTGGTGTCGTAGGCCAGGAGGTGTCCCTTCCACGAGGGGAAGTCCGCGCGCGCGTCGAGGGCGTAGCTGCCGCTCACGACGCCGTTCACCTGCTGGGTGCCCGCGGACATGGTGGGCGGCGAGGTGGAGTAGCTGCCCGCCGCCGCCTGGTAGATGGCGTTCTGGATGGCGGTGACGAGGTCGGCCTCGCTGGTGGCGGTGTAAGCGTAAGGCGCGCTGCCGTCGCCGCCGAGATCGGTCCCACCGGCCTTGGCGATGTTGTCGTTGCTGACCCGTCCGCTCCCCGCCGACACGTCCCCGGAGAAGCCCACCA
Organism: uncultured Myxococcales bacterium; assembly: GCA_964540815.1. Lineage (GTDB taxonomy): Bacteria > Myxococcota_A > Polyangia > Fen-1088 > Fen-1088 > CAZIOH01. The sequence continues at coordinate 27,363 of CAZIOH010000048.1, read as the reverse complement.
CGAAGGTGCGAACGCCGAGGTTGATCCGCAGATCGTAGGCCGCCAGCACCGCGCGGCACGTGCACCCGGCCGAGCGTGGATTGGCGGCAGCGCAGGCCGATGCGTTGCAGGAGATGTCGCCCGGGCCATTGGCGTCGCCGTCGGTGAGCAGGAGGACGAAGTTGTCGCGGCACGACAGGGGGTCGATGGCCTTGACGGCGGCCATGTAGTCGTAGGCGCTGCTGGCCTTGTTGTTGGTGCTGTCGTTGTGCAGGGCGCAGCCGGTGGGGGTCCCGCCGTACGAGATGAGACCGCCATACGAGGCCGGGGCCAACCGGTCGCTCACCGCCAGGGTCATGGCCTGGGCCTTGACCGGATCGCCGGTGGGATCGAGGAACGGCGCGAGCTGGGTGTCCCAGCGTGCGCCGCAGGTGGAGCTGCAGGTGAGCCCGCAGTTGGGGACCCCGATGGGGGGCGTGGCGCCCCCGTTGTAGTACGAGGTATTCGAGTCGTAGTACCGGTAGTCGCTGCCGCTGCTGGTGATCTGCTTGCCGGTGTACGACGTCCGGACCACCGCGTTGCCGGAGGTGGTCCCGGTCTTGAGGGTGTAGCTGTAGGTGCTGCCCTGGTAGCTGCCGGTGCCGAGGCCCGACAGGTTGCAGGTCATCCCGCACCAGTTGGTGTCGAGGAGCTGGCCGCTGTTGCCGCGGATGCCGTAGCGGCTCCCCTGGCCCGACACCAGGGTGTAGGCGGTGCCGTCGATGATGCAGGTGGCGGCCGGTCCGCTGGTGGAGTCGAAGCACGACCGCCCGGCCAGGCGGCCGTGGGACAGAAACAGCGTCGCGGTCTGGGTGCCGGTGCTGTTCTGCGCGTAGTACGGGAAGTACAGGCTCTGGTAGAAGGTCATGAACCCGAAGTTCACGATCGTGCTGTTGGAGTCCACGATGTTCGAGAGGACCCGCTTGGCGATCACGATCCGGGAGGTGGCGGGTCCGCAGTGGTCACCGCTGGTGGGACAGTCGGCGTCGGTCTGGCACTTCTGCAAGGTGATGCGGCACATCCCGATGGCGGAGGTGTTGTTGTTGGTCAGGTTGCACTGGTCGGCCGGCACGCCGGCCAGGCAGGGGTTGGCTGGCCCGAGCGCGCAGGTGTTGGTGGTCCCGACGCAGGCGTTGGTCTCCCGGCAGGCGTTGGAGGTCTGCTCGATTCTGCAGGTGTAGTTGGGGAGGCTGCAGAGGTTGTTGCCGGTGCTGCACGTGGCACCCGCCGACACGCAGAAGGCCAAGAAGCTGGTGCAGTCCGCGTTGCTGCGACAGTAGGTCCCGCGGCTCGAGCTGCCGTAGCTGCACTTGTAGCAGTCGGTGCTGGAGCTGCAGGTGGCGATGTGGTCGGAGCACAGCTTGGTCGAGGTGCAGCTCGCCGCGCTGGTGCAGCTCTGGCCGCCCACGGCGCAGGTGCCGCCGCTGCTCTGGAGCGGGCAGTCGCCGTCGACCGAGCAGGCCTGGGCGGTCGCCTGGCCCGAGGCGTTGAGGCAATGTCCGTAGGCCGCGCAGCTCTGGCCGAGCACACAGTTCGCGTTGCCGTACTGGCAGCGCGGCATCGAGGTGCACGGCGACGACGAGCTGCAGGTGGACCCGGTTGAAGCGCAGGCGCCCCGATTGACGGCGGGACAGTCCGCGTCCGAGTAGCAGACCGCGTTCTGGCAGTTGAACCCGTACTGGTTACAGGTCTGCTGGTTGCATGCCCCCGCGCTGGGACGGCAGTCCGTCGAGATCGCGCAGCCCATGCCGTCGAGCTTGCAGGTGGAGGACTTGCACTGTGCGTCCGAGGAGCAGGACTTGGCGGTCTGCCCGCAGGTCCCGGACGCGACGCCGCCGCGGCAGTTGACGCCGTCGGCGCAATCCACCCCCACCTCGGTGGAGGTGTCGAAGACCCCGCCCGGAACACCCGTGAGGGAGCCCGAGGTGTCGAGGACCACGAGCAGGTTGGGCTTGTGGATCTGGCGGCTGATGATCGACAGCGGGCTCACCCGCGCCTCGGCCGGCCCTCCGTCGAGGCCCATCAGCCCGCCCGTGAGGCCCGCGAGGCCCACCACGAACCCGAACGCCAGCGCCAGACGGCCGATGCCGAGGTTGGTCCGACTCTTCGCGCGCCAGGTCATGTGCGGACCTGCCGACCCATGGGTCGGACCCGGCCCATACCGGAGATCGGAGGTCCCCAGCTTTTCTTGAGCCTTCAGTTCGCGACGACGCCCGAGATGGTCGAGCTGTTGTCGTCGCAGGCGTTCTTGCCCGAGAAGCACAGCACCGGGGGAATTCCGGCCGCCACCCCTGGCGCTCCGGGGACCGCCGGGGTCGCGCCGAGCGCCACCTCGAGCACGACGTTGGTGAGGTTGTCGGCCGCGAGGCCCCGCGCGCGGATCACCACCGTCCCGTTGGCGTCGTGGGTGAACTGCCCGCCTCGACACTCGGCGGTGTCGTTGCGGATCCACACGGTGTAGCTCCCCATGGTGGTGGCCTGAGGCGAGGTGGCGGTGCCTCCGCCGCGGAGGAAGGAGGCCGGAGGAAAGGGCACGTTCCACAGCGGGGTCGCCCCGTCGACGAACACCGCCCCGACCCCCACTGGCTTGCCTGATCCGTCGAGCGTCAGGGGGACGTCGTCCTTGCCCGGGTTGGTTCCGGTGAGCATCGCGTCCACGTTGACCCCGGCGTTGAGGGCGGCCCGGGTCCGCGCCACCCCCGCCTCGGCCACCGCGAGGGCCTGCATCCGCAGGTTCGAGTTGGCCTGCACCTGGAGGTTCCCGGACGCCAGCCACAGCCCGGTGATGCCGAGCCCGAGCAGGCTCAGCATGAGCAGCATCATGATGAGGAGCACGGCTCCCCGCTGCCCGTCCCGCGCGCCGGTCGGGGATCGTCTCGGTGGGGTCGGTGACACGTTCGTGGTCATGGTCATCGGTTCCTCGGATTGACCACCGTGGTCAGGACCCGGTGGCGGAAGTTGTCCTTGACGCCGGCCGCCCCGTTCTCGCTCGCCGGCTTGGCGTTGCCCACCGCTCCCGTCAGGTTGTCGTCGGCCTCGGTGCTGCGCGCCGAGATGGTCAGCCGCACGGCCTGCGGGGACACGCACCCGACCTGGGGGACTTCGCCAGCCACGTTGTACGTCCACTCGTCCGTGGCCTTCGATGCGGCGTCGGTGCCCTCGGTGAAGATCCCGTCTGGGCCGGCCGGGGCGGCCGGGACCAGATCGCAGGCGTAGGCGATCTGCAGGTCCTCGATGCCGTCTGCCAGCACCTGCGGCGCGGTCGAGCCCGCGTTGCCGTCGAGCCGGGCCATGGTCAGGCGCGGCGAGGTCCCGGTCGTGTCGATGGCGAAGCGCACCCAGGACAGGGTGCCGAAGTCCCGCACCGCCGCCTTGGGCGACGTGCCGCCCACGTAGTCGAAGGGGACGAGGCCCGCCACGTCTCCGGCGGGGTTCCACCCGGAGGTGCCCGCGTGCAGCAGCTGATCCCCGGCCGAGTTGATGCCCGTGAGCTGGAACAGCGTGCACCCGCGATCGCCGAGCGGCGGTCCGGTGGGCAGCCCGCTGATGTCGAGCAGGAGGATGAACTCCCCGACCCGGAACGCCGCCGATTTGCCCGTCGCCGTGACCACCGGATCCGATGCGCGGCTGACCGTGGCCGCCAGCCCCGCGTCGGAGAAGCTCCCGAAGGCCCCGGCGCCGAAGACCACCGTGATGGCGTCGGGGGCTCCCGCCGCACCGTCTTGAATCCACAGGGGCGCGAGCCGCACGACCTGCCCCGGAGGTCCCGCCTGGTAGGCGCGCAGCCCGGTCTGGGGCGACGTGGTGCCCGTCGGCGGGGGATCGGTGCCGTTCACGCAGCCCATCATCCCGGTGCCGGCGGCCCGGACGTGCCGCGACAGGGTATCCATCGCGGCCCACAGGTTCTGCTGGACGCCGAGCACCTTCCCCTGGGCGTCGTAGATCCGGCGCTGCCCGGCGAAGAAGATGAACGCCGAGGCGCTGACCAGCGCGGCGACGACCAGGGTCACCATCAGCTCGACCAGGGTCATGCCCGCCGATGGCCGGCGCGCGGCCCGCCCGGAACGCCCGCCCCGCCCGGCCGTTGACCTGGTGGTCGCCCCGGTTGTCGTCAAGACCGGCAACACCGGCAACGCCGGCGAGGTCACGCGCGTCACCAGACCTTCCACCGCTGGGCGTCGAGCCGGACCTGGCGCGGCGCGCCGGTGTCGAGCCCGTAGGTGATCTGCACCGACAGGTTGTAGGGCTGGCCAACCCCGAGGTTGGTCACCTGGATCTCGCGCTGGAACCGGAAGTCGGAGGTGGGCGCGGCGCTCGTCGCTCCGAGCGCGTTGAGGTACCCGGTCGTCACCCAGCCGCCGGTGACCGCGGCGGCCATCTGGTCGACGACCGGCGGACCCGCCGTGATGACCTTGGCCTGCAGCTCCTCCATGGCACGCGTCGCCAGGCGGGCCGCGACCGCGGACTCCTGAGCGTTGGCGGTGGCTCCGAAGAGCGTCTGCTGGACGGCGACCGTGCCGAGCAGCCCGATGGTGGCCAGCACCAGCGCCACCATCACCTCCAGCATCGTGAAGCCGGAGGTGGCGGCGCGGCGCGGATGACCGTCGCGAGCGGGCGCACCGGGAGACATCGGTGCGGACATCGACGGATGCGCGGCCTTTCTGAATGGCGCGCCCGCGTCTGGTGCCCATGCGCGCGGGATGCCTCTCGCGCGGGCCCGGCACGCGGCATCCATGCCGCTTCGCGGCCGACCCGCGCCTTCGCCGGGGTCCTGGCTGTGTAGTACCATGACCGACATGACGCAGGTAACCGAGCTCAGGGGCTCCGTCTTGGGAAAAGGCTATCGGCTGGGTCAGGCCGTCGGGGATGTGCGCGATCACCTCTACGAAGCTCGCCACGAGCGCATCCCCGGACGCTTCTTCATTCGCCTGTTCCCGGCCGAGTCGCTCCTGCGTCCCGAGGCCGCCGCGCGCATTCAGCGCGCCGCGCGTGTGGCCTCCTTGCTCCGCGATGTTCACGTGGTGCAGATCCTCGACTTCTCCGTGAGCGGCGAGCTGCCCGCCTTCGTGGTCATGCAGCGAACCGACGCCGAGCCGCTATGGCTGGCGATGGCCCAGGCGGGCAGGCTGCCCCTCGCCCGCGGCGTGGCGATCGTCGAGGCGGTCTCGGCCGCCCTCGCGTCGAGCCACCGGCTCGGACTCATCCACGGGGATCTGCGACCCGAGCTGGTGCTGTTGCCGGGCACGGGCGTCCCGGCCGCCCAGGTCGCCGGGTTCGGGTGGGGCAAGGAGTTCCGGGTCGCCTCGGCCGTGCCTCAGTCCCCGGCCTATCTCGCGCCCGAGCAGATGCCCGGCAGCACGACCCCGCTCGACGAGCGGGTGGACCAGTTCGCGCTCGGGGCGATCGCGTACGAGCTGCTCGGAGGCAAGCTGCCCTTCCCGGTGGAGTCCGCGGAGCGGGTGGAGCTGCGGGCCGGGGCGCCTCCCCCGCCGCCGCTCGCCGAGGTGGTCGCGGGGATACCGGCCGCGGTCGACGAGGTCCTGCGCCGGGCGCTGTCGTTCCGTCCGGAGGAGCGCTTCCCGAGCGTGCGCGAGCTCGCCGCCGAGCTCACGCGCGCGGCCCGGCAGCCGGGACCGGGGCTCGAGGTCGCGACGGGGCCGAGCGAGATGCTGGTCGGGGTCGAGGCAGAGGCCCTGGCCGGTGGCGGTGCCGGCGCTCGGCGTGTCCCCCGACCGGAGATCGCCGCGGCGAGCGCCCTGGCCGCGGTCGAGCTGGCTCCAGCGGAGCCGCTCCGGGCGACCGCGGAGATCGCCGCGGCGGCCGCCGAGGAGGCTCCCGAGATCGAGCTCGACGGAGGGGACGAGGATCTGGCTGCATCAGCTCCACCGGTGAGCCTCGACGAAGGCAAGACCCAGGTCACCCGCTCCCCCTTCTTCGAGGCGGCGGACGCGCACGGCGACGACGGACAGGAGTCGGAGGCAGAAGCCGAGACCGAGGCCGACATCGACGTCGACGACATCCGGTACGACGACGCCCGCGGCGCCCGCAGGGGGACACGGGAGTCCATGCCTTTCGTGCACACGAGCCGGGCCAGCCGTCCCGCCGTGCGGGGATGGCCGGGCCTCGCGGCCAGTGCCGACCAGGACCGGCGCGAGAATCCGGACCCGCACGACGAGGAAGGAAACCTCCGCTGGGAGGCGGGCGACACCACCCTCGGCGCGGACCTCGGTGATTCGTACGACGACGAGGAGGGCTCGGCCGCCGTCTCGGAGACCACCCAGCCCGACGGCAAACCGTACCCCCACGCGCGGCACCGGCCGAACGCCTGGCTCACCCGGCTTCAAAGACAACCGAACTGGGTCGTCGGCACCGTCGCCGGGGGCGTCTTCCTGGTCGGGCTCACCGTGCTGCTCGCGCGCGGGCGCGCCACTCAGGCCACGTCGATGGTGACCGGGCCCCTCGCCCTGCGCGGCCCCGAGCCGAGGCTCGAGCCGAAGGCGGCGCCCATCCGGATCGAGCCCATCTTGATGCCGAGCTCGGCCACGGCGGCGGCCCCTGCCGCCGCCTGCCTCCTCAGCCTGACCGAGCACGCAGGCGCCGAGATCTGGCTCGACGAGCGCGACACCGGCAAGAAGACCCCGATCGACGCGCTCGAGCTGGCTTGCGGGGTCCACGAGCTCGCGCTCCGGCGCCCCGACGGCAGCGTGGCCGTGCTCGACTCGGTCGAGCTCCGGCCGGGTCAGGCGCCCGTCCGCCGATGAGTCGAGGCCAGGTCGGCGTCGGCTACTTGTCGGGGATGACGCCGGTGACGGTCACGAACAAGCGGGCGTCCGGGCTCCAGAAGGGGCTGCGCCGCTGTCCGTCCGGACCGATCTGGTTGGCCCGGTTGAAGTACCCGACGGCGAGGTTGAGCGTCTTGGTGAGCTCGTAGGCGAGCGAGGCGGTGAGCCAGGTCGCGACCCGGAAGTTGGGCGGATTGTCCCCACCCATCGGCGCCACGCAGCCCGTGAAGAGGCTACACACCTGCGCATCGTTCGGGAGGTACGCCCACGAGTCGAGGATCACGTACGAGGCCGAGAAGGTCGTGCGGCTGGTGACCTGAACGTCGGCGCTCGCCGAGAGGTTGAGGTAGTACTTGGTGTTCATGCTCCCGCGCAGCTGATCGGAGACGATCAACCGGCCGGCGACATCCTCCCGCAGCTGACGGATGTCGTTGTTGACCGCGGAGGTGGCCCTCGAGATGGGAGCCCCGGCCGCGACGCCGAGCGTGAACTCCGCGCCTCGCCAGAAGCGGGCGTCCTCTCCCCGCAGGGGCACGCCCTGCGACAGGAAGCTCGTGACGCCGAGGCTCACGTACTGACCCGAATCCCAGGACGCCTTGTCGGTCGGCAGGACGATGCGTGGGCCGACGGAGACGGCGGTCTTGTAGCCCGGGCGATCGCCCCAGAGCCCCCGGCGAAACACGTGGAGGTACGGCGCGGTCACGAAGGTCGGCCCGAGCAGGATCTCGCGCTGCTTGGTGGTGGTGTCGGAGTTCGTGAGCTCCCAGAAGGCGTTCAGCCAGACGCTGAGGCTGAGCTTGTTGTGGGCCCGATCGATGAAGTAGTACTGGGGCTTGGCCGACAGCCACAGCTCGTAGGTCGGATCGTAGGACTGAAAGTCCGCGCCCACCCGCACCGTCTGCGTCGTCACCGACTGGTCGAGGGCGATGTAGCTGCCGCGCCAGCGGTGCATGGGACCACCTTCGGGCTCGACCTCGTCGGACACGGAGGCCGCCACGTCCGCCCGATCCGCGAGCCCCGTGCGTTGAGCGAAGGCCGGCCGCGCGCCGGCTCCGGCCAGCGTCGCGAGCGGGACGGCGAGCCAGGCCGCGACACGCGCACGCCGGGACCACGCGGCGAGCGGCCATGGCCCCCTTCGGCGGACGCCGAGGGGCCCGGGCCTGCGGGCAGCGCAACCCTCGGGGCAAGGACGGTCGTCACGGATCTGGTCTGGGCTCGGCATGAAACTCCGTGCGCCGTTGGTGGCGGGGCAGGTGAAGCTTTTCATCATTTGTTGCCCTTTCGCTCTCCTTCGTGCTCCCGGCCGGCCGGCGCGCGTCGCAGTTCGGCCCCGGAAGGTCGAAAAGACCACGCAAGGGCGCGGGAACCGCCGGATTCTAGTTCGTTTTTTTGCTAGGAGTATCAGGAATCCTGTTGCCGATGCCACTCAAAGGTGCGAGCGTTCGACCAGTCGCCACATGCGCGAACCCCAGATGGGCCATGCGAAGGTGAAGGCCAAACCCGACACACTCCTCGGAGTCGTTGGACTGCCGCTGCAAGGCGCGTCTGTTTGCCCGCCTCTCGACCGCCCGTTTGACCGTCCTTTTGACCGTCCTTGGCCCGCCAGATGACAGACAATCCGATCACGTGGAGGAACGCATGAGCGCCGCTTCTCGGTCCCATTCACTCATTGCCCGTCCCCGGGCCGAAGCCGCGCGCGCGAGCTTCGAGCCGAGGATTCATGTCATGGCCGTTGCCGTCATGCTGGCTGGTCTCGGTCTCGCCGCCTGTGGCAGTAGCAGCAGCACGCCCAAGGACGGCGGCACGGGAACGGGGGGAGCAGGCACGGCGGGCACGAGTGGAGGCAGCGGCGGCAAGGGAACGGCGGGGACATCCGGGGGGACGGGCGGCAAGGGTGGCGGGGCGGGTGGCGGCGCGCAGCCGACGTCCTTCCTCGGGGCATCCTGTGCGACCGCCCATGACTGCGGCACGGTCCTCGATTGCCTCAAGCCTGGAGGCAACGACTTCTACGGAGCGGCGGGGCCGGCGGGCGGCTACTGCACCATCCAGTGCTCGGGCGCCACGGACGCGAACTGCACCAAGGCAGGTGGCGTGTGTCAGAACATCAACTCCACGGCGGCTCCCATCTACTACTGCTTCGAGTCCTGCACCGTCGAGAGCGATCCCACGGTGACCGAGAAGTGCCAGAGCCGGCCGGACGTCGCCTGCCAGCCTCTCACGGCCACCGCCGGTGACACCTCCGGCATCTGTTTTCCGACCTGCTCGTCCGACGCGGAGTGCCCGGCCTCGCGCAAGTGCCTGATCAACGTCTGCGTGGACACCAGCGTGAACTTGCCCGGCCTCCCCCTCTACAACCACTGCGATCCGAAGGTCATGGCGCCGGCGGTCAGCACCGATCCGGTCCCGCCAGGGCTGTGCCAGGAGCAGTGCCTGAGCTCGTCCGCCGGCACGCTGTCCTTCTGCAGCACCAACTGCGTGGTGGGGTCGAACACCGCCTGCAACTACGCCCTCATGGCGACGCCGCTGGCGCCGACCGCGACCACCAACCACGGGATCTGCGCCCCGTTCAGCATGACGGCCCAGGTCGGGGATCTCGGCTATTGCATCCAGCAGTGTGACAAGGCCGCGGATTGCCGCGATCAGACCGACACGGGGCTGACGTGCGACACCACGGCCCAGACGATGGGGATCGATCACGGGTTCTGCAGCTGGCCTTAGGGCACCGCCCTGGGGTTGCCCTGGCGGGCTCCCCGGACCGATGGGGGACATGACGGCGTCTTCGCACTTCCCACATTGAACCATTGCACTTGCACCTCGGGACCCTCGTTAGCCGCGTGCACCGGAAGCGGAGAAGTCCGCCGCTTCCGGTTGCTCTTTGACAATGGAGTGACGCAATGCTCGCAAGCTCGATTCGAAAGTGGTCATGGCCTTTCATGGTCGTCCTCGCGGTCGTGCCCTCGGTCCTGGGTTGCGCCCAGCAGCGCGGCGCCATCAACCGGGTGCAGGCCGACGCCCTCGACAAGTCCTTCTTCATCGGCGCGGACTTCACGAGCACCGCCGACGACCCCGAGTTCTACAAGCGCGGCACCGTCATCGACGTCTCCTATGGCGCAGGCTCGGACGGTCTCTTCACGGCCACCTACGCCCAGCCGGTCTCGCGCATCCGCTGGGAGATCACCGAGGACACCCTCAATGCCCGGCTCTCCTACGAGCGGATCAACGGCACCGACGGGAAGGGCAACACCTACAGCGGGACGACACCGAAGACGACCAACGACGGACAGATCGTCGCCAGCTACAAGATCCTCAGCCACTTCGACATCAAGCACGACTACAACCCGCAGACCGGCGAGCAGCTCAACATCGTCGTCGAGAACACCACCGACCGGGTGTGGTACCAGCGCCAGTACTTCCGGGTCGACTGGTCGACCAACCTGGTGACCACGTCGTACGACTACGACTCCCTGTCCATGCTGGGGGTCTACGGGGCCGTCACCTACGAGCCGTACGCCTACACCGTGCTCGATCCGAATGATCCCAACGCCCCCCACTTCGACTCCAAGAACGGGTACTTCGACGTCACCAACAAGGCCTACGCCAAGCCCCAGACGGTCGACCTGTCCAGCCTCGGGTTCGGTCCGGGGCAGTTCCCGGCCTGCATGCTCCCGGGCGCGTACTTTCATGGCGGCAACGATCCCTGGGGCGACTGCAACCCGGTCGAGATCACCATCCGCGAGTCCTACCGCAAGGTGGTCGACACCGACTACGAGGCCTTCGACTTCGACGGGGTGCGCTTCCAGAACATCGGTGCGTTCAACTTCGACTACCGCCGCTCCTTCGACCGCCACTACGGGCTCCTCGATCAGGACTGGAGCCGGTTCCTGGCCCGCTACAACATCTGGCAGCGCAGCCACTTCTACGCCGATCCGGTCAAGATGACCGGGCCCGTCGCCTGCGCGACCAAGGCCACGACCGAGGATCCCACCGGCGATCCCACCGCCGATCCCAACCGCGACACCGACGGCAACGGCACGGCCGACGAGTGCGAGGCCGCCGGGTCGGGATCGCGCTGCGATCTCTTCCGCCAGCAGTGCACCCTGCCCTATGCCAGCCGCCAGGCCGTCACCATCCCCTGGTACCTGACCGGCGATCCCACCATCAACAAGGACCTGTTCGAGCCGACCGACTGGGCGGTCCAGGAGTGGGATCTCGCCATGAAGGCCGCCGTGCAGACCGACCGGCTGGTCGAGTGCAAGCGCACGGGCGGCGGCACCGGCTGCTACCAGAAGTACCCGGTGTGGAACGGCCAGCAGGACGACAACGACGAGGGCACCCGCATCTCGCGGCAGGTGAACGCCTGCCGCCGCACGATGGGCTGGACCAACGCCGCATGCGACACCATGGCGAACGATCTGGCCACCGCGGTGGCCATGGAGCGCAAGGCGGTCGGCGATCCGAGCATCGCGGCCATCGGGACCATCGTGGCCATGCAACCGGTCTTCACCCTTTGCCACAATCCGGTCGCCATGGGCGATCACCCGGCCTGCGGTCCCCAGGGCTTCACGGTGCGCCAGGGCGATCTGCGCTATCACACGGTGCAGAACATCCCCAACCCCCAGACGCCGAGCGCCTGGGGGATCATGGTGGACGCCGACGATCCCTTGACCGGGGAGAAGGTCTCGGGGTCGATGAACATCTGGACCGCCGTCACCGATCAGGCCGCGCAGGCGCTGGTCGATCTCGTGCGCTACGCCAACGGCGAGATCCCCACCTCGGCGGTGACCAACGCCCAGTACATCGACGACTGGGTGGCCGGCAGCCACCTGGCGGCGGGAGCGGGGCTGCCGACCATGTCGCGCGCCGAGGTGAACCAGCGGCTGGCCGGCGGCTCGGCCCTCGATCTCGGCAAGTTCACCGCGCTCTACAATGCGCCGGTCGGCCAGGACGTCCAGGCGGTGCTGCAGGCCGGCCGGGCGCGGGTGGCCGACGTCCAGGCCCGCAACGATCTGCCGTCGCCGGGGTGGGCCAAGGTGCAGGCCACCTTGGCCCAGGCGCGCGGCACCGGGGTCGAGACGCAGCTCTTGAACCCGGCCATCTATCAGATCGCGGGGGTCGGCAACGCCACCTCGCTGGTCGGGCCGGTGGCCGATCAGGTCTCGCCGCTGGCGCTCAACAACCCGATGGCGCGGGCGCGAATGCACGACATGCGGGAGAACGCCCTGGCCGCGCGGGGCGCCTGCGTCGTCGACGAGGCCCCCGAGCCGACCTCCATGAGCGGCCTCGCCGACGTGCTGGCGGCCAAGTTCCCGAAGGGCCAGAACGAGACCCCGGCGCAGACCAATGATCGCACGGGCCGGATGTTCAACTACGTGCGCAGCCGCTACCACTACGCGGTGCTGGCGCACGAGATGGGGCACTCGGTGGGCCTGCGGCACAACTTCGTCAGCAGCTCGGCCCCCCTGTTCTACCGGCCGCAGTACTGGCAGCTGCGCACCAAGAACGGCAACATGACCACCCCGTGCACCGACGCGGTGGCCGATGGTTCGACCTGCGTGGGCCCGCGCTACTGGGATCCGGTCACCCCGGAGGAGCAGTCGCAGCTGATCTGGATGTGGATGCAGTCGACCGTGATGGACTACCCGGGAGACAACTCGCAGGACTTCCTCGGGCTCGGGGTGACGGACTTCGCGGCGGCGCGCTTCTTCTACGGGGACAATGTCCCGGTCTACACCAACCCCAACTACGCGCCCGGCACGGCCGTCGGGGGAGGGCTGGCCCAGACCACCGACACGTTCGGTGGCATCGTGGGGATCAAGTACGGCCTGCCGAGCGGCAACGCGGCCAACGACTTCCACTACTCCCAGCTGCAGAAGAACTACTCCGTCATCGGGAACTGCTATGCGGTGACACCCACTCCGCCCCCCGGCTGGGACGAGAGCAAGGATGGCATCTGGAACCCGGTTCTCGACGGCAAGATCGTGTCCATCGACGGGAGTGCCACCAAGTGCCGCGAGCAGCCGGTCGACTGGGTGGGCTACACCCAGCTCCGCCAGGCGACCGCCGCGGAGGCGGGAGGCCAGGCTTACTCCGGCGGGCCGAACGTCTTCGTGACCAGCAGCGGCGCCAAGCAGCTGCGTGTTCCGTTCTCGTTCGCCTCCGACAACTGGGCCGACACCGGCAACGCCTCGGTGTTCCGCCACGACAACGGCGCCGATCCCTACGAGCAGGTCCAGTTCCTGATCAACACCCAGGAGGACCGGCACATCTTCGACAACTACCGGCGGGGGCGCTCCTCGTTCAGCTTGATCGCGGCCTCCGATCGCTCCTTCCAGCGCTACACCTCCAAGATGCAGGGACTGGCCGGGGGCGTGGGCTTCCTGGCCTCCATCTACAGGGACATCGGGACCGGCGGCGGGTACTCGTTCGACAGCCTGTGGCCGATCGTCATCCACGACACGGCCGAGGAGAACGTCATCGCGAGCACGCTGATCTTCGATCACTTCGTGCGGATGCTGGCCCGACCCGAGCCCGGCGAGCACTACAAGCGGGCGGCCACCTACAACGATCCGGTCCTGCACTCGAACACCGATCCCGACGACTTCGGTCCGCCGCGGGCGACCCTCGGGATCGGGACCGCCAAGCCCCTCCTGGTCATCCCCAACGGCTCGACGGGTTTCTTGCGTGACATCGGCTTCGGGGGTCGCCCGATCGAGAACAACCTGGCGACCAACCAGGGTGACTTCAACGTCGAGTACATCGAGAACTGCGGCTCGTACTACGACAAGATCAACACCGCCTACCTGCTGGCGCAATCCGAGGACCGGTACATCAGCCAGTCACGGAGGGACTTCTACGACGCCCGCTTCCGGGCGGTCGGGGTGGCGGATGTCTTTCCCGACGGCTTTCGCCGGGTCCTCGGCAACGCGCTCACGGGGGATCGGTCGATCCTCGGGCCGCGGATCGCCGCCGACGCGACCGGTAGCCCGATCCTGAACTCCACGGCGAGCACGGCCACCGATCCGCTGGCCAATCGCTACCCGAAGTCCCCGCTCGGCTGGCCGAGCTTCTGGCCGGCCGGCGGCGCCACCATCTGCTTCTCGGCCCAGGGGCGCAACATCTGCAACCCCTACTTCTCGAGCGACGCGGGCTATGGAGCCACGGCTCCGACCAACACCGCACCCATCGATCCCCAGGTGGGCTGGGAGGTGCAGAAGTTCATGATGGCCTGGTCGGTGGCCCTCATCAAGGCCAACGAGAAGACCGACTGGATGGACTCGATGCGCATCTACCGCGTCGGCCAGGAGACCGATCCCGGGATCACGCCCCGGGTCGAGTGGCAGGATCCGGCGTCGGGGCAGCTCTATGTTGCACGGGATCTCGGCTCCGAGTGCCTGTTCGGCGATGCCACCAAGGGCTGCGCCGGCGGGCAGGTGGTCCAGAAGGGCGTGGCCGCCCGCGTCCTTCAGTACGCGAACCAGCTCACCGCGAGGGGATACAAGCTCGACGTCACGAACTACCCGGCGGTGGGTGGTGCGCCAGCCGGCTTCAATCCAAACGGGCGGGCGATGGTGTTGCGGCAACCGGGGGGGAGCGCCATCGTCCTCGCCGACCCCAACATCTCCGACCTGTCGCCGAGCGGCACCAGCGTGACCCCGATCGCCGACTGCGACCAGAACATCGACCCGACCTGCACCGCGCTCACCCCGCAGCAGAACATGGCCGCCTACGAGTTGCTGTCCTACAAGTCGGTCCCCGACTATCTCTGGCAGGCCGAGCTGGTCTACGGCTGGTTCAACGACCCCTCCGCCCGCGGCACCTTTTGATTGTATCGGGGACGTGGCTGGTTATTTGATCGGGGACGTGGCTCGCTGCCGCTCGCACTTCCCCGCGCCCCTCTCGCTCCGCGCGGCAAGGTCGCGCTACGCTCGCCCGAAAAGCGGGAGGTCAACAAGGTACTCGCGGTCCGTCCCCCGCAGAAGAATGGTGCCCCTCTCCCCGCTTCGCGGGGCGAGGGGATAAAGGGAGGAGGGGCTCGGTTTCCGGGTCGGCTCTTGCCCCCACGGCTGCCTCTCCATGCGGTGCATCGGAGGTTGGCCAACCGGAGAAGACACCAGCAAAGCAGATCCGGGCTCGTCTCTCGTCGTCCGTCGGGAGGGGCCCGCGGGGAGGGGTCCTCCCCTTCCCGCGCTCCCCTCCCCTTCCCGCGCTCAGCTGGCCGGGATGGTGACGAAGCGGGCGCCGGCGGCGCCGCGGACGCGCACCAGGTGGCCGCTCGCGCGGGGGCTGCGAAGGGCGGCGGCCGCCTCGTCGACGCTGCCGACCGCTCGGCGGTCCACCTCGACGATGACCTCTCCCTCCTTGAGGCCCGCCTTCTCTGCCGGGCTGCCCGGTGCGACCTCGGTGATGACGGCGCCCTTGGTGCCGCCCGGCAGTCCGAGGGAGCCCGCGATCTCCGGCGTCAGGGTCTGCAGGCCGAGCCCGATCTTTCCACCTTGCCCGCCTTGGGCCACGCGGTTGTCGTCGTCACCCGGGAGCTCACCGAGGGCGACGGTCGTGCTGATGCTCTTGCCCCCGCGGTTGAGCCCGATCGAGACCGGCGTCCCGATTCCCCGAGACGAGACGTAGTCGACCACGTCGGCCCCGTACTCGATCTTCTTGCCGTCGATCTGCGTGATGAGATCGCCCGGATGAATCCCGGCCTTGGCGGCTGGTCCCCCCGGCGAGACCTCGCTCACGAAGGCCGCCTTCGGGGGCAGGTTCGCGCCGAGGGTGGCCTTCTTCTCGGGCTCGAGGCCGGACAGATCGCCGACCATGACCCCGAGGAATGGATAGCGGACCCGCCCGTCCTTGACGAGCAACTGGCTCACCCGGCGCACCTCGTTGATGGGGATCGCGAAGCCATAGGCACCGCCCGCCCCGGCGGTGATGAGCGTGTTGATCCCGACCACCTCGCCATCGAGGTTGGCGAGCGGTCCTCCCGAGTTCCCCGGGTTGATCTTGGCGTCGGTCTGGATGTAGCTCCGCACGCGATCGCCGGACATGTGCACGCGCCGGCCCGCGCGACCCTTGCCGCTCACGATGCCGGCAGTGACGGTCTGCTCGAGCCCGAGCGGGCTGCCGATGGCGAGCACCCACTCGCCGACCTCGAGCTTGTCGGAGTCGCCGAGCCGCGCCGCGATCAGCCCCTTCGGGGCCTTCTCGAGCCGAACCACCGCCACGTCGGTGCGTGCGTCCGAGCCGACCACCTTGGCCAGGATCTCGGTGCCGTCGGCCAGGGTGACGGTGACCTTGCTGGCCCCCTCGACCACGTGCCGGTTGGTGATGACGTTGCCGGCCGAGTCGATGACCACGCCCGAGCCGGTGCCACGGCGAACTCCTCCGCCCTGCGGCGATCCCGGCCCCTGGCCCTGACCGAAGTCGAAGAAGTGCCGGAAGAACTCCGGCACGTCGGCGTCGGGCGGGACCGCCTGGCGACCCCGCGGCCCCCCCGTGGGCTCGCTCCCCGATTCGACGTCGATGCGCACCACGCTCGGCCCGAGGGCCCGTGCAGCGGCCGCGAAGGCGTTCGAGAGCACCTTGGCCTCGGCCGGCTTCTCGATCTTCGGCGTGATGGCAAAGGCGGGCGCGCCGGTCGGTGCCGTCGCCGGCGCCGGCGATGGTGCTGGCGCGGCCTGGGCCCGCCCCAAGAGCACGACGCCCCCCGCGCCTCCAACCACGCCGATTCCAAGCCCCGCGGCCAGGGCCAATGTCGATAGACGCTTCATCATCGGACGAGTTCCTCGCTGTTGTGCATGTGCTGCAAGAACGCGGGCAGCGCCCCGAACATTCCCGGCGGCGACGCCACGCACATCGGTGACGAGCGCCGCGAAGGGCCTGGTGCCAGTGCCAGTGCTAGTGCCGGCCGCCCCGGACCGGCGCGGCCCGCACGGTTCCCCCACCCCCGCGGACCCCTCCGCCCCAGCCGCCGTGATAGCCGCGGTAGCCGTAACCACCACCGACCACCCCGCCCCCCACCCGTGGTCCCCAGCCGTAGCCGTAGGGGTAGGCACGATATCCGTATCCCCAGTACCCGCCCCAGTAGGGGCCGGCCCACCAGGGCCCGTACCAGCCGAGCCAAGGCGGCCCATACCAGGAGACCCACCACGGCGAGATCACCCCACCCGCCCAGTAACGCCGCGTGGCCTCGCCATAGTCGCGGTAGGGCTCGCGCACGAACGAGGTCCGCTCGGAGATCGCCTGGCCATCGGCCTCGAGCTGCCAGGTGAGGTCGAACGCCGGGACGATGGCGTCGTGGGACGTGCCCCTCGGCATCCGGTAGTACAGATCGAAGACCTTTCGCTGTGCGGGCGCGATGCGATCATCCCCCGGGTTCCGCCCGTCGATCTCCAGGAACTCCGGCCCCTGCGGGGGCGCTCCTTGGGCCACGAGCAGCTGCCGCGGCGGCGCGAAGGTCCAGGTGCCGGTGCCGTTCTGGTTGGCGACCGCCACGCGCACGTGAACCAGATCGGAGCGCGCGTCGCCCTCCTCCTCGACCTGACGGGTCCCGAAGGAGGTGATGTACACCTCGCCCCGGGGAGCGTTCGGTGGAACCGCGTAGCGGGCGGCAGGGAAGCCAGCCTCGGTGGTCGAGACCATGGTCGTCGGGCGGAAGCCGGCGCGCTCCGTGGCACAGCCGGCGAGCATGCCCGCCGACAGGGCCACCGCGGCGCTCAGGGCGCAGGAAACCGTGGGGGAGATTGACGGGTGATGTTCGGGGGGGCGGTTCATTTTTCTACCTCGATGTCCTCGTGGCGTACGGCAGCGTCTGGGGAGGCCGAGAGAAGGGGCTTCCCCCTAGGATAGCGTCGATTTCGCAGAAAGCCGCGTGCGCGGGCGCACCGTCTCGCGCCCTCGAGCGGCCGGTCGCGCGGCGCGGTCGCGCGCCTACTGTCAGGCGGTCGACGGCCCATCGAGGCCGCCCCGCGCACCCCTATCCGGGCGCGCCGCGGACGCGTAGTCTCGCGACCGTGTTCCCGCCCGCACCGCTGTGGATCCCGCCCCTGCCCGCGCCTCCCGAGCTCGTGTTCCCGGTTCCCGGCTCGAAGAGCATCACCAACCGGGCCCTCGTGCTGGCTGCCCTCGGCGAGGGGACGAGCCGCCTCGAGGGGGTCCTCGACAGCGACGACACCCGACACATGCGCACCGGGCTCGAGGCGCTCGGGATCGGAATCGACGAGGTCGCGCCGGACGGCGACTCCCCCCCTGGCCCGGCGGGCGAGCCTCCGCAGGCAACCGCGCTGCTGGTGCACGGCGGTCGGACGCGCCTTCACGCCCCCGACGCCCCGATCTTCGTCGGGAACAGCGGAACCACGGTGCGGTTCCTGGCCGCGCTCGCGGCGCTGGTCGAGGACGGGCCAGTCACGCTGGTCGGCGACGCGGCCATGGCGCGACGCCCGATCTCGGATCTGGTCGACGGCCTCCGCCAGCTCGGGATCCGGGTCGACTGTCCGACCGGCGCCCCGCCGCTCACCGTCCACGGTGGGCCGTTCACCGGAGGGACCGTGCGGATGCGCGGGGATCGCTCGAGCCAGTACTTCTCGGCCCTGTTGATGGCGGCGGGCCTCGGCGGACGCGAGATCACGGTCGGCGTGGACGGCCCGCTCGTGAGCCGCCCGTACGTCGAGATCACCTGCCGCATGATCGCCGACTTCGGCGGCGCGGTCGAGCCCGTCGAGCCGGATCGCGGTGGCCTCGCCTTCCGGATCCACCCGCTCGCGGGCGGCGGCGGGTACCGTCCGCGCCCCTACCGCATCGAGCCCGACGCCTCCTCCGCCAGCTATCCGTTCGCGCTGGCCGCGGCGACCGGGGGGCGAATCACCGTGCCCGGGCTCGGCCGCGACGCTCTCCAGGGAGATACCGCATTCGTCGAGGTCCTGGCCCGGATGGGCGCGCGGGTCACGGCGACGGCGACCGACATCACCGTCGAAGGGCGACTCCCCCTCGGCGCGGTGGAGGTCGACATGCACGACATCTCGGATACCGTGATGACCCTGGCGGCGATCGCGCCGCTCGCCCGCGGGATCACCACCATCCGCAACGTGGCCAACATCCGCATCAAGGAGACCGACCGGCTGACCGCCACCGTGGCGGAGCTCGGCCGGCTCGGGCAGACCGTCCGCCACGGCGACGACTGGCTCAGCGTCGAGCCTGCCCCGCTGTCTCCGGCGGTGGTCCGCTGCTATGCCGACCACCGGATGGCGATGAGCTTCGCGGTGCTGGGGGCGGCACGCGGCGGGGTCGGCATCGAGGATCCGGGCTGCGTGTCCAAGACCTTCCCGGGCTTCTGGCGGGCGCTCGCGGCCTGCTACCCGGTGGGCGCGCGTCCGAGCTGGTGAGCCCGCCGGTCCGGCGCCGGGCACGCTCAGACCGGTGCGCGCTCAGGCCGGGGCCCCGAAGCGCGCCAGCGCGAACGGCGCGAGATCGATGCCGGCGTTCCCGGTGGCCACCAGCGCCGCCATCGCGTCGGCGGTGATCGGCCCGAGCAAGATGCCATTGCGATAGTGCCCGGTCGACACGTAGAGCCCGCGCACCCCGGTGCCCCCGAGGATGGGCAGCAGGTCCGCGGTGTGCGGACGGAAGTTCGACCAGGAGGCCGTCACCGGCGCATCCGCCAGGGCCGGCACCAGCCGCCGCGTGAGATCGAGGATGTCGGCCAGCCCCCCCACCGTCACCTCCTTGCGAAAGCCCACCATCTCGACCGTGCTGCCGGCGACCACCGTGCCGTCGGGGCGGGGGACCAGATAGCCGCGGTGGGGGACCGAGAGCACGTGGCGAAAGAGCGGCGGTCGCGTCTCGATGGCCACCAGCTGTCCCCGCGCCGGGCGCACCATACCGGCCGTGAGACCCGCGCCGTCCACCAGCCCCGACCAGCTCCCGGCCGCGACCACCACGGCTCCCGCGTCGAGCGTGTCTCCGTCCAGCTCCACCCCGGTGACCCGATCCCCGGCGACCAGCACCCGGCGCACCACCCGCCCCTGCACGAAGCTCACCCCGCTGCGGGCCGCGGCCTGGGAGTAGGCCCGGGCGAGCGAGGGCGGGTGCACCTGCGCCTCGTCGGGGAAGCGCAGTCCGGTCCGCCCGCCGGCCCCACCGGCCCCACCAGAATCGACGGCGGGCTCGAGCTCGGCCAGGGCTGCCGCGCTGAGAGTCTCGACCCGCAGGCCGCGGGCGAGCTGCCAGGTGCGGCGGGCCACGAGCGCGCGCTCGTGGTCGTCGGACAGCGCCACCATGATCACCCCGCACTTGAGGTAACCGATGTCGATCCCGGTCGCGTCGCGCAGCTCGGCGGCCACCGCCGGGTAGAGCGCGCGGCTGCGGAGCCCGAGCTCCAGCAGGGGCCCGGCCCCGTCGGCCTCCATCTGGGGGGCCAGCATTCCGGCCGCGGCGCTCGAGGCCTCGGCACCCGGGATGGCCTTCTCGATCACGGTCACCGCAAGCGCGCGGGCGGCCAGCCGGTAGGCGATGGCGCACCCCATGATCCCTCCGCCGATGACCACGACGTCGGGCCTCCGACGCGGGCCTGGCGCGCTCATCAGATCCCGTCCTTGGGCTCGGCCGTGCGCTCGAGCCGCCCCGCGAGGCTGGGCGACATCCAGACGTGGTTCGTGGCGTCGACGATCAGCGCCGCCGTGTCCGGGAACTGCCGGCAGAGCGCCAGCCCCTTCTTCGGCCCGAGGATGAAGACGGCGTCGTCGAGGGCATCGGCCAGGAACGCGCTCGGCGCGAAGATGGTGACCTCGCGCGAGGCGGTCGCCGGGTAACCGGTCTTGGGGTCGATGATGTGGTGGTAGCGCCGGCCATCGAGGACGAACGAGCGCTCGTAGTCGCCCGCGGTCGAGAAGGCGTGGTCCTCGATGGGCATCCTGGCGATGACGTCGCCCGCAGCCCCGCGCGGATCCCGTACGCCCACCATCCAGTGCGCCGATCCCTTGCTGCCGGCCACGAACAGATCGCCGCCCGCCTGGACCATGAAGTTGGCGAGGCCGCGCGCCCGCAACACCGCGGAGGCGCGATCGACGGCGTAGCCCTTGGCGATCCCCCCGAGCCCGATGCGCATCCCGGCGCGGCGCAGGCGGACCGTCCTGGCGACTGGATCGGTGAGGACGTCACGCCAGTTGACCAGCCGCCGGCGCTCGGCCACCTCCGCCGGCAACGGCACCTTGCGCTCGAGATCCTCGTCGAACTTCCACAGGCCGTGCATCGCGGCGAAGCTGATGTCGAAGGCCCCGCCCGAACGACGCGACATGTCCAGCGCCTTGGCGATGACCTCGAAGGTCTCGGCGCTGACCGCCACGGGTTTGCCGTCGCCGGCTGCGGCGTTGACGCGCAGGATGTCGGACGGCGGCACGCCGGGACGCTCCCAGTCCGTCATCAGGGCCTCGATGCGCGCCACCTCGGCGTGGCCGGCGGCGAACGCGGCGGCGGCCTGCACGGTGTCCGAGACGTAGGCGGTGAGTACGAGATCGGTTCCCATCACGTGGTAGCGCCGCGACACCACCCCGGGCGGATCCAGTCGCGGTGAGGGGGCGAGCGGGGCTCCGGGCGGCGCACCCGGGGCAGGCTCGACCGCCGGGACCGCCGCCACCGCCGGGGCCAGTCGCGCACTCGCCAGGAGCAGCGCGGCGGCCAGCACCGACGAGAGTGGCGAAATCGGCGAAATCGGCGAGAGCGGCGGGCGCACAGTCGCGTGAAGATAGCACCGCCTCACCTCACCGCCTCGGGCCGCGTCGGGGCGGCCCGGGGTTGGCCACCCGAGCACCGAATGGCCCGGCCGGTGTTGAAACGCCGCCCCGACGGCGCGACTATCTCGACACCGTGGCTCCATCCCCTCCCGCTGGTCATCCACCTGCACCTGCACCTGCACCTGCACCTGCACATCCACACCGCCCGCGCCCGCTCGCTCCCCCGCCCGTCGACGACGCGCTCACCTTCCGCGCGGACTCCGCGGCGCAGATGCACGCGCTCGGACGCTTGCTCGGTAGCCTGCTCGGGGCCGGTGACGTGGTTGGCCTCGAAGGTCCGCTCGGCGCCGGGAAGACCACCTTGACCCAGGGGATCGCGCAGGGGTTGGCGGTCCCCCGCGAGCGACACGTGGCCAGCCCGACCTTCTCCCTCGTCAATCAGCACCCGGGCCGCGTGCCGCTCGCCCACGCCGACTTTTACCGGCTCCGCAGCCCGGCGGAGCTCGCCGAGCTCGGCCTCGACGAGCTCTTCGAGCGGGGCGCCACCGTCATCGAGTGGGTGGACCTGTTCCCCGACGCCGTGCCCTCCGATCACCTGCACATCCGGATCGCGCCCGAATCAGCCGGTTCCTCCCAGGCGCGCCTGCTCACCGTCCGCTCCCACGGCCCACGCTCCCAGGCGATCCTGCACGCCCTCGCCGACTGAGTCGGGTCCTTGGGCGGTCACCCGAACACGATGGTTCGGTTCTCCGAGACCAGGACCCGGTGATCGAGGTGCAGCCGCACCGCTCGGGTCAAGACCTGCCGCTCGAGCTCGCGGCCCTTCTGGATCAGATCGTCGACGTCGTCGCGGTGGCTCACATGGCACACGTCCTGCGCGATGATCGGGCCCTGATCCAGCTCGGCGGTCACGAAGTGCGCGGTGGCCCCGATGACCTTCACCCCGCGGGCCTTCGCCTGGTGGTAGGGCCGCGCCCCCACGAAGGCGGGCAAGAAGGAATGGTGGATGTTGATGATGCGCGAGGGCCAGCGGGCCACCAGCTCGGGCGACAGGATCTGCATGTAGCGCGCGAGCACCACGAGGTCGACCCGCAGCTCGGCCAGCAGCTCCTGCTGCCGCGCCTCGGCCCGGGCGCGTTGGCCCGGCTCGACCGGGACGTGGAAGAACGGCACCGCGAAGTGCCCGGCGGTGGTCCGCAGATCCTCGTGGTTGGAGACCACCGCCACCAGCTCTCCCCGCAGCTCCCGGAGCTGGTGGGAGAGCAGCAGATCGTACAAGCAGTGCGGGGTCTTGCTGGCGAACACGGCCACCCGCGGTCGCTGGTCGGAGTAGGTGAGCTCGTACGTGAGCTCGAAGGCCTGCCCGAGCGCGGTCAGCCCCGCGTCGATCCCACGCCGGTCGAGGCGGAAGGACGCCAGATCCCACACCAGGCGCATGAAGAACTGGCCGGTCTCGGCCTCGGCGTGCTGATCGGCGTCCACGATGTTGCCGCCGTTGCGAAAGACGAAGTCCGACAGCGCCGCCACCAGCCCGGTCCGGTCGCGACAGCTCACGAGCAGGGTCGCGCGCAGGGCATCGCTCATCGGTGATTCCGCGCGGTGCGCACGTGCTCCGCCAGCTCGTCCAGCAGCGGCGCCGTCTCGCCCCACCCCAGGCATCCGTCGGTGATGCTCTGGCCGTACACCAGGGCCGCCGCGCCCGCCGGGGTGGTCGGGGCGTTCTGCCGTCCTGCGACCAGGTGGCTCTCGAGCATCAGCCCGGCCAGCGCCCGCGAACCGGAGCGCAGCTGCATCCCGAGGTCGCGGGCCACGAGCACCTGCCGCGCCGGATCCTTGCCGCTGTTGCCGTGGCTGCAGTCCACGAGGACCCGCGGGCAAAGCCCGGCCCGCGCCAGATCCTGGGTGACCCGCGCGATGGCCGGGGCCTGGTAGTTCGGGCCGGCATCCCCCCCGCGCAGGATCACGTGGCCGTCGGGGTTGCCGGCGGTGGAGACGATGGCGGAGGTTCCCTGCTTGGTGACGCCGAGGAAGCAGTGGGGGTGGCTTGCCGCCAGGACCGCCTCGACGGCGATGCGCACGTTGCCATCGGTGCCGTTCTTGAACCCGACCGGGACCGACAGCCCCGAGGCCAGCTCCCGGTGCAGCTGACTCTCGGTGGTGCGCGCGCCGATCGCCCCCCAGGTCACGAGATCAGCGAAGTACTGAGGGGTGATGGTGTCGAGGAACTCGCACCCGGCGGGCAGGCCGAGGCGCGCCAGATCCAGCAACAGCGCCCGCCCGAGCCGGAGGCCGTGGTTCACCGCGAAGGTCCCGTCGAGGTGGGGATCGTTGATGAGGCCCTTCCACCCCACCGTGGTGCGCGGCTTCTCGAAGTAGACCCGCATGACCACCGCGAGCTCGCTGGCGTTGCGCTCGGCGACCGGGGCGAGCCGGCGCGCGTAGTCCCGGGCGGCCGCCACGTCGTGGATCGAGCACGGCCCCACCACCACCAGCAGACGATCGTCGTCGCCCCGAAGAATCCGCGCCACCTCGCGGCGGCTCCGCTCGACGAAGGCGCGCTCGGAATCGCCCATGGGCAGCTCGCCCACCACGACCTCGGGAGGATCGAGGGGACGGAGCTCGGTGACGCGGAGATCGTCGGTGCGCCGGAGCTCCGGGCTCGGGCTCACTGGGCCGCGGCCTCGAGCGGCCCTCCGGCGAGGCGCGGGGCGGCGGCGGCCTCGGCGGTGCGGCGCGTGCGCACCGCGGCGGCCAGCAGGTCGAGGAGCGGGACCGTGTCCGCCCACCCCAGGCAAGCGTCGGTGACGCTCTGACCGTAAGTGAGCTTCTGCCCCGGCACCGGATCCTGGCGCCCCTCCACCAGGTGACTCTCGATCATCACGCCCGAGATCGCGCGGGATCCGGTCGCCACCTGGGCAGCCAGATCGCGCGCCACGTCGACCTGCCGGAGATGGTTCTTGCGGCTGTTGCCGTGGCTGCAGTCCACCATCACGCGGGGCGTGAGCCCGACCTTGCGGAGGACGGCCGTCACACTCGCCACCGAGGCCGCGTCGTAGTTGGGGCCGGTCGACGAGCCGCGCAGGATCACGTGACCGTCGGGGTTCCCGCGGGTCGACACGATGGCCGACAGCCCCTGCTTGGTCACGGACAGGAAATGGTGGGGCCGCGCCGCCGCCTGAACCGCGTCGATGCAGATCTGGATGTTTCCATCGGTGCCGTTCTTGAACCCCACCGGGACGGACAGGCCCGAGGCCAGCTCGCGATGGACCTGGCTCTCGGTGGTGCGGGCTCCGATGGCCCCCCAGCTCACGAGATCCGCCAGGTACTGCGGCGTGATGGTGTCGAGGAACTCGCAGCCGGTCGGCATCCCCATCTCGGCCAGATCGAGCAGCAAGGCGCGCGCCAGGTGCAAGCCGCGGTTGATGGCGAACGAGCCGTCGAGGTCGGGATCGTTGATCAGCCCCTTCCAGCCGACCGTCGTGCGCGGCTTCTCGAAGTAGACCCGCATGACCACGACCAGGTCGTCGCGCAGCCGCTGGCGCACGGCCTCGAGCCCGCGGGCGTACGCGCGGGCCGCATCGACGTCGTGGATCGAGCAGGGGCCGACGATGACCACCAAGCGATCGTCGTCGTCCCGCAAGGCCCGGGCGATGCGCTCGCGCCCCTCGGCGACCGTGGTCGACGCGGCCTCGGTGATGGGGAGGTTCTCCATCAGGATGGCGGGGGGGATCAGGGGGCGAATCTTCTCGATCCGCAGGTCGTCGGTCGCGTGGAGCATGAGGCGCGACAATCTACCAGCCTGGCCGGCAACTCTCCAAGAACCCGAACGAGGACGCCTGGAAGCACCCCGGCAACCGCCCCGCTAGGTCGCAGGGCGACTGGCGATGAATTTACAATGCATTATAGTATCCTGAAATACAATGTATTTAATAATCTTCTGGTCAAATCGTGATGTGCACACCGCCCATCTGCGGTCGCGGGAAGGCTGGGAGAGCGCTCTGCCGCTCGAACCCGCGTGACTCGGGAGACAGAACGGGCCGAGCCAGGCCCTCCCCTCCCGCCGTCCTTTCCCCCTGGAGAGGTCGGATGGCCCATTCTCGCAAGGCTGGAGCACTGCAACGTGAGGTTGTCCGATAACTCACCTAACCCCGCGTTTTTTTTGTCGACAAATGCCCGGACTCACTTCAGAGTCTGCCGCCGATGAGCTCGATTGGCCCTGAGTTGGACGAGAATCCCGAAGAAGAAGCCGCAGCCCCCCCGGAGGCCGCGCCGGTGGTGGCGGAGGTGGCCCCGGTGGCCGACGATCCCGAGGAGAGTGGCGACGCCCACGATCCGGTCCGCATGTACCTGCGGGGCATGGTCTCGATCGCGCTCCTGACCCGGGAGGGCGAGGTGGCCCTCGCCCGTCGAATCGAGGATGCCGAGCATCGGGTGCTGAAGGCGGTCCTGCGGGCGCCGGTCGCCGTCAACGAGATCCTCGATCTCGGCGCGCAGATGCGAAAAGGAAAGATTCGTGTCACCGAGGTGACACGCGACGCCGACGATCAAGATCCAGACTTCAACGAGGAATGGCACACCGACCGGGTGTGCAAGGCCCTCGAGGCCATCGGGCGGGTTTTTCGCAAGCATCAGAAATTGCTGGAGACAGCGCCCAAGCGCCCCACGGCAGCGCTCAAGGTCCGCTTCGAGCAGAAGGTGGCCGTCAGCGCCGAGGAGCTCTTTCAGGCCCTGCTCGAGATCCGCCTCTCGAAGGAGCGGGTCGGCCCGATCCTGGTGCAGCTCAAGGCGTACGTGCAGCGCCTCGATCGCACCAAGGACATGGTCACCGATTGCGAGCAGCGGGCCGGCATGAGCCTGGCGGATCTGCGCAAGACGCTGCGCCAGGTTCGAACCTCGGCGGTGCGGCGCCAGGCGCTGACCCGCAAGCTCGGTCTGCGCGTCGAGGAGCTCGAGAAGATCGCCGAGCAGGCCGCGGAGGCCGCGCGCCTGTTGCGGCAGATCGAGGCCGACGCCGGCATGGACGAGGCGATGCTGCGCGAGACCGTCACCGAGATCGAATCGGGCGAGCGGGCCGGCGAGCGGGCCAAGGCCGAGATGATTCGCGCCAACCTGCGGCTGGTGGTGGCGATCGCCAAGAAGTACGCCAACCGGGGCTTGCTCTTCCTCGATCTCATCCAGGAGGGCAACATCGGCCTCATGCGCGCGGTGGAAAAGTTCGACTACCGCCGCGGGTTCAAGTTCTCGACCTACGCGACCTGGTGGATCCGCCAGGGCATCACCCGCGCCATCGCCGACCAGGCACGCACGATCCGCATCCCCGTGCACATGAACGAGTCGCTGCACAAGCTGACCCGGACCACCCATGCGCTCGTGCGGAAGCTCGGGCGCGACCCGCTGGTGGAGGAGCTGGCGGAGGACATGGGGATGCCGGTGGAGAAGGTGCGCCAGCTCCTGCGCATCTCGAAGACCACCGTCTCGCTCGAGACCCCGGTGGGAACCGACGAGGATGCGCGCCTCGGCGACTTCATCGAGGACAAGGACGCGATCTCGCCGGCCGACGCCCTGGTGGCGGCGGATCTCAGCGAGCAGACCCGCCGGGTGCTCGCCACCCTGACCCCGCGGGAGGAGAAGATCCTGCGCATGCGCTTCGGGATCGGCGAGCGCTCGGACCACACCCTCGAACAGGTGGGCGAGGAGTTCGACCTCACGCGCGAGCGAATCCGGCAGATCGAGTCGAAGGCGCTGAAGAAGCTGCGCGCGAGCCGCGAGTTCCGCGAGCTGCGGAACCACTAGGGACGCGCCTTCGGCGCTCGCGGGAAGGGGAGGACCCCTCCCCGCGGGCC
>CAZIOH010000047.1:7454-47925 GCA_964540815.1 uncultured Myxococcales bacterium | reverse complement strand
GGGACGACGAATCGAGGACCTTGCGGCCGGTCACCGTGGAGGTCCAGGCCGAGGATCGGCCGGGTCTGCTCGCGTCCATCTCCCGGGCCTTCACCGAGAACGGGGTGAACATTTCGCAGGCCAAGTGCCGCACCTCGGAGAACGGCAAGGCGGTGAACACCTTCCAGGTCAGCGTGGGCCACGTCGACCAGCTGAAGACCGTCCTGCGCAGCCTGCAGGGCATCGTCGGGGTGGTGAGCGCCGAGCGCAGGTGAAGAGCGGGTGGGGCGAGCCCGGCCTGGCGACGATCCTTATCCGGGCTCGACCGTCCGTCTTGGGTCTTCGGCCTTCTGCCTCCCCCTTGCACCGCGGGAATTGACGGTGGAGGTCGAGCCTGCTAATAACCCCCCCGCCATGGCCTCCAATACCCGAGTCACCTGGAAACGCCGCGTCCGCCGGCATACGAACATGGGAAAGAAACGCAAGGCCCGCGAGAGCCGAAAGTCCACGCTCTCGTCCGCCGAGCTCTTCGCTGGATTTGGCGAGCCTGGAAAATAGCCTCACTCCGCGGCGCTGCCCGGCGGGCCCGATCGTTGACGTTACCTCTCGTCTCCACGTACCATGACGCAGCGGCCTGGCGAGAGGGTAACCTGGCCGAGCCCGTAGCGGACCAGGAGCCGGATGAAAGTTTGCCCGACCTGCCACAACCAGTACCCGGATGATGCGAACTTCTGTCCGCGCGAGGAATGTGCGGGCGAGGGTGGCCCCCAGAAGCTGACGTGGCTCGCGGCCCCGGTGCCGGCGGCGGCCGCTCGTTTCACGCTGGTCTCCCGCCTCGGTGGCAACACCTCCGGGGAGCTGTGGCAGGCCAGCGACTCCGAGACGGGCGCGGCGGTCGCCTACAAGAAGATCGCCGAGGGGATCTTCCAGACGCCCCTGCTCAAGGAGCGCTGTCTGCGTGAGCTCAAGCAGCTGCAGCGCGCGACCAGCCCCCGCATCGCTCGGGTGATCGAGGCTGGTCGGGGGACCGACGGCGCGCTGTTCGTGGTGTCCGAGCTGGTCTCCGGCGAGCCCCTCGATCGGGTGGTCCGCTCGAGCGGACCCATGCCGCTCGAACGGGCCAAGCGCATCGTGGCCCAGATCGGCGAAGCCCTGCTCGACGGGCAGAAGGTGGGCCTCGTGCACCGCGAGCTCAACGCCAAGAACATCCTTCTCCAGGCAGACGATGCCCTCAAGGTGCTGAACTTCACGCTGCCGCGGACGCCGGCCGCCCACCCGCTCGGGATCGCCGAGTTCATGTCCCCCGAGCAGGCCGAGGGCAAGCTGGTCGACCAGCGCTCGAACACCTACAGCCTGGGCGCGATCCTGTACTTCTTGCTGACCGGGTCCGCCCCGGTCGTCGGTGACACCGTGGCCGCGGTCATCGAGGCCATCACCAAAGGAGAGATCGCCCCCCCCAGCATCCGTCGGGGCGGTGGCCTCACCGCCGAGGTGGACCGGGTGGTCCTCAAGGCCCTCGACAAGAGCTCGAGTCGGCGGCCGCTCACCCTCCGCCAGTTCCTGGGCGAGGTCGCGGGGCTGGTGGTCAGCGACGAGGAGCACCTGCTGACGAGCGCGGCGCTGGCCCGACAGCACGAGCCTGGCTCGGGGCCAGCGAAGGAGTCGAGCGGTCCGACGCCGACCGATGCCGGCTTCACCCGCACCGTGATGTTCGCGGGTGGATCGGCGGAGATCCATAAGCTGGTGGCCGAGGCCGTGGCGGCTCGGGACGCGACCGCGCCGGCTGCCGGTGATGCCGTCCCCCCGGTCGCGGCGTCGCGCCAGGAGAGCACGTCCGCCTCCGCGGCGGTTCGCGCCTCAGCCTCCAACGGACGAGGCGAGGGCTCGGCGGCCACCAGCGCGGGAATCGCGGGCGCCCCTCCGTCTGCCGCTTCGCCGCCGCGCGCGGACGCCCCGCCGACCTCCCCGTCGGTCGCGGGAGAGCTGCACGGCCTTCCGACGCCGCCCCCGACCCACAACACCCCGACGCCGGCCTCGCAGCTCCCCGCGGGCACCCCGAGCCGTCCGGCTGGCGAAGCCGCGGCCCCCGGAGGCAACTTCCGTGAGACCCTGTGGTTCAAGAAGGGGGACGTCGACCAGATGGTCGCCGACGCGCGGGCCAAGATGGCCGAGAAGGCGGAGAAGGCCGCCGCGGGCTCGGCCGCGAGCGCCCCGGTCGAGGTGGCGGTCTCCCCTATCGGCGCCGCCGCTGTGCACGGGGCGGTGCTCGGGACCCCCACCAGTGATTCCGGGCCAGCCGCCTCCGCGGAGGTCAAGCCCCTCGAAGACCGGTACCTGGACGATGGCACGGTCACCGTCGACGATCGCAAGAAGTTCTCGCTGCGCAGCGGCCCGAACACGGCGGGACACTCGCTCCGTGGCGCCGCGGTGGTCCCCGGCGAGCGCATGTCGGAGACCGAGGTCCTCGAGGAGATCGGGGGCGGGCGGCGCATGCTCGTCATCGCCCTCGTGGTGGTGGTGGGGCTGGTGGCGGCAGGGGTGATCTGGGCGCTGACGAGGGGCGCCGGCCACGGCGGAAGTGCCGCCCCGGCGCCGGCTCCCACCGCCGAGCCCTCGGTGCCGGCGCCCCCGGCACCGAGCCAGGTGGAACCACCGGCCTCGCCGCCACAACCGTCGCTGCCGCCGTCACCCGCGGCTTCTTCGGGCGAGGGCGCACCCCTCGCAGCTCCGCCGGGCCCGGGATCGCCGGAGCCCTCCGAGCCGGCTGCGGCGGGATCCGCCGATCTCGCGCAGGGCGAGCCGTCGTCGTCCCGGTCGAGCGCGCGGAAGAAGACGGCGGCCACCGGCAAGAAGAAGACAGCCGCCACGGCCAAGAAGTCCTCGTCCAGCAGCAAGCCACACCGCTGACGAGTAAAGGCCCGCCGCAGCCCGAGTCGACGGGGTCGGGTGGGGTCGGGTCAGGGCGCGGCGGCGGCGCCGCCGGCGGAGCCGCGTGGGATCGGGATGGCCCCGGCCCCCGTCGTATCGTCGACGATGGCGAACCTCAGGGTGTGACCCTCGGCACCACGCACGAAATCCACCGAGATCTCTCGGGCGTGGCGCAGCGCGCTCCACACCGCGTGGGCCTGCTCCGGCTTCTCGATCGACCGGTGGTTCACCCGGCTGACGACGTCGCCGGGGCGCAGATCCACCTCCGCCCAGCACGACTCGCCGGCATGGAGGGAGCGCACGCGCCACCCCTCGAAGCGGCCCCGCACGATCTTCGGCTCGACGTCGACCGCCCCGAGCCAGGTTCCAAGGCCGTCATCGAGCACCCGCAGCAGGGCCGAGCGCTTGAGGGTGCGCGCGCCGTTCAATGCAGAGCAGCTCGCTCGCGCGGGAGAGGGGCCCACCACGGCGCTCGACGCGGACGGCGCTGGCGGCGCCGCGGGCGCCGGGAGCGCCGCGACGGGCCCATCGACGGGCGCTTCATCCGGATCGCGAGGAGCCGACCCCGCCAGGGAGCGCCACGAGGTGGAGCCCGGGCCGCCGCGAGCCTCGGAGGCGGCCCGGGGCTCGGGCAGGGCGGCCGGCCCACCGAGGCCGGCTGGCCCGACGCCCGGGCCCTCGAGCGGAAGAGCGGCGCGCCGCCCGCCGAGCTCGGGGCCGGTCGGTCCCACCGGGGCCGTGGCCGCGCACGCCGCCCAGGCCAGCAGGGCCAGGGCACGCGCGCCGGTGATCGTCCCCGGCCGGTCCGACGCGGTCGCACCTCCGGTGGCCGAGCGCTTCCTCATGACGCCGGGCGCGCGCGGCCGACGGCCGCGGGGAAGACCCGCCCATGGCTCGCCGTCGCCGTCGCCGTCGCCGTCGCCGCTGACGGTCCCGTCGCGGCAGACGCTTCGAGGAAGCCGTCCACCTCGGCGGCAATGCGTCCCGCCACCGTCGCGATGCTCCCCGAGCCATCCACCAGGCGCACGCCTGGGTGCTCCTCGGCCAGACGGCGGTAGCCTCGGGCGACCCGCTCGAGGGTTCGATCGGCGTCGTAGCGCTCGACCGGCCGGCCCGCCGCCGCCCGCCGGCCCGCCGCGAGCTCGATGTCGACCTCGATGAGCAGCGTCAGATCGGGCCAGCGGATCCCGGTCGCGAGTGCGGCCACCCAGTCGCGGTCGGCCTCCTCCGCCTGATAGGCCAGGGAGGACAGCACGTAGCGATCCGAGATCACGTCGAACCCGGAGGCCAGGGCCGGCTCGATCTCGCGCGCCAGGTGATCCCGTCGGTCGGCCGCGAACAGCAGGGCCATCGTTCGGCCGTCCACCTCGCTGCCGTCCGGGTTGCGGTGCTGCCCGAGCAACAACTCCCGCAAGGTCCGGCCGATGGGCCCGCGCGTGGGCTCGCGCGTGGCGTGAACGCGGCGACCGCGGCGCGCGAGATGCCGCTCGAGCTCGCCGAGCTGGGTGGTGGTGCCGGAGCCGTCGATGCCCTCGAGCACGAGGAAGACGGGGGGGGCGGCTTTTGGGGGCGATGGGCTGATGACGGGGACTCCCTTCGATTTACACTCCTACATTCTCACCGACACCGACTCCCCCACGAGCAGAGCTGCTTTGATCTATGACGCCTCCCCCAGGTGAAAGTCCATCACTCTTTTCTCTCGCGTTCCGGTGCGCGGCCACGCGCCTGGTCGTGCTCTTGATCCTGGCCGTGACGCCCGCGGCCGCTTGCCACCGGAACCCGGGGATCCCCGCGGTCCCGGATGTGCCCGCCGCCGCCGTGGATCCGCGTGACGTGCGCTGCGTGGAGCGCCCCGAGGGCTGCGTGCTGTGCGACGCGCGCGGCGCGCCGCCGCCGCTCCTCGAGCCCGACGAGCCGCCCTCGTCGCTCTGCGATCCCAAGGACTCGGGGAACTGCGTGGACTTCTGCTCGCGGCTCGCCCCCGAGTGCGCGACGCCGTGGTCGCGCGGGCCGACCTGCCTGCTCGCCTCGGAGGAGGAATTTCGGCGCGAGGTCTTCCGCCGTGACACCGCCGATCGCCCCGAGTTCTTCCTGCAGGGCCGGGTCCTCGACGAGGCCGGCCGCAGGCTCGATGGCGCGAGCATCCGGGTCTCTTACCAGGGCACCGCCATCGACGACGAGCTGTCCGGCAAGGACGGCGCCTTTCGCATCCGGCTGCGGACCACCGCCAACCCGTACACCCTTCGCATCAGCCACCCCGGGCGCGCCACCGAGATAGCGGAGGTGAAGATCGACAGCCGATCCTCGGCGGCGCCACGGATCTTTCACCTCGGGGTGGAAAACAGCCTGCGCGGGCGGGTGGTGGACGGCGTTGGCGCGCCGGTCGCCCAGGTCGAGGTCCGGGCCCTGCGCTCGGCCGAGGATCAGATCGAGGTGGCCTCCGCGCGCTCCGGAGACGACGGTCAGTTCGTCCTCCTGGGGCTCGAGGCCCGCAAGTACACCCTCATGGCCTCCAAGTTCGGCTGGCTGCCGAACTCGACGCGCACCACCGCCACGCCGCCTCCCGCGTCGGGCAGCCGGGTGATCATGCGCCTGGTCCGCACCGGGGTGATCCGGGGCGCGGTGGTCGACGACGATGGTGACGGGACGCCGAACGCCATCGTGGTTGCCATGCTGTCGGGTGGCTTCGGGGTCGCCAACTCCCCCATCGTTTGGACCACCGACGCCGAGGGAAAGTTCGAGCAGGATCGCTTCGTGCCGGGCACCTACTACCTGTGGGCCCGCCACGGGGATCAGCTGGTCTATCCCCCGGAGAAGATCGAGCTCGCGGACGGGCACCTCGACGTCGACGTCAAGCTCCGGCTCTCGCACAAGGGGGCGCGGGTGCGCGGTCGGGTGGAGACGGCCGCGGGTCTGCCGCTCGACCCGGAGGCGCGCGCGGTCCTGGTGGGGCGCTCGCCGCTGGCCTTTCCCCGCAAGGCCGTGGGCGAGATCGATCGCAGCGGTGGCTTCACGATCTCCGGCGTTCTGCCCGGCCGCTACGAGTTCTCGGTGCGGATCGGCCCGCGGATCCTGCCCATGATCTCGGGCCTGCGCGAGGTGGAGGTGCCCATCGAGGACGGTGCCGCGGTGGACCTGTCCGAATCGGCCGTGGTCCGGCCGCGCCCTGACGAGTGAGGGCCTCGCCCGCGGACACGCGGGTGACCTGGACTCAGTGCAGGACCCGCAAGCGACCGAGGCAGTCCTCGAGGATGCGATGGCTCTCGCTCTCGAACGAGGTGAATCGCACGGCCATACCAGCGACCGCCCGACTGATCCCGTCCTGGGCGTAGTTGATGAAGTAGTGGTTCTTGACCTCGCCGACCGCCACCACCTCACCCGAGCCGTCGGGCACGGGGAAGCAGACGCGGATGACGCAGCCGAGCGGCAGCGGATCGGCGAGCTCGAGGAAGATTCCCCCCGCCGAGATGTTGCGCGCCACGCAGGCCGTCGCCCCGAAGAGGGCGGATTCGATGCGGACCATGAACACCTTGTCGAAGCGGAGGTGTTCACGACGCTGGGGCAGCTGCAACGGGTTGGAGGAGGCGGAATCCTGGGACCCGCTGCTGGTGGAGGGCAGCAAGCTCGGCGCGGTCGAGAGAATCGGCATGGGGGCCAAGATACTATGTCGTGCAATGAAGTCAAAAAACCTACATGTAATCTCACATCGGCCTGTACGGGCTGCTAGGGTGACGCGGTGCTGAATGTTCGCCGTGCTCGCCTCCTGGTGCCCGCGCTCGGCTGGGCGGCGGTGATCTTCGGTCTGTCCTCGATCCCCGGCGCCGACATCCCGAGCCCGCCCATCCCTTCGGCGGACAAGCTCGCTCACCTCGGGGTTTACGGCGTGCTCGGCTTCCTGTGGTTCCGGTGCGCGCGCGCGTGGCCCGCCCCGGCGGTGGCTCCCTCGCCTCGCCCGGTCCGCAGGTCGACCTGGGCGTGGACCATCGTGGCCGTGCTCGCCTACGGGATCTCGGACGAGCTGCACCAGGCCTTCGTCCCGCGGCGCTCCCCCGACATCCTCGACGTGCTGGCGGATCTCGGCGGCGGGGCGCTCGGGGCGGGCCTGGCCGCGGCCATCGCGACGAGGCGGCGGTCGCGACCTTCGATGATCCAGGTCGGCGAGGCGACTCGCGTCGCCGAAGCGCCGCCACCGACGGGCAACGAGCCCCCGCCGCCATGACATCTCGCGCTGTTCTGATACGATTGCGCCGTCCGTCTCCATGACTCTGCGCGGTCTTCCATGCTCGCCGATGAACGCACGACCCACAACAACTCCCTGACCCTCCCATCCCAGGTGGAGGCCCTGGTCGTGGCGCCGAGCCGCGGCGCCGGTCGTCCATTGCTCACGTTTCTCAAGCAGCAAGGGATCAGCGTCCGGACCTCCGACGACGCCGCCAGCGCCTTCGAGGAGGCGCTGATGTACCCGCCCGACGTGGTGATCATCGACGACCGGATCGGCAGCCCGGGGCCGGTCGAGCTCTGTCAGCAGCTGAAGGGCAACGTCCGCACGCACTTCGTCCCAACCATCCTGATCTCGCTGGATGGTACCCGTCCGTTCCGCCTGCGGGCCCTGGCGGCCGGCGCGGACGCGGTGTTCACCGCCGCCACCGATCCCCAGGAGCGGCGCACCCGCCTGTGGGCGCTCCTGCGAACCCGCGCGCTCCATCGGCGGCTCGATCGCAAGCAGCGCGAGCAGGGCAGCGAGATCGTCGAGCGGCGTCGCTGGCTCGCCTACCTGCTCCACGATCTGCAGGGCTCGGTGGCGGCCCTGCGGGCCAACGTCGACTACCTGGCGCGGTTCGGTCCGCCCGAGTCCGACGCCCGGCGGGTGGACTTCAACGGGGCGGTCGAGGACGCCCGGACGGTCTTCGACCAGCTCATGCACAGCGTCCGGACGGTGATCGACTTCGACCGCGCGGAGACCGGACAGCTCCCGGTCGCGCCCGTCCCGACCCACATCGGGGATCTGGTCCGGCGGGTGGCCGACGAGCTCGGGCGGAATCCCCTGGCCGCGGTGAGCGTGAAGCTGGAGATCCCGCTCGACGAGCCGCCGGTCCCGGTCGATCCCGAGCTCATGCGCCGGGTGTTCGCCAACCTGATCATGCACTGTGCGCGGCGGTTTCAGGGCCAGACCACCGTCCGGCTCACTGCGGTCGACACCGGAGTCAAGGTCTGGATAGGGGGGCAGGGCAGCAGCCCGACGTCGTCGGAGAAGACCTCCATGTTCGAGCCGTTCGCGCAGCTCGGGGAGAAGCCGGTCGGGTATGGCCTCGGCCTGGCCCTCGCCCGCGTGGTGCTCGAGCTGCATCGGGGGCACATCTGGTGGGAGGACGTCCCCGGGGGGGGTGGGGCGTTCGCCCTCATGCTCGGCGGCGAGGCTCCGGGCCAGGCCCGGGGGCCGGTGGGGCCGATGGGGGCTGCCGGACCCGGCGAGTCGATCGCGGGGGGGGCGGCCGAGGACGCCGACGGAAGTCCTTCAAGAGAATGACGCCAAGGTCCGAACTAAAGACGGGTACCCACCTTGTCAGGGCCTCGTCGAAAGCTTCCTCCCACGCCCGGAGCCACGAGCTCGGGCCCGGCCGCGCGCGGTCGCCGGGCCCGCGTGCTCGTCGGCTTGCTCGCGGGCCTGCTGGCGGCGGCCCTTCCTTCGGTCTCGCTGGCGACCGGGGCGGCGGGGGCCGCGAGCAAGACCGGTCAGATCTGTCGCTCGCTCGGTGAGGACACGAACTACAAGGTGCGGGTGCAGGCTGCGCTGGTGCTCGGCAAGCTGGGAGACGCGGCGGCGGTGCCCTGTCTGCTCGCCGCCCTCCGGGATCCCAACAAGACCGTGCGGGCCATGGCGGCACAGGCCCTCGGTCAGGTCGGGGATGCGTCGGCCCTGGACTCCCTGCGTGGGCTGTTCCAGCGCGACGCCGATCCCTTCGTCCGAACCCAGGCGGAGAAGGCCGTGGCCATGCTGTCGGGACCAGCCGGCGCCCCCAGGAAGTTGAAGATGTACTTGAACTTTGGTCCGTTCACCGGCGGGGTCAAGACGGCGGCGGGGGAACCGGTGAGGATCGTTCACGACACCTTGCAGGCCGAGCTCGGCAAGCTGCCGGTGGTATCCTTGTCGCCGACGGCCGATACCGGCAAGAACGGCGCGAACGGCGGCGCGATGGCATTCTGGATCGACGGGAACGTCACGCGCCTCGACGAGGCGGCGGGGGGAACCAGCAGCGAGATCTCCTGCGGGGTGAAGGTCATGGTCGCGCGCTGGCCATCCAAGAGCATCATCTCCTGGACCAGCGCCGAGGCCAGCGTCCAGGCCGGCGTGCGGCCCCGCGATCGCGAGACCGCTCGCCGGGAGTGCCTGGAGGCGACCGCGGCTCAGCTCGCGGAGGATCTGGCCAAGTTCCTGAAAGCCCAAGGCGGATAAGGCACGGAGGACCGACCAAATGACGAGCGAAAAGAGCGCGGACGGCGCACCCAAGTACAAGCGCCGAATGCGAAACTACCTGCTGGATGTCGGGCTTCAGGTTCGGTACACGATGACCATCGTCATCGTGGCCGTGGCCGTGACCGCGGGGCTCGGGTACAAGATGTACCAGGCGACGCGCGACATCTCGAAGGTGATCGAGCTGTCCGGGATGGCCGATCCGGCGGTGGGGGCGGAGCTGCGCGGGCAATTCGCCGAGAGCGACAAGTGGGTGCTGTGGGGCATCGTGGGCTTCGGTGTGGTGCTGGTCTTCTCGGTCTCGGCGGTCGGGATCCTCATCACCCACAAGGTGGCCGGCCCCCTCTTCCGCATCGCCGGGTTCTTCTCGCGGGTGCGCGAGAGCCGGATGGGCGCGATCCCGCCCCCGCTGCGCAAGGGCGACGAGCTGCAGGAGTTCTACGGCTCGTTCCGCGAGATGCACCAGGCCCTGCGCGATGGCATCCAGAGCGACGCGCACGAGCTGGGGCTCGCCCTCTCGGCGCTCGGGGAAGCCGGTGGCGGGGCAGGGGTCGAACAGGCCCGCACGGTGCTTCGGGACCTGCGGAGCCGGAAGCAGGGCAGCCTGGATACGGTCTGAGCCCGCGGCCCCCAGGCTGCTAGTGCACCGCCGTCGGAATAGCATCATATTCGGCCGACGATCCGAGCCGGCCGCTTCGTTGCTCCTCCTCACAATACCTACGGGTATTCCTCGTCGTCGCGCCTCGCGGCCGGCTCGGCTTGCCGGCCTCGGTATTGACGCTATTTCGACGGCGGTGCACTAGTGTCTTGCCTGACGATCCAGGCCGGCCGCTGCCTTGCTCCTCCTCACCGTACGTGCGGGTAAGCATCGTCGTCGCGCCTTGCGGCCAGTCCGACTTGTCGACGACTTGTGCAACGCATTTCTCAGACAGGACACTAGAGCAGGGTTCCGCGATCGCCGCGGGCCGCGCTGACCAGGCAGAGTCCGTGGATGAACAGCCCTGGCAGGAAGAAGCAGGCGTAGCCCATCAGCGTGGTGGCCATCCAGGCGACCCCTGGTCCGGGGCGCCCGGAGTAGATGTGGCCCGCCCCCGGGATGAGCATGGACAGCAGCACCGAGGTGACGGGGCTCGGGCGATGCCGAGGCGCCAGCAGCGGCTCGCCGATCGAGATGGAAGGCGGCCCCGTCCAGGTTCCGTCCCGACCCGACTCGGGCGGCGGATTCTTCTTGGGAACCAGGAGCTTACGGTGGGGGTGATCGTACTCGAGCATCTCGCCCGCATCGGAGGTGCGGACCAGCAGGGTCCCTTGTTCCACCATCCGGGCCAGGTGGCGCTCCGCCACCCTGACCGAGGTTCGACCGAGGTACGCGGCGTGGGCCGCCGTCACTGGAAAATCGGTCTCGAAGAGCAACCGGAGGACCAGTTGCTCGAACTCCTCGAAGTCCATTACCCATCTAGGTTAGCACCAGAATCGCGGGCCGTGCGTCAGGCAGCGGGGGGGCGCGGTGTTGACGCAATTTCGCCGGCGGTGCACTGGTCCCCTGGAACAGTGAATTCCTGAAAGAGTCGCTGGTCCTCTTCGTCCGTGGCTCCGTTGCTCCTCGGTTGAATACGTCGGGTATTCGCCCTCGTCGCGCCTCGCCAGGAACGAAGATGCCTCGGCGACTTTTTCAACCCTTCACTGTTCCAGGGGACTAGACTGCAGCACTTGCCGCGGGGCGCTCGGCCGCGGAGCGCGGGAGCGACACGACCAACCGAGAGGAGGAGCAACGTGCGGAGCCACGCCAGCCATCGTCTTTCCCGTGGTGCGCCGTTGGTCGTATCGGTGCTGGCTGCCTGCGCGTCGGGCCAGCGCGCCTCGACCAGCCTGACCGGGGACGCGGGGCTCGAGGCGCCATCCGCCGCGGCCGAAGGCGGCTGGCCCGCGCCCGCCCCGGACGCGGGGGGTGGCGCAGGCGCGGGGGGTGGCGCAGGTGCCGCATCGGGCTCGGACGAGCTTCCCCGGCAGGCGGCCGATCCGGCCCTGACCCATCGACTGGTGGCAGGACTGGCGGCGCTGGTGGGGGACACCTACGACAGCTGCAGCAACGGCCAGCAACTCGGCAACCAGCCCGGCCATCCGGATCGCTGGTGCGCCTTCAGCCGCATCGGGTCCGACCTGCGCACCGAGCTCTGGGTCCTCGATTTCACCAAGGCGGTCGCGCAGGGCGGTCCGGTGGCGTGCGACGGGACCGATCCGGCCTGTCTGCTCTTGACCCGTGATCTGTGGGTGGACTTCCAGATCTGGGGGGATTTTCAGCCGGTCGTTCAGCGGTTCGACGGCGACACCTTGATCTTCCACTCCGGGCCGGCGCCCGGGAAGCGGGATCCCTACGACGGTGGCATCTGGGCCTGGCGTCCGGGCTGGCCGCAGGCACGCTTGCTGACGGCGCACGGCGTGTTCTGCTTCGGCAACGCGCTGTCTTCCTCCGTCGCGTGTGTCGCCAACGCCTTCATCGACAAGGATTTCAGCGATCTGTTCGCCACCCCGTACTATCGGGAGTTCGACCTCGTCGGGGCGATCCTGACCGACGACGTCGGCGGCGCGGCCGGCGGCCCGCTTCCCACGATCGCCCACGTGGTGCACGCGCCCGACGACCTGGGATGGCGCGTGCGATTCTCTCCGGATGGCCAGTACCTGGCGTATTCGCACGTCGCGGTGGCCGGGGCGCCGGGGACCCTGGAGGTGGTTCCGATGAGCCAGGCGGGCTCGGCGGCCCCGAGCACCATCCTGAACGACGCCTCCGAGTGGGAGATCGCCCACGATGGCAAGAGCATCTATTTCCTGTCGGGCTACGACCCCGCCCAGGGCTACGTGCCGACCGGCGCGCTGCAGGTCGCCGATTTTCCAGGTGGGGGCCACCCCGAGGAGCTGGCGCCGGTCGTGCGGTCGTTCGAGCTGGTCGGCGCGTCCGATCGGGTCTTCCGGCCCGAGGATCGCGGGGTGGTCGCGTTCACCCGCGTCGTCGGGGGGCTCTCGCCGATCCTGCTGCGGCAGGCACGCGGAATGGCGGATCCGTTCGCGCTCGACAGCTCGGCCGTGACCATCGACGTCTCGAGCGATCTGCGGCACTCGCTGTACTTCAAGCCGATCCTCGACAACCCCGTGGCCATGGTGGCGCACAACGACGGCTCGGGGAGCTGCATGCTGACGGCGGACACCAGGGCCGAGAGCTACGCGGGGGAGTTCACGGCCAGCGGGTCCGCGGTGATCTGGATCGAGCGGCTGCGGCGGGGGACCCGCTCCGCGCAGGGCTGGCAGGCCAGCCCCGAGGACTGTGGCTCCCGGATCCAGTTCGGTGACTACGTCCTCGACTACCAGCTCGTGGGCGATGACTTCGTGGTGTTCCAGGGCTCGGACCAGACCTCGTCGAGCTGGTGGCTCGAGTACGCGCGGCTGCACGGGGGCCCGGCTGGCGAATCGCTGCTCCCGCGGGTGATCAAGGAGCACCCCGAGGTCAACGTGCACACCATCCGGGACGCGGCCGGAACCTGGATCGTCTTCTCGGTCGCCCCCCAGGCGACGGAGCCCGCGCCCGGTCTCTACGTGCACGGACCCCTCGTGCCCTGACCTCTAGACTATAGACGAGCAGCTAGGGCGACCGACGGCGCGGCTCAAGGTCGAGCGCGATCCTCCGAGGAGGTCTGGATCAACTCGTCCAGAGGGGGTCGATTCCGCATGCTGAACAGAGTGACTTGGAAATCGGTGCGCGTCTCTTCGGTGTGTGCTTCGGTGGTCGCGTCGGCGTCCGTGTCGGCGTCGACAATCGTCTGGCTGTGCGCCCTCGGGGCTGCGGGGACGACCGGCTGTCGCGGGTCCTCGGCCGATGAGGAGACGGGGCAGATCGGCGCCGAGATCGGCGAGGTCATGTCGAGCGTGGACGAGTCGGCCCAGGGTGGCGCGACGACCGCCCTCATGTGGCCCACCCCGCTCGAGTTACGTGGACCGCGCTGGCGGGGCGTGCTCTCCGCGCTGCTGCCCTCGGCCAACGCCGCGACCTGCGGCGACACCGCGTTCGGGGCGTGCACCGCGGGCGTGCGGACCCGCAGCTTCGACGACTGCTCGATCGGTCTCGCCAGGCTGGCTGGCTCGGCGACCCTCTCGTTCAGCAAGAACCCGCTGTGCGTGATGGCCGCGGACGGCGACACGGTGACCCGAACGGCGAACTTCACCTTGACCGGCCTCTACGGCGGCACGCTCGCGGTGACCTCGCCGGGTGGCGGGCAGACCCTCGGCAAGACCGCGACCGGGTTCGCGTACACGGTCGGCGGGCTCGAGCGCGTGCTCACGGGTCCGGGCGGCCACCAGCTCTTCGACGTCTCCACCCGGACCACCACCCCCCTCGAGATCACGGGCACCTCGCGCGCGGATCGCGTGATCGTGTCGGGCGCTCTCGAGATCACCCATCACCTGGCGGGCTACAAGGTCACGCTGGTCCCGGATCACCTGACCTGGGCCAGCACCTGCACCTGCGCGGTGTCCGGCAGCCTGACCGGCACGCTGTCGGGGGGCAAGCACGACGGCAAGTCGGCCACCGTCACGCTGACCGGGTGCGGTGAGGCCAGCATCGCCATCGACGGTCAGACCGACAGCATCACGCTCGATCGCTGCATGGCCATCTAGCAGGGGCGTCACGGCTGGCGGTCGGTGTGGCGGAGGGCTGCCAGATCGACCGTGCCCAGCTTCTCCATCGAACGATACAGGCGGCCGCGGCTGATCCCGAGCGGTGGGAGCTGGGCCTGCCCGACGATGGGTCACGTCGGTGCAGCGCCGACTTCACGATCGACGACCTCGAGCTGGCCGCGGCGCCGTGAGCGGAATCGCGCCGCGGGCCGGAAGGCGCGACAGGGCGAGACTGGGAAGGAGAATGGCAGTCTGACCCGACCGCCGGTCGAGGAGTTGGCTCGGGTCAGGTTCGTCTCACGGCGACGTCCACGAGGTCGGCGGACAGGACGCGCGCGGCCTCGTGTGGATCCATCGACACCAAGAAGCCGCGCGCGCCACCGTTGATGTAGAGGACGGGAAGATCCAGGATCGTCCTCTGCATGTAGATGGGCATGGGGCGACGCAACCCGAAGGGTGAAGTGCCTCCGACCTGATAGCCCGAGTGCCGGTCCGCCACCTCGGGGGAGCAGGGCCCGACGGTCTTGACCCCCACGTGACGGGCCAGCTGCTTGCTCGAGACCTCGTGATCGCCGTGCATCAGCACGCACAGGGGCGCCCGCGCGTCGTCCTCGAAGATCAGCGTCTTCACGACCCGATGCTCGTCCACCCCGAGCGCCTCCGCCGAAGCGCGCGTTCCCCCGCGCGGCTCCCACGGATACAGGTGCGGCTCGAACGAGATCGCGGCCGCGCGCAACGCGCGCACCGCCAAGGTCACGGGATATCTGGCCATTCCGCGACCAAAGTTGACATGAGGCGCTCGCTGACTCAACGCGCGGCATATTCCCGGCGACGGGGCTAAGTTGACATAATACTTATTATCGGCGATTTCACTGTAGCGGCAAAGTAGAAATGTCCGCTTTCGCCAGCGAGCTGCTGTGGGCTGAGTACACGCCAATCCATTCACCAGGCGCGCCTCGGCGACACCTGGGCCGGCATCTACGAGTTCACCGGCGAGGAGATGCCGCCCATCGACCGAGAGGTCGAAACTGGTACACGAGCGCCCATCCGCGATCACATTTCCGAAACCTCCTCATAGTGGCGCGCGCAACCCCTGACGGCGGCCGCGTCAGCATGCACGATGGCGTCCTCAAGCGACGCGGCCGCGAGCGACGCGGCGCCAGGGAGATCCATGCCTCCGAAGCGAGTGCCCGATGGGAAACGCGAGATGGAAGTCGGCCCTCGGCCGATTCGATCGCCCGCGTCTCTGCATGGCCGTCGCGGCCCGGGTGAGTTCCGTTTCCTACTTCGCTCCGACGCCGCCTCTGTCGAAAGCAGGTGCATGAAGGCCGCGCTTTGCTACGGTGACGAGGACTTGCTGCCAGAGTAAACTGGGCCCATGCGGAGCTCGACCGAGATCGCGGCGCAGAACTACGTCGCCGCATGGCAGGAGCCGGAACCCGCGGCCCGCGCCCGCATGATCGACGAGTGCTTCGCGGCCGAAGGGCGTATCGTGTCGCGCGGCACCGTCATACGTGGCCGCGCAGCACTGGCCGCGTCGATCGACGACTTCTTTACTGATCCGCGCGGGCTCTCGGCGCGACTGGTGAGCGCGATCGACGTCCAAGGCCCGATTTTCCGATTTCGCGCGGTGGTCGAGGACCGTGACGGCCGCATCGTGTT
This sequence comes from uncultured Myxococcales bacterium, assembly GCA_964540815.1. Classification (GTDB taxonomy): domain Bacteria; phylum Myxococcota_A; class Polyangia; order Fen-1088; family Fen-1088; genus CAZIOH01. Next base: position 32,219 of record CAZIOH010000047.1, on the reverse strand, counting down.
CGACGGCTTCGACGCCGCCGAGGTCGACGCCGACGGGCACATCACGGTCCTGCTCACGTTCGGCGGAGGGTCGGCACCGCCGTCCCCCTGAGCCATCCTCGTGTTGGAATTGCGGTGAAGAGCATGGCCCATTACGCTCGGAACCACGCCGCTGAACGGCGGATTGTCAGACGACTTCTGGAGGTCCCGACGTCCAGTGGCCTGCCACGCCGCCGCCCGCCCGCAGCACGCGCCTCGCGGATGGGTTACCCATGTTCATGCAGGCTCGACCGCGACACCGAGACGTGCCGCAGCTTGGCGCACGCGCTCATCGAGGCTCAGCAGCCTGAGGCCGACGACCGCGGAACGCCCGACAAGAAGCGATGCGAGGTGAATGGCATCCAGCGTCCGGATCGGGTCGCCGGGAAACGGCTGACGCGCGCGATCGACGATCTCCCCCGCGATTCGCAGGACCTGCCAATGAGCAGCAGCGCCGATGAGGTGCGCTCGACGGTCGGCGGCTTCGGCCTCCGTCAGTTCCTTCAGCGCCACCGCCCGCAGCAATACGCGACCACACTCGATCAGGGTCAGGTCCGACGCGACGATGACTTCGGCCTCGCCGAGGAGCCGGCGCACGGCCGGTGCGGTCGGCTCGTCAAGGAGCCATGCCAGCACTGCGCTCGACTCGGCGTAAAGATTCACCGAGGGCCGCGCTCCTCGTCGAGCAACTGGGCGACGCTCCGCCCACGTTCCCCTTGCTGGCGCGTCAGCGCGGGATATAGGTCCGTTCCAGCCGGAGCACCCAGGGTCAGGAGGCCCCGCTTGGCCAGCGACTGAAGTTCCGCCGGGATCGACGGATCACCCTGCCCTTTTCCGGGTGGCAGGAGCTCAGCCACGACCTCCCCCCGATCGGTGACCAAGATGCTCTCGCCCAGCCGCACGCGGCGCAGATATTCGCTGAGCCTGTTCTTGAGCTCACGGATGCCGACGGTCTTCATGCAGACGATTGTAGCCACAGGTAGCTACATGGTCAAAGGAATGGCCCCCTTGCAGCAGAGACGCTTGAGACGATCTTCGAAGCACCACGGAAGCGCGCGCCACGACGCCGCGTCGCGGCCTGGCCGATCGTTCGACCTCCAACTATGGACCTCCCGTGGGCGCCGGACGATCGCCGAACAGCTGAAGGGTGGCCCGCGCGCGCTGTCTCGATCCTGGGCACCTGTCCTGCTGCGCTACGGTCGCCGAGGTCTGATCCTGCGCGATCTCGCGCACGGGGCTTGGTGCACATCTTGCTCGTCCCAGACGGGAGATGGGAGTGGCATGACTCACGACCTCGGAATCGAAGCCTTGGCGACACTGGGCGTCGTCGCGTGGCTCGCGTCCGTCGGCTGTGCCAGGCACCATGTGTACGACTTTCACCTGACCGGTCCGGGCATTCATCCGGCGGTGACCCTCGGTGGAGCGGAGATGGTGGAGGACAGGGACGTCAGGCTGGAGATCCTCGTCGACGTGGCCGCTGCCGCGGTCCTGCTGGACATCACCAACAAGACAGACGAGGTGCTCCAGGTCGAATGGGCGGCGATCACGCTCACCCGCAGCGACGGAAGAGTGACGAGCCTGCGGCCGGACGTGGACCTCGGCTGGATCCAGCCCCATGAGACGATCGCTGCGCGGCTGTTCGCGATTGCGCTCCCCAGCTCCGGCAGCGAAGCTGCCGCTCATGAGGGCCAAATCTTCCAGCTGAACCTTCCCGCCGTCGTCCGTCGTGAGCCAAGGCTCTATCACCACGCGCTCCGCGCCCACGTGCACTGAGTTACCCCGAGTACCCCCCATGCGTCTGTCACTCATTGCGGCGTCGATCGTGGTTGGGATGGTGCCCGCATGCGCGCCTCGGCTTCCGCTGCCCATGACCGCCGCGGAGCTGGTGCGGCATGACTCGGGTCCAGCACTGGTCGTTTATCTCGGCCAGCCCGACGCCAGTCCGACGGTCTGCGATCTGCGGGCGCCGGGCCCCCACGTGTCGGCGTTCACGCCCGAGATTCGCGGCCGGCTGATCGACGGGTTCGTCGATGGGAGGATCGATACCGCCCCGTGGCGGCGCTGCATCGAGGTCGCGCTCGATGGACTTCCCGCCGCCCAGGTTCCGTCGGTATTCGACGACCTGATGCTGGCGTACCGCAAGCTCCTGAAGGATTCCGCCATCGAGACCGATCCCGCGCGCGCGGAGCGTGTCGCGACCATTCAGCGCCTGTACCTCGATCGCCGCCCCGGCCTCGATGGGCACCCGGAGGTCCTCGCGGCCATCTTCGACGATCTGCGCACGTTGCTGGCCAAGGACGCGCTCGGGGCGGTGGCGAGGACCTTCGCCGCGGAGGTCCTCGCCACGGTCGACGTCGAGCACGGAACCTGGCAGGGACGTCGGGTGGACCTGGCGATGATGGACGCTCTCGCCGCCACAGGCAACGAGATGACGCTGACCCGGTTCGCCGAGCGCCTGCCCGAGCCCGACCTGCGTGAGCAAGCGAAACGGCGCATCGTCCGCCTCCACATCGCGCTGTCTGCGTTCGATGAGGTGCGGACCGCCGCGGCCGCCGTCGAGGAAGCGGTGATGCGGGAGGGAAACAATCCGGTGGTCCTCGCCGATCACCGCCTCGTTCGCGCCTGGTTCGACGACAGCAAGGAGACCATCCGGTCCGTGCGCGTGCGCCAGCGCGTCTGGCAACATGCGGCCACGCTGCTCGGCTACACGCAGCAGCGCCCGACGCTGTCGGTGCTCCCGGAACTGGCGTTTCGAGGCAGACTTTGGGCGGAGCTGCAATCCATCTCGCACCCGGTGACACTGTGCGGGTCCAGGCGGGCGCTCGACCCGACCCCATGCATCGCGATCTCCAGCGTCTCTCTCGACAATCCGTTCACGTACCTCGACGAGGCCGGCCGGTTTCACTTCCGGGACGACGTGGGCGAGAAGGAGGTCGTCCCGTTGGCTGCTCGCGACGCCTTCACGCTGCCGGTGGCGATCGACGGCCAGCCGGCCGCTTCTCTACGGTGGGGGCTCTCCTACGAACGGCCCGAGGATCTGGAGCTCCGCGGTCCAGGCGAGGGTGGTCGCGGTCCCGACCTCGACGTTCGGGTCGATCACCCGAACCCGAGTCGATACGTCTTCACCGTGCACAGTCCCCTCGGAGAGCACGTCGCCGTGGTCGAGGCCGCGGACCTCGCGGCCTTTCACGTCGCGAGCCGCGGCACGAACGGGGCGACTGGCTGGGCTGGGAGCGCTGGCTCGACGGGGACGAGCGGCTCGGCATGCAGCAACGGCGGCCCGGGCGGCAATGGCGGCGACGGCAACAACGGTGGCGACGGCGGCCACGGCGGCGACGCCAAGGTCGTCATCGTCTGCGGCCTCGGTCCTTGCGACGTCGACCTGCTCGAGCGGATCATCTTCAGCGCGGGCGGGGACGGGGGCCAAGGCGGCCCGGGCGGCCCTGGGGGGCCTGGTGGATCCGGGGGAGACGGTCGTCCCGCTTCGACCCACACCGACGGTGATGGCAACCCAATCGTGGACGACCCGGGTTGTGCCCCTGGATCCCCCGGATTCGCGGGCTCGAGCGGGGTGGACGGCTGGCCCGGTCATGCAGGCAGTCCCGGCCGCGTCACCTTCGAGGTCGTTCGCTGAGGGCCTCGAGGGCTGGTTCTCACTGGACGTCGGCGTGCGAGATTTCGGAGCCCGCGCTCGCGGTCGCGACGGTCCCGCTCCCGGCGTCAGTGACCGACGGAGCCGGCTGATCGTCCGAGCGATACCTCGAGGCCTGCGAAGACCGTGCGGCCCTGCAGGACCGGGACGGTATCCACGCTGCTGAACCCACTCGGCAGCCAGATGGCCTGGTTGGCCAGGTTGTTCGCGTGTCCGAAGACCCCGAGGCCGAGGCTCTTGCTCAACCCGAGGAGCTTCGAGACGTCGAGCCGGACATGGACGGTGATGATGTGGCGCCAGCCGGGGATGGGGTTCACCGCCGCGTAGTGGTCGAAGGGACCATCGGACACGTCGAACACACTCGCGGTCCACCGACGGCTCTGGTAGCTCGCCCCCGTCTTGAAGCCTACCCTCGGGATGGGCGAGACATTTGCGGTCCCCTGCCCGTCCACGTTCACCTGGTAAAGAGCCGACCCCTGCAGGAACAGCTCCCTCGATAGGTAGTACTTGCACTCCGCCTCGACCCCGTCGAAGATCACCTCACCGAGGTTGAAGTAGACGGCGCGGGTCGGGCCAGGGAGATTCACGATGTTGTTGGTGATCTTGCTGTGGAAGTAGTCGATCCCGAGCTGCGCGCGGTCGCTCTCGAACGAGGCGCCGAGATCCAAGGTCGCGACCTTCTCTGGCTTGAGGTTCGGATTGCCGGCGAGTCCCGGGTTGTCGAGCAGGTTCTCGTCGAGGCTGGGTGCCCGGAAGGCTTGGCTGTAGAGGGCCTTGAGGCTGGCCCGTGTGGTCGGGGTCCACACCGCGCCGGCCCTCGGCACGGTGTCGAGCGGGATGCTGCCGATCTTGTTGGTTTGGAAGCCGCCGATGAGCTTGAGACTGGTGAACAGGCGATGTTCGACCTGGGCATAGAGCGCCCCGCCGAAGCGGCCGCCCCGAGCGGTCACCGTCGCCGGCACGGTCGCCGTGTAGAGCTCGGTCCCGTCGAGGTGGTTGGCGAGCACGCCGACCGACAGGCGATCCCGTGCGCCGAGCTCGACCAGGTTGGTCCACTCGAGGATGGCCTCGTTCGAGTCTCGGCTCACGTTGGGGAACGGGCCTTCGTCGAAGGTCGTGCGGGTGATGGTCGCATCGAAGCTCATGCCCCAGCTCGGGCTGACCGCGAGGGAATACCCGAGGTCGCCGAACTGGCGCGTGAGGCGGGTCGCGCTCACCGTCCCCTCGATGAACCCGGTGGAATGCCACTCCGTGAGGGAGGACATGAGTCTCAGGCCCCCGTAGCTGAGGCCGAGGTAGGCCCCGGCTCCACGGTTGGCGACGCTCACGTTCTCCACCGGGGGGACGTGGGGCGCGAAAGAGAGGTTCTGCTGGGAGGGCGGGACCAGATAGGTGACCGGCCAGTCCGGAAGCTGGTGCAGTTGCGCCGCACCCACCGCTCCGAAGTTGCCATGCTTGTAGGCGAAGCTGGCGGAGGTGTCGACGGCTCCGCCGGGGGCGATGGACCCCCTCACCGCCGCGAAGGTCCGATCGGCGCTCCGGGTGACCAGGTTCACCACCGCGGAGAAGGCGTTCGATCCGTAGAGGACCGAGCCCGGCCCCTTGATGATCTCGATGCGCTCGAGGATGTCCACCGGGAAGGCTTCGAGGAGATCGGAGATCACCCCTCCTTCCATCACTTCCCGGGTGGGGCGCCCGTTGACCAGGAAGAGGATGTGCCCCCCGTTGGTCTTCGTCTGATCGCCGCGCGCCGCCACCAGGCTGCGGTCGACGAAGTACTGGGTCGATCCGGTGAGCCCCGGGACCCGCTGCAAGATCTCGTTGAGGGTGAGACCGCCGAAGCGCCGAAGCTCGTCGCGGGTCACCACCGACATGATGCTCGGAGCGTCGGGCAATCGATCGGAGAACCGCGAGGCGGTCGTCACCCGCAGGCTCATCAGGGCGTCGAGATCGAGCGGCGTCAGATCCTCTGCGGAGGGTGCCTGCCCCTGACCATCCGCTGAGACGGGGGCGCCAGGCGCGGGGAGCGCCAGGGCGGGTGATACCGACACGGGCGGCGGCCCGGAAGCCGATGGTGGAACTGCGCCGACCGGCGCAGCGACGGGTACAGGAGTTGCTGCCGGTGGCTCAGCGGCGGATTGCCCCGAGGCCGCCCCGCCGGTTCCGAAGGTCAGCACCGCCGACACCAGCCACCCCGAGCTCAGGATCGCTCCGCGGGACGATCCCATCACCACTCGCAGCCGGTCGGGAGCGCGCCGCAGGGGAATGCCCCGCACAAACGCCACCCCCACGCCGCCACGACGACCACCACCACCACCACCGGAGCCATGCAGCATTCTCGGACCTTCGGCGATATTCCTTGAGCTGGTCCCCGTGACGCGGGGACGCGAGGTCCGCAAACGCGCGTCTAGGAGGCCGCGCGCCAGCCCGAGCCATCGCCACTGTCGCCGCGGCGGCCGGATCCATTGCCGGATGACCGGCCATTGACCACGCTCAGTCCACGGCGGGGGGAGCCCGCGCCACGCGACGGGCCGCCGTCCTCGTAGCGAAAGGCGGTGACCAGGCGCTGCAGGCTGGCCGCCATGCGGGCCAGCTCCGCCGCCGCCGTCTCGGTCTCGGCCGTTCCGGTGGAGGTGTTCTGGGCCGTCTCCGCGACCTTGGTGATGTTGCCCGCGATCTCGCCGCTCGCGCTCGCGAGGTGGTTGATGTTCTTGCCGATCTCCGAGGCCGTGGCGGCCTGCTCCTCGACCGCGTTGGCCACCGACGTCTGGATCTCCTTGATGCGCCCGATGATCTCGCCGATCCGGGCGATGGCCTCCACCGCCCCGGTCGAGCTGCCCTGGATCATCTTGATCTTGTTACTGATGTCCTCGGTGGCGCGGGCGGTCTGCTTGGCCAGCTCCTTGACCTCGTTGGCCACCACCGCGAAGCCCTTGCCGGCCTCGCCCGCCCGCGCCGCCTCGATGGTGGCGTTGAGGGCGAGCAGGTTGGTCTGCTCGGCGATGGAGGTGATCACCTTGACCACGATGCCGATCTCCGCGCTGCTCTCGCCCAGACGTCCTACGGCGGCGTTGGTGCTCTCGGTGATCTCGACGGCGGCCGCGGCGACCCGCTCGGCGTCGGCGGTGTTCTTGGCGATCTCCTTGATGCTGACCGACATCTGCTCGGCCGCCGCGGCCACCGCCTGGACGTTGGAGCTGATCTGGACGCTCGCGCCCGACACCGAGGTGGCCTGCTCGGAGGTCGCCGACGCGTTCCCGGCCAGCTGGCGGCTGAGGGCGGTGAACTCCTCGGCCGACGCGGCCAGGGTCTGGGAGGTGTCGCCGATCTGTCGGACAGTGTCGCGGATCTTGCTCACGAACCGGTTGAAGTAGCGGGCCAGCTCGCCGAGCTCGTCCCGGGCGCCGTCGTCGATGGTCTGGGTCAGGTCCCCTTCGCCCTCCGAGATGTCGCGCAGGCGCTCCACCACCACACCGATCGGGCGGGTGATGCTGCGTGCGATCAGCCACGAGACGATCGAGGTGAGGAGCAGGGCCATCACGGTGGCGAGGATCATCCTCCAGGTGGAGTGTGCGATGGTGATGGCGACCACCTTCTCGGCAGCCTCCGACCTCTGGTTCGACATCTCGGCCACCTCATCAGAGACCTTGCGGTGCTGGTAGTACTTGGGCTGGATCGTCCCATCCAGCAACGACCGCGCCGCCGTCAGGTCGCCCTTCATCACCATCGGGACCAGCTGGTCGAGGATCAGCCCCGTGACCTCCTCGTAGCTCGGGACCAGGCGGCGCTCGACCGCATCCTTGATCGCGAGGTCCGAGATGTTCTTGCGCCAGTACTCGACCCGGCCGTGGAACTCGTCCACCAGCTTCCTCATGTGGAGCACGATATCGTCGCGCTTTTCCGGTGCTGCCACCATGATGAGCTGCGCATTCAGGAACACCCGGATGGCGGTCAGGGGCGGCGGCGTGACGTCGGCTCGGATGTCCTTGGCCTCCACCACCTGGGCGTAGACCGGGCCCCCCACCCGCGCGTTCGCCAGCGTCTGACCCGCGTCGATCGATACGGCCATGAGGCTCCCGATGGACACCGCGAGAAGCAGCCACAGACGGGCACCGATCTTCACATTCTGAAGGACACTCACGACGATTCGACCCCCGGCTCTTGTTTGGGCGCGCGGGCCTCGCTCCATGGCAGTCCAACTCTCGCTCCGAGACCAGCCCCGGGGGTTCGTCCGTTTCAGCGGTTTGCTTGAGACGGGGATCCCCCCGAGCGTGGGCCGGGCTTGCGCCTCGGCGCCAGACTAAGGCGACCGTCACGACCCGTCATCTCGGCCTGGTGCCTGCCAGGCGCCGGCCTCGGGGGCGGTGAGCGCCAGCACCACGCCTGCGATCTGCGAGGGATCGACTGGCTTGGCCAGGAAGAGCTGGAACCCTGCCTCGAGGATCCGCCGCTGGTCCTCGGGCTTCGCGTGGGCCGTGAGGGCGGCGACCGGGATGGCTCGCTCCGGACCGGGGAGGCACCGCAGCTCGGCGATGAGATCGAACCCGTCCCGGATCGGCATGGCGATGTCGCACAGGATGGCGTCGGGATGGAACGTCGATACCTGCTCCAGGCCCGCCGCCACCGACTCCGCGGTGGACACCTCGGCGCCGGCCTGTCGCAGGACCGTCGACGCGTAGTCGAGGGCATCGCGCTCGTCGTCAATCACCAGCACGCGCCGAGGGCCCAACCACGGAAGGTCGACCGGAGGGAGAGCCACGGGAACCACCGGAGGGACGGGAGGCGCCTCTGCCCCGGCCCGGTCGGCGGTCACCGGGCTCGGCGTCACGACCGGCGGCAAGCTCACGATGAAGGTCGAGCCCCGGTCCACGCCCCCGCTCTCGACCTTGACCTTGCCGCCGTGCAGCTCGACCAGCTGGCGAGCGATGGTCAGCCCGAGGCCGATCCCACCCTGCGCCCGCCGGGAGTTGCTCTCGGCTTGCCGGAACGGCTCGAACACGTGAGGCAGGAACTCGGGGAGGATGCCGCGACCGTTGTCGCGCACCCGGAGCTCGGTCCCTCCCCCGACGCGGGCCAGGCTCACCTCGATCTCCCCCGCGTGCGGCGTGAACTTGATCGCGTTCGAGAGCAGGTTCCACACCACCTGCTTGAGGCGGGGGGCATCGCCCTGGACCAGGCCGGCCGCCGGCGCGATGAGGGTGCGGATCGAGATGGCCTTGACGTCGGCCGCGATCCGGAAGGCGTCCACCGATTCGTGGACGATGGGCTTCAGGTCGACCTCACGAAACTCGATGGCCATCTTCTCGGACATGATCCGCGACATGTCGAGCAAGTCCTCGATCAGGGCGGACTGCGCCCGGGCATTGCGCTCGACGATCTCGAGCGCGCGCTGTCCGGCGGCGGGGTCGAGCCGGCCGGTCCGCAACAGCTGCACCCAGCCGAGGATGGCGTTGAGCGGCGTCCGCAGCTCGTGTGAGATGGTGGCGAGGAACTGGTCCTTGAGACGGTTGGCGCGATCCGCCTCCTGGCGCGCGGCCTGCTCGCGCGCGAAGAGCTCCGAACGCTCCTGCTCGGCGCGCCGGATGCGAAGCAGCGCGCGGACCGTGGCGGTGAGCTCCTGCGCCTCGATGGGATGGGTCAGGTAGGCGTCCGCGCCGCTGTCCAGCCCGGCGACGATGTCGGGGCTCGAGGCGAACGAAGACGAGACCTGGAGCACGAGGATCGAGGCGGTGTCGGCCCCAGATTTGAGCTGCCGGCAGACGTCGTGACCGCTCCCGTCGGGCAGCTTGACGTCGAGGACCAAGAGGTCCGGATTGTTCTTTGCCAGCGCCAGCGCCGAGCTCGCGTCCTCGGCCTCGATGACCTCGAAGCCGGCGCTGCGCAAGATGCGGCTCAACACGTAGCGCTTTCCGGGATCGTCGTCCACGACCAGGATCGACCCCTGGGTCTGGCCCATTCGCCTGGCGGCCCCGCCCGAGCTCATGGCTCGCTTCCATGCTGCCCACGCTGCCAGCGCTGCTCACCCTCCCCGCCTTGCCCGCCTTGGCCGGTGATGCCAGCCTGTTCGAGGGCGGCGAGCAGGGTCGTATCCCGCTCCTCGGCGATCTGCGCCTTGTCGAGGATCGCGCGCGCCGGGGCCAATCGCTCGCGCTCGGAGTCCGAGAGCGGCTGGGACGTCATGACGATGACCGGGACTTCCGCGAGCTCCGTCTCCGCCCCCATGGCCGCGAGGACGTCGAAGCCCGACACGCCTGGCATGCGCAGATCGAGGAAGACGACGTCGGGGCGCATGGCGCGGATGGCCTCGATCCCGGTCCGTCCGCTCGACACCTCGACGGCGCTGAACCCTTGCCCGAGGCGCCGGCGCAGCACGTACCGCGCGGCCTCGTCGTCGTCGACGATGACGGCGCGGAAGACCGCCAGCGGCGAGGCCTTCGCGGCGGGGGAGGCCTCGTCGAGCGCGGGCTCGCTCTCGACCACGCCGGAGAAGACCCGCGGGATCTTGGCGGTGAAGGTGGATCCCTTTCCGATGGTGCTCTGCACGGTGACCTCCCCACCGAGCAGGGAGGTCAGCCGCCGGGCGAGAGGGAGGCCGAGGCCCGTGCCCTTGCTGGCCCGCTGCATGGGGCCGTCAATCTGGGTGAACTCCTCGAAGATGTAGTCCAGGTGGTGCGGGGCGACACCGATCCCGGTGTCCGAGACCGAGAAGATGACCGCGTCTCCGGGCCCGGTGGTCGCAGACACCCGCACCTCGCCCTCCCGGGTGAACTTCAGCGCGTTGGCCACGAAGTTGCGCAGGATCTGCGACAGCTTGGACTCGTCCGTCACCAGGCTCGGCATCTCGGGGGGCTCGTCGAAGACCAGCTGCACGCTGCCGTCCTGGGCCCGGGGCCTGAAGATCCCGCGCAGGGTGTTGAACAGCTGCCCCACCGCAAAGGCCGCGGGCCGCACCGGCACCTTCCCCGCCTGTGCCTTGGCGAGATCCAGCAGGTCGTCGATGAACTGCGAGAGATCGCGCGCGGTGTTTCGAATGATCCGCACCTGCTTGTCCTGCTCGTCGCTCAGGTCTCCGTCCAGGCGCTGCAGCAGGAACTGCGCGATCGTGAGGATCGAATGGATGGGCGTCCGCAGCTCGTGGCCCATGTCCGACAAGATCCTGGTCTTGAGGTCGGCGGCCCTCCGCAGGTACTCGGCGCGCTCGTCGAGCTCGGCATAGAGCGACAGGACACCCCGATTGGTGTCTTCGAGCTCCCCGCGGAGCGCCCGGATCATCTCGTCGCGCTCGCCGAGCTCCCCCCGGAGGCGCTCGAGCTGCGCGCTCTCGGCGGCCGGATCCGCAGGCGGTTGGAGCGCGAGCGCGTCGGCCACGTCCCGCATGCGCTCCGGGGTCACCGCCGCCGCCGTCGTGCGCTCGAGCCCGATCCGCATCACCACCGCCTCGCCGGCCCCCTCGGCCCGGAACAGCAACTGGTCGACCAGGCGACGTGCGGCGACGATCCCCGACGGCGCCCCGAGCGAGCCTTGGGCCAGCGCCTGGCGGAGCCGAACGCCGACGGGCCCGGAGACCGTGAGTGAGACCTCGAGGCCGGAGGCCTGGCCATCCGCCCCGAGCACCACCGCGAGCGCGAGCGCGAGCGGGCTCGCCGCCGGGACCCCCACCTCACGCACCAGCTCCGCGGTGGCCGTGCCGAGTCGGGTCTGCTCGTAGCTCTCGACCTCGAGCCGCGCGGTGGCGTCGCGCAAGCTCTGCTGGGCGGCCAGCCAATCCTCGGTTGTCCGGATCGGGCGCACCAGGATGGGCATCCTGGGCCGTTCCTCCCCTGCCGCCGTCACGATCGCTCCCGGGCGCTGACGACGGTCAGGTCGTCTCGTCCGCGCGAAAAGTCACGACCCAGCAGGCCCGAGACCAGGGCCGGGTGGCTCCCGGTCACCCCGGGGTACCGGCCGAGATCCCAGTGCGTGCCGAGCCCATCCGACGCCATGATCAGCCAGGCGCCGGGCGGAAAGGGATAGGTGAGCTCGCGCGGCGTGCTCGCGGTCGCACCGGCCGTTCCGTTGTGGGACACCAACCCGCGCCGAGACGTACCGGCAATCACCGTGGCCGCCACGTTCCCGAGCCCGGAGAACCGGATGGTCGACGCCGAGCAGGAGATCTCGGCGACCGCCACCGCGGCGCCGCGGGTGCTGCGCAGCCGGCGGTGCACCTCGCCGAGGATCTCCGCGGGGCCGTGCCCGAGCGGGACCTGCTCGTGAAACGCCGCGATGGCGGTCGAGCTCGCCTCGGCGGCGAACGGCCCGTGACCCAGCCCATCCGCGACCACCACCATGGTTCTCCCGTCCGGCGTGGAGGCCACGGCCCAGGCGTCGCCGCAGATCGTCTCGCCCCTCATGGCCACACAAACCGCCCCGAGCTCCATGGTGAGCGCAGGCACCGCCCGCGTCGTAGAGGCCGGGCCGCGCGCCATGATCCGGGCCGCCGCGACCGAGCCCGACGGGAGCGAGTAGAGCTCGAAGAGATCGGACATGCGGCGAGCCGCCCCGAGGCCGGTCCCCGGAGTTCCGGCGGTCGAGTACCCGTCGACGAGGCACCGCTCCACGTCCATGCCTGGTCCGCGGTCGATGGCCAGCAATTCGAGCCCGGCCCCCTCCGCGGGCTGGAGCAACCGGGCATGGAAGACCCCTTCGCGCGCGTGCTTCACGAGGTTGCCCGCGAGCTCGGTGGCGACGATCTGGGCGCGCCCGGCGTCGGCCTCGGGCAGAGCCCCGCCCGCAGCCAGGGCGGCGACGGCGCGGCGCGCCTCGCCCACCCGGCTCGTGTCGAGCATCGGCAAGACCACGCCCTCGAGGGAGGTGCCCACTACTTCCACCGCCCGATCGAGACCCGCGTCCCCCGGCCGGGCTCGGACCATATGTCGAAATCATTCACCAGCCGCTTGGCGCCGGACAGGCCCAGGCCGAGCCCGTTCCCGGTGGTGAACCCGTCCTTGAGGGCCTGGCCGATGTCGGGGATCCCCGGGCCTTGATCCTCGAAGATCAGACGCAACGCGCGCCGATGACCCTCCTCCACCTTCTCGAAGCGAACGGTGCCGCCGCCGCCATAGATCACCGTGTTGCGGGCGAGCTCGCTGGCGGCGGTGACCATCTTGGTCACGTCCACCAGCGAGAACCCGAGCTCGACCGACCAGTTGCGCGTGGCCCGTCGAACGTGGACCACGTCATCGTTGGTGCGCACCGGGAGGGTCTCGGCCTTGATCAGCACGCGCCGTCGTCTCGCGCGTGCCTACTGAGAGCACGACAGCTCATGGAGGAGCTCCATTCCCGTCTCGACGTCGAGCGCCGTTCGGATTCCATTCAGCGTCATTCCGAGCTCGACCAAGGTGATGGCCACCGCCGGCTGCATCCCCACCAGGACCGTGGCGGCGTCGAGGATGCGCGACATCGCGGCGATGTTCCCCAGCATCCGGCCGATGAAGGAATCGACCATGTCGAGCGCGGAGATGTCGATCAGCACCCCCCGCGCGCTGGTCGCGACGATCTTGTTGGTCAAGTCCTCCTGCAGCCTGAGCGCCAGCTGATCGTGCATGTCGACCTGGATGGTGACCAGCAGGACGCTGCCCATCCGCAGGATGGGGATCCGCTCCGTGCTCATGGCCTCACCAGGGATCGCCCTCGCGCCGCTCCGGGGGCGCCGGGGAGTCTCGAGCCAGGGGCTTGACCTCTCGCTTGATGCTCATGCCGAGTCGGCGCAGGGCGAGCCCGAAGGCATCCGCCAGCGAAGCCTTGGTCACCACGTTCCCCAGCTCCACCCCGAGGTGGACGATGGTCTGGGCGATCTGGGGCCGCATGCCACTGATGATGCAATCGGCGCCCATGAGGCGGGCAGCGGTGATGGTCTTGAGCAGGTGCTGGGCGACCAGGGTATCGACGGTCGGAACCCCGGTGATGTCGATGATCGACATGGGCGCCCCCGTCTCGCTGATGCGCTGGAGGAGCGACTCCATGACCACCTGGGTCCGGGCCGAGTCGAGGGTGCCGATCAAGGGCAAGGCCAGGATGCCCTCCCAGAGGTTCACGACCGGGGTCGACAGCTCGAGGAGCTCGATCTGCTGTCGAGAGATCATCTCCTCGCGCGCCTTCTGGTGGATCTCCGTGGTGTAGAGGCCCAGGGAATCGAGCGCGCGGTCGAGCGCCAGCAGATCGTGAATCAAGCCTTGCGCGTCGCCGCCGTGGAGCGATTGCAGCCGGGACAGCAGCGGCGCCTTGAGCGCGAACACGAAGGAGGCGGTCTGGGTCGGACTGAATCCCTTCATGCCCCAGGCGCGAGACAGCTCCGCCAGGAGGTCGCGCACGGGTTCCCAGGCTGGTCCCGTCGGCTCCTTCGCCACCCCACCCGCGACGGCCGGGCGGAAGAGCCGAAGGAACTGGCCGCACTGCTCGCGCAGCTCGCTCCCCTTGACCATGGTGCCGCTGCGCGCCCCGAGCTCGGAGAACTCTCGCAGCCACTCATCGATGAGCTGGCTCTCTTCGCCGTCGACAGCCTGGGATAGTTTCGTCTTGGAGCTCACTTGTCCTCCACGCCAGGCAAGCCTGGAAGGGGAAGGGGGAACGGGGACGCAGGCGAGACGCTCGCGGACGAGAGCGCCTCGACCTCCCGCAAATTGCTCCGTAGGTAATGTCTCGGATCCTTTGACGCAAGCCCTGACCCGAGAGAAAAGCAGCCCGCTGTCCGAAAGGCGTCGGGCTCGGGACTCACTTCGGCAGAAGGACGGTGTCGATGACGTGAATGACCCCGTTGGTCGCGAGCACGTCCGCCGTGATGACCTTCGCGTCGTTGATGGTGACGCCGCCGTTGACGACGGCGATGGTCAGGTCCTGGCCCTCGAGGGTGGTCGCGTGGGTGAGCTTCACCACCTCGGCCGCCAGCACCTTCCCCGCCACGACGTGGTACTCGAGGATGGATTGAAGCATCGCCTTGTTCTCGGGCTTGAGCAGGGTGTCCAGCGTTCCAGCGGGCAGCTTGGCGAACGCCGCGTCCGTCGGAGCGAAGACCGTGAACGGGCCGGGCCCCTTCAGCGTCGTGACGAGATCGGCCGCCGTCAGCGCTGCCGCCAGGGTCTTGAACGAGCCCGCGGCGACCGCCGTGTCGACGATGTCCTTCAAGGCCGCCTGTCCACCCGCTCCCCCCGCCCCCGACCCCGCCGCGCCGCCCGCGGAGCCCGACGCCCCCGCCATTCCCCCGACCCCGGACGCGCCTCCGCCTGCCCCGGCCGCCGCGAGGCTGGGAGGCAACAGGACCGAGTCGATGACGTGAATGACGCCGTTCGAGGCGCGGACATCCACCGCGGTGACATTCGCCTGGTTCACCTTGACGCTGGTGCCGCTCACGGTGATCGTGACGTCTTCTCCCTCCACGGTGGTCGCGTGGTCGAGCTTCACCACGTCCGCCGCCAGGACCTTCCCCGAGACGACGTGGTACGTGAGGATGGCCTGCAGCGTCTTCTTGTTCTCCGGCTTCAGAAGAGTGTCGACCGTCCCGGCCGGCAGCTTCGCGAAGGCCGCGTCGGTGGGAGCGAAGACCGTGAACGGCCCAGCGCCCTTCAAGGTGGTCACGAGATCGGCAGCGGTCAAGGCCGCCGCCAGGGTCTTGAACGAGCCCGCGGCGACCGCCGTGTCGACGATGTCCGCGAGCGCCGCAGCGTCCCCGGCCCCGCCGCCAGCCTGGCCCCCGGCGGCCGCCCGTCCACCCGAGCCGCCGGATGCACCGGCGCCGGTCTTGCCGCCGACCCCTGCCGAGGTGCCTCCCGTGCCGGCGACCGTCCCGGACGAGGACGAGCTGCAACTCCACTGGGCCAGGGCCCCCCCGCAGACGGCCATCACCAGGGCCGCCAGATGAAGCCCTCGGCCACGGACAAACAGTCTTCCGACCATGCGTATTCTCCTCGCCAAGAAAGGGGTGTCGCCGAATGTCCGCCCGCTCCCGACGCGCCGAGCTCAGGCTCCGCGCCTCGGGTCATGCAGGACCGGCCTCGCGACACAAGCACGCCCGTCCCTCGCTCGACCTCGAGCTCGAGAGACCGTCAGCTCCCCTTCAACGCGGACGCCGATGAATCGGTTACAGGGCGACGAGCCGCCGGCCGGCTCGTCGCCCGGAACAAGGAGGATCTCAGTCGCCGCCACCAGCGTCGGGGCGAGGCGCCCGCCGGGTCCGGTCGTTCCACGCACGGTCCTCCGCGGGATCGGGCGCGGACACCTTCAGCTGAATCTCGAACATCGCCTCGAACTGGCCACGGCTCCGGATGAAGCCGCGTCGCTCCTCGGCCGAGCGCCCCACGACGAGGGTTCCCCTGACGACCGCGATCGAGCCTTCGGGCTCGGAGACACCTTGACAGACGACCTTGGTGATGCGGGCGGCCTTCACGGCGGCCTTGCCAGCAGGGGTCTGGCACGCGTACCACAGGTAGCGGAGCGGTTCGTTGCACTCCGCCTCACCGCCGCTCTGGTCGAGGCGGATGTCGAGGTTGTTGCGGCGCAAGGACTCCACGTCGTAGGTCATCGTCAGGGGACGGCCACAAGCCAGGGCGACCTTCGGCACGAGATCACGGCGGGCGCGCGCCTGCGCGCGCTCGAGGGCGTGGCCCTCACCGCCCACGGCCGGCGCGCCGACGACGAAGAGGACGCCGCACCCGACGACCACCCCAGGGGCCAGGCGGAGGGCGACGGCGGCCCGAGCGCAAAGCCCACCGCGTGCACGTGAAGTCCGAGCCAGGGAAGCAGCCATCCCGCGATGATAGCGCCAATCGCCTCGGGCTCAGAGGGTGGTGGCCACCAGCCGCGACAGGTCGATCATGCGGTTCGAGAACCCCCACGCGTTGTCGCACCAGGAGAGGACCTTGGCGAACCGGTCGCCCATGACCTGGGTGATCGTTGCGTCGAAGATCGACGAGCGCGGATCGCCGATGTCATCGCTCGAGACCAGCGGCTCTTCGGCGTAGCCGAGGATCCCCTTCATCGGCCCCTCGCTCGCGCTCCGCATGGCCGCGTGGATCGCCTAGTCGATCATTTGGTCGACGTCGCCCTGCCCGCCCCGCTCCTCCTCCGAGCCGGTCCCTTCGACCTCAGCCAGCCGCCGCTGCAGGAACCTCCGCTCCGCCGCGCAGCCCACCATGGCCAGCGCTGCGTGGTAGGCCGCGGCGGCTTCCCCACGCCGGCCGAGCCGGCGCAGCATGTCGCCCCGAGCGGCCGGCAGCAGGTGGTAGTCGCCGAGCAGCCCGCTCACCGCCAGCTGGTCGAGCAGCCGCAAGCCCTCGGCCGGTCCGTCCACCATGGCCACCGCGACCGCGTGGTTGAGCATGAGGATGGGCGACGGACCGAGCACGAACAGCCGGGCGTAGAGCGCCGCGATCTGCCGCCAGTCGGTGTCGGCGGGCCGCTCGGCCTGCGCGTGGATCGCCGCGATCGCCGCCTGGATCGCGTAGCCGTCCGGCGCCTCCACGCCGAGCGCGCGGTCGAGCAGCCCGAGCCCTTCTCGAATCTGGCCCCGATCCCACAGCGTGCGATCCTGCTCCTCGAGCACCACCAGATCGCCCGCGGCGGTGACCCGAGCGGCCCGCCGGGCGTCGTGCAGCAGCAGCAGGGCCAAGAGCCCGGTCGGACCGGGCTGGCCCGGCAGGAGCTCGCAGAGCAGGCGCCCGAGCCGGATCGCCTCGGACGCCAGCGTCTCGCGCAGGAGCTCCTCTCCGGAGCTGGCGGAGTACCCCTCGTTGAAGATGAGGTAGATGACTGCCATCACCGCCGCCAGGCGCTCGGGAAGATCCGCCTCCTCCGGGACCCGATACGGGATGCCCGCGCTCCGGATCTTCTGCTTGGACCGGACGAGCCGCTGGGCCATGACCACCGGGGACACCAGGAAGGCCCGCCCGATCTGTTCGGTGGACAGACCACCCAGGGTCCGCAGGGTCAGGGCCACCTGTGCCTCGATCCCCAGCGCCGGATGGCAGCAGGTGAAGATCAGCCGCAGCAGATCGTCACCCACCGACGGCTCGTCGGTGTCATCCGGCGGCGGGAGAATCGAAGCCTCGGGCGCGATCGTGGATTGCAGCTCCTGCTGCTTGCGGTGGGCCATGGCACCCCGCCGGAGCTCGTCGATCCCCCGGTTGCGCGCGGTCCGGACCAACCACGCCTGCGGGTTGGCCGGGCGGCCCTCGACCGGCCACTGCCGAAGCGCCGCCTCCCATGCGGCGGCCAGGGCGTCTTCGGCCAGGTCGAAGTCCCCGAGGGCACGGATGAGCGTCGCCAGGATGCGCCCGCGATCGCGCTCCAAGATCCGCTGGAAGATCCGCTCGATGGTCTCGTCGTCCCTCGGGGTCATGAAGCCGCCCAGCACCCCCCGCAGTCTAGACCAGCTCCGGTCAGGCGCGGGCCGCGGGTGGGCGCGGGTAGTCGGGCGGCAGGGCCATCACCGGGCGCACCTCGATGGAGCCGAACTGGGCGCCCGGGACGCGCGCCGCCAGCTTGATGGCCTCGTCGAGGTCCTTGGCCTCCACCAGGTAATAGCCGCCGAGCTGTTCCTTGGTCTCGGCGAAGGGCCCGTCGGTGCTCAAGGTTCGCCCCTCGCGCACCCGGACGGTGGTGGCGGTCGACGAGGGCTGCAGCGCGTCGCCTGCCCGCATGTGCCCGCTCTTGATGATGTTGGCCGTGAACTCGCCGTAGGCCTTGAACATGGCGTTGCGGTCGGCCTCGGTGGCGGACTTCATTCCGGCTTCGTTCCCGTAGATGAGCAGCAGATATTGCATGGTCGGTCTCCTGTTTCGTTCGTTTCGCTGGTTCGCTGGTTGGCTGGTCTGGTTGTGGACGGGGGTGATCACGTCTCCCCCCATCCCCTTGTCGTTTGGCGAGGGCCGGGATCGACAGGGGTCCCGCAGATTGATCCGACGAAGGCGTCATCGAGCGGGGGGCCCGGGCACGTGGCCCAGGCGTGATAGCGCGCGGGACGAGCCTGGGGCGGACCCCGCGGGCGCTCTTGCCTTTGCGGGTATCCGCGGGCAAAGTGGTCCGCGTCTTGGAAGCCCAGCGACGCCACGGAGGCCCCGTCGTCGAGCCGCGCCGTCGGCGCCGTGGGTCGGGTCGCGCGCTGGCGCTGGCGGTGGGGCTGGCGGGCTCGCTGGTGATCGCCGCGCTCTTCGCCTGGGAGGTCCACGTGGCCCTTCCGGCGACGATCGACGACGCCTACATCACGTTCTCGTACTCCAGGAACGTCGCGCTCGGCCACGGGCCGGTGTACGGCCACCGGGAGATCGTCGAGGGCTATTCCAACTTCCTGTGGATGATGGTGATGGCCGGCGGGCTGGCGGTCCGCCCGGCGGCCGATCCCGCCGTGCTGGCGCGCTGGCTGGCCCTGCCCTTCGTGGCCCTGCTGGTGCTGTCGACCTACCGGCTCGCCCGGGAGAAGGTGGGGATGGTCTCGGCGCTCGCCGCGGCGGCCCTGACCATCGTCAACGCCGACGCGGTGATGGCCTTTCAGATCGGGCTCGAGACCCTGCCGCACACGGCCCTGCTGACGCTGGGGTTCTGGCTCTACGCACGGTCGTCTTCGCGGCCGGAGCTCGCACCCCTGGTGGTCCCGGCGTTCGTCGCGGTCGGGCTCATGCGGATCGACGGGTGCGTCCCGCTGGTCTTCATCCTGGGCTTCGAGGCCGCGCGCCGCGCGTGGCGCGCGCGCCACGGCAAGCCGAGCTGGTCAGGGCTGCGGTCGTACGCGCTCTGGGCCGGGCCGGGGGTGCTCGTCTACCTGCTGTGGTTCGCGTGGCGCTGGCACACCTATGGTCTGCCGCTGCCATCCACCTACTACGCGAAGGCGCTGCTGCCGAAGGTGATGCCCGGGCGCGGCTGGCAGTACGTGCGCGACGAGATGCAGGCGAGCGGCGCGTACCTGGCGCTGCCCTTCGCCGCCATCCTCCTGGCGCGTCGAAAGGCCCCGGGGGTGGCGATGGTCCTGTTCGTCCTCAGCCAGATCCTCTACGTGATCAAGGTCGGCGGGGACTGGATGCCCTACGGCCGGTTCCTGCTGCCGGTCTTCCCGCTGCTGCTGGTCATCGCGCTCTGGGGCGGCGCCGAGCTGACGGAGATGCTCGCGGGCCGCCCAAGGTGGGTGGCCTCCCTGGTGGGGACGGGCGCCCCGCTCATCCTGCTCGGGTTCCTCGCGCTGCGAACGGAGTCTCACCTGGTCGGGAGCCCCCTGCAGCGGCAGAAGGTGGCGATTGCGCGCGAGCAGCTCGTCCACGTTCAGCGGCTCAAGGAGGCGGCGGCCATGCTCGCGCCGGTGCTTCCTCCCGGCGCACGGCTGGTCACCGACTACGGCGGCGTGCTGGCGTACTACACCGACGCGGCGCCCATCGAGATGTGGGGCCTCTGCAACGCCACCATCGCCACCCGCGGCGGCCTCGAAGGGGTACAACCCATCTACGGGCGGACCTGCCCGGCTTGCTACCCCGAGCTCGATCCGGAGTTCTTCCACGTCATGGTGCCGCTCGTCCGTCCCCTCGATGCCTTTCGCACCCACGACGAGGTCGTGCGCCAGGTCTGGCAGACCGACACCATCGGGAGGTACATGAACTTCGCCACCGACTTCGTCGCGGGGCGGATCATGGACCCCGCGCGCAACCAGGCCCTCTACTTCCTCCAGCGCCGCCGGCCGAGCTCGGTCTTTCGCGCCCACGCCGTGAGCGCGACCCTCACGGTCGACTACCCCTTCGAGCCGGGCGGCCGGGCCCCCGGCGTCTGAGGCCGACCGACGAACGCCCGTGCCGCGGTCAGGGCGCCGGGGTCTCGGATCGCAGGAAGGCCCGGGCCGCCGCCTGCCACTCGGGGAACAGGTCGAGGCCGCGCAGCCGGAGCATCCGGTTGTCGAGGATTGCGCGGCGCGGGCGCGGGGCCTTCATCATCGGCAGCTCGTGGGTCGCCTGACCGACCACCCGCTCGGCGGGCAAGCCGAGCTCGGCGGCCAGGAAGCGCGCGTAGTCGGCCCAGCTGGTCTCGCCCTGGGAGGTGCCGTGGTACAGCCCGAAGTGCCCGGTGACCGCCAGCGCCGCCGACACCCGCGCCACGTCCATCACCCAGGTGGGCGAGCCCACCCGCTCGCGATCGGCGCGGATGGTCTCACCCGCCCGCAACCGCCGCAGGATGGTCGACGGGAAGTTCTTGCCGTTGCGGCCGTAGAGGCACCCCACCCGCATCACGAACAGCCTGCGGGTAGCCGCCGCCGCCAGCTGCTCGCCGGCGACCTTGGAGCGGGCGTAGAGCCCCTGAGGAGTCGGCGGATCGAACTCGTCGTAGGCGCGCGGCCGCTCGCCGTCGAACACGAAGTCGGTCGAGTAGTGCAGGAGCTTGGCGCCGTGACGCTCGACGGCCTCCGCCAGGATCTCGGGCGCGAGCGCGTTGGCCCGAAATGCGCCCTCGGGATCGTCCTCGGCCCGATCGACGTTGGTGAAGGCCGCGGTGTTGAAGACCACCTCCGCCCGCGATTCGGTGAGCGCCCGCTCGACCTCGGCGGGGTTCGCGATGTCACAGCCGCCGCGGTCCCGGGCTTCCACCTGCCAGCTCCCGGCCTCGGCGGTCGGCAGGTAGGCGCACAGCGCCTGACCGAGCGTGCCGTTCGCTCCCAGCACGAGCGCTCTCTTCATGGACATGGTCGGGGACATGGTCGTGGACATGGACGTTCACCTCGACAAGGCTAGGAGGAGGGCGGGCGGCCTGCCAGCGCCGACCGGACATCTTCCTCGTCGGCCTTGACCATCATCTCGACGAGCTGCCGGAAGGTGACCCGCGGCGACCAACCGAGCGCCCGGCGCGCCTTGGCCGCGTTGCCGCGCAGGTGGTCGACCTCGGTCGGTCGAAAGTAGCGCGGATCGATCTCGACGTAGGGCCGCCAGTCGAGCCCGAGGGTCGAGAACGCCACATCGAGCAGATCGCGGATGCTGTACGACTCGCCGGTCGCGACCACGTAGTCGTCGGGCTTGTCCTGCTGGAGCATGAGCCACATGGCCTCGACGTAGTCCCCCGCGAAGCCCCAGTCCCGCCGCGCGTCCAGGTTGCCGAGGTAGAGCTTGCGATCGAGCCCATGGCGGATGCGGGCCGCGGCGCGCGTGACCTTGCGGGTGACGAACGGGATCCCGCGTCGAGGAGACTCGTGGTTGAAGAGGATGCCACAGCTGATGAACATCCCGTAGGCCTCGCGGTAGTTCTGGCAGATCTGGTGGGCGAAGACCTTGGCGCAGGCGTAGGGGCTGCGCGGCAGGAACGGCGTGCTCTCGTCCTGAGGCGGAGCCGCCCCGCCGAACATCTCGCTCGAGGAGGCCTGATAGAAGCGGGTCTTCTGCTTGAGCCCGGTCTCGCGCAGCGCCTCGAGCAAGCGCAAGGTTCCCATCCCCACCGTCGAAGCCGTGTACTCGGGCACGTCGAAGCTGACCCGCACGTGACTCTGGGCCCCGAGGTTGTAGACCTCGTCGGGCTGGAGCTGCTCGACCACCCGCGCGAGCGCGCTCCCGTCGTCGAGATCGCCGTAGACCAGCTTCAGCCGGTAGCCCGGCGCGTGGGGATCCTGGTAGATGGGATCGAGGCGCTCGGTGTTGAACGAGCTCGAGCGCCGGATGATCCCGGTGACCTCGTAGCCTTTGGACAGGAGCAGCTCGGCCAGGTACGAGCCGTCCTGGCCGGTGACGCCGGTGATGAGGGCTTTCTTCATGTGGGTCGACTCTCTCGGGTGGTGGGCGGGTTCGGCGGGATGACTCCGGAGCCGGCCCCGGCCTCGATGGCCGGGCGATTCGCCTCGTAGTAGGCGACGGTGCGCGCGATGCCCTCGGAGAACGCGGTGGCCGCCCGGAACCCGAAGCGCTCGCGGGCCCGCGAGACGTCGAGCTGGCGGCGGGGCTGACCGCTCGGCTGGCTCGGATCCCACACGAAGTGCCCGGTGTACCCGGTGGCCCGGGCTATCACCTCGGCCAGCGCCCGGATCGAGATCTCCTCTCCGCTCCCGAGGTTGACGGGATCGCTCGAGTCGAACTTCTCGGCGGCCGCCAGGATTCCCTCGGCGGCGTCCTCGACGTACAGGAACTCGCGGGTAGGCGTGCCGTCGCCCCACAGCGAGACCTCGGAGCGGCCCTCGATGCGGGCGGTCACGCACTTGCGGATGAGGGCCGGGATGACGTGCGACGAGCGCAGATCGAAGTTGTCGCGCGGACCGTAGAGGTTGACCGGATACAGCACGCAGCTGTTCATCCCGTACTGGGTCCGGTACGCCTCGGACATCACGCTCATGACCTTCTTGGCGATCCCGTAGGGGGCGTTGGTCTCCTCGGGGTAGCCGTTCCACAGGTCGGACTCCCTGAAGGGAATCGGCGCGAACTTGGGATAGGCGCAGATGGTCCCGGTGGCGACCAGCTTGGGGACCCCGGCGAGCCGGCACTCCTCGAACAGGTTGGCCCCCATCATGAGGTTCTCGAAGAGGAAGCGCCCGGGATTGTCGAGGTTGGCCCCGATTCCGCCCACCCGGGCCGCGAGGTGAATGACCATCTCGGGGGCCACCCGCGAGATCAGCGCGCGCACGGCGCCGCGGTCCACGAGGTCGGTCTCTGCGCTGCGCGGGACGGTGGTGTGGGCACCGAGGCCCCGCAGACGGTCGACGAGGAAGCTCCCCAGGAAGCCGGCGCCACCGGTCACGATCACGCGCCGGCCCTTCCAGAACGATTCCGTCGACATTGGCGGCGGGCACTCTAGCAACTCAATCGCGCTTCCGCGACGGACGGGCGGTCCAAATAGCCCGCGGAGGCCGCCGACTACAAAGGGGGAGCAGGCGCAGGCGGCGGAGCGGCCGGGGTGGAGGCCCGGTCGGACGGCGAAGAGGCGGCGGAGCCGCCGTTCGGGCGCTCGGCCACGCTGCCCGGCAGCCCGGCCCGAGGCGATCGCCGCCCGGCCGCGACCTCGGCCCCGAGGGCGGCGAGCTCGGCGGTCGATCGCCCGAGGTCCTCGGACCGCGCCGACACCCCGCCTGCCTTGACGGTGGCGCCGTAGGTGGTGGCCACGAAGATGCGATAGACCTCGCTCTTCTCGTCGGGGAGCGCGCCGGCGTAAGCCCCCACCAGATCGACGAGATCGCGGGGCGGACGGCCGGCCAGGATCGCGCGGCCCCAGGCGGTGAGGAGCTTGGCCTGAAAGTTCCGCACGGTCCCGAGCACGGCGGCGGGGCTGACGCCCTCGGGGACGCGGGCGGTCACGAGCGAGCCATAGAACTCCTTCGGCGCGACCCGCCGCCCGATCCCCTTCAGCTGGGCCATGCGGTAGAGGACCGCGGCGATCACCCCGGGCTCGGTGAGCATCTCGCTGCCTGGCCGCAACACCCCCGGCCTCTCCGGATCGAACACGAAGGCGTTCTGTCGCACCGACGCGAAGCGGGTCCGCTGCGAGCCCGTGCCCGCATTCGGTGGCAGGGTGCCGGCGGGCCCCTCCCCCACCCGCCACTCGCGCGCGATGACCTCCATGGCCAGGGCATACCCATCGACCAGCTGGGCGGCGGGATTCGGTGCTCCCGGCGGCAGCGCCGGCGTCTCGGTCGTGCCGGCCCGGGTCAAGCGCTCGGCCACCAGCCGGGCGATGCGCGCCGTGGCGGTCTGCACGAAGGCCGGATCGCTCGGCGGGTCTGCCCCGATCTCGATCCAGGTCGGGTGGGCGTGGGTGACCCGCCGGCCGAGCAGCCCCGGCGTGTCGAAGCCATGGCCGAAGGCGACGCTGTCGGTGTCGGAGGTGCGTGATCCCGCCAGGATCAGCACGGTAGGCTCGGTGGCCTGCGCGCGGGCCAGCGCCGAGAAGGACTTGCCCCCGTACCCGTCGCGAATCAGTTGCTTGGCGAGGTAGTCGGTGCGGAGAATCTCGCCGATGAAGCCCTCGCTCGCCAGGCGGTGCACGGGCAACGCCCGGGGGTCGTCGATGGGAACCTCGCGCAGGAATGGCCGGGCGAGCTGGGCGGAATCGGCTCCGGGAGCCGGCGGCGGGGCTGCGGAAATCGGCCGGGCTGCGGAAATCGGCCGGGCTGCGGAAATCGGATC
>CAZIOH010000047.1:0-7354 GCA_964540815.1 uncultured Myxococcales bacterium | reverse complement strand
GGGCTGCGGAAATCGGCCGGGCTGCGGAAATCGGCCGGGCTGCGGAAATCGGATCATACAGAGCGTAGGAATCGGGGGGCCCGAGGCTGGAGTCGGCCCCACCTCCGCCGCGGCAAGAGATCCCCGCGATCGGGTTCGACCAGAGCCACAGGATGGCAAAGAGACGGCGATGCGGCGTCGCTCGCCAGCCTCGCCCCCGGCGGTCAATGTGCAGCATGCCCACGTGGCCTTCGACACCGTTGCCGGAGACTGGTTTCACGAAATCAGCGCGCCACCCTCCCACCGGGCGACGGATCCCCGAGCTGGGAGAGTTGACGGGGTCGCTTGACGCTCAGGGGTCAACCACCCATGATTTTTCGATGAATCATAAAATAGCCCGAACGCGTCCGACTCCTGGCCTCGGCCATGCTGTGGCCTGCATCTCGACCATCGTCTCGTTTTCGTGTGGAAGCGGAAGCACACCGCTCACCGAGACCGACTACTGCACCCAGAGGGCCACGCGAGAGTGCGCGGGGGTTGCCCTTCAGTGTAGCGCCAGCATGACGGCCTGCGTGGCCGCGCGCACGACCGCCTGCTCGACCGCCGTCGCGGTGATTCATCAGTCCGCTCTCGTTCGGCCCTTCCGGCCCGAGAACATCGCGGCGTGCGTGAACAAGGCCCAGGAGGTCTACAGCAAGACCCCCATCACCCCGGCCGACCTCGCGCCGCTCGACGTGCTGTGCAACCGGGTCTTCTCGGGGAGGCTCAAGGCCGGCGACGCCTGCACGTCGAGCGATTACGAGTGCGATGTCGGGCTGATCTGCGATCCCGTGGCGCACGTGTGCGCCAAGCAGGTCACCGTCACCGGCATGTACTGCGGCAATCCCGGCGAGACCTGTCCGACCGGAAAGTTCTGTAGCGCAGCCGCCGGAGGGACGCGGCAGTGCTTGCCGCGCGCCGAGTCCGGTGAGAGCTGCGCCGCCACCCCCTGTGTCGAGACCTTGCGATGCTCGACGGACACCATGAAGTGCGTCGACAAGGCCGGCGTCGCCGAGCCCTGCATGTCGAACGACGACTGCGCGGCGATCGTGCCCTACTGCGACCCGTTCTACAACAACACCTGTGACCGCGGCTTCGAACCCACGCGATCGGCCCCGGAGTGCGCCGACTTTGGTGGGACGCCCCCCGGGGGAACCGGAGGAGCCGGCGGCGCCGGCGGCGCCACCTTGTGAGAGCCGAGCCTCGCGGCCCGGGGACGAGAACCAGCGGCGTCACCGGGCGCGAGACGGGCGCACCGTCATGACCAGGACGGCGCACACGATGAAGGCGGCCCCGACCAGCGCCCGCCCCCCGAGGGTCTCGCCGAGCACCAGCCAGCCGAGCACGACCGCCACCATCGGATTCACGTAGGCGGTGGTCGACAGGCGGGACGGTGTGCTGACCTTGACCAGCCAACCGAAGGCGCTGAACGCCAGCAGCGAGCCGAAGAGCGTCAGGTAGAGAAACGCCCCGAGGCCAGCGGCGGTGAGGCTGGCCCGGCCAAGGGCTGCCGGCTCTCCCCGCAGGAGGGCGAGCCCGAGCAAGCCGGCGCCCCCGGCGATCATCTGCTGGGCCGCCGCCATCACCGGATGGGCGTGCATCGATCCGTACCGCGAGTACAGGCTGCCGGAGGCCCAGCCGAGGCCCGACAGCAGGAGCGCAACGACCCCGACAAAGGCTCCCTCGGCCGACGGTCCGCCCGCGCCGCGTCCCGCGACCAGCAGCACCATGCCGACCGCACCGAGCGCGATGCCAACCAGCACCGCGGCGCGCGGCCGTACCCCACCCGGCCTCCACCAGTCGAGGAGCGCGGTGAAGAGCGGCACCGCGGCGATCATCAGGGCGGCCTGGTTCGACGGAACCCGCTGCTCGGCCCAGGTGACGAGCCCATTGCCGATGACCAGCATCAGCGCCCCCGCCAGCGCCGCACGCCTCCATTCCGCGCCGCTCGGCGCGGACACACCGCGCGCCCGCAGGATGGCGTACAGGGCGCCGCCGGCGAGCAGGAAGCGACAGGCCGCCATCGAGAACGGTGGCAGGGTCCGCACGGCCACGCGAATCCCGAGGTAGGTCGAGCCCCAGATCAGGTAGACGGCCGCGAACGCCAGGACCTGAAGCCAGACGGCGGGGAGCCGCCGGGCAAGCCCAAGCCCAGGCTCGGCAGCGGCGCCGGCGGCGGAGATTGTGTTCGAACGACCTTCTTGCTCTTCGACAGGGGACGCGCGCACGGTCCGTACCTTTCGGGGCCGCGCGGGTGGCCGAGGAGTCCACCCGCGCTGGCCGGGTGGATTCGTTGTCCTCGGTGTTATCCGATGCTCGAACCCGACCCCGTCGCCAGAAGCTGGCTGGCGACGATCGCCCACGCCACGCGCTTGCCCGACTGCCAGAGGCAGCCGGCGGAAGCGCCGTGGGAGAGCATGGTCTGGTGCAGCGACATTGGACCGACCGAGAGTAACCGGCACAGAACGAAAGTCAATCGCCGCCTGCCGCGCCCTCGGACCATATTGAGCGCTGACAGTTTCGCCGAGCCGGACTACAGTCGGAGCCGTGAACGAGATTTGATCTCGAGACCGAGACCCCGTAGCTCAGGTGGATAGAGCGCCGGTTTCCTAAACCGTAGGTCGCCCGTTCGAATCGGGCCGGGGTCACCCTCCGCAGGTGCGGCCCGGGGACAAAGTACGCCCTCTACCTGACCCTGTCCCCGCTGACGCGGGGCGAGGGGATGGGAACCGGTGGGTGCGGGCCCATCCCTACGGATGAAAGGTCGAGCCCCGCTTCCCCTCCAATCCCCTCGCCCGCGGAGCGGGGGACAGGGTCAGGGACCCCACTTCATTCCGGCCGTCGGCGCGACGTCTTCTTGGAGCCGCTGGCGGAGCTACGGTTGGGTTTCGGGGGTCGGGGACCGGGCGCTGACGGCGGCGGGGGCGGCCGCGGCGCCGACACGGGTGGTCGGGCGGCGGCGGCGGAAGTACATGAACATGGTCTGGATGATCGACGCCATCGGGACCGCGAAGAGCGCGCCCACGAGGCCATAGCTGTGCTCGCCCGCGATCAGCGAGAAGACCACCAGCACGGGGTGAATCTTGGCCGAGCCTCCCATGATCTTGGGGTTGAGCAGGTTCGCCTCGACCTGGTGGATCCCGACGATCCAGGCCAGGACCTTGAGCCCGCGAAAGATGTCGAAGGACCCCGAGGCGAACAGGGCCACGATGACGATCGGCACCGACGACAGGATCGAGCCGAAGATCGGGATCAGGCTCATGGTCGAGGCCAGCCCGGCCAGCAGCAGCGGGTACTTCACCTTGAAGATCAGGAGACCCACGTAGGTGAAGGCGCCGTTGATGAGACAGATCAACAACTGCCCGCGGATCACCCCGGACAGCCCGCGGTCGATCCCCACCATGATGTGGTCGTAGTCGATCTGGTAGGGCTCGGGCACGAGCGAGCGCAGGAAGGCCCGGATCCGCGCCATGTCGACCAGGATGAAGGCCGCCACCATCAGCACCAGCACCAGCCGGGCGATCCCACCGACCACCGCCGTCACGAACCGCTGTCCCCACTCGAGTGCCCGTCGGCTCTCGCCCTCGGTCGACTTGACCCGATCGGCGACCCACTGCTTGAGCGAGCGCTCCCACTTGCCGCCCCCGCCCAGCCGGTCGGCGGGGTCGGGCCGGGTCGGGCCGATGATGTAGCGCCCGCCTGGCATGGGGTGAACCTCGAGCCGCACCGAATCGAGGTCGACCCGCATGCGCCCCCCGGGGAGCGTCTCCACCATGATGTCGTTGGCCCGTTCGCGCCACGCCCCCGGCCCTCGCCGCTGCGCAGGACCGAGCGCCGAGCCAGCGGGGCCCGTGCCACGGACCGGCTCCGCGTCGAGCATGGCGTCCTCGGCGTCCTCGTCCCGGGCGCCCTCCGCTCCGAACTTCTCGTCGATCCACGCCCCTGCCTTGGGCAGCCACTCCCGGTTCAGGCGGCTGATGAGCTGAGGGGCCTCGCGGAACATCCGGGCGAAGTCACTCGACAGCTTGGGGACGAAATACCCAATCGACAGGCTGAGGAACGCGATGATGTTGATGTAGAGGATGACGACCGCGAGCCCCCGCGGAAACGGCTTGCCGCCGATCTGGATGCGCTCGAACCGGTCCACCAGGGGCGACAGGATGTACGCCACCAGGATCGCGAACAGAAACGGGAGCGCCACCTCGCGGAAGGTGTAGACCACGAAGACACAGAACAGCGCGAAGCCCCAGAGCTTCGCGAACCGCCGCATCCAGGCCAGGCTGCGCGAGGCTCGGGGACCCTCCCGGACCGGCGCGGGCGATGGGACCACGGGCGGCGCCGGGCTGGGTGCCGCCGGGAGCGACGACGGCGGGGGTGGCGGTAGCGACGGCGACGGGAGCGACGGCGGCGGCGCCAGCGGAGGAGACGGCTCGACCATGGTCGCTGCAGCCTACGACGCCAATCGCGGTCGCGCCTCCGAAGACCCGCCGG
Organism: uncultured Myxococcales bacterium; assembly: GCA_964540815.1. Classification (GTDB taxonomy): domain Bacteria; phylum Myxococcota_A; class Polyangia; order Fen-1088; family Fen-1088; genus CAZIOH01. Next base: position 2,845 of record CAZIOH010000047.1, on the reverse strand, counting down.
ACCGCCCCCGCTTCTCGGCGGAGGACAGCCGGCGCCGCCTTCGGGGGCGACCGACGACGACGGTGGTGGTTACTCTTTCCTGGCCTTGCTCGACAGCGCCGCGAGCTTCTCGCGCATGACGTCGCCGAGGGTCGCGGTGGGAGCCCCACCGCTGAAGCCCTGGGCGTCCGCCATCTCCTCGGCGCGGGTGGCGCCGCGGAACGAAAGGCCGATCTTCCGCTCGGCCGTGTCGATGTTGATGATCTCGGCCTTCAAGATCTGGCCCACCTTCACGAACTGCTTGGGGTCCTCGACTCGGTCCTCCGAGAACTCGGAGACGTGGATCAACCCCTCGACGCCCTTCTCGACCTCGACGAAGGCGCCGAAGTCCAGCACCTTGATCACCTTGCAATCGACGATCTTCCCCACCGGATAATCGTAGGGGATGCGATCCCACGGATCGCTGACCAGCTGCTTGATGCCGAGCGAGACCTTGGGCTTCTCGCCGTCGAAGTCGATGTTGAGCACCACCGACTCGACCTCGTCGCCCTTCTGGTAGAGCTCCGACGGGTGCTTGACCCGCTGGGTCCACGACAGATCCGACACGTGCACCAGGCCGTCGATGCCCTCCTCGATCTCCACGAAGATCCCGAAGTCGGCGATGTTGCGCACGATGCCCTTGACCACGGTCCCGGGCGGATACTTCTCCTTGAGGGACGCGAAGGGGTTCGGCTCGAGCTGCTTCATGCCGAGGCTGATGCGGTTCTGGCGCGGATCGATGTCCAGCACCACCGCCTCGACCACGTCACCGACCGCCACCATCTTCGAGGGGTGCTTGACCCGACGGGTCCACGACATCTCGGAGATGTGCACCAGGCCCTCGATGCCCTGCTCGAGCTCGATGAACGCGCCGTAGTCCTTGAGCGAGACCACCTTGCCGCGCACCACCGTCCCGGGCGGGTACTTCTCGGCGGCGTGGGTCCAGGGATCCTCGCTGATCTGCTTGAGGCCGAGGCTGACCCGCTCGGTCTCGACGTTGAACTTCAGGACCTTGACCCGCACGTGGTCGCCCACCTGGAACAGCTCCGACGGGTGCGTGACCCGGCCCCAGGACATGTCGGTGATGTGCAGGAGGCCGTCGATCCCGCCGAGATCGATGAAGGCGCCGTACTCGGTGAGGTTCTTGACGATGCCCTCGACGATCTGGCCTTCCTTGAGCTTCTCGAGGGTCATGCCCTTGAGCTCGGCGCGCTCCTTCTCGAGCAGCACCCGCCGCGACAGCACGATGTTGCCGCGCTTCTTGTTGAACTTGATGACCTTGAACCGGTGGGCCTTGCCGATGAAGGCGTCGAGGTTGCGCACCGGCCGCAGGTCGACCTGCGAGCCCGGCAAGAAGGCCTTCACGCCGCCGCGGATGGTGACCGACAGGCCACCCTTCACGCGGGCGGTGATGGTTCCCTCGATCAGCTCGTCGCGCTCGCAAGCGCCGGAGATCTCGTCCCACACCTTGAGGCGATCGGCCTTCTCCTTGGACAGGACGCACAGACCGTTCTCATCCTCACGGGTCTCGAGGAAGACGTCGATCTCGTCGCCCTCCTTGACCGCCACCGTCCCGTCCGCCTGAGTGAACTCGTAAAGGGGGATGGTCCCCTCGGACTTGTAACCGATGTCGACGACGACATGGTCCTTTCCGACGTGGATGACCTTCCCCCGAACGATGTCACCTTCCTTCATGACGTCGTTCTTGAGCGACTCCTCGAAGAGGGCTGCAAAGTCCTCTTCGCCGGGGTTCACGGGGGTGACGTTGCTGTTGCTGCTGCCTGATGTGAGCATAGAGACCATTCGATCCTTCCTACTGGGGATCCGACCGACCACGGTGGGTCGAGGCGGATCCTGACGCGTGCGGGTCCTCGAGCGCGCGTGCGACGCCCGGGGAGCTGAGGTGACGTTCGCCCACCTCGAACCGCTCGGGGGGGCTCTCTAATCCGAAGGGGAGGTTAGATAGCGCCGCAACTAGGCGAAGTCAAACGGCGCGCGGCGCGTTCCCGGGGCCGGTGTGGGCGGTGCGGGCTGAAAGGTCGAGGCGCGAAATCCGATCGGCCATGGTGGCCACCACCGCCTCCACGCCGACCTGGCTCGAGTCGATCTCTATGGCGTCGGCGGCCTTCTTGAGCGGCGCGACGGTCCGGTTCATGTCGCGGTGATCGCGGGCGAGGATCTCGGCCAGCACCGCCGCCTCGTCCGCCGGACGTCCGGCCAGCCGCAGCTCGAGGGCCCTCCGGCGCGCGCGCTCCTCGGGCGCCGCGGTCAGGAAGAACTTGGCCGCCGCGTCTGGAAACACCACCGTCCCGATGTCTCGGCCCTCGACCACCACCCCCCCCGCTGCCCCGAGCCGCCGCTGCAGCTCGAGGAGGGCATCCCGCACCTCGGGCAGCGCCGACACCTGCGAGGCCCCCTCCGAGATGTCGGGGGTGCGGATGGCCTCGGTCAGCTCCTCGCCGCTCACGAAGACGCGGTTGAGGGCGCCATCCAGGCGAAACCGGATGTCGAGCCCGCGCGCGAGGTCCGCCACACGCGGCCCTTCGCCAAAGGAGATCCCGGCCCGCCGCGCCAGGACGGCGAGGGCCCGGTAGATCGCCCCCGTATCGAGCAAGGAATACCCGAGGTGCGCCGCCAGCAACCGGGCGGTGGTGGACTTGCCCGCCCCCGCAGGTCCGTCGATGGCGACCACGACCCGGGGGCCCGCGGCGGCGGGCAAGTGGCTCGAAGACGAATGCACTCCCACAACGTACCACACGCCCGACCTGGCACAGCTCCCCGCAACCGGAGTCCTAAACCCGTCCTCGTCCTCGTCGCCGTCCTCGTC
>CAZIOH010000046.1:21499-48284 GCA_964540815.1 uncultured Myxococcales bacterium | reverse complement strand
GGCAAGAGGCGCAGGGTCCAGGTGAAGGGAACGCCCCGCAAGAAGCCCAGGAACAGGGGCGGATCACCGAGCGGCGTCAGCAGACCGGCGGCGTTCGAGACGATGAAGATGAAGAACACCACGATGTGCGTCACATAGCCCCGTCGAGCGTTTGCTCGGAGCAGCGGACGAATCAAGAGCACAGAGGCACCGGTGGTCCCGATGATGCTCCCCAGCACCGCGCCGACCGCCAGGAACCCCAGGTTGACCCACCACGCGCCGGCCAGCGAGCCGCGCAGGCAGATGCCGCCCGAGATGGTGAAGAGCGCCCCGAGCAGGGCCATGAACGAGGCGTAGTCACAGGCGGTCCTCAGCAACTCCTCGCCGCCGCGTGGCCCCCGCGCCAGGATCAAGTAGCCGACCACCGGGGCGGACAGCACCACCGCCACCAGGAACTTGTTCCGGTTGTGCTCCCAGAAGGCGCCGAAGAACAGCGGCATGATCGCGATCAGCAGCAGGTAGAGGATGAAGGGAGCGATTGCCCAGAGTGGAGTTGCCGTGGCGGTCATCATCATCTCGTCGGCGATCGGGGGAAAGTTGGGGGAGATGTGAAGTGGTCAGTGCTGCAGGTAGAGGGGGATGGATGTTTGCTCGACCAGACCCCGGGTCACCGAGGCGTGGAAGAGGTGCTTGATGCGAGAGTGGGCGAAGGCGCCCATCACCATCAGATCCGCGCGGAGCTGGTGCGCCAGCTCGAACAACGCCTCGGCGTTGGGCAGGGTCGACACGATGTTGTGCGCCCGGGCGGCGACCCCGGCCTCTCTCAACAGCCCCACACCACGCTCGGCCATCTCGCGGGCCACCACGCCGCTGTCGTCTGCGGTGGCGACGTGCACTTCGGCCCTGCCCGCCAGGCCGCTGGCCGCGAAGCTGGCGAGCGCGCGCTTCGCGGCGCCGCTGCCGTCATAGGCAACCAGGGTGACCTTGCCGACGATGGACACCGCCGTCTCCGGCACGAGGAGCAAGGGCCCGCTGGCGCGGTGAAGGATGGCCTCGCGGGTCTGCACGTCGTCTCCTTCGGTCTCGAAGCGAAAGTTGGCGTCCTTGCCCATGACGGTGAGGTCATGGGTCTTCATGTGGGCGAGGATGCTCTCGGCCGGACGGCCCACGACCTCGAGGGTCTGCGCGCCCGTCACGCCTCCCTCGCGACAACGTCGATCGAACAAGGCCACCCAGTCGTCGGCCTGCTTGTGGGCGTCGGCCAGCAGCACCACGTCCCGCTCGTGCTTGTAGGTGGCGCCTCCGATGCCCGTCATCGTGCCAGCCCGGATGTCGGGCTCGTCGATGATGGCCAGCCCCGCCAGACGCGCCTCGAAGGCACGCCCGAGCTCGATGGCGATCCGGGTGGCGGCTTCGCTGCTGGAGGAGCCTTCCAGGCAGACCAGAATGTCTTTCAGCATGGGAAATGCACTGCCGGGCCCGTGCACGCTGCGCACCAGGCCCGGCAGATGACGTTTCTCTTCTGGGTTGCGATCAGACGCCCGCGGCCAGGGCGCGGATGGACGCCTTCGCGGCCGCCACCTCGGTCGCCGGGACCTCCTCGGGCGAACGGGTCTGCACGAACTCCGGGTAGCCGGCCATCCCCATCTCGGGGACATCGAGGCCCGCGATCTCGACCGCCGCGGAGACGCGGTTCGAGCCCAGCACCTTCCCGATGATGTAGAAGGCGAGGCCGCCCACCAGGATGTTCCAACCCGCCCCCACCAGCACCTCGACCACCTGAGCCCCGAGCTGCTTGGCATCGCCGTAGAACAGACCGGTGACACCCTTCAGGGCCGCGCCGGTGCTCCCGAGGTACTCGGTTGCGCCGACACCGTTCCAGCCCTGACCGTAGCTGCCGTCCGAGAACAGGCCGACCGCCAGCAACCCCCAGGCACCGTTGACCCCGTGGACGCTGATGGCACCAACGGGATCGTCGACCTTGACCTTGTCGAAGAACATGACGCTGACCACGACCAGCACGCCGGCGACGAGCCCGATGATGAACGCGCCCACCGGGGTCACGAAGGCACAGGGAGAGGTGATGGCCACCAGGCCGGCCAGCATGCTGTTGCACATCATGCTCGGATCGGGCTTGCCGTAGCGCATCCACATGTAGATGACCCCGGAGATGGTCGCCGACATGCCGGCGATCATGGTGTTGGCCGCGACGATCCCGATGCGACCGTCGGCGCCCGCCAGCGAGCTGCCGGCGTTGAACCCGAACCAACCGAACGCGAGGATGAAGGTGCCGAGCTGAACCATCGGGATGTCGTGGGGCAGGATCGGGTTGATCTTGCCGTCCGCGCCGTACTTCCCGATGCGGGGCCCGATGAGGAGTGCCGTGATGAAGGCGAGCGCCCCGCCCTGGAGGTGCACCACCCCCGAGCCGGCGTAGTCGACGGCGCCATGGCCGAGACCGGCGCGGTAACCGAGCTGCGCGAGCCAGCCGCCGCCCCACACCCAGCATCCGAAGACCGGATAGATGAAGGCGCCGACGATGATGCTGAAGATGAAGAAGCTCTTGAAGCTCCACCGCTCGGCGCAGGCGCCGGTGACGATGGTCGCGGTGGTGTCCATGAAGACCATCATGAACAGGAACAAGACCACGGCGCCGGCGTCATACCCGCTGCCGGTGAGGAAGAACCCGGTGGTTCCCAGCAGCCCCCAGCCGTGATCACCGTTCACGGCCGAGCCGACCGTGAGCATCGAGTTCAACGTGGGGACGCCACCCAGCGTGACCGGACCGCCGATCGCCGTTCCGTTGAGGCCTCCGCACATGAAGGCGAAGCCGCAGACGAAGAACCCGAGCATCCCGAGCCCGTACACCATGAAGTTCATGGAGAAGGTGTGGGAGGCGTTCTTCGCGCGGATGAGGCCGGTCTCCACCAGCGCGAACCCGGCCTGCATGAACATGACCAGGAAGCCGGCGACCAGCGTCCACACGAAGTTCACCGAGAAGATCGAGTGCGAGGCCGCCTGCGCGACCGCGTCCACGGCCACCGAGAGATCCTTGGTCGTGGCCTTGTCGGGCGCGGGCTTGGTGTAGCCAGGGATCGAGTACGCGGTTGGCGTCGTCTGGAATGCACCCGTCTTGTCGGGAACGGGATCGTCGGCCATGGCCTGCGGAGCGAGCGCCCCGAGCAGAACCGCGGCCAGAGCTGCCACGGAAAGCCAGCCCCACTGGCGGTGTCTTCGGATATTTGTCAACATACCTTTTCCCTTCATTGGTTTGAGATCCCATTCCACCCACACGCACGGACTCTCTCGGCGGCGGGGATAGACGGGTGCCACCGGCGTCAGGACAAGCTAAGGCGAGCGAGCGAGCTCGCTAGAACTGCGGACCCATCCGCCTCCGCAGACGGGCTCCCCACCAGGCACCCACGACGGCCCCCACCTGCATCATCGCGAAGAATGTGGCCACCATCACCACGCGGTGCCCGAGCGCGTAGTAGAGCGCTGCGCTGATGAGCAAGATGAACGTCTGCATCCTGGCGAACGTCTTCCGGTAGTACTCCCACATGGTCAGATGCCCCTTTGGCGAGTTTGCAAAATGCAGCCCCTCAGCTCCGACCATGTTGCCCACATGTTGTTGCGTGTGTGTTTCCTGAAGGTAAGTTCGGAGTAAAAACAGTCTTGGCGCTCGTCCGGGCGGGAGAGAGGGCTCGAGATGCGTGTCCCGTCGCGAGGACGAGGACGGCGACGAGGACGAGGACGAGGACGGGTCAGCGCGGGGAGGCACTCTGTCGGAGGTCGAGGCGATTGCGGAGGACGTCCGCGGAGGGGACGCATGGGATGCAGATGCTGACGCGGGTGCCTCGCTCCGGCTCGGACCACAAGCGGCTGCTTCCGCCCAGAGAGCGGACCGTCCGCTCGACGATCGCCAGGCCGAGGCCGTGCCCCGGAACGACCCGTCTCGTCGGTCCCCGGTAGAACGGCTCGAAGGCGTGCTCGACGCTCTGAGGGTCCATGCCGAGGCCGTTGTCCTCGACGGCGATCTCGACCACTGCGCCGGCCTCGCGCGTCTCGACCGTGATGACGAGGGGTCGGTCGGGCGAGCGGAACTTGACCGCGTTGCCTACGAGGTTGCGCAGGATCTGCCCGAGCACCCCCTGCTGGCAGGCCACCCGCTCACCTCCTCCCTGCACCCTGGTCTCGACCGCGACCCCGTGAAGCTCCGCGCCCATCTCCTCGAGCACGCCGGCGATCACCACCGCGGGCACGCACTCCCCGGCGGGAGGCCGCCCCGAGACCGAGAGCGCCAGCATTCCGTCGATCACCCCCGTCATGCGATCCACGCCCCGCCGGATGTGCAGGGCCATGGCCGCCACCCCCTCCGGCAGTCCCTTGGCCTCGAGGATCAGCTCGGCATAGCCCCGCACGGGATTGAGGGGGCTGCGCAGATCGTGGGCGGCCCGCGCCGCGAACGCCTCGAGCTCGCTGTTCTTCTCGTCGAGCCAGCGGACCCGCTCCGCCACCAGCCGCCGCTGCCTGGCGAGGACCCTGAGGAGCACGATCACCACCACCAGCATGAGCGTGAAGGTCCCTGCTCCGACCACCGTGTCACTCCACAGCGCGTGCAGGTGGGCCGCGCGAATCTTGCCGGCGATGCCGCGGGCCTCCCGGTGGTTGATGGCGATGAGCTCGTCCACCGAGGCATTGATCTCCTCCACCATGTCGTCCCGGATGCGCGGGGCATCCGCCTCGATCCTGGGCAGAGCATCGAGCAAGCCCTCGAGCTTGGTCCATTCGGCGCGCTCGCCTGGGTAGCTCGCCAGCGGGTCGTACTCGCGGGCATCCGCCGCGATCTCACGGTTGATTCGGTTCATCTCCCGATGATCGTGCGGCGAGGAGAGCAGATAGCGCACGTGCGCACGCATGTGATCGAGCAGCTCCGACGAGCGCTGGGCATTGCCGATCAGGCCGCCCGTCTGATCGGCCACCCGCTTGGCCAGGAAGAGATCGATGCCGACGATCCCGGACATGAGCAGCGCCACCATCCCGAGCGCCACCAGCACCGGCCACCCCGGCGGTGACCAGGTATTCGGGCGGCGCTCAAACATGGCGGCCCGTTCGATCCGAGCCCGAGGGATCCGAGCAAGGCCCGTGATCACCCGCACCGGGGTTCCGATCTCCGGGGCATGCCCCCACCGGCTCGCGGACATTCCTCGCTTCGAGGCCATCCTGGTGGTCGTCGGCGACTGCAATCCGCGTGGCGCGAGCTCGAGCATGCATGTCGACCCTCCTTGGACCCCCAGAGCCGGTCCGTCAGGACCGGTTGGTGCCTCCCTGGGTGAGTTTGCATTCAAGTGCCGCGGCCGTGGACGAAAAAGAATCCCAACCGATCGCCAGCTGTGACGGCCGCGGCGACGGGCCGGCGACGGGGCATCGGTTGCGCGACCGCGGCCTTCACCTGTAGCCTGTCGTCTCCTCGGCTTGACGCCGGGTCGCCGCCCGAATGATCACCGATCGCCCTGCAGCCACCGCATCGCCGGCCGCGATCGCCCACGACCCATACCAGGCGCTGCGCCACCGGGAGTATCGCTGGTTCTTGCTCGGCAGCCTGGCCTTGACGATGGCCATGCAGATCCAGACTGCGGTCCTCGGGTGGCAGGTCTACGCGCTGACGCACGATCCGTTGTCGCTGGGGCTGATCGGGCTGGCCGAGGCCTTGCCCTTCCTCGGCCTCACCCTCTACGGCGGCTACGTCGCGGATCACGCCTCGCGCCGGACCATCTGCGCCTGGTCCCAGGGCGCGCTGCTGCTGAGCGCGGCTGGGTTGCTGGGCGCAAGCTGGGGGGGCGGGGTCCGCGCGGTGGCGGTCCTGTATGCGGCCCAGGTCGTGAGCGGGCTGGCGCGTGCGTTCTACCGTCCGGCGTACCTGGCGCTGGCGGCGGAGCTGGTTCCACGCGAGGTCTACGCCAACGCCAGCACCTGGCGCAGCGGCGGATTCCATTTTGCCCAGGTGGCGGGACCGGCGCTCGGCGGGCTGCTGCTCCGCTTCGGGTATCGCGCGGCGTATGGCGCCGAGCTGGTGCTCATGCTGGTGGGGCTCTGTTACTTCCCGCTCATCCGGTCGCGCTCGGCTGGTCAGCCTGCCGTCGGCGGGAACGCGGGGACGTCGAGCCTGCGGGAGGTGCTGGCCCGCCTCGGCGAGGGTGTCCGCTTCGTGTTCGCGCAGAAGATCGTCCTTGGCGCCATGAGCCTCGACCTCTTCGCGGTGCTCTTCGGCGGGGCGCCAGCCTTGCTGCCCATCTTCGCGCGCGACGTCCTCCACGTCGGCGCGGTGGGCTTCGGCTGGCTGCGCGCCGCCCCGGCCCTCGGCTCGGTGCTGGTCTCGATCTGGCTCGCGCATCGACCGGCGCCGGGCAACACGGGACGGACCCTGTTGCTGTGCGTGGCCGGGTTCGGGCTCTGCTGGATCGCGTTTCCGTTTTCGCGCTGGTACGGACTTTCTCTGCTGCTCCTCGCGGTGAGCGGAGGCTTCGACAACGTCTCGGTGGTGGTCCGCGCGACCCTGGTGCAGTCCTTCACGCCGCCGCACCTCATGGGGCGGGTCTCCGCGGTCAACGGCTTCTTCATCGGCAGCTCGAACGAGCTCGGGGCCTTCGAAAGCGGGGTCGCGGCGCGGGTGTTGGGGCTCGTGCCGAGCGTGGTCTTCGGAGGCGTGATGACCCTCCTGACGGTGGCCGTGACCGCCTGGCGGGCGGTCGAGCTGAGGCGCCTCAAACGGATGTGATCGCCGTTCAGCGCGTGGAGCCGCCCGCCGAAGTGGGCTTTGCGCTGGGCTTTGCCATGGGCTGGAGCGCGGGAGGACGGACGACCGGATCGAGGGTCGTGCCGAGGTCGCGCGCGATCTCGACGTGGGCGGCGATCTCGATCGCGTTGGCCAGACATCTTTCGGCCAACCAATCGACGATGTGTCGTCTCCGGCGAAGGCCGAAGGTGGCGCGGTCGACCGAGGCGCGGGCGACATACACGAGCCGCCTCGCCCCGGCGTCCTCGCGCCGCGGGTCACGAGCCTCGATGACCACGCGGACCTCGTGGCGAAAGGTGTGCACCGCCAGCTGGCCGATGACGGTGGCATGGCCCGCGTCATCGATCTCGACGCTCGTGCTGTCGAAGACCACGGCCGGCTCCCAGTGCAGGTCGAAGAGCTCGGTCTCGAGGATGGCGGCGTCGAGCTTGGCGGAACCGGTCTCGATGCTGGACAGATCGACCCACAGCCGGACCGCGGAGCGATCTGGTTCGGACCGATCGAGCAGCACCACGCCGCCCCAGCAGTCGAAGTGTCCCTCGATGTCCGGCAGGGCCAGGTGGCGCAGGCGGAAGGTCAGCGTCGAGTGGGTCTCGTCGATTCGCCATGACTCCCTTGTTTCCACGGCGTTTCGAAGGAAGCTCCTGGAGTCTTTCTCGTGCGGCGTCATCGGAGCGTGTGCGTGCATCGCGCACGCCAAGACCGGTCGCCCGCGGAAGTCCGACCGCGGGGCGCGGCGAAGCCGGCGGCTTCAGGCGAGAGCAGCCTGGAGCTGCCGCAAGACTTGCGGCTCGTCGATGGTGCTGAGATCCCCGGGATCGCGGCCTTCGCAGATCGCCTGGATGGTCCGGCGCATGACCTTCCCCGAGCGCGTCTTGGGCAAGGCGCCGACGATGTGCACCTTGGCGGGTCTGGCCACCGACCCGAGCTGGTGGTCGACGAGGGCCAGGATCTCCCGGGAGATTCGCTCCCGCGTGGCACGCTGCTCGCCCTCGGTGGGGTCCTTCAGGACCACGAAGGCCACCGCGACCTGACCCTTGATCGCGTCGGCCACCCCCACCACGGCGCACTCGGCGACCGCCGGGAGGCCGTTGATGGACTCCTCGATCTCGCGCGAGCCCAGGCGGTGGCCGGCCACGTTGATGACGTCATCGGTGCGTCCGAGGATGAAGGTGTAGCCGTGCTCGTCCCGGATCCCCCAGTCGAAGGTGGAATAGACCAGGCGGCCCGGGATCGAGTTGAAGTAGGTGCGAACGAAGCGAGCGTCGTCGCCCCACAGCGTCTGCAGGCACCCGGGAGGCAAAGGTGGCACGATCGCCACCACGCCCTTCTGGTGAATGCCGAGCTCCTCGCCGGTCTCCATGTCGAGCAGCCGGACGTCGTATCCGTACATGGGCATTCCCGGGCTGCCGAACTTGCTCGGGGTCTTCTCGATCCCGTGGGCGAGCGTCAAGATGGGCCAGCCGGTCTCGGTCTGCCAGTAGTTGTCGATGATCGGGCGCCCGAGCCCGGTGCTGATCCACCGCGCGGTCGGCTCGTCGAGCGGCTCGCCGGCCAGGAACAGCGCGCGCAGGCTGGAGGTATCGTACTTGCTCAGCCAGGCGGGGTCCTGCTGCTTCAGGACCCGGATGGCGGTGGGCGCCGAGAACATCACGGTCACCCGGTACTTCTCCACCAGCCGCCACAGGATGCCGGGATCGGGAGAGATCGGCAGGCCCTCGTACATGAGGGTGGCCATGCCGGCCAGCAAGGGACCGTAGATGATGTAGGAGTGCCCGACCACCCACCCGATGTCGCTGCTCGAGAAGTAGGTCTCGCCGGCCTTCCCGCAGTAGATGTACTTCATCGAGGCCGCCAGGGCCACCGCGTGGCCGCCCACGTCCCTCTGCACCCCCTTCGGTCTGCCGGTGGTGCCGGAGGTGTAGAGGGTGTAACTGACCTCGTTGGACTCGAGCCAGGTGACCGGGACCTCGGCATCGCGATGTCGCTCACGCAGCGGCTGGTAGTCGAGGTCGCGGCCCGCCACCCGGGTCATCTCCGCCAGCTTGCGATCGACGAGCAGCACGTGCTCGGGCTTGTGCTGCGCGTGCTCGATGGCCTCGTCGAGGGCGGGCTTGTAGGGGATCACCTTGCCGCCGCGCGAGCCGCCATCCGCCGAGATGATCAACCGGGGCGTGGCGTCGTCGATCCGGCGCGCCAAGCTCAAGGCCGCGAAGCCGCCGAACACCACCGAGTGTATGGCACCGATGCGCGCGCAGGCGTACATGGCGATGGCGGCCTCCGGGATCATCGGGAGGTACAGCAACACGCGATCGCCCCGCCCCACCCCGAGCTCCTGGAGGATGGCCGCCATGGACATGACCTCCCGGTGCAGCTCACGGAAGGTGTAGGTGCGCTCGACGTTGGTCTCGGTCGAGACGTAGATGAGAGCGGGCTTGTCCGCCTGGGTGGGCAGGTGCCGGTCGATGCAGTTGTAGCAGAGGTTGGTCTCGCCCCCGACGAACCAGCGCGCGAAGGGCGGACGGCTGTAGTCCAGCACCTGGGAGAAGGGCTTGTGCCAGTGGATGAGCCCGGCCTGCTCCCCCCAGAAGCCCTCGCGATCGGTGATCGACCGCTCGTGAAACGCACGCAGGCTGGTGGTGGGGATGGGGATGGGGATGGGGATGGGGGCTTTCATCTTGTCTCCTCCGTCGGGCTGACTGGGTGAGCGACATCGACACGGGGGTTCTGCGGCCGTCCCGGAGCCGAGCTCACGTCACGTAGAGATCCACGTAGGCCTGCACCGGGGTCGCCTCGAGCCTGGCCTGATCCAGCGACACGGTCAGGATCGCGTCCTGTTGCCGGCGCGCGAACCGCCGACCGAGGTTGGTTCGAAACTTGTCCTCGAGCAGGGGCAACCCCTCCTTCCGCCGGCGCATGTGGCCGATCGGGTACTCCACCACCACCTCGTCGAGCGTGCGGCCGTCGGTGAGCTCCACCGTGAGCCCGTTGGCGATGCTGCGCTTCTCCGGATCGTGGTAGTCGGCGGTGAAGCGCGGGTCCTCGACGCACACGATCTTCTCGCGCAGCTCGTCGATCCGGGGATCGCGGGCGACCGCGTCCTCGTAGTCCGCGGCGGTGAGCCGGCCGAAGAGGATGGGGACGGCGACCATGTACTGCACGCAATGATCGCGATCGGCGGGGTTGGCGAGCGGGCCCTGCTTGTCGATGATGCGAAGGCAGGCCTCGTGGGTGCGGATGGTGATCTTGCGGATCTCCGCCGGGCTCTTGCCCTCTCGCTTCAGGGCCGCGTGGATGGTCATGGCGGCCTCGACCGCCGTCTGGCTATGAAACTCGGCCGGGAAGCTGATCTTGAAGAGCACGTTCTCCATGACGTACGAGCCGTAGGGCCGCTGGAACTCGAACGCCCGTCCCTGGAAGGAGACATCGTAGAAGCCCCAGGTCCTGGCGGTGAGCACCGACGGATAGCCCATCTCTCCGGTGCGGCTGATGAGCGCCAGGCGAACCGCTCGGCTGGTGGCGTCCCCAGCCGCCCAGCTCTTGCGAGAGCCGGTGTTGGGGGCGTGGCGATAGGTCCGCAGGCTCTGGCCGTCGACGAAGGCCTGCGAGACCGCATTGATCATCTGTGGGCGGGTGAGGCCGAGCAGCACCCCCACCACCGCGGTGGAGGCGACCTTGACCAGCACCACGTGATCGAGCCCCACCCGGTTGAAGCTGTTCTCGAGGGCCAGGCACCCCTGGATCTCGTGGGCCTTGATCATGGCCGTGAGGACGTCGCGCATGACGAGCGGCTTGTCACCGACGGCCACCGCGGTCCGGCTCAGCCAGTCGGCCACCGCCAGGATTCCGCCGAGATTGTCCGACGGGTGCCCCCACTCCGCCGCCAGCCAGGTGTCGTTGAAGTCCAGCCAGCGGATCATGGCGCCGAGATCGAAGGCCGCCTGGACCGGGTCGAGCTGGAACGACGTCCCCGGCACCCGCGCACCGTTCGGGACGACGGTCCCGGGGACGATCGGGCCGAGGAGCTTGGTGCACGCGGGGTAGTCGAGGGCCTCGAGCCCACAGCCGAGCGCGTCGAGCAGGCAGTGGCGCGCGGTCTCGTAGGCGCGGGAACTGGTGACCTCGTACCGCATGGCGTAGTCGACGATGTCGACCAGCACGCGGTCGGGGTCGGGGCGGGGGCTCGAGCCGTGGGAGGGGAGTGCGGACATGGCGGGCGTTCCTTTGGTGTGGCCGACGGCATGGCCGAGCTCGGGCGACGGGCTCATGCCCGCTCCGCGACCGGGACGAAGGTCCGGTCGTCCGGTCCGACGTAGTTGGCCGCCGGGCGGATGATCTTGTTGTCGCTCCGCTGCTCGATGATGTGCGCGGCCCAGCCGGCCGTGCGGGCGATCGCGAAGAGCGGGGTGAACATGCTGGTGGGGATCCCCATCAGGTGGTAGGCGACGGCGCTGAACCAATCGAGGTTCGGGAACATGTGCTTGGCGTCCCACATGACGGCCTCGAGGCGCAGGGCGACCTCGAACATCTTGCCGTCTCCCGCCTCGACCGCGAGCTGCCCCGCGACCCGCTTGATGACCTGGTTGCGCGGATCCGACAGCGTATACACCGGGTGCCCGAACCCGACGATCACTTCTCTCGCTTCCACCCGACGGCGGATGTCGGCCTCGGCCTCGTCGGGCGCGTCATAGCGGGTCTGGATCTCGAAGGCCGCCTCGTTCGCCCCGCCGTGCTTGGGGCCGCGCAGCGCGCCGATGGCCCCCGCGATGGCGGAGTACATGTCCGAGCCCGTCCCGGCGATCACCCGGGCGGTGAAGGTCGACGCGTTGAACTCATGCTCCGCGTACAGGATGAGGGAGGTGTTCATGGCGCGCACCCATTGCACGCCGGGCGGCGCGCCATGCAAAAGGTGCAGGAAGTGACCAGCGACCCCGTCGTCATCGGTCTCGGGATCGATGCGGCGGCCGTCGTGGCTGAAGTGGTACCAGTACGCCAGCATCGAGCCGAGCGAGGCCAACACCCGATCGGCGACCTCGCGCGCCCCGGCCGCCGGATGCCCCTCCGCCTCGGGCAGCAGACACCCGAGCAACGAGACCCCGGTGCGAAGCACGTCCATCGGATTCGCCGCCGCGGGGAGGGTCTCGAGGACCGCGCGCATCACGCTCGGCAGGCCGCGCCCGGACCTCAGCTTGCGCCGGTAGGCCCCGAGCTCGGCGGCCGTGGGCAGCTTGCCATGGATGAGGAGGAAGGCGATCTCCTCGAACTCGGCCCGTTCGGCCAGATCGAGGATGTCGTAGCCGCGGTAGTGCAGATCGTTTCCCGCCTGACCGACCGAACAGATCGCCGTGTTGCCGGCCACGACGCCCGACAGCGCCACCGACTTCTTGGACTTCGGGGCCGAAGCCGGGCTCTGGGCCGCTGCTGGCTGCCCCGGCGTGAGCGCGGGCGCGGGTGCGGGCTCGGCGAACGGTGTCCCAACGAGATTTGCGTGCATGTTCGTCTCCTGCGGGGTGAGGGCGGCTCAGGGTTTCTCGCGCGAGAACAGCGCGTCCAGGCGCGCCTCGTACTCCCAGTAACCGATGGAGTCGTACAGCTCCTGGCGGGTTTGCATGAGCGGCACCACGCTGGCCTGGGTCCCCTCGCGCCGGATGGCGGTGTAGACCGTCTCGGCGGCCCGGTTCATCGCGCGGAAGGCCGACAGTGGATAGAGCGCCATCCGCACCCCCACGCGGCCGAGCTCGGCGAGCGAGAAGAGCGGGGTCTGACCGAACTCGGTCAGGTTGGCCAGCACCGGGACCGGCGTCCTCAGCTCCTCGACGAACCGCTGGTAAGACGCGAGCTCGGTCAGGGCCTCGGGAAAGAGGCCATCCGCCCCCGCCTCGACGCAGGCCGCGGCGCGCTCGAGGGCGGCGTCGAGGCCCTCGACCGCCACCGCGTCGGTGCGGGCCAGGATGAAGAAGCTCGGATCGGTCCGCGCGTCGACGGCGGCCTTGATGCGATCGACCATCTCCGAGGTGCTGACGATCTCCTTGTTTGGTCGGTGGCCACAGCGCTTGGCTCCCACCTGATCCTCGATGTGCATCGCGGCGGCTCCCGCCTTGATGAGGCTCCGGGTGGTGCGCGCCACATTGAAGGCCGAGGCGCCGAAGCCGGTGTCGACATCGACGAGCAAGGGCAGGTCGCAGACGTCGGTCACCCGCCGCACGTCGATGAGGACGTCCTCGAGCCCGGTGATGCCAAGATCCGGGACGCCGAGCGAGCCGGCGGCGACCCCTCCCCCCGATAGATAAATGGCCCGATACCCTGCGCGTCGGGCCAGGAGCGCGTGATTGGCGTTGATCGCCCCGGGGATCTGGAGGGGCCTCTCCCCGGCCAGGGCGGCACGAAACCGCTGCCCCGGGGTCTCCGCCGCGCGCACGCCTGGCTCGGGGGCCTGGCGTAGCACGGTGTCACTGGTCGTCGAGGTGCCGTCCATGGACACGTCCTTCCGGTCTGGGCGCGATCGGTCGCGCTCGGGTCGCCATCGGGACCGCTTCCGCCCTGCCCCCTCGTGACCTCACGCCGTCGCGGAGCGGTACCGTGCAAGATTGCGTTTCCGGAAAAGACACGTGTGCAAGGCGTGTACCGGAGACCAGACCCCGGCGTGAACCCGCGATCGCGGCGCGCGACGCGGGGATCCGGCGCTGGCGCTCCCGGATGGGAACCATTGCAATCATGAGACGAGGTGTTTCATACTTGCAACGTCATGCCCTCTGCGCGAGATCGGGCCACGCTGGCGGCCACTCCGCCGGCGACGTCCACGCCCACCCGCAGGCCGCCGCCGCGCTCGCGGATCTGCGTGCTGGCGTTCGGGCGGCTGGCCGGCCTGGTCGAGGAGGCCGCCCGGGAGCTCGGAGAGCCCGTCGAGCTCATCGTCGAGCACCGCCGCTTTCGAGACGCCGTCGCCCAGGCCAGGGCGCTCATCGCCCGCGGCGACGTCGACGCCTTCGTGAGCGCGGGAGCCAACGGCGCGGAGCTGCGCCGGCAGCTCGACTATCCCGTGGCGCTGGTCTCGGCGAGCGGCTTCGACGTCATGGCGGCGCTGGTGCAGGCGGCCCGGCTCAGCCGGACCTCGCCGCCCTCGGTCGGGCTCGTCACCTACGACCACGTGAGCGCCGAGCTCGGCGAGCTCAGCCGCCTCTTGAAGATCGAGCTGCACCTCTTGCGCTACAGCGACGTCACCGACGTCCGAGCCTGCGTGCGCGATCTCCGGAGCCGCGGGGTCGACGTGGTCATCGGACCGAGCCTGGTCACCGAGGCCGCCGCCGAGGTCGGGCTGCCTGGGGTGTTCCTCTACACCCTCGATGGCGCGCGCCGGGCTCTCGAGGAGGCCATCGCCGCCGCGCGCGTGCGCGTCCTCGAGCGGACCCGGCGCCGCCAGCTCGGGGACCTCATCGGTCAGCTCCAGGAGGGCGTGCTCGCCATCGACATGGAACAGCACATCTGGCTGGCCAACCCGGCCATGTGCGCGCTGGCCG
This sequence comes from uncultured Myxococcales bacterium, assembly GCA_964540815.1. Classification (GTDB taxonomy): domain Bacteria; phylum Myxococcota_A; class Polyangia; order Fen-1088; family Fen-1088; genus CAZIOH01. The sequence goes on along the minus strand of CAZIOH010000046.1, from coordinate 33,992 downwards.
GCGTCGACGAGGCGCACCTCACCACCCAGACCCTCTCGCAGCTGATCCCCGAGCTCGACGCCCGGGAGGTCCTCGCCCGCGGCGGACCGCCGCTCTTGCGGCGGGTGTTCACCCTCGGACACCAGCGCATGATCGGCAACCTCTTGCCGCTCGACGCCGGCGACGACCCTGCGCATGGCCGTGGCCACGCCAATCCCCACGACCCCGAGCGCCGGGGGGCGGTCCTGACCGTCCAGGCCGCGAGCTCGGTCGAGCGCGCCGGCCGCGATCTGCACCGGCACGCCCGCCGCCATGCGCCGCGCGCGCGTCACGTCCTCGCCGATCTGGTCGGGGCGTCGCCGGCCATGCAGGGCCTGCGGGCGCTGGCCGAGCGCTTCGCGGCCCTCGATCTGACGGTGCTCATCCACGGCGAGTCGGGCACGGGCAAGGAGCTGGTCGCCCAGGGTATCCACAACGCCAGCCCCCGCGCGCGCGAGGCCTTCGTGGCGATCAACTGCGCCGCGATGCCGGAGACCTTGCTCGAATCCGAGCTCTTCGGCTACGAGGAGGGGGCCTTCACCGGCGCCGTCAAGGGCGGCAAGCCGGGCCTCTTCGAGACCGCGCACGGGGGCACGGTCTTCCTCGACGAGATCGGGGACATGCCGGGCGGCTTGCAGGCGCGCCTGCTCCGCGTCCTCCAGGAGCGGGAGGTGCTGCGCGTCGGTGGACGAGAGCCGATTCCCATCGACGTGCGGATCGTGGCGGCCACCCACCGCGATCTGGGGGAGCGCATGCGGGTGGGGGCGTTCCGCGCCGATCTGTACTACCGGGTCAACGGCCTCGCCATCGCGGTGCCTCCCCTGCGGGCACGCCGCGAGGATCTGCCCGAGCTCATCGCCCACATCGCCAGTCGCCACGCCCGCACGCCGCTTCCCGAGTCCCTGCGTCGCCGCTTCCTGGCGGTGACCGCCCGCCATCCCTGGCCGGGCAACGTGCGGGAGCTCGAGAACATGGTGGAGCGCCTGCTGGCGGTGGGTGCGGAGCTCGCGCGCGATCCCCACCCGGAGGCCCTCGAGCGACTCTTGCCAGAGCTCTCGGAGCGTTCTTCCTCGGCGGCACCGGGTACGGCCGCCAGCCCGGCCTCGATCGAGCTTGCAGCTTCCACCACCACCCTGCGGCGGGCGCGCGAGCGGGCCGAACGGGAGCGGCTCGAGGCGGCGCTCGAGGCCGCCGGTGGCAACCTGGGGATCGCGGCGCGCGCGCTCGGCATCAGCCGCACGACCTTGTGGCGCAAGCTGGCCCGGCCGACCCTCGACGACGGGCCGGGTTGACCGGCCTCCCCGCGCGCGGGGTAGGATGGACGCCGTGTCGTCGCCGTCATCGTCGCCGTCATCGTCGTCATCGTCGCCGTCGTCGCCGTCGTCGCCGTCGCCGGTTTCGCCCTTCGACCTGTCGGGCCGGGTCGCGCTCGTCACCGGTGGGAACGGTGGAATCGGCCTCGGGATGGCCCGCGGTCTCGCCGCGGCCGGCGCCACGCTCGTGCTCGCGGCTCGGGATCAGGCCAAGCTCGAGCAGGCCGCCACCGAGATCGAGGGCGCGGGCGGACGGGCGCGCACGCTGGTGGTGGATGTCACCGACGAGCTCTCCGTGCAGCGCATGACCGACGCCACCCTGGAGGCCGTCGGCCGAATCGACGTGCTGGTCGCCAACGCCGGCATGAACATCCGCAAGCCGCCCGAGTCCTACACGCTCGACGAGTGGCGGGCGGTGCTGGACGCGAACCTCACCGGAGTCTTCCTCTGCGCGCGCGCCGTGCACCCCGTGATGAAGCGGGCCGGCGGAGGCAAGATCATCACCGTGGGCTCCCTGTCGTCGCTGTTCGGCCTGCCGTTCGCGGCTCCCTACGGGGCCGCCAAGGGCGGCGTCGTCCAGCTCACGAAGGCGCTGGCCTGCGCCTGGGCGGCCGACCACATCCAGGTCAACGCGATCCTGCCGGGCTTCATCGACACCGAGCTCACCGTCACCGCGCGCAGCCAGATCCCGTCCCTGCAGGAACGGGTCGTGAAGCGCACCCCCGAGGGCCGCTGGGGCCGCCCGGAGGATCTGTCGGGCGTCGCCGTGTTTCTCGCCAGCGCCGCCTCCGACTTCGTCACCGGGGTCGCGATCCCCGTCGACGGGGGTTATTCCGCCCAGGGCTCGCCATCCGGATAGCGGATGCGGGCACCGGGCAGGTCGACTCCCGTCGCGAAAACGCGGATTTGCGCGTCTTCAATCGGTCCGTCAACCTGTCCGGTGCTCGAGCGCGCTCGTGACCATCGCCTCGATCTTCGCACGCGGCGTCGCGCCCACCACCTGCCCCAGCACCTTTCCGTCCTTGAACATCAGCAGCGTCGGCATGCTGCGAATGTCGAGCTTCGCCACCCAGGTCTGGTTGTCGTCCACGTCGTACTTGCCCACCCGCGCCCGCCCCACATAGGCGGCGGCGATGGCCTCGACGTAAGGTGCGATCGATCGGCAGGGCGCGCACCATGCGGCCGTGAAGTCCACCAGCACCGGTACGGGCGACCGGAGCACCTGTTGCTCGAAGTTGCCATCGTCGAGCTCGACGATCTTCGAGTCGGACTTCGAGTCGGTCTTCGACTCGGACTTCGACTCGGACTTGGCCCTGCTGTCCTTCGGGTCGGCCGGGCGGGATTCGGACGAATTCGAGCTCATGGGGGATCTCCTCGGGCTGTCGAATGGACCTTATCGCGAAGACCAGGCCCCGGCCAGCGGCCAGGCCGAGGACCGGGCTTCGCACCACCTCGAGCACTGGCGGAACGACTTCACGAGCGACGGACGACACGCGGAGAGTTCGGGGGCGGCGTGATCGATGATTCGGGCGCAGGCTTCGAACGGTGGCGAGACGGACGGCGTTGTCGATCGGGCCCAGCTCACCCACTGGCGCCAACCCGCCCGAACGTCGAGCTCGATCCCGTCTGGCGGGAGCTCGGATCTCTGTCGAGCAGAAACATTTGGACCTCGACGAGCGCGCACCGCTCGCCCCCATCCGCCCCCGGATGTCGGAGCCTGCGGGAGCCAGCGTCAATTCACGGTGAGCCGCGGCGCGCGCGAGCTTGACCGAGTGTTTACCTCGAACAGCGCGTCCGCCCCCGGTGGCGTTGGTATGCTGCTCCCGCTCTCGTGAAGAGAGCAAGCAATCCAAACTCAATCAGGAGAAGACGCATGAAGCTGATCCGTGGCTGTTTGTTGTTGCTCGCAGTCTGCCTTCCCACCTCGTGGACGATGGCCCGCGTGGCCCACGCCGACGAGATGGGAGCCGGGGGCTCCGGCGGCGAGATGAAGAAGAAGCACAAGGGCAAGAAGAAGGACGCCGGTGGCGCGGGCGGCGCCAAGGGTGAGATGGAAAAGAAGTAAGCACCACCCGGCTGTCCGCAGTCCGGCGTCGAGAGACCCGGATTGCGGCGCGGCGTGCAGGCAACGTCGAAGCCGCGACCACGCAACGGGCTACCGGCTACCGGCTGGACGGAGGTAACGTGTGAACAGCATGCCGGTACGGCATCACATCGTCGTCCGCGTCACCCACTGGGTGAACGCCCTCGCCCTGACGGTCATGATCGGCAGTGGCCTGCGCATCTTCAACGCCTACCCAGCCTTCGCGCGGAAGGGCGAGAGCTTCTGCTGCTATCCGTTCGAGGGGCACAAGATCCCCAACTGGCTGACCTTCGGTGGCTGGCTCGGCGGCGCGCGCCACTGGCACTTCGCCGCGATGTGGATCCTGGCCCTCAACGGGCTCACCTACCTCGGCTTCATCTACCTGCACGGGGAGTGGCGTGACCTGGCCCCGAGGCGGGGCATCGCGCGAGACGCCCTCGAGATGGTCAGGTTCTACCTCGGACTCCGGCGCCAACATCCGCACCAGGGAAAGCACAATGCCCTGCAGAGGCTCTCGTACTTCGCGATGCCGTTGGTGGGCGCGGCCGCGATCGTCACTGGCCTCGCCATCTGGAAGCCGGTCCAGCTCTCGGGGTTGACCTACCTCCTCGGGGGCTATGTCTGGGCGCGCTTCTGGCACTTCCTGGTGATGGTGACGCTGGTCGTCCTCACGCTGGGACACGTCTTCATGGTGTTCGCGGTGGATCCTTACGCGCTCCGCTCGATCGTCACGGGCGGCTACGACCAGGCCCGATCTCCGGAGCTGCGCAATGCCCGCCCCTTCGTCAACCTGAGATCTCGACCGGAGATCGGCTCCCCGGAGCCACCGCCCGGTTCGGCCCCGGCTCCTCTCGGGCAGGCGACGGAAGCGACGCCGACGGAAGCGACGCCGCCAGACGGCGGCGGCGGGTCAGGAGATCCGACGTGAGCTCCGCGGTGAGATCCCTGTGGCTTCCGCGGCGCCACGCCTCCGAGCGGCTCGGCATGGACCGCCGTGCCTTTCTGTCCGCCGGGCTGGTCGCCGGGGCGGGCGCGGCGCTGCCTCTCGGCATCGGAGGGTGCAACTCGGACGGCCCCCGGAGCCTGAACGGTGCCCTGGCGCGCATGGGTCGCTGGAACGAGCGCGTGGAACGCGCGCTGTTCCGGCCCGGCGCCACCAACGTCGCGCCGCCCGGCGCCACCGCGGCGGGCCCGAGGTTCCCGTCGTACTTCATCGCCGACGAGGTCCCCGTGTGGGATGAGTCCACCTCGGGGCCCTGGCGCCTCGAGGTGGGCGGCATGGTTCGTCGCCCCGCCCGATGGTCTCTCGACGAGCTCAAGGCCTTGCCCCGCACGGAAATGCGCCTCGAGCACTTCTGCGTGGAAGGCTGGTCGGCGGTGGCGGTGCGCACCGGGGTCCTCTTGCGCGAGATCGCGCGACGGGTCGGGGTGAGCCCGGACGCGCGATGCGTGGACTTCCAGTCATTCGACGACGACTACCACGAGAGCTGGGACATCGAGAGCGCCCTGCACCCGCAGACCCTCGTGGTCTACGGACAGGATGGGCGACTGCTCGACCCGGCGTTCGGAGCCCCGGCGCGCATCTACGCGCCGGTCAAGCTCGGCTACAAGAACACCAAGTACCTGACCAAGATCGTCTTCCTGCCCGCGGCGAACGGAGGCTACTGGACCGACCAGGGATACGACTGGTACGGCGGGGTGTGAGCGCAGGACCCCGAATGGCATGGGGCGGGCGGAGCTCGGAACCGGGTCAGCGCGGGGTGCGGCCCCCCCGGGGCGTGAAGGCCGCCAGATGGCGGGCCGGCGGCACGCTGCGGCCCCCGCGCACGCTCTGCCAGATGGCCAGGTTGAGCACGCGCGGATCCGCGGAGTCGGGCCGCGAGAAGTCCAGCCGAGCGGAGCGCGCGGCCAGAGGGGCATCCGCGGCGCTCACCTCGGTGAGGGAGATCTCCGGAGTGAGCGACCGATAGGCCGCCAGGTCGGGGTGGGTCGAGAAGGCGGCGCACATGGGCGTCGCGCGGGCATCGAACGCGGTGAGGGGCGCGACGCCCACGATGAGCTCCATCGTCTTCAGCATCGATACCGTCGAGTAGAAGGTCGAGTCCACCTTCCCGGTCTGGGTGTAGGGGCTGATGACCTGCGCCACCGTGCGGTGACCGTCCACGTGATCCGGTCCGTCCTGCGCGTCGTCCTCGAGGACGAAGATGACGGTGTCGCGCCAGAAGGCCGATGCTGACACCGCCTCGACCAGGCGCCCCAGCGCCAGATCGTTGTCGGCCACCATCGCCGCCGGGGTCGGCTCGCCCGGCGAGGTGCCGACGGTGTGGTCCCGCGGAAGGTAGACGAACTGTACCGTGGGCATCGCGCGCTGCTGCTCGAAGCGCCGAAACTCCCGCAGCCAGTCGTCGACCCGCGCCTGATCGGGCACATCCAGATCCCAGCCCGGATACGTGAGGCTGGTCTTGCCTCGAAGGTGCACCATCGACGCATCCACCTCCACCGGGGCCCCGTTCACGAAGAACCCGTAGTTTCGGTAGCTGATCCCCTTGGCGCTCAGGCGATCCCACAAGAAGGACTCGGTGGGATCGTTCCCGGGAAAGGCGGCGGTCTCGGCGTCGCCGAAGCCACCGAAGTCGTACAGGCGTCCGGCGCTCCCGTAGTCGAGGGGCCAGTTCTTCTGGTTGTAGGTGTTGGCGTTGGCGGCGCTCGACCAGGTCCAGCCGTCGGCCGACACCTCGCCATCGCAATAGAAATTGTCGAAGGTCACGAACCGCCGCGCGAGCTCGTGCTGGTTGGGCGTCACCGACCGCCCGAAGATGGCCAGGTGTGGGTCGCCGTTTCCGCGATCGAGATCGCCCAGCACCTGGTCGTAGGTGCGGTTCTCCTTCATCACGTAGATCACGTGACGGATCGGCGTCGGGTCCCCGATGCGCGCCGGGACCACCGACCGCGCCCCCTGCGAGTCGGCGGCTTCGCGGTCGCGGACGTCCTCGACGGCATACGAGAGGTTGCTCTCGGCCTCGCGGGTGTACGCCGCAAGGCGCGCCGGCTCCGGCAAGGCGATGCGCGACAAGGTCCCCTGGAGCAGGTCGCCGATGTACTGGTCGGGCGCGACCGGACCTATCCCGAGGCCCTTCATGTTGATGACGAACAGGGTGTCGCCGGCGCGTGGGTCGAGGGCCACCCCCGACGGGTACCAGCCGGTGGGAATGGCGCCGAGCAGGTGGTCGCTCGCGCTGTCGCGGGTACCGCCGCGAGCCGCGAGCGCGACGACGTCGATCTGGTTGAAGCCCGCGCTGGCGACGAAGAGCGTCCCACCGTCCTTGGTGACGGCCAGATCATCGGGGCTCTTCCCTGGCGCCGCGGACCGACCGTCCCGCAGGTCGATGGTGCGCAAGACCGCGGCAGAGCGCGCGTCGAGGACCGAGATCGTGTCGGAGTCGGTGTTGGCGACGTAGATCTCTCCGCGCGCGGGATTTCCCACCACCGCGCTCGGATGCGACCCCACCGTCGGGCTCGCGACCACGCGCCCCCGATCGAGGTCGACGACGGTCACGGTGTTGCCGCCCCAGCTGGTGACGAACGCCCGGCGACCGTCAGGAGACAAGGCGACGCCGTAAGGAAGGTGACCGACCGCCACGTCCCCGCTGACCTTGCCCGAAGGCAGATCGACGGTCAGCAGGTCGTCGGTCAGGTTCCCGGCGACGTGGAGGCGGGTCCCGTCGTCGGAGAGGGCCAGGCCCGCTGGCCAGGTGCCGGCGGTCAGCGGGATTTCTCGGCCTTCGGTCAGCGCCCCACGAGAAATGGCGAAGCGGTGGATCGCGCTCCCGGCGCCATCGGAGGCGTACGCCGCCCGACCGTCCCGGGAGATCACCAACCCGAGGTAGTAGCCGCGGGTCCCATCCTCGGCCCCCGGGAAGGTCTGGAGCACCTTGCCGGTGTGGGCGTCCAGCACCACGAGCGCGTGGGGGCCGTACCCGGCGTCCTCCACCAGCACGCGGTCACCGTCGGGCGTGACGGCCACGGCGAGAGGGCCGCCACCCACGGGCGTCTGGGCTCCGGCGGGCGTGATCTTCCATCCCTCCGGGGTCACGCCGGTGCCGTCGGACATCGGCCCCGCCGCCAGCAGCGCGCGGGTGGCCAGCGCCGCCGCGGAGGCCATCACGAGCAGGCCGGCCGCTCCGAGAGCGACGCCGAGGCGCCGGCGGCGACGCGGCGACCCGGACAGAGAAAGTGAAGGTGGATTCGAGCGGAAAGGCAGCCTGCGCATCGTGGTCTCCTGGGCAGCCATCGAAGGAAGAAGAAGAAGAAGAAGACAGCAACAGCAAGTGTGTACGGAGGCGACTCACCACAACCTACCGGCGTTCCATTCGGCCCTGGCGCACGTCCCTGCAACGTCTCCGCCCCGGAACCGAACCGAAGCGCTGTCGTCCGCGCCCGCCGTCTCTCAGTCGGTGCGCAGAGTCCATCAGCCTGTCGCACGGTTGCAACCTGGTGACGCTAGCCTCGGGGTTTGTCGTCCTCGCTTGCAGGGCTGGTGGGCCCCCGGCCGGTCGCGGTCGATGCTCAGGACGGGCGCGCGCACGCGGAGCCGCGCCTGGACGTGGGTGCGGCCGAGGCGGCGGCTGCTGCCCCCTCCGGACCCGCCGATGCCGGATCGACGGGCGTCTCGCCGCGCACCGCGCTGAAGACCGCCGGCTTCATCGCGGCGGTGATGGTCGTGGTGGCGGTCGGCTGCGCTCGGGGCCTCGGCACCCGCCTGCCGGTTGGTCTCTTCGGATTGCTCGGGGCCGGGGCGCTCGCGGCCCAGCTGCGTCCCCGGCGCGCCAGGCTGACGGCGGTCCTGGTGGGTGTGGTGGCGCTGATGGCGCTGAACCCCGTCTTCGGTCTGTATTTCTTGGCGCTGGTGCTGGTTCTGACCGTGGCCCGCGACCACCGGGGGGCGTTCGCGGCCACCGCCCTCGCCGGGGCCCTCTTGCTGCCGAAGCTGGCCTTCTCGCGCGGCTACCATACGCCCGGGCTCTGGAACTGGCTGAACGAGCCCAGCCTCGCCCTGCTTCTCTTCGTCAGCGCGTTGTGGTGGCGACACCGGTGGAGCGATCCCGTGCGGCGCACCGCGAGCGCGGAAGGGGATGCGTCGGGCGCAGGCGCACCTGGCCCGCTCCCGGGCTCCTCGGCCGAGGCCCCGAGCCGAGCCGACCGCGCGGCGCGCGACACCGATGCCCTCTCGTTCCTGCTGCTCTATCTCTTCCCGACCCACGCGACCAATCCGATGGTCCTCGGGCCCACCGTGCTGTGGCGCCCGCTGCGAACCAGCGCGACGGAGATCGTCAAGCAGCTGGGTTGGTTCCTGGCCAAGGTGGCTGGCATCCAGCTGTTGCAGCTCTTGCGGCTCCGGCACCATCCGCTGCTGCCCCAGCCATTGCTCCTGCTGCGCGAGCTGTCGGCGGCGATGCTGGCCGAGACATCGCGCGCCGGGCTGTGGTGCATCGTCGCCGCGAGCTACGTCGAAACCTACCTGCTCCTCGCCGCCTCCGCGGACGTCCCGATCCTCGTCGCCCGCCTGTTCGGTTGGCCCTTGCCCGCGCCATTTCGCGCGCCGCTCCTGGCCTGGAACCCGGTCGAGCTCTGGCGGCGCTGGGGGATCTACAACCGTCAGTTCCTCTTGCGGGTGGTGTACTTCCCCCTCGGCGGCAACCGTCGACACCGCTACCGGAACGTGGTCATCACCTTTCTCGCGAGCGCGCTGCTGCTGCACAGCGGGTGGTTCGGCTCGAAGTACCTCGAGGTTGGGCTGGCCGGCTGGCGCGACGAGAGCCTGTACTTCCTGCTGCAGGGGCTGGCGGTCTGCGCCTGCCTCGGGCTGTGGCAGCGCACCGGCAAGGAGGTCGGCAGCGATCGCGGCCTGCGCTGGTCGGGGGGACGCCTGCTCGCCACCCTCGCCACGCAGGGGTCGAGCGCCCTCGCCCACGTGGTGATCCTGGCCCAGGGAATCGACCTCGCCACGCGGTTCCGGCTGATCGGCCGCTGCCTGGGCCTGTGATCGACGGGCGTCCGATCGCCGATCACCATCGCCTCCGACCCGCCTGCCAGTTCCAGCGGCGTCAGGGCGGCCCACGCCAGACGGTATCGTAGACCTCCTCGAGCGCGGCCACCCGCAGGCGATTGTCGTACTCCGCCTTCATCTTGATCCGCCCGGCCACCGCCATCCGGCGCCGCAGCCCCGGATCGGCCAGCAGCTGGTCGAGGCGATCCGCCAGCGCATCCACGTGGCGTTCGGGCACCAGGAAGCCGGTGCGGCCATCGTCGACGATCTCCGGGTGGCCGCCGTGCCAGGTGGCGAGCGGGACCGCGCCCGCGGCGCTGGCCTCCTTGATGACCAGCGTCCCCGATTCCCGGTCGCCATTGGCGGTGGTCACGCTCGGAGCCATCAGGACGGCCGCGCGCCCGAGCAACCGGGCCACCTCGGCGTGGGGCAGGACACCCGCGAAGGTCACCGCCTCGGCGATACCCTCGTCCCGCGCGGTTCGTTCGAGCGCCGCTCGGAGCGGGCCGGCGCCGGCGACCACCAGCTCGCCAGCCCGCGCGCCACGGCGGCGGCGGACCGCCGCGAAGGCGCGCAGGCCGTAGCCGAGCCCCTTCTTGGGGACGAGGCGGCCGACCATCGCGACGAGGGGTGGGAGGCTGGCGTCGGGATGATCGGGCCCGGGCGGCTCGTCGTCCCGCCAGGTGCGCTCGGCGAACCGGTCCACGTCGATCCCGATGGGATGAAGGCGCAGGCGGTCGGGTGGGACGCCGAGCTCGCGCAGCATCTCGAGCAGCTCGCGCGAGGCACACAGCGCGAGGGTGAGGTGCCGCAGGACCGCCGGGCCGAGCAAGCCGTAGAGCCAGTACTTCGGGTACAGGCGCTCGCCGCTGGCGAGCAGCGGCACGTCGTAGCCGTGGAAGGTGACCACCAGAGGCAGCCCGTGCCGGCGCGCGAAGGGCAGCGCGTACACTCCGCCACCCCCAAAATGTGCATGGATGAGCCCGTACCCGCCCGGGTGAGGCCGACCCGGAAGCTGGCTCCGAAGCCCACGCCGCAGCCGACGGTCGAAGGCCGGGGAAAGACGGGTCGCCTCGTAGATGCGGCCTCCGGTGAACACGGTCGGGTCCGGACACTCGGCGCGAAGCCCGCCGCGGCTGGCGGCGAGGCGCCGCGTACAGAAGACGTCCGCCTGGTAGCGCCGGTGGCCGACGAGCTCGTCGTGGATGAAGGTCTGGGAGTACGGCAGGAAGTCCGTCGTGAAGACCGCCACCCGACGGCGGTCGTTCATGGGACGGCCCCGGTCCGCGCCGGAGGTCCCGGAGCCACGGGCGGCCGCCCCCCTGCCCGGATGCCGCTGGTGGCGAGCGCCCCCGCGAGCAAGGCCACCCCCGCAGCCATGCCCGCGCGCGCCGCCGGTCCAACCTGCGCAGCCACTGGCTCGATCGCCGAGACCGCCAGGGCTCCAGCCGCCAGGGTGGTTGCGACGGCCGCCAGCACGCGCGGTTCGATCGCGATGCCTTCGAGCAGAGCGAGCTCGAGGTTCTCGAGCACCGTGAGGAGGGCGATCCCGAGGGTGCCCGCGATGGCGGCGCCCGTCACCCCGAGCCGCGGCACGAGCAGCCACGCGAGGGCGGTGTCGAGGATCGCCACCGCCGTGGCGTTGAGCAGGTTCCAGCGGTTGTGCAGCAGGTAGACCAGGAAATTGCCGGCCAGACCGCCGACGCAGTTGACGAGCGGGCCGATGAGCAGGATGAGGGGGACGAGGCGCCGCGGGTCGCTCACCTCCCCCGCGAGCGCCTGGTCCGGCGCCAGCACCAGCGCCACGACGTCGCGCCGGACCACCACGAATCCGAGCGCCACCGGAACGGCGAGCGCAGCGATCCAGGCGGAGCTCCGGGAGAGCGTGCGCGCGATGGCCGCGCGGGCCCCGAGGGCATGCTGGCGGGACACCAGGCCCCCGACCGCGGTGCTCACCACCGCACGCAGCTGACGCAGCTCGAGCACCAGTGCGGCCACCGCGCCGTAGGCCCCCACGGCCGCGGCGGGCGCACCGGAAGCCGACAGCACCAGGAGGCCGAGCCGGCCGATGTACGTCGTCGCCGCCATGTTGAGGGCCTGGGGGACCGCGAAGCGCGCGAGGCCACGGTGGAGCCGCCGCCGCGGATGGCGCAGCACCGCCCAGGTGGCCGACCCCAGAGAGACGGAGCGTGGCAAGTGCCGGTGGAGCACCGCGAGCCCGAGCACGGCCATCCCGAGCTGGACCACCCACATTGCGGCAAAGAGAGCGCGGGCAGCTTCGGCGGGGCCAGCGCCGCCGTGCAGGTGAATCAGGGGAAGGGCGAGCAGGAGCCCGAGCGGAGGCCCGGCCGTCCCCAGCAACGCCTCCCATTCCAGGCGCAGGAAGGCGCTGGTGCCGGCGAAGGCCACCCGGCTGACCAGCGCCGGCAAGACGGCCCACGCCAGGAACAGCGCCCCCGAGAGCACCTCCGCGTGAGGCGCGCCGCGCAGGTGCTGCGCCACCGGGGCCCCGCCCGGCAACGCGGTGAGGGCCAATGGCGCGACGGTGCCCGCGACGGCGACCACGGCGGTCACCACACCGGCGAGGAGCGCGGCCGCGAGCCCCCCCGCACCGAGGGCGCTCGCCAGCACGTCGACCACGGAGGTGAGCGCCGCCGACCGAGCCGCCTCCGCCACGGACGGCGTTCGAGCCCCGCGCACCTCGCGCGTGTGCCCGGTTGCCCTGGACCCGGCGGACCCAGGCCAGGCGGGCGTCGTCCCCGCGGAGGCGCGGCTGACGAAGAGCAGCGTGCCGTCGGTGAAGCCCGTGGCCACCACCGCCACCGCGATCTCGAAGAGGCCCACCCCGACCAGGAAGTGCCCCAGCGTCGCGGCTCCGAGCCGGTGCGAAATGGCAAGCAGCGCCACCAGGTGGAGCCCGCGCGCCGGCACGCCGAGCGCGCTCACCACCAGGTTGCGGCGCAGCCAGGGTGCCGCGGGCGGCGTCCCGTCGACCGCTTGCTCTCGCGCTTGCACTCGCGCTTGCACTTGCAC
>CAZIOH010000046.1:0-21399 GCA_964540815.1 uncultured Myxococcales bacterium | reverse complement strand
CTTGCACTTGCACCTGGCCAGTCACGACGAGGCGACGCGGCTCGGCTGGTCGGCGGGACCGGTCCCGCCGACCACGACCGCGGCGTGCGTGGCTCGGCTCTGGAGCCCGGCGTCCTTGGCGTCCTCGCTCGCCGTGGCCACCGACCGGGACGCCCGGGCGGCCCGCGCCGCCGCGACCTGGCCCACCTCGTTGGTGGAATGGCCGAGGCGCAGCAACGAGGCCCCGACGTGGACCGGCAACATCAGCAGCAACCCGACCGCGGCGCCGACCCGCCCGACGGTCGAGCGGTAGCGCCGCGAGTGCACCCACACCGTTCCCACCGCCATCGCGTAGCCCACCACCAGGTACAAGGGGTAGAGCGCCAGCACCCGCCACGGGTGGTAGCGCCCGATGATGCGGTGGATGTAGTCGAGGTAATGGCCGAAGAACACCCCGAGCCGCATGTGTCGCTTGCCGAGCCCCCCTGGCACGTCGCGGTTCCGCAGGAGCCCCGGCCGGGGATCGTACGCGAAGTACTCGTCCGGGCGCTTGAGGCGCAGCGCCCGAAAACAAAACGACACCTCGTCCTCGATGGCGGTGTCCTCGTCCCACCCCCCGAAGCGCTGCCAGGCGCTGCGGCGCAGGGAGGCGTTGGTGCCGTGCAGGGCATACACCGGCCGCTGGTGGCGGTCGTGCTGCACATAGGTGAGCGAGATCTTGAGGATGGGATCGAACGAGAGCGTGCCGGTGAGGAGCGCCAGGATCCGCGAGGTGCGGTGGTTGGGCGCGTCGCTGTGGATGTGGCGACCGCTCACCCCGAGACAGCGCGGGTCCTCGGCGAGCGCGCGCATGTGCAGGGCCACCCAGTGCTCGTTCTCGGGGAGATCATCGTCGTCGATGAAGAGCAGCACCTCGCCGCGGGCGCGCTCGACCCCCACGTTGCGGGCCGCCGCGCCCCCGAGCGGCGGCCGGCGAAGGACGATGATCCGCCGATCCCGGGCCAGCTCCGCCAGTCGGGCGGCGGCGTCGACCGGGCGTTCGGTGCTCTGCTCGACCACCACGATCTCGAGGTTGGACCAGGTCTGGGTCAGCAGAGCCTCGAGCAGCCGGCACAAGGTCGGCAGCCGGTTGAACGAACGAACGACGATCGATGCGAGTGGCTCCGTCGGCTGTGTCACGCACGGCACGATACGTATGCCGGTCGAAAACGCCGTCGAAGAATCGCGACAGCTTGGTTGCACCCCCGTCGCGATCGGGTGTCAGCTCTGGTTCACGCGCCCCCGCGCCTCTCGGCCACCACCGAGCACTGGTCTCCTCCCGCGAAATAGCGGCAATGATCCGCCGTCGAGGCGAAGTCCCCGCGAAGCGCGACGACGACCAATACCCCTTGGTATTGCGAGGAGGAGCAACGAAGCGGGGGCGAAGCCTCGGCGGCGCAACGTTGTCGCTATTTCGCGGGAGGAGCACTAGCGGTTGGCGCCCACGGTGATGTCGGTCGCCGAGGCGGCGGCGCCCGCCATGGCCGCCCGCGCCTCCAGTCGAACGTAACGGGCCGCGACCGGTCCGAACACCACGGTCTTCATCTTGCCGTCGGCGGCCCAGGTCCCGGCGGTCGCCTCCGTGAAGGTCGTGCCGTCCGTGCTGACCAGGATTCCGTAGCTGGTGATCGACCCCGCGGCCATCCCGGTGCCCCCGGCGGCGAGCGAGTACGGAGGCAGGTAGGCCAGCATGCCCACGTCGGGCCGGGTCTGTCCGAGGTCGAGGGTCACGGATTGCGGGAGCGCGCCCGCGGTCTGCCACAGGGTATGCACGCTGGTGTCGTTGAGCCCGTCGATGGCGTTGGCCGCCGTCCCGCTGGTGGCGGTCGCGGCGACCGGGGTGTACGGGTGCTCGATGATGGGCGTCTGAACGGGCAAGGGTGGACGGTTCGGGTTCGGGCTCCAGGCGGCGCCCACCTCGGCCAGTCGCGACACGATCGTCGCATCCAGCAGTCCGTCGCGGTTGGGCGGACAGTTGAGGATGAAGTTGGTCCAGCGCGGCTCGAGCAGCGCGAGGTGCTGGCTGACGATGGCCGGGACGCTGAGCAAGTTGCCGAGATCGGGCGCCCAGAACCAGTCGTTCCCACCGCTGACGTTGATCTTGGTGTCCTGCTCGGCGGCGTAGGTGTTGGTCGCGGGCGCGAAGGCGCCGCTCGGCTCCTCGAAGTTGACGATGTCGACCTCCCAAGGATCGACGAGGTGGGTGTGATCGGTGAGCAGGCAGCCGGGCTGCAACGACTTCACGAGCTCGCGGATCTCCTGGTAGGCGACCTTGTTGTGCCCGGTCTTCCAGGCCCATCCATCGATGACCAGGATGGGGATGGGGCCGTACCTCGTGAGGAGCTCGGTGAGCTGGGTCTCGACGTAGGTGAGCTGCGCCGGGGTGATGGTGCCGTTGCCGATGCCCTCGGTGTTGTCCCAGATCGAGTAGTAGAGCCCGGGGGCGAGGCCCCGGCTGCGGAAGGCGTCGACGTAGTCTCGGACCACATCCCCCTGCCCGTTCTTCCAGGGAATGTGCCCGACGTTGAAGGTCCCGGCGGCGCTCGGCCAGATGGCGAACCCGTCGTGGTGACGCGCGGTGAGCACCCCGAACTTCATGTGCGCCGAGACGGCGGCGTCCGCCCACTGGCCGGGGTCGTACTTGCTCGACGGACTGAACTTGGTGATGTCGAGGTTGGCCTGCGACCAGCTCCCGGGACACGGATCGCCCGGTTGCGAGCCGCAGAAGGTGAGGATGCTGAAGTGCATGAACATCCCGAAGCGCATGTCGATGTAATCGCTCTGCAGCTGCTGCAGCGTCCTCGCGGGAGCTGCACCGCCGGCCCCGCCCGTGCCACCGGGACCACGCGCGCCCCCAGGGCCCGAGCCACCGCTGCCGCCACCCATGCCAGCACCAGCGCCCGTGCCATTTTGCGTGCCACCTTGCGCGCCGGCCCCAGGGGCGACGCCCGTTCCACCCCGTCCCCCCGCGCCGGCTCCGCCCGGTGCGGCGGCAGCTCCTCCATTTCCGACCGACACGCCCCCGGTCGCCACCGCGCCCGCGCCCGCGCCACCCGCTGCCGGCCCGCCGCCGGTCGCCGCCCCGCCTATCGCCGCCCCGCCCGTCCCGTCGCGGCCGCCGCTCGCGGCCACGCCAGCATCCGACGGATGCCCCCCGGCAGAGGCGACGCTACCGCCGCTCCCGGTGCCGGCGGGCACGGCGGACCCCGAATTGCAGGCCATGGTGCCGAGCAGGCCCAAGGCCAGCCAACCGGACAGGCACGATCGAGCCGGGCGGTGCGACACGTCGATCCGATCGCTAGCACACTTTCGTAACTCCGCCCATTCACGGCTTGCTGGACGGGGGAGCCGATGGCAGGGCCACGCCGCGGAGTGACGGCGATCGATTTCAGTGGTCCTCGACGGCCCGGATGGGCTACTGACTCACTCATGCCCCTTCCAGTTGCGGTTCGAGTGGTGCTCGTCGTCGGGCTCCTGGCCAGTTGCAGCGGAGGGGCCTCGGTGCCTTCGCCGCCAGCGACGACCGGCAGCGGTGGTGGTTCCGGAGTCGCCAGCTCCGGGTCGGGTGGAGCGCCCGGCGGGGCCGCCACCGGTGGCGCGGCGGTGATCGGGACCGGGGGAGGTCCCGGGTCGGGTGGCAGCGGAACGGGCGGCCAGGCCGCGGGCGGTGCCGGCGGGGCCAACGGTGCCAGTGTCGGCGTCGTCGACGGTGGAGTCGATTCCGCGCCGGGCGATGATGCTGGTGCGGGGGCGGGAACCGGCGGGCGCAACGGCAACGGCGGGGGCGCGGTGGCCGGCGCGTCCGGGGGGGCCGGTCGAAGCGGCGGTAGCGGCGCTGGCGGCGGAGGGGGAGGAAACGGAGGTGGAGCGACAGGCGGCGCCTCCGGGCCTTTCACCTGCAATCTGCTGGTGGGCCCTTCCACCATGGGACAGTGGTTCAACGGGGGCTTCTTGACCTATCCCGGGATCGACGCCACGAGGTGGGAGCTGATCATGGTCGCACACCACTACACCAACGTGTGGGCGATGCCCGGTGATTCTGCCTGGAAGACCCCGGTGAGCCATCCATGCGCCAGCGGCTCGGCCACCCCCGATCGCGTGCTCTTCATGGCGACCCAGTGGACCGAGAACACGGCCGCCGAGTGGGAGGCGGACTTTGCCGGGATCATCAAGAACATCCTGACGCTCTGGCCGATGGTCAAGCGCATCGAGCTCATGCCGACCACCAGCGCTCCGGGCAACCAGGCGTGCCCAGGGCAGAACGCCACGTCGAGCGAGACCGTCATCCCGGCCGCCGGGTACGTCGCTCTCGACGCCATGCCCGCCAAGTATCCCGGGCTCGTGTTCTCGACCCCGCACTTCGAGGTCCCGAAATGCAGCGATTTCATCGGCAACGGCAGCGCCCCGCAGTACGCGCCCGACGCCAACGCCACCACGGGCCCCGCCGTCATGGACGTGGCCAACGTCTTCGGCGCCTACTACTCCCTCCACCCATAGCCTCCAATGCCGTTCGGTGAGCGTCCGATTGGAGGACGGCCGACGATCCGACCCGCTGGCTGCGCCGGGCCTGCGCTTCCGCTCCTCACGTACGCACAAGTACATTCCGGCGCGGTTCTCGGCGCGGCTTCGTCATCGGGCCGGCTTGTCGGCCGCTGCCCGCATTGCTTAGCTCGCCCATCGCTCGCCTATCGTTCGCCTACCTTGGCCGTCCATGTCGGCCGGAAGCAGGCTCCTCGTGGGGCGGGGCCAGCCCCGCCACCGACCCATGAGGCTCGAGGCGAAGGGGCCATCGCCCGATCCACTCCGTCGGATCCCGGTAGACCTCCGGAAACGCGCTCGATGGACGGATGGAGAGCGTGAAGGTCAGATGCCTCGGCGCGCCATCGGTGCCGGTGTCGCCGACGAGGCCGACCAGATCGCCGGCCTTGACCCGGGCGCCACGGGTGATGGTACGGGGGATCGCCGCCAGGTGGAGGTACTGCGTGAACACCATGCCACCGAAGTGGGCCAGTCGCACATGAAGGCCACCCAGCCCGTCACCGCCCTCCCCCTGCGCGCGATCCACCACGCCATCGTGAACCGCATAGACGTGCTCGCCCCACAGCTCGCCGCCGAGATCTACCGCGCAGCGCCCGGCGTCCTCGCACTCGGCGACGTGCCCTGCGGGTGACGCCTCGGACCCGAACCGATGCGCAGCCGCCCGGCTCGGGCGACGGACGGGGCCCGGCAACGGGAACACCCAGCGCGATCGCTCGAACGCCTCGTTCCAGTCCGCCTTGGTCGGAGGCCAGGCGGGTCCGTATCGAATCGGCTCGGGGCGGAGGGGCTCCGGCAGAGGCGGAGGCGGCTCCGCGACGATCACCTCGGGCCGCGGGGCGTGATAGCGATGGCGGATCGCCGCCGCGGCGGCGAGGGGGACGACCACCATCGCGACCCGCGTCCACCAGCGACGGGTCGCGGCCGCGCGCGCGTGCCGCCGATCCTCGATCGCCTCGCGCAGGCAGATCTCGGAGCAGAGGGCCTCCCGCGACCTCCCGCGCACCAAGATCACCCGCTCGGACTCGAGCAGCGTGCGCCCACAGGAGATGCAGATGACGTCGATCTCCGGCACGTTCACTCCTCCTCGCTCGGAGCCTCGAGGCCCGGCGCCTCGGGGCCCGGCGCCTCCAGGCTCGGCGTCTCCGGGCTCGGCGCCTCGGGGCTCCGTCCTTCGGGGCTCCCCGTCTGCCCGGCGGGGGCGTCCTCCTCGCCCTCGCCCGCCGGCGCGGCCCGCGGGCCTTGTTGAGCGGCCGCCGCGGCGGGCGCTCGCCGCGGGTCGGCGGCCGCCCGCTTGCGCCCGGGCCTGAGCAGCGCCGAGCCGAGCGGAACTCCAGGCTCTCCGAGGGTGGTCACGAGTCCCAGCTCGCTGCCGTCGATGGGGACGCGCAGCGGCCACAGGGCAATGAGCGGCTCTGGATCGATGTACTTCTCGGGCCAATCCTTGGCGGGGCGGACCGAGATGGTGAAGTGCAGGTGCGGCGCAGACTCCTTCACGCCGGTGTCGCCGAGCAGCCCGATCACCTCTCCGCCCTTGACGAGCCTGCCCCGCTCGATCTCCCGGGGAATGGCCGCCAGGTGAAAGTACTGGGTGAACAGGGTCCCGTTCCGGTGGGAGAGGCGCACGAAGCGGCCCCCGTGATCCGGGTTAGGCCCCCGCTGAACCCAGTCGACGACGCCGTCGTGGACCGCATGCACGTGCTCGCCCCAGATCTCCCCGCCGAGATCCACCCCGCAGTGGCCGTTGCGGCATTCCACCGCGCGATCGCCCGGCCGCACCGCCCCGAAGACCCTCGAATCGCTGCGCGGCATGCGGCGAACCGGACCGGCGAGCGGATGGACCCAGCTGTCTCGGCCGAGGGCCGCCAGCATGCTCATCTCGCTCGGGGGCCAGTCGGGTCCGAACCATCCTGCAGGCAGCGGCGCGAGGCCCGCGTCGACGCCGCTGCGCGCAGGCGCGGTGCGTGCGAGCGCCGCGAGCGGGTGACGCGGAGGCGGACGGTGCCGGGTGAAGACGACGCCGACGAAGATCAGCGCGAGCGACCAGTGCCTGACGGAACGCACCCACGCCGTCCTGTGCACGGCGCTGCGCGCGCGCTCCGCGAGCTCGAGGCAGGTCGGGGAACAGAACAGGGCCAGGAAGCTCCGACGGGCGTACGCGTAGGTCTCCGGCCCCAGGAATCCCCCGCAGGCGGCGCAGGGCGAGCTGGTATCGGTCGCATCTGAGGATTCACCCATGGTGGACGCGCCTCCCCGGGCGGCGATGTGTCTATCCTACATCGCCGTTCGAGGCGGGCGCAGTCGACGTCAGCGCTCGTGGGCTCGGGCCTCTGGTATCCTCTGGCCGTGACGGTGTCTCCGCGCGTCGCGCTGGCAGCGAACGCGCCAATCAACCGGGGGTGGCAATGACATCGGCAGGTCGTTCATCCAGGTTCCCCGCCGCTCGCTCTCGGCGCGCGGCGGTGATGCTGCTCTCCTGTCTCGCCGGGTGTGGCCGGGCGAGCCCGCCCGTGGGCACCGGCACCGGCGTGTCCGGAGGCAACCCTGGTCTGCCCGCGTCGACCGCCGGACCTGGCGCCGGCGGGCGCGCAACCTCCGGCGCGCCGGGCGCCATCCCGTTCGTCCCCGTCGATCCGCAGGTCTCCCGCCAGTGGCGCTGGCAGCCCTGCGGGTCGATTCCGCCGATGACCGCGAGCGTGGTGCAGGCCATCTTCCCGCCCTCCGGGGACGCCCTCGCGGTGCTCTACGACGACGGAAGGGTGCTCCTCTACCCCGCGGACGACAGCGTCGCTCCGAGATCCCTGCGGCCGACCGACGGTGGCGCCCCGCCGGTGAGCATCGCGTTCTCGCTCGACGGTCGCTGGCTCGCGGAGATGGCTGCGGGCGTCGTGCGGGTGCGCGACGTCGCCACCGGAGCGGTGGCCCAGGAGATGAAGGCAAGCAGCGCCTGCACCGGCGGCAACTCGCTGCGGTTCTCCGCGGAGGGCGACCATGTCCTCGCGTGGGATGAGACCTCGCTGTGCGGGTGGCAGATGACCGACGGTGCGCTCGCGTTCCAGCTGCCGGGCAACTTCGCATCCGCGGCCATGAAGGGCGGCCGCATCCTCGCCTCGGAGCGGAGCAGCGCTGCTCCCCGCGTCGAGAGCTGGTCGCTCCCCGGGCTCGTCCCGTCCGAGATCGCCCTGGAAGTGTCCGCGGCGACCGCGCTGGCCGGCCTCCAGGGCGTCGTCGTCTCGCCCCGCGCGGACACCATCGTGGGGCTGGCGGTCTACCCCGACCGACTCTCCCAGCTCTGGTCGGCGGACGGAGCCTTGCTCGCCTCGTTCCCGTCGGTTCTCCTCACCGATCCGAAATTCGGGATCCTGGTCTACTCCGGGTCCGGCGCCCTGGTCCTCATCGGCAACGAGGTCGTGGACGTCGCTTCCCTGCAGCACTGGACGAACACCGCGGTGGACGACGAGACCCCGACGTCGATCGATGAGACCGGCAGGCAGATCGCGGGCGTCCCCTATCCGATGGCGCGCCGAGCGCAGAGCGGGGCTCCCGCGGCGAGGCGGCTGTTCGGATCGCTGCCCGCGTCGAGGCCCTCGTCCCCCGGCCGGCTGCCGAGCTCCCTGTCCGTCTCGACCGACGGAGCGCGGCTCGCGACCGCCACCTCGGACGGCGTCCTGCTCTGGCGCGTGGCCCCGAGCTTCGGGGCCTCCGTGCCCATTCGCCAGCTCGCCCAGGAGAGCCCACTCGAGGTGAGCTTCTCGGTGAGCAGCGGCGAGGTCCTGTCCTCGGGGGACGGATGGGCGGTGTTCTCGTCCGACGATGGATCCCTGCGAGACCTGGGCCCGGTCGCCTTCCAGCCCCCCGGGGCCTCCCCGGTCGACTGCGTCTTCACCGTGGCGCGGTTCTCGAACGACGGGAACTGGCTGGCCTTGGGGGGCAACAGCCCCGCGGTGCGCATCCTCGCGCGCAGCGGACTTCAACCCGTCACCGCGCTCCCGACGGGGCACTGCATGGACCGCGGCAGCTTCAGCTCCGACGCGCGCCTGCTCGCACTGCCGGGCCCGGAGCTCTACCGAACCAGCGACTGGTCGCTGGTCTGGCCAGCCCAGATCGTCCCCACGCCCGCAGCGACCGCGGGAACAGACCTCTTCCGCGACGTTGAATTCTCCCCTGGCGGAGACACGCTCCTCGTGTCGGGGTGCGCCGGGCTGGACTCCGGCACCGCGTGCACCCACGCGCTTCATTCCGTGTCCGACGGTGCATTGATCCGCAACCTCCCGGAGCTCGGGGCGACGCGCGCCCACTTTTCGGGCGAGGGCAACTGGATCGTCTCGGGCAATACGGCCCTTCACGTGCCCACGCGCGAATCGGTGGTCTTCGATGCGACCGCGACCATATCGACCTTCACGCCGAACGGCGACATCGTCGCCATCCTTGGCGACGACACCCTCGCCCGTTACTGCCGGACCCCGTGAACGCGGGTCACGATCCCAGGGAGGCCAACGTGCTCATGACTCCGAAGCCGGATGTGGGGCCAAAGGGCGCGGCGAAGCCGAGCGCGGACGTACGCTCGCCGCGCGTGGCTTGGGCGCTGCTTCTCTCGTCGTGCCTGTTCGGGTGTAGCCGCTCGAGCCACGTCGCTGGCTCGGATACCAGCAAGGGGACCGGCGCGGCCGGCGGAGGTGGCGGCGTGAGCACGCGCCCCGCGACCGGCAGCGGCGGCGCCGGCTGGGGCGGGTCGACGTCGATCGCCGGCGCGGGGGCTCTGCCTCTCGGCGCAGCGGGCAGCGGGATCGGCGGCTCACCGGGCGCGGGCGGGGGCCCTGGCGGAAGCCAAGTCACGGGCGGGGCGGCGAGCGGTGGCCCGACCGGGCTGGCTCCGTTCACCCCGGTCGACCCTCAGGTCTCGCGCCTGTGGCGCTGGACGTCGTGTGGGTCCATCGCACCGGTGGAAGCCAGCGCCCTGCAGGCGATCTTTCCACCGACCAGCGATGCGCTGGCCGTGCTCTACGACGATGGCCGGGTGCTGCTCTACCCCAAGGACGACAGCGCCCCGAAGACCGTCCGCGCGGCCGGCAACCCGCCAGAGAGCATCGCGTTCTCGCCAGATGGCACCACCTTGGCGGAGGTGGCGGCCGGCGTGGCACGGGTGCGCGACGTCGCCACCGGCGCGATGGTTCGGAAGATGAAGGTGAGCAGCGCCTGCACCGGCAACACCGTGCGGTTCTCGGCGGAAGGCGACCACGTCCTCGCGTGGGACCAGAAGTCGCTTTGCGTGTGGCAAACGGCCGACGGGGCGCTCGCGACTCAGCTGGCGGGAAACTTCAGCTCCGCGGGGATGAGGAACGGCCGGATCCTGACGGCGGAGTTCGGCACTCCGCCGATCGTGAAGAGCTGGGCCCCTTCGGGCCTCGAGTACTCGACGGTGCCGCTGGAGGTGCCGGCGGGCATGCAACTGGCGAGCGCGCAGACCGGATTCGATGATCCGCGGGGCATCCTGGTCTCGCCTCGCGTCGACACCCTGGCGGGACGCGCCGTCCCCGGTTTGGTCGACGTCCTCTGGGCGGCCGACGGCAGCCTGCTGGCGTCGCTCCCGGCAGACGTCACCCTTCCCGCGGCGCCCGGGGCCGTGCCCGGGGCGGTCGGATATTCGATCGAGCCTCCCATCGTCTACTCCGAGTCGGGCGACCTGGTTCTTTTCGGCAACGAGGTCGTCAACGTCATGTCCCTGGGGCACTGGACCAACACCGCCCTCGACACCTCCACCCCCACGTCTATTGACGATACGGGGATGCAGGTCGGGACCATCTCCGCTCGCACGGGGAGCGCCGGGCGAGCGGAGCATGGAGCGCCGTCGGCGAGGCGGCTCTTCGGAGCGCTCCCCGCGGTGAAACCCTCTGGGCCGACCAACCTGCCCTCCGTGCTCGCGGTGTCGCCCGACGGAAATCGTCTCGTCGCAGGCACGACCCTGGTCGCGACGCTCTGGCGCCTCTCCACGACCTTCGCGTCCTCCGTGCCGATCCGGGAGCTGGCCCAATCGATTCCCCTCGACGCCAGCTTCTCGTCGAGCGGCGGCGAGCTCGTGCTCTCGGGCGACTGGTGGGGCATCTTCTCCGCCGACGACGGCGTCGAGCGCGACACCCAACCGCCCCCACCCAACGTTCCTGCAGGGTTGTGCTCCTTCACCCTGGCGCGCTTCTCGACCAGCGGCCAGTGGTTGGCCGTCGGCGGGTGGAACGCAGGCGTAGCCATCCTGGCGCGCACAGGCTTGCAGCCCGGGGCGATGCTCCCGACGCCTCGCTGCGTGGAACGCGCCAGCTTCAACGGCGATGGGAGCCTGGTCGCGACGTCCGGACCCGGGCTCTACCGGGCCCGCGATGGGTCCCCGGTGTGGCCGGCGCAGGTCACCCCGGTGGCGGTGCCAGCCTCGGGGGCCGACCTCTTTCGGGACGTCCAGTTCGCCCCGGGAGAGAAGACCCTCCTCGTGTCGGGGTGCGACGGGCCCAGCTTCGGGACGGGCTGCGCGCATGCCGTCCACTCCGCTTCGGACGGCACGCTGGTGCGGTCGCTGCCGGGCCTCACCGGGACACACGCGCGCTTCTCGCCCGAAGGCAACTGGATCGTCTCGGGCAACACCCTCGTGCACCTGCCCACGAACGAATCCATCGTCTTCGATTCAAACGCGACCTTCGCGACCTTCGCGCCGAACGGCGACCTCGTCGCCATCCTCCAAGACAACACGCTCGCGCGCTATTGCCGGGCGCCGTGACCGGACGGTGAAGGGGGCCGAGACGCGCCATCCGCCGACCCATTCACGGACCGCGGGTCGACCTCACTTCACGTATTGCGAGATGGGCAGGCCCAGATCCTTGACGCCCTCGGACACCAGCCGGGCCATCTGATTCGCGCCTTCCGCCTTGAAGTGCAGCGCATCGAGAGAGATCGTCGAGCTGACCATGGCATCGCCGATCATGGTGTAATACGCCAGCCCCCGGGATTGCAGATCGACCACCGGGGTGTTGGTTTCGGTCCCCACCGCCTGGATCGCGGCGCAGTACTCCGGGAACCCATTCTGGAACACGCCGTTGACGAACTGGTGGCGCGGGGTCGGCGTGACCAGCACCGGTATCGCGTTCTTGCCGCGCGCGCCGTCGATGTACTGTTTCAGGTAGGTTCGAAAGGTGGTGGCAGGGTCGGTGGCGCGATCCGGACCGGCCACGGAGCGATCGTTGATGCCCCACTGCGCAAACAGGTAGTCGCCCGGCTTGATCACCTTCAGGATCTCGTCGAGGTGACCCTGGTCGATGAACGACTTGGAGCTTTCACCCCCGATGGCCTCGTTGACGAAGATGACGTCGGCGGTGAACCATTCCTGGATGCGCTGGCCCCATCCCTGTTGCATGCTGGCGTTGGGCGCGTACGTCGAGACCGTGGAATCCCCGGCGATATAGACCGTGGGCTTGGTACCGGGCGCCGGCAACGGGAAGGCCCCGTCCCCGATCGGAGCGGCCACTTCCCGCCCCACGGAAGCGTCGGCGGGTGGCGGCGAGGGCGCGGTGTCCGGGCCGGCGTCGGCCCCCGGCGGCGGCGTCCCACCCGTTCCGGCGGCTGCCGGGCCAGGTGCACCACCCGGGGCGGCGCTCACGCCTCCGGTCCCGGTGACGGTCGCGCCGCCCGATGCCGCCACGGGAACGCCCCCCCCTCCCAGCATTCCGCCGGTCGCGCCGCCGGTCGCGCCGCCGGTCGCGGGCGCCATCGCGCCTCCCCCCGTGCCGACCGCGGTCGAGACCACGCCGCCGTCGGCGGGCGTGAGCGACCCAGCCGAGCACGCGCCCAACGTCAGACAGAGACCGCCAACCAGCCCTGACGATACGCGGAACCGCTTCGCGACTGGCCACATGATCTCACCTCACCGGTGTCGGTCTCAACGCGAGAAGGGATGAAGAAGCGACGCTCGATCGGAGCTATAGCATCGGAGCCGACGCGTGCAGCACGTTCGCGCCGACGCAGAAAGGCAACCGCAATCCCCGCGGTCGCGTGGAATGGATCCGAACGCACCGCTTCGAGGACCCGCGTTTCGGAGCGCGCGTGAAACGGCCGAGTAGACTTGGGGACCGACCCCGTGAACCGAACGCCGCCCCGAAGAGGCCAACATGCGAAAAATCTCAGGTCAAACCGACGAGGGATCCGAGGGAACCCGGATCGCCCGTGCCATCCTGAAGCTCGTCACCGCCATTCCCGTGACCACCGAGATCTCGACGGGCGCAGCACCGGCGCGGGCGCGCGCCGAGGAGCTGGTGCGCGCCGCCGCCGGCAAGGCGGCAGCTGTCTCCGGTGCGATGGCCTTGCCGGCGGGCCCGCTCGGCCTGGCGTTCATGGTTCCCGACCTCCTGGCGGTGTGGCGTCTGCAAGCCCAGCTGGTCGCCGACGTCGCGGGCGCCTTCGGAAGGACCGGCTCGGTGACCCGCGAGCACATGCTCTATTGCCTGTTCCGGCACGCGAGCGCCCAGCTGGTCCGGGGTCTCGTCGATCAGGTCGGTGAGCGGCTGTCGATACGTCGGGCCCCCCTGCGTCTCCTGCGGGCCCTCGCCCACAAGCTCGGCATGCGGCTCGCCAGAAGGTGGATGGCCAAGGGGCTCGCCCGCTGGTTGCCCGTGGTGGGCGCCCTCGGCGTGGCCGGGTATGCGTATTACGACACGAGCCGGGTCGGCCGGACCTCGATCGAGCTCTTCGAGCTCACCCCATCCTCCGACCCCTGACGTCGCCCCCCCCTCGCGGAGCCCAGAGGCCGCCTCACGGTGGGGTCCATGGGGGGGGGCGGGCCGCCCCCCCGCCCCTGGCTACCGCGTGTCCTCGAGGCTCTTCAGGAACTCGATGATGTCCGTCCGCGCCCGCATGTCGGCGTAGAAGGGATGGGGTGCCGTGGCGCCCCGCCCGGAGTCGAGCAGGGTGTCGAGCGTGGTCACGGAAGCGTCGTGAAGAAAGGTGGTCTTCCGTCCGAGATCCATCAGCAGCGGAAGGGCCGCGCCCCGGACCTCGCCCCGGGGGCTCGCGTCCGCGACCACCACATCGTCATCGAACGACGACGCCGGATCGTCCTGGATGGCCGAGTAGTCGGTCAACCGGTAGGGCGCGGTGGCGGGCCGTGCCGCGATCACGGTCGGCATGTAGCCCGGGAACACGGTCAGCTCGGGAACGACGAGCGACGGCACCCGCCGCGCCTGGCTGACGTTGTGGCATGCGATGCATCCGGCGGTGCGGAAGGCATCCCGCCCGCGGGTGACCGCCACGCTGTCGCTGGCCGTGCCGATGGGTGAATGCAGGCCGTCGGTGTAGGCGCTGAGGTCGCGCAGCTTCTGCTCGTCCACCCGTCGGCCGGTCGGCGCGGGCTCGGTCCCGGCGGTCGTGCCCGCCGGCAGCGTGGCCGTGACGAACGGGAAGCCGGTGCCCACGGTGGTCGCGGCCGGTCCGCGCACGCCGGTGGCGGTCAACACCCGCTGGTAGCTGTCCGCGATCTCGGCGGCCGCGTCGGCTCCCGCCGATGCCTTCAGGAAATTGATGCCGTCGCCGGTGACCAGCACGGTCGGATCGAAGACGGTCGTGTAGACGAAGTTGTTGAAGTTGTCGAGGCGAGCGACCTGACCCGCCGACCCGTAAGGCGCCGAGAAGTCTGTGCGGAACAGCGGCGGAATCTGGGTCGGTCCGCCGACTCCGTCCGGGAGGGCATCGAAGGTGCCGACCGGGTAGAAGGCGGGATTGGTGAGGTAGGCGTCGACGTCGTCCTCGGTGGAGTCGGCGGTGATGGCGGCTGCATCCGGGGCCCGACCGACCGAGGTGTTGTTGCGCGCGGCGAGCCGGAGCTGCAGCAGGGGAAACAGGGCCCGAGAGTTGGCGGCCGCCGCCAGGATGTGACCGAGGTCGAGGTTGGTCTGGGCGAGGCCATCGATGCGGTGGCCGATGCCACCGCCGTTGGGCAGACCGGCAAGCGCCTGATCCGTGATCGAGTGACACGAGGCGCAGCTCAGCCCCACCTTGTCCCCCTTCGCGACGTCGAGGGTGCCGTCGGCGTCGGTGTCGTGCACCACGAGGCCGATCACCGCATTGGCGTCGAGCAGGGCGAGGGTGGTCGCCGGATCGTTGAGCATGGGACCGTCAAGCCCGGACGCTCCGACCTCGGTCGCGAGGGAGGCCTTCAGCGTGTCCCCGAGCGCGTCCAGGTCCACGCTGAGGCCGAACTGAAGGACTTGCTTGGGCGTCAGGCCCGCCGCCACGATACCCTGGGGGAGCCTCACGGCATCGGTCCAGAAGCCCTCGTTCCCGAAGGTCTCGTAGCGGAAGACCTGCAGGCCGCGGGTGGCGTCTCCAGTCGCGTGGGGGAACGCCGGTCCCTGGTTGGCCGGACCATCCGTGGCGGCCACCTGCCCGGCGGCACCTCCGAGGTCCACGCCCCCGGCTCCCCCTCCGGAGGTATCGCCGCCGGCACCGCCCGCGCTCGGTGCGCCACTCTGGCCACCGGCAGCGCCCGCGGTCCCACCCGCGCCCGCCGCACCTCCGACCGCATCACCACCGCCGGCTGCGCCCCCCGCCGCGCCCCCCGCCGCTCCGCCGGCCACGCCACCGTGACCGCCCGCCAGACCGCCCGCGCCACCCCTCCCGCCCGCTCCGCTGCTGCCCCCGGTTCCGCTGCTGCTGCTCGAGCAGGCGAACCCCGCCGCGCAGGTCATCGCTGCAAACAAGGCGAAGGTGAGTTTCCGTTGTTCCCGCTGGGTCCGGCTAAGATATTCCATTCGTCGTGTGCCCTTCCGTGAGGTCGTCGCTCGAGCCATAGGCTGCGTCAAATTGCTTCGGCGAAGTCCGAATATAGGAACGACGTCGAAGAACGCAAGCCGGCTCGTGCGCCGTCCCTCAGGATCGGCTTCGCGCGATCGGTGACGGCGGGGGCCTGGGTGTCAGGCCAGATCGAGGCCCACGAAGGGCCCCGAATCGGGGACCCAGCCGAAGCCCGCCACCGGATCGCCCATGATATTCGAGATGGTGCACCCGAGGCGCTGATGGATCTGCGTGCCCGAGTCCACCATGTACCCCGTGCGCTTGAGCTTCCCGGCCGCCCCGCCCACGAAGGCGATCGGGTAGCCGTTGATGCCGTGCGGTCCCGTGGCGAGCTCGTTGCCCCAGCACACGAGCGAGTTGTCGAGGGCCGTCGTTCCATTGGCCTGAGGGAAGGAGGCCAGCTTGTTGCCGAGCTCGGTGACGAGGCCAGCGTAGTACTGCGCCACGCCGACCATCAGGCTGGCCGCGGTCGCGTCCGAGCCGTTGTCCTTGTGCGCCGCCAGGTCGTGGAAGTCCGTCGGCATGCCAGGGAGGTTCAGCCACTGGTAGTGGAAGTGTCCGCCGCCGCGTCCGAACTGGAACGTGAGCACACCCACCATGTTGCACGCCAGGGCGTTCCCGATGAACTCCATGAACAGGTGCATCAGCGTGTTCGCGTTGGCCTCGTCCGGCTGAGTGGTCAGCGAGACGCCGGTCTGCGAGGGCTTCACCGTGGAGCACGAGGCCGGTCGGGTGACCGCGCCGCCCGCGCCGGTGCTCACCGTGCTCGACAGCCGGTTCTCGAAGTCCCGAACCGCCGTCAGGTGCGCGTCGACCTTCGCGCGCTCGCTGGCCCCGAGGCGCCCCTCGAGCAAGGTGAGGTCGGCCGCCACCGTGTCGAGCACGGACTTGCGCTGGGCCAGCCGGAGCGTGGCGGCCGCGACCGCCGAGGCGTTCGAGGCCGCGGTCGCCGGGGTGCTCGGCGCCGGCGCGGTGGGGATCGCCCCGAACACCTTGGTGTACAGCGCGTAGATGTCCGTCTCGCACGGGACCTGGAGCCCGGCGGCGGCATACGAGAACGACGCCCGACCGGGATTGATGAGGCTGTGGTTCTCGGCGATGACGCCGCAGTGGATGTTCTTGAACGGGTTCGTGAAGTTGAGCTTCTTGATCAGGATCTGGTCCAGGCTGGGCCCCCCGCCGGCCCGGCCCACGTTGTCCACCCCCGAGTACAGGCCATGCCAGCCCCAGTCGTGGCCGTTCCCCTCGGGCGAGCCCTGCTTGTTCAGGTTGATGCCCTTGATGAGGGTGGTCTTCGGCCCGACGATGGGATCCTTCAACATGCTGGCCAGGATCTCCGACGTCCACGCGGTTCCGGTCGGCCAGAAGCTGGCCTGATGGGTCCCGTTGGTCTGCATCAGCAGGACCAGGTTCGGCCGGGTCACCGCCGTCTGGGCGAACGCGTTCTTCAGGAACGCCGGCAACACCAGGGTCGAACCGGCGGCCCGCATCAGCGTCCGCCGCGAGAACTGGAGATTCTTGGAGGAGCTCATCGGTCGTCCTTCCTGTTCGCGAAGTTGGGGTGAACGACGGCGTTCAGCACCAGATCCTTGATGTGTCCCCCTCCCTGAGAGAACTTGGCCGTCCAGTCGTTGATCACGCACGTGTCGCTCGCGACGGTGGCCCGGGCCTGGGCGAAGTTGAAGAAGTGCTCGGTCATGCAGGCCTCGACCACCTTGCTCTGCGCGAGCTTGGTCGCGAGCTGCACCGTCCCCTGGAAGGGGCCATCGACGGACGAGCCGTCCGGTGCCGCCGTGCCGGTCAGCATTCCGCTCGAGTCGACGGGCTTGCCGTTCTCGGTGGTGCGGAAGCGACCGATCGCATCCATCTGCTCGAAGCCGTAGCCGATCGGATCGAAGGTGGCGTGGCAGGCGGCGCATGATGGCTCGTTGAGGTGGGCCTCGAGCTTCTGCCTCGTGGTCGAGGTCTTGTCCGACGCGTCGATCGGGTTGGCGGCGATCTTGTCGAGCGCGTTCTGGGGCGGGCCCGGAACGTACTGGCAGAGCAACTGGCGCCGCACGAGGAGACCGCGCTCGACCGGACCGGAGTTGTCCGGGGCCGAGTGGACCGAGAGCACCGCCGGAAGCGACAGGATGCCCTTCCGCCTGGTGGGGTCGAGGCCGGTGGGCAAGAGGTCGGAGCCGTAGATGGCCGAGAGCGCCGCCGGGACGTTGGCGCTCGTCCCCAGCATGAGCGCCGAGAGGGTGCCGTCGCCGGTGAGCTGCGCCTTGACGAACTGGTCGTACTCCTGCTGCATCGCCGTCTGGATCGCGGGGGTGATGGTCGGGTAGATCGTCGGATCCTTGGGGGCGTCCGTGAGCGGGCTCATGTCCATCCAGCCGTTGACGAAGCGGGTCAGGGCGTCCTGGGCCCGGGTGTCGCTGGTGAGCAACCGCTGCGCCTCGCCGAGGATGTCCGTCGGCTTGGCAAAGCCGGTGGTCTCGGCGGCCTTGATCAGGGTGGCGTCCGGCCGGTTCCCCGTCAGCATGAACGAGAGCTGAGACGCGATCTCGTACTGGGTGAGCGCGAGGGTCTGGCCGGAAACGGCGGGAGCGGTCGGTGCGCCGAGCTCGCTCACGTACAGCAGGCCGGGGGACTGCAGGATGAACTCGACCACCAGCCGGACCTGCGTCGCGTAGTCCTGACCCATGTTCGCCATGGTGTTGACCCGCGTGAGCTCGTCATCGGCGATGGGCCGCCCGTACGCCTTCGCGGCGAACGAGCGGATGAACGTCTGAAGGCAGGCCGGAGAGCCGGCCGCGGGCGTGCACGGTGCGAGCGTGGCCGGATCGACCTGGCTGGACAGCGTGGCTGCCAGATCCGCGACGTCACCCTGGAAGGAAGGCGAGACGAAGAGCGAGCCGGCCTGGTTGTCGAACCCATCCACCGAGGGCTCGGCGGTGATGGCCGCCGTCGCCGCGGTCCCGGCCGGGGCCCCGAGCAACGAGGTCACCACGTTCGAGTACTCCCGGATCGACAGCCGCCGCAGCCGGCGGGCGGTGATCCCGTCGCAGGCCGCCGGGACGGCGGTGCCACCGGTCGTTCCCTGGTTGGTGCCGGGGTTCGTCACGCCAGGCATCGAGGATCCGCCCGGGACGTTGCTCGTGCCGCCCGCGGCCGCGCCCGGGGCGTTCGTGGCCCCGGAAGAGACGCCGCCGTTGCCCGTTCCCGCTCCGGTCGGGCCGGCGCCGGACGTTGTGCCGGTCCCGGTGCCGGTCCCGGGGGGGTTGCCGGATTTGCCTCCGTTCCCCACCGCCCCCGTGCATCCGGCGAGCAGCAAGACCAGCAAGGCGCCGGTGCTCATCAGAGTCGAGTTCTTCTGGAGTGGTCTCATGGAAACCTCGGCTCCGGTGGGAGCACAACGACGGGCAGTTGGGGGACCCCGACCGGTAAGGTGTGGAACCCGACGGGTGGGGTGTGGAAGATGGGGCGCCAGGCTGTGATCCAGGTCCTAACCCCGGGTGCGTGCGATCACGGAGACGCGATCTTGACGCATTGAGCACATCGTCGTCGCATTCGGCCTCGTCCCGCGACCGAGCGGGGACAGTCAGCGAGCGAGCTCGTGCGCTTGACACCGCGTCATCCCACCCCGACCCTACGTGGCTGGCTGGCTGGTGGGCTGACTGGTGAGTTGCCTGGCGCCCGCCCGGCGGGCTGGCGACTCACGATGACCTGGCGTCGGCGGCGGTGGCCGCGGAGGGGGTTTCGATGGCACGCGATCGCGATGGTGAAGGACCGGGACCCGAGATGGGAGGGGCAGGTGCAGGCGCAACTGGACGGCAGAAGTCCTGGGCGCGGGGATTGGGGCGCGGGCTGGTCTGGCTCTTCGGCCGACCCTCCTGGGAAGCGCCGCCCTGGGGACGCGCGAGCGCGCGCGGCACCCGCCGGGCGGTGGCCTCGGCCAGGAACCAGACCAGGAACCACCCCGGGCGCAGCCTCGCGGCGCTGGCCGCCGTGATCCTGCTCGTCGGCGGGGGGGTCGGGCTCAGGCGCTGGTGGATCCACCGACCAAGGCCGCGGACGGTTTCCCTGCGCGTGGTCGTCCCCGAGCCGACCCGCATCGAGGAGAAGGTGCGGCCGAAGCCCCTGCGCATCGAGTTCGACGACTCGGTCGCGCCACTCGACAAGCTCGACCAGCCCGTCACCGCCGGGATCGCGCTCGAGGTCGAGCGTGGCGGCATCCTCGCCGGGCTGCGGCGCGGCGAGCCGGGCGGGGGCGCCGGAAGGCCGGACGGGGTGTGGCGCTGGATCTCGGATCGGGAGCTGACCTTCACCCCGAGAGGCGACTGGCCGGTCGGACAGGCCTTCGCGATCCATCTCGCCAAGAAGGGCCTCTTGGCCCCGCACGTCCGGCTCGAGCAGTACGAGCTTGGATTCACGTCGGCCCCCTTCGAGGTCACCATCGCCGAGGTGGAGTTCAGCCAGGATCCCGTCGACCCGGCGCTCAAGAAGGTGGTGGCCACCGTTCACTTCAGCCACCCGGTCGATCCCGCCAGCTTCGAGCAGCGGGTCAAGCTGCGCCTCGAGCCATCCGACCGGGAGGACGCCGCGGCGGATTACGAGGCGCGCATCACCTACGACCGGTTCAAGGGCACGGCCTACGTCCACTCGACGGCGATCACCATCCCGCGGCACGACGCGACCTTCTGGGTGACCCTCGGCCCCGGCGCCCGGGCGGCGCGCGGGGGCCCGCCCGACGCGCGCGCGCAGAAGGCCGACGTCGTCGTCCCCGGGCTCTACAACTTGCTCAAGATCACCTCGGCCAGCTTGGCCCTGGTCGACAACGACAAGTACGAGCCGGAGCAGGCCCTCGTCGTCGAGACCAGCGTCGGCGTCGCCGACAAAGAGCTGGCGTCTTCCCTGCGCGCGACCTTGCTCCCCGAGAAGACCCCCGACGGCTCACCTGCCCTCTGGTTCGACCCGGCCGAGATCGGCCCCGCGGAGCTCGCCCGCGGAACCAGCCTGGCGCTCGCCTCGGTCCCGAGCGAGCGGGAGTTCCCGACCACGCACGCGTTCAAGGTGCAAGTCCCCGTCGGGCGGCGGATCTACCTGCGAGTCGGCAAGGGCCTGCGCGCGTTCGGAGGCTACCTCCTCGGCGAGACCTTCCAGAGCCTGGTCGAGGTTCCGCCCTATCCGCAGATGCTTCGCATCCTGCAGAATGGCGCGCTGCTGGCGACCTCCGGCGATCACAAGGTGCCGGTGCTGGCGCGGGACGTGCCGGCCGTGAAGTACGAGATCGGGCGGGTGTTGCCCGGCCAGCTTCAGCACCTCGTGACCCAGAGCAGCGGGGACTTCGCCCACCCCGACTGGACCTCCAAGTTCGACGAGACCAACCTGGCGGAGCTGTTCGAGGAGACCCATCGGCTGAAGGCGGCCCCCGGAAAGCCCGAGTACGACGGGCTCGACCTGTCGAAGTACATCGCCGGCCCCGGGACCGAGCGGCGCGGCCTGTTCGTGCTGCGGGCCCAGAGCTGGGATCCCGAGAAGCAAGAGCCGCTCGGGGCGGCCGACAACCGGCTGGTGCTGGTCTCGGATCTCGGGATCCTGGTCAAGGAGAACGGCGACGGAACCCACGAGATCTTCGTCGCGTCCATTCGCACGGGCGATCCCGTCCCCGAGGCACGGGTCGAGGTCCTCGGCAAGAACGGACAGCGGGTCCTTCTGGCCACCACCGATCGCGAGGGGCACGCCAGCCTCCCCGACTTCAAGGACCTGCATCGCGAGCGAGAGCCGAGCCTGTACCTCGTGTCGACGGCCAAGGACCAGTCCTTCCTGCCGGTGGGGCGGGGCGACCGGCAGCTCGACACGTCGCGGTTCGACGTGGGCGGTGTGAGCGAGGAGCCGACCTCGGGCGCCGCCCGGGGCCTCGTCGCGTTTGTCTTCTCGGATCGCGGAATCTACCGCCCGGGCGACGAGCTCCGCATCGGGCTGGTGGTCAAGTCGAAGGACTGGGCAGCGCGGCTCGCTGGGCTGCCCCTGCAG
>CAZIOH010000045.1:43708-49858 GCA_964540815.1 uncultured Myxococcales bacterium | reverse complement strand
CGCCTCTCGTCGTCCCCGGGAGGGGCCCGCGGGGAGGGGTCCTCCCCTTCCCGCGCTCCGGTCCTCCCCTTCCCGCGAGCGCTAGACGCGGAGCTGGCGGAGGTTCTCGCGCACCAGGGCACCCATCGACTCGCAGCGCAGGTAGCTGTCGGCGTGGAAGTGCTCGGCCAGCCCCTGCCGCAGCTGGATCACGTTCTCCTCGGGCGCGATCGGGTCGTCGGCCATCGCGTCGAGCAGGAGGTCGAGCCGGCCCCCCGAGCCCTCGGCGCGCTGGATCAGCAACGTGCGCTCCTCGCGCTGGTACTGGTAGGCGGTCTTGATGTCGAGCTCACGGGTGCAGAACTCGACCAGGGGCAGGTTGTCCTTGAAGAACTGCGGCAGGTAGAACGTTCGCCCCCCGCTGTACGACTGCTGATCGAAGTCCATGGCCCGGACCCGCACCTGCCAGCCTTCGAAGTCGGGCGTCAGCACCACGACGAAGTTGTAGCTGCGCATGTCGCCGAGCAGGCGGATGAAGCACCGCTCGTTGAACTTGACCAGCTCCTTGGCGATGCGAATCGGCTTGATCTCGCGGTTACCGAGCCACCGCTTGATGAAGACGTCCCCGGGAACACCGGCGATGTGCTCCTCGATGAGGGTCGAGGCGTGCGTGACATAGTTGAGCCGGTTCGGCGAGAGGAGGTGCTCGAGCTCGAGGCCGTAGACCCGGGAGGCGTCGGCGCGCTTGATGTAAAAGTAGTCCGGGTTCTCGTTGATGCTGTTCACGATGCGGATGCGGAAGGGCATCGAGTTGCCGAAGCTGCAGAAGTCCACCCGGTCGATGTACAGGTGCTCCATCACCGAGAGATCGCCGTCGACCTTC
Organism: uncultured Myxococcales bacterium; assembly: GCA_964540815.1. Lineage (GTDB taxonomy): Bacteria > Myxococcota_A > Polyangia > Fen-1088 > Fen-1088 > CAZIOH01. The sequence continues at coordinate 48,996 of CAZIOH010000045.1, read as the reverse complement.
AGCAGCGCATAGATGTACTTGAGATCCTCCTTGAGCGTCGCCATCTCGTCGGGCGGATAGAGGACGCTCTCCCACAGGGTGTCGTGCCCGAGATCGTCGGCGACCGGGATGGTCTCATCGAAGCTCCTCAGTCGCTCGTAGCTCACCGGGAGCTCGAGCTCGCGCCGGTACCGCGACAGGTAGCCGCGCAGCGGAGCCGAGATGGGGTAGCTCGGCTTCCGCCGGGTGAGCGCCACCGGCAGGTCGCCGCCGGCCGGGTCGGGCGAGTAGTTTGGGAAGAAGGCCATGGTCGGTTGCGGCGCGCCCGAGGGATGGAGGGGGGCGACGCCACCTCGGGACCTTATCGCGCCTCCGCGCGCCGCAACAGCCGCCCGTCCCGCGCCCCGCCGTGGATGGTGCCCGTCCGGCGGATGTCGGCTATACGTGACGACGGCCGAACAGGCTGCCACGTATGTTCAACTTCGGACGCCGGATCGTCATCGTCACATTCTTCGACCAGGGCTCGGGCGCGATCCTCTCGTCGTCCCGGATGCCGCTCGAGCGCCTCCCCGAGACGTTCACGGTCGACACCGAGCTGAAGATGGCCGGCGACACCTTCATGGTCGTGCGGGCCGAGCCCGCCACCAAGCCCGAGTTCGCGGCGACCCGGCAGCTCAAGGTCGTGGTCCGCCGACGCTGAGTCCAGACGGGATCTCGAAGGTCGCGAACCCGCATCAGAAAATGGCGAAACCGACCTACCTACCCGACCCTAGTGCGCCGGCAGCGTTAGGACCAGGGAGGTGACCGGACCCACATGGCGGGCATACCATCCTGCACCATGTGCCAGAAGCAACTGGACCGATTCGGGGATGAAGTTGCGCTCAGCGCCAGGAACGACCGGAGGAGCGGGGTGGTGGGTTGGCTCTCGCCTGCCACTGGCATTCTCGTGGGAGTCTTTCTAGCCAGCGCCGGTTGTACTGGCCGAGTGAGCACGGGCGCCGGTTCCTCGTCTTCTTCACCGGGGTCGTCATCCTCGGGCTCGGGAAACGGCACTTCGGGGTCCGCCTCCGCCGGGCCCGCGGGCGGAACCGGCTCCTCGGGATCGTCGTCCGGAGTTGGCACGCCGGGAGGGACAGCCTCCGGCCCAGGGGCCGGGACGGGCGTCGCCGACGGAACCGCCTTCTTTCCGGGAGGAGCAGCGACCCCGGGCCTGACCCCGACCCGCATCTGGCAGCTGACTCCGCAGCAGTACATCACCACCGTCAGCGACGCGCTCGGGGTGCCGATCGCCATGCCGCGGTTGCTGCCGACCGTGCGCGAGGATCACTTCCTCAACGACGCGACCGATCTCGCGATCTCCGACGTGTCCTTCGCCAACCTCGAGGAGGATCTGCGCGCGCAGCTGCTGGCGCAGCAGGCGGCCATCACGGCGAAGCTGGGCTGCACCGTCGCAGCCCTGAACGCGGACTGTGCCCGGACTTTTCTCACCAGCGTGGGCGCGATCGCGCAGGGCGTGGCCACGCCCACCATCGACTCGGCCCTCGCGGTGTTCACCAAGCTGACCGGCCCCGCGGGCCCGCGCGCGGCCCTCGACGATGCGCTGCTCGCGCTCCTCATGTCGCCGTCCGTGGTGTTCCGCACCGAGCTCGGACCGCAGGCGACCAGCCCCGCGCCGATGGTGTCCCTGACGCCCGCCGAGCTCTCGAAGGCCCTGTCGTACTCCATCACCAATGGCCCGGCGGACGCGACCTTGCGCGGCCACGCGGCCGATGGGTCACTGGCGCGTCCCGACGTGTTCGCGAGCGAGCTGACCCGGTTGATGGCGTCCCCCCGGGGACAGGACGGGATCAAGAGCTTCCTCATCGACTGGTCGGGGCTCGCCAGCTTCAACGGCCTCGAGAAGGATGTCCTCGTGTTCCCGGAGTTCACGCCTGACCTGAAGCAGGCCATGCTGACGGAGACCAGCACCTTCATCGACTACATCCTCCAGAAGCGGGGGGGGAGCTTTGCCGACCTCCTCTCGTTCCAGCAGAGCTTCGTCGACCCGAAGGAGGCCAGCCTCTACGGACTGCAGGCCACGGCGCCGGCGGGACAATTGACGACCCTGCCCCCCGGACAGCGGATGGGCCTCTTCACCCAGCCGGCCGTGCTCGCCATGATCTCCGATCCCGCCTTGTCGGGGGTGATCTTCCGCGGGAAGTTCGTGCTCGATCGACTGCTGTGTCGGTCCCTGTCTCCTCCGCCGGGTATCGTGGTCGCGTTCCCGGATTTCGCGGCGCTCGGGTTGCCGCCGGACGCAACCTCCCGGCAGAGGCTCTCGACCATCGAGGACATCGCCGCCTGCGCGGGCTGCCACAGCATGCTGCACCCCCCGGGGTTCGCGCTCGAGATCTACGATTCGATCGGTCGCTACCGGACCACCGACGACCAGGGCAAGCCCATCGACGCGACCGGCGCCCTCTCGTTCACCACCTACACCCAGGCCCCCTTCAACGACGCGACGCAGATGTTCAAGACCATGGCCACCAGCCCCGAGGTGCAGGCGTGCCTGGCCCGGCAGGCGTTCCGCTACGTCTTCGGCCGGGCCGAGCTGCCAACCGACGACCCGGTCATCATCAAGGCTTACCAGCAGCTCAGCGCCACCGGGAACATCGGTGCGCTGGTTCCCCAGCTCGTCAGTTCCACCGCGTTCGCGCTCCGGGAAAGGACCGCACCATGAAGGCGTTCAGCCGACGCTCACTGATCAAGGGATTCGGGGCCGCCGGGGTCCTCGCCTACCCTCTCCTCCGGCAGAGGCGCGCCGAGGCGGCGCCGATCAAGCGCTTCATCACGTTCTTCTCCGCGAGTGGGGTGCGCCAGGACACGTACTTTCCCATCGGCAACCCCGGCACCTTGGCCAGCGGGAGCTACAACGTCGACGGTCAGACCCTGGATGCGCTCAAGCCACACCTGGCCGACATCATCATCACCAAGGGGATCCAGATCTACGGGGGCTACGGCGGCGACGATCACGACAACGGCGCCGTGTCGCTGCTCACCGGCAACAAGGTTCGAGACTACAAGACGCCGCCCTACGCCCTCGGCGAGTCCATGGATCAGTACCTCGCCCGGCAAATCGGGACCGCGACCCCGGAGCCGTCGCTGTTGCTCGGAACGCGGCTCCAGCGCGACAGGCCCTCGAAGTGGCTGGCCTACGACCAGACCGGGAATTACAAGGCGTACAACGACGACCCCTATGCGGTCTACACCCGCTTGTTTCAGGGCGTCCTCGGCAACTGCTCGCCCGCGGCCCCGGCGGCCACCGACGCCGCCAAGACCTTGATCAATCTCCGCCGCCAGAGTGTGCTCGATTCGGTCCTGGCCGACTCGAGCGCCCTGCGCCGGTCCTTCGGCCTTGGCGCGAACGAGCTGACCAAGCTGGATCGCCTCGAGACCGCGGTACGTGGCATCGAGCAACGCCTGCAGTCCACCGTGACGGACACCGCGTCGGTGGCCACCTGCCAGGCTGCGAAGACCGAGTTCACCGGGGGCGCTCCGGTGGCCCTCACCGACGCCAACTTTCCGGCGTTGACCAAGATGAACATCGATCTCATCGCGCTGGCGGTGGAGCTCGACGTCACGCGGATCGTCACCATGATGCTGGACCAGGGTGGCCTGAGTGGACCAGCCATGAGCTGGCTCAATTACAACGGCGCCCCGATGACCGAAGCCCACCACCCGATCTCGCACGGCGAGCAGCGGGGAGTGTCCGACTACCTCACGAAGCTCCTCAGCGTCGATCGGTGGAACTTTTCGCAGTTCGGCTACCTGCTCGACCAGCTGAAGGCCATCAACGAGGGGGGCTCCACCGCGCTCGACAACTCGATCGCGTGGTTTGCCAGCGATTGCTCGGACGGCAAGGCCCACACCCACAACGACATGCCGTTCATCATCGCGGGGCGCGCTGCGGGCCAGCTGCAGACCGGTCGCTACGTGGCGTTCGCCGGCAGCCCATACCACCAGCGGTTGCTGCTGACCTTCGCGAATCTCATGGGTCAGACCAGCCTGACGTCATGGGGGTTGGCGGACAACTCCGCTGGCGGCCCCCTGGCGTTCTGACCGAGTCGGCGGTTCGTTCGTCACCAGCCCCCGCACGGCCAGGGCCGCTCGCGGGACGAAGGGGGCGCCTCATGTCGATGTCCACACGCCTTCCGGCCCAGAGTGTCGCGATCATCCTCGCGCTGCTCGGCACGGTGGCGGGCTGCTCATCCGGTGCCGCGACCGGGCACGGGTCCGGGGGCGCACCGGACACCACCACCACGACGGGTGGGACGGGAACCGGGGGGGCGCGCGGAGAGGCGGGGGGGCAGACCGCGCCCCGACGTGCCGGATCCGGTGGCTCGGTGGGACCGCCGAGCCCGGTCGACGCAGGGGATGGTGCGGGTGGCCCCGGCGGAGGCGCAGGCGCCGACGGAGGACACCCCGTCTTCGGCGGGAGCCCTGGCTCGACGAGCGGCTCGGACACCGGCGGGGTGCCGGGTTCGGGCGGGCGAAGCGGAGGCGCGCCGGGAGCCGTGGACGCTGGTGCGGGATCGGTGGCAGGAGGCTCGGGAGGTCCATTTTCGCCGTGTCCGGCGACGGGATCCGGCTGCGCGGTCATGCCGCTCGGCGATTCGATCACCGAGGGCACCGGCTCCTCGGGCGGGGGGTACCGGGTCGAGCTCTTCCGTCTCGCCGTCACGAATTCCAAGCACCTCACCTTCGTCGGCCGGAACGCCAACGGTCCGGCAACCGTGGCGGGGCAGACCTTCCCGAAGAGCCACGAGGGCTATCCCCACTACACCATCGACGACGAGCCCGCCTTCGGCCGGATGGGCATCTCCCCTCTCGTGGACCAAGGGATCAGCCTGGGCCAGCCGAACATCATCCTGCTCATGATAGGGACCAACGACGTGAACAACGCGATCGATCTCGCGAGCGCCCCGACCCGGCTCGGCGCACTGCTCGACCGGATGACCGCGGACGCGCCGAGCGCGCTCATCGTCGTGGCCCGCATCGTCCCCACCGCCAGCGACACGACCAACCTCGACGTCGTGGCCTACAACGCCGCCATCCCCGGCCTGGTCCAGGCGCGCACCGCCACCGGAAAGCACATTCTGGTGGTGGACATGTACGCGGCGATGAGCGCCAACCCCAGCTACAAGACGGCGCTGATGCACGACGGGCTGCACCCGAACGACGCCGGCTACGTCATCATGGGCCAGACCTGGTACGACGCCATCCAGGCCTACCTCCACTGAGCGCCCCTCGATCCCGTCCTCGTCCTCGTC
>CAZIOH010000045.1:28300-43608 GCA_964540815.1 uncultured Myxococcales bacterium | reverse complement strand
CGTCCTCGTCCTCGTCCTCGTTCCCGCCGCTTCCAGCATTGGGACGAACACGAGGACGAGGAAGCTCCAGTTCGGCTCGACTCGACTCGGCTACTCGCCGCGACCGAACGCGGGATCGCTCATGCTGTCCCGGCCGGTCTCGAGGTGCCCGGCCAGCTGCCGGAGGAATCCACACCCCCCATCGCCGTCGACCTCCACCGTGAGATCGTACCAGCCGAACGACGCCTCGAGCGGCCAGTGCCGGGTCAGGCCCGAGCCCGCCCCGACGCGGTGGCGGGTGACCCGACCGGTGTAGGCGTCGAGGATCCGGACCTTGGCCTCGTCCGGCCCGGGATTTCGCAGCTCGAGCACCAGCTCCAGGCGCTCTCCGCGAGAGCTGGACTCGACCTCGAGACCCGCGCCGGCGCCCGCAGCGCCGTCGCTGAAGGCTCCCTTGAACCTGCGCAGAAAACCGTTCGGTCCGTACACCGAGAGATCGTACCCTCCGGCTCCGAGCTCCGCCGCGCCCCAGGCGTCCGACAGCGCGTCGCCGGCCCCGACCGTGTACGTCCACGGGCCGAGCGCTCCGCTCGCGGCCCGGACCTGAAAGACGGCGGCCGCCTTGCCGGTGTTGGCGAAGCGAAGCGTGAGGCGGCCCTCCCCGAGGTCGAGCTTCCCACGCACGTCGAGGTCGTAGGGGACCGGCCGCGCCGGCCGCAACCCCGGCTCCTGCCGCGGCACGGTCTGCACCGCGGGGAGCGCCGGGACGTAGTCCGGATGCGCCACCCGATCGGGCGGGGCGTAGGCGGTCGTGCTCGGGAGCGACACGCACGCGGCGCTCGACGACCTGAAGTCGAAGGCCGAGGTCAGATCTCCGGCCACCGCTCGCCGCCAGGGCGTGATGTTCGATTCCACCAGCCCGGGATGCTGTGGTCCGAACCGGCGCTCGATGAACCGGATCAGCGACGTGTGATCGAAGACCTCGGAGCTGACCCAGCCGCCCTTGCTCCAGGGGGAGATCACCAGCATCGGGACCCGGACCCCGAGCCCGTAAGGCCCGGCCGCGTAGCGTGCGTTGCCCGCGAACAGCTCGTTGGTGGTGGCCACCGTCGACAGGCCCGCCGCGCGCGAGGCCGGAGGGGTCGGCGGCACCACGTGATCGAAGAAGCCATCGTTCTCGTCGTACATGAGGAAGAAGACGGTCTTGCTCCAGATCTCCGGGCTCGCGGTCAGGGCATCGAGGATCTGCGAGACGTACCAGGCGCCGTAGTTGGACGGCCAGTTTGGATGCTCGGTGTAGGCCTCGGGCGCCACGATCCAGGAGACCTGCGGCAAGGTGTTGGCGCGCACGTCTTGCCTGAACAGATCGAAGAGCGTTCCCCCGGCCGAGATGTTGGTGGCCGTCCGAGCCCCCTCGAAGAGCGGACTGCCTGGCTCGGCATTCTGATATTGATGAAAATACAGCAGGGCGTTGTCGCCGTAGTTGCCAATATAGGCGTCGCTGCCCCAGCCCCAGTAGTTGGGTGCATCCAGGCCGGCGCCCGCGTCCTGATAGATCTTCCAGCTGACCCCGGCGCGCTGCAGGCGCTCGGGGTAGGTCGACCAGTCGTACCCCGCCTCGGAGTTGTCGAGCACCGGACCGCCCCCCGCGCCGTCGTTGCCCACCCAGCCGGTCCACATGTGATAGCGGTTCGGATCGGTCGCCCCCAGGAAGGAGCAGTGGTACGCGTCGCAGACCGTGAAGGCATCGGCGAGCGCGTAGTGGAAGGGGATGTCGGCCCGGGTGAGGTGGGCCATGGTGGTGGCACCCTTGCTCGGGACCCACTGGTCGTACTTGCCGTCGTTCCAGGCCTTGTGCGTGTCGGTCCACCCGTGCGGCAGGTCCTCGAGGAACTGAAGGCCGAGGTCGGGCGCGTCGGGATGAAACGGCAACACCTCGCCGCTGGCGCTCGGTTGTCGCCACACGGACTTGCCGGAAGGCAGGGTGACCGCCCGCGGATCCCCGAATCCGCGAACCCCACGCAGGGTCCCGAAGTAGTGGTCGAACGATCGGTTCTCCTGCATCAGGATCACGACGTGCTCGACGTCGGCCAGGGTCCCGGTGCGGTGGTGGGCAGGGATGGCCAGGGCGCGCTTGATGCTGGGCGGGAACGCCGATGCGGCGGCGCCCGTCCCGACGAGTTGCAAGAGCTTGCGGCGGTCGATGGTCATGGAATCAGGCCTCCGGTGAGACGGTTGGGTTCAAGGAAGACGACGCCGGGACTGTAGGCGGCGCCCTGTCTCGGGGCTCCGACGGTGTGGTTGCAATCTCGCGACGTCCGCCGCACGCCTGCGGGCGCGAAGTCTTCGCAAGCCGGCTCCCACCCTGGCAGATCTCTCCGGGTGGCGGGATGCCTCGCCGTGCCGCCGGCGAGACATCCCCGATTCAACCGACCCGGGCGCTGGTCAGGGCCGGAACAGGTCGGTCATGAGCTGCCGACCCGACAGCCCGCAGGTGTTGCCGAGGCAGCCGAGATGCCACAGGTGCTGGATGGTGCCGAGCAGGGAGTAGTGATTGAAGGGCGCGGCGACCGCGCGCGGGTGGTGCTGCCGGGAGGTGATGACGATGGCCGGGGCGTTGGCGCCGCCGAGCACCACGCCACCGGCGCCCGTCGGGCTGTCACAGCAGCCCGCGAAGCCCGCGTAGTCGTCCTCGTCCCACACCACGACGATCGCCGCGTTGTGCTTCCAGGCGGCGGATCGCTCGATCTTCTCGACGGTGGCGCGAACGAAGGCGTCCCCGAGCCCGATCACCTTGTGGTCGAGCCCGCTGTCCGGCGCCGCGCAGTCCGGGATGCCCACCGCCGCGGCGTTGGCCGCCGAGACCCCGTGCATGTCGTGGCACTGGTCAGGGCTGATCCACACCAGGTCGGCGATCTTACCGGAGGCGAGGTCCCGATCGAAGTCCGAGAACGGAACGATGCGCGCCACCCGCTCCGGCCGCGAACGGATGTCGCTGAAGTACATGAACGGGTTGTGCTTCTGAGCGTAGAGCTTGCGCGGCACCTCCACCCCGGCCACGGTATCGACCGGGGCATACTCCACGTCGGAGCCGACCGAGGGCAGCCCTTGCATGTAGGCCTTCCAGGTGAGGTGCTTGGCCTCCAGCTGATCGACCAGGTTGCGCCCATCGAACCAGTGGGGCGTCGCGGTCGCGCTCGCCACCTCGACCGGGGTCAACGAGGCCGCCGAGGTCGCGTCGCCCGAATCACTCACGAACTCCTCGGGCGCACAGGTCACGGACGGGCCGGCCTTGCAGTCGTCCCAGATGCCCTGGAAATCCCCGGAGAAGAGGGCCAGGTAGTTGGGCAAGCTCGGGTGCGTGACCCCGAAGTAGTTCGAGGCGAGGCCGTGATGGGACGCCAGGTGGTTGATGAACGGCGCATCCGCCGTGTTCCCGATGATCTCGGCGGTCCCGTGGTTCTCCATCATGATGAGGAAGATGTGCTCGAAGTCGTCGGCGTCGGAACGCCGAGCCTCCTCTTCGTGACCCTGTGGCGCGCCACAATCCTTGGTCGGCTCGGCGCCGCGGGGCGCGGCTCCCGCCGGATGCAGACCCAGACTCGAACCGAGAAGCGCGAACCCTGCGACGATGTGTATCCTGGCCATGGTGATCTCCCGGGTTGATGAAGGGTCTCGTATACGCGCCCACCCCGGGGAAGCCGGTTGCAGAACGGCCACTTCCTCGCATCAACCTCGCATCAGCCGCGCTGGATCACCGGAAGGGCGGATCTCTGGCGTGCCGCGAGTCACGGCTCCGTGAGATCGCCCACATCGAGCGCTGCCCGCCCTACCGATCGGCGCGCGGAGCCGGAACCAGGACCACCGGCTTCGACGAGTGACTGATCACCGCGTCGACGATCGATCCCATGAGCGCCCGCGCCAGCCCCCCGCGGTGGCCCGCCCCGAGCACCAGAGCATCGACACCCAGGCGATCGGCGGCTTGCAGGAGCTTCTCGGAGGGAGGTCGCCCCTCGAGGACCGAGGTCCGGGTCACGATCCCATGCGGCTCCGCCGCGGCGGGGACCAGGCTCCAGAGCTGCTTTTGCAGCTCCGCCCAGTTCTCGGGTGCGCGAGGATGAAGCTCCGGATCCTGCACCAGGCAGAGCTCGACGACCCCACCGGTCCCCGAGAGCAAGCGGTACGCCTCGGCCACCGCGGCATTTCCCTCGCGCGAGAGATCGGTCGCCGCGAGCACGGACCTCCACCCGAGCGACGAGCGCGCGAGGCTGAGGTCGGAGGGGGCGCTGCCGATCGAGAGGACGGGAACCGAGGCCGACCGGACGGTGTCGAGGGCGCGAGACCGAGCGGACCGACCTTGCGAAGTCAGCGCCGAGCCCACGACCAGGAGATCCGCGTGGTTGGCCGCGGCCGCCCGACCGAGGGGGTCGGGCTCGTCGCCGCGCCTCGCGATGAAACGGAGGGTCCGTCGCTCGGAATCCGAGAAGTCCACGATCGCGGGGCACAGCTCGGTCTCGAGGATGGCGACGATATCCGCATCGCCGTCCGGTCCCCCGAGATCTGGCTCGAGCCCCAGCCGCGTGCGCTCCGCCGCCGGAGAGAACACGTGGACGAAGGAGACTGCGCAGCGACTCACCTTTTGCAGGGTCCGGACAAAGTCCAGGGCCATGCCGGACGCCACGCCTCGATCGATCGCCACGGTGATCTCGAGCGGGCGAGCCCGATCGTCGAGATCATTCGGCCGGGAAGCCGCCGACGGCTCCTCCGGCACCACCAGGACGGGGCGGCGACAGCTGCGCACCAGCCGCTCGGCCACCGTGCCGACGAACAGCCGCCCCAGGGCGGAGCTCCCGTTTCGCCCGTGCGTCCCCACCACGACCATCCGGGCTCCCTCGCGCTCGGCCAGCTCCGCCAGCATCTCGTCAGGTTGGCCCACCAGGACCCGCTGCTCGATCAGGAGATCTTGCGGCCGATCTCCGACCATCCGCAGACCGGCAGCCACCGACGCGACCAGCTCGCCGGCCTTCGCGGTTATCTCCCGCATCATGGGCTCCTCGAGGGCCCCCACGCCCATGGTGAAGAAGGAAGGGGGATCCACCACGTGGGCGACCACCAGCCCGTCGCCCAGCTTGCGTGCCAGGCTGGCCGCCACCCTGCCGGTGCGGGAGGTGGACGCCGAGAAATCCGTTCCGTAAATGATCTTCATGGTGCTGCTCATGCCCTCTGCGGCAGCAGGAGTCGTGCCACAGCAGGACCAGCGCCCCGTGCGGAGCGGCCAGGCTCTCCGGGCAGCCGGCCCGCCGCAGAGTCAGCACCTCCGTGCGCCGGACGCGCAGATCCTGCGGGGGACGGCGTCCGGGCCCGGGCCAGCCCGCGGGGAGCGGCCCGAGGATGTCAGCCGAGGCGGCCGATCAGATCGGCGGAGGCTACCGGCTGCGAAAACATCGGAAAATCATACTTCAGGGCGTTGGTGTGCTCCTCGGTCGAGGTGGCGGCCACGCAGTCGGTCAGGGTCAGCACCTGGAAGCCGTGCTCGTAGGCCGTCCGCATGGTCGACTCCACACAGCAGTTGGTGAGGAATCCACCGAGGATGACGGTCTTGATGCCCTTGTTGCGCAGGATGAAGTCGAGGTTGGTGCTGGCGAAGGTGTCGAGCCCGCGCTTCCCCTCGATCACGATGTCCCCCGGTTCGGGGCGGAGCGCGTCCACGATGGCCGCCCCCCACGAGCCCTGGACGAAGGCCTTGCCGTCCACCACACCTTTCAAGATGCCGTAGGGATGTCGACTGAGCTCGCCATATCCGGGGGCGAAGGTGATGGGCGCATGCATGATGGTGACGCCCTTCCGGCGGGCGGCCGCCACCAGGTTGACGGTGTTCTCCAGCATGTGGGTCTCGCCCATGACCCGGGCGACGGCGTCGTGCAGGACGCCCCCCTTGGAGGTGAAGTCGTTCTGGTACTCGATGAGCACGAGGGCGGTCGTGGCGGGATCGATGGTGAGGTTCATGGGGTCTCTCCCTTCTCGTCGACTGGGGACCGGCGCCGCGGGAGCGAACGCCGCTTGCGTCTGCCAAGGAGCTTGTCATACAAGCAGGCAAGAGGCTAAACTCATTTCATGACCGCCGCGCCGCCGAAGTTCGCGGAGCTCGGGCTCCGCATCGAGGATCGTGCCCCCCTCAGCGTCATCGTGTCGCGCAAGCTCCGCGAGGCCATCGTGTCGGGCCGCATGTCGCCGGGGAGCGCGTTCCCGAGCGAGAAGGAGCTGACCACCAGCCTCGGGGTGGGGCGCTCGACGGTGCGCGAGGCGCTGCGCATCCTGCAGGCGCAAGGCTTGTTGTCCGGCGGGGACACCGTGTCGACCCAGCGGCCCCGGATCTCCGCCGCGCACACCCTGGTGTCGGCCGCGCAGGCCATGGAGAACGTGATCCGCCTCGGCCAGGTGCCGATCGCCGACCTGGTGGAGCTGCGCCTGGTGATCGAAGGGGCCGCCATCGAGCAGGCGGCCGCCGCGGGCTCGGCGCGTGGCGGGCCACCCGCGGCAGGGGCGCTCGCGCCGGCCCGTGCGGCGCTGGCGACCATGCAGGACCCCGGGATCGACATCCCCACCTTCCGCGACGCGGATCTGCGTTTTCATCGCGGCCTGGTCGCGGCGGCCGGGAACGCCGCGTTTCCGCTGGTCATGGGGGTCTTGCGCGAGGCCATCGCCGCCCACCTCGGCGAGGCCCTGCTGCACGTCAAGGATCCGAAGCGCGCCATGGCCCGGCTGCGGCGCGAGCATCAGGCCATCTTCAGCGCGGTGGAGGCCGGCCGCGGTGCGCTGGCACGCGGCCTCGTGACCCGACACATTCGTTCCTTCTACCTGGCCCAGGCGCGGCGATGACGCTCACCCCCTGGGCCCCGGCCCTGGCTCGGGCCATTGCCCCCTGTCCCGTGGAGACCGACCCCGAGATCCTGTCGGCGTTCTCGCGCGATCAAGCGCCGCTCGCCCCCGCCGGGACCGCCAGCGCGCTGGTGCGGGCGCGGTCGGTGGCGGACGTCGTGGGGACCCTGCGCTTCGCCGACGCCGGGCGGATCCCGGTGGTCACCCGGGCGGCAGGCACCGGGCTGGCCGGGGGCGCCAACGCCAGCGACGGCTGCATCCTGCTCTCGGTGGCCGGGCTGAACCAGATCCTGCGCATCGATCCCGCCACGCGCACCGCGGTGGTCGAGCCGGGGGTCCTGAACGGGGTGCTGGCGGCCGAGGTGGCGGCGCAGGGCCTCTACTACGCGCCCGACCCCGCCAGCCGCAACATCTCCACCATCGGCGGCAACATCGCGACCAACGCCGGGGGCGCCTGCTGCCTGAAGTACGGCGTGACGGGCGATCACGTGGCGGCCCTCAAGGTCGCGCTCCCCGACGGCACCATCCTTCGCACCGGCTCCCTGGCGGCCAAGAACGTGGCCGGGCTCGATCTCACGCGGCTGCTGGTCGGCTCCGAAGGGACCCTCGGGGTCATCGTGGAGGCGACGGTGCGCCTGCTGCGCGCGCCACGTCCCGCGTCCACCCTGCTGGCCTTCTTCGAGACCCTGGACAGCGCCGCGGAGGCCATCGTGGCCATGGACGCGGGCGCGGATCTCTCCCTGCTCGAGGTGATGGATCGCACCACCGTCGCCGCCGTCGAGGCCATGACCCACATGGATCTCGACACCACGGCGGCCGCGCTGATCCTCGTGCAGAGCGACGCGGCCGACGCCCGGGAGACCATCGCCGCATGCGCCGAGCTGGCGCACCAGCACCGCGCCGGCCACGTCCTGCAAACCGACGATCCCGCGGAGGGACAGCTCCTGCTGGCCGCCCGGCGCGCGGCCCTCCCGGCGCTCGAGCGGCTCGGCGCCACGCTGCTCGACGACGTGGCGGTTCCCCAGCCGGCCTTGCCCGAGATGATCCGCCGGATCGAGCGCATCGCGGACCAGCAGGGCCTCGTCATCGGGACCTTCGGTCATGCCGGGGACGGCAACCTGCACCCTACCATCGTCTTCCAGCCGTCCGACCCCGCCTCGAGGGTCAGGGCCTTCGCCGCCTTCGATGCCATCCTGCGGGCCGGGGTCGAGCTCGGAGGAACCATCTCGGGGGAGCACGGCATCGGCTCGCTCAAGCGCGACTTCCTCGGCCTGATGCTGGACCCGGCCGAGCGGGCCCTCCTCGGCCGCATCAAGGCGGCCTTCGATCCGCACGGGATCCTGAATCCGGGGAAGGCCCTGTGACGCCGAACCGTGTGGACATGGGACATCCGTCGGGAAATTCGCGCGCGCCGCGGACGCGGCCGATAGCCGGCAATCGCCAGAGCCTTGACGCTCCCCGGATCGCCGCCAAGACTTCACGCGCAGCGTGCCCCGCCTGAAAGACGTCCTCCCCGGCCCCGGCCTCGGGCCGACCCGCCTGCTGCTGGTCGGCATCAACCCGGGCCTGCGATCGGGGACCGAGGGGCATCACTTCGCGGGCAACGGCAATCCGTTCTGGCGTCTCCTGCACGCATCCGGGTTGACGCCGCGCCTGCTGGCGTTCTCCGAGGACGAGACGCTCGGCACCTTCGGCATCGCGCTCACCAACCTGTGCCCGCGCCCGACGCGCTCAGCCGCCGAGCTGTCCGCCTCGGAGCTGGCCCGCGGGCGGCGGGCGCTCGCGCGCAAGGTCGACCGGCTGCGCCCGGGCGTCGTCGCGTTCGTGGGCCTCACCATCTATCGGATCTTCTTTCGCCTGGACCGCAGCGACGGCGCCGGCCCCAAGCCCGACCGCATCGCGGGCGCGCGCGTGTTCGTGGTCCCGAATCCGAGTGGCCTGAACGCCAGCTTTCCTGGGTTCGCGCATAAGGTCATCTGGTTCCAAGCCCTCCGGGACTTCGTCGAGGCCCATGAGGCGATGGCGCGCACGGTGCGAAGGGAGGATTGAGGGCGCGAGCCCGAGGGCCTGATGGATCGCGCAGGTCACCCTGGCCTTGCGGAGGCGTCGTTCCGTCCCACATTTCGAGGTGTGTCTACAAGAGTGAAGCGATGGGTCGAGCTCGGCCGCGGCCTGGTCTCGCAGACGTTCAAGGAATGGAGCAACGACAAGGCGCCCCGCCTGGGAGCGGCCCTTTCCTATTACACCGTGTTCTCACTGGCGCCGGTGCTGGTCCTGGTCATCTCGATCGCCGGCCTGGTGTTCGGAAAGGACGCCGCGGAGGGGCGCCTGGTGGGCGAGCTTCGCGGGCTGCTCGGAACGGACGGCGCCGAGGTGGTTCAGACCATGCTGGCCAAGGCCAGCAAGCCCGCGCACGGCATCGTCTCGGCGGTCATCGGCTTCGTCACCCTCCTGCTCGGCGCCACCGGCGTCCTCATCGAGCTCCAGGACGCCCTCAACACGGTCTGGAAGGTGAAGCCGAGACCGGGAGGAGGGGTGAGGGAGATCGTGCGGGAGAGGCTGCTGTCCTTCGGGCTCATCCTGGCCTTCGGGTTCCTCCTGCTCGTCTCGCTGGTCCTGAGCGCGGCCCTGAGTGGTCTCGGCGGAGCATTCTCCCGCTTCATCCCGGGGTGGGTGATCTTCGGATACCTGCTCAACTACGTGGTGGCGCTGGCGGTGACGAGCACGCTCATCGCCAGCATCTACAAGATCCTGCCGGACGTGAAGATGGCCTGGCGGGACGTCTGGGTGGGGGCGGTGGCGACGTCGCTGCTCTTTCAGCTCGGCAAGTTCCTGATCGGTCTTTACGTGGGCAAGGCCAGCGTGGGCTCTCCGTTCGGAGCGGCGGGCTCCCTGGCCGTCTTGCTCGTGTGGGTCTACTACTCCTCGCAGATCATCCTGTTCGGGGCGGAGTTCACCCGGGTCACCGCCATCCGCCGCGGCGCCCATATCGTTCCGACCTCTCACGCCCTGCCGGCGCCCGACCCGGAGGCGCTCACCCACGAGACCGACGCCCCCGACACCGACCCGCGCCCACCAACCGAGCGCCCAGCCCCTCGATCGACCCCACCGTCGCTCATGCCCGGCCGGTGACCCCGCGGCCCTGGACCTGGGAGAGCTCTTTCCTCGCGGGAACGCGTTTCGACACCTTCTCTTCGCGCCCCGCCCTTGTCACCGAGCGGCGACCAGGATTCGTCGGGATGGGGTCCGGGCCCGGCTCGTCCGTGCGCCCGACACCGGCATGCGGATTGCTCCATCGTATCTCTCGGTGCTTCCGGTCCTCGAGCATCTCGACGTTTCTTGGTCTCACTGCACTCTCGGAGGTAATGCCATGGCTGATGAAGTCAAGACCAGTATCGAATCGACCGCCCCGACCGCCTCTTCCGGACGGACCGCGCGTCCCTATGCGATCGTGACCGGTGCGTCCTCGGGAATCGGGTTCGAGCTCGCGAGGTGCTGCCTGGCCGGAGGATTCGACGTCCTCGCCGTCGCCGACGAGCCGTCCATCGAGGCCGCCGTCGAGCGCCTGCGCGCGGACACCACTGGAACCATCGAGCACCTCCGGGCGGATCTCGCCACCACGAACGGGGTCGACGCGGTGTATGCCGCGGCCGCGGATCGGCCCGTGTCGGCGCTGCTGGCCAACGCCGGGCGAGGGCTCGGACATGCGTTCCTCGATCAGGACTTCGAACAGATCAGGCGGGTCATCGACACCAACGTGACCGGGACGCTCTACCTCATCCATCGGGTCGGACAGGACATGCGCGAGCGGAACCAGGGGCGGATCCTCATCACGGGCTCCATCGCGGGATTCATGCCCGGCACCTATCAGGCCGTCTACAATGGCACCAAGGCCCTGCTCGATTCGTTTGCCTACGCGCTGCGCGCGGAGCTCGAAAAATCGGGCGTCAGCGTCACCTGCTTGATGCCCGGAGCCACCGAGACGGAATTCTTCGAGCGGGCGGACATGCTCGATACCAAGGTTGGCGCGGGCAAGAAGCAACCGGCCGACGAGGTCGCGAAGCTCGGCTTCGACGCCATGATGCGCGGGGATGGTGAGGTGATCGCGGGCTGGAACAACAAGCTCCGCGCGGCCATCGCGCGCCTCATGCCCTCGGGCCTGATGGCGGAGCAGCATCGCAAGATGGCCGAGCCCGGCAGCGCCTCTCGCGCGTGAGGCGGGGCCCCTCCTCGAGGGCCCCGAGACCTCTTGCTGCCGTACCTGAAGCAGGACACCGTCCCTCACGGACGGGAGATCGGCGAGATCGGCGGGATCCGCTCGGCGGGGTAGAGCCAGCGGGCACACACCCGCGTGGCGAGCGGCATGGCCGCGTAGGTCATGATCAGGACGAGGCCGGCGCCGACCCCGGCCCCGCGCACCACCCCCGGCACGGGCGCCATCCAGCGGCCGAGGGTCCCGTTCAGCACCTGCACCATGGGAAAGGCCACGAGCCAGCTCACGAGCGCCATCTTCCAGCGGGGTGGCATTCGTGGCCCGCGACCGCCGTCGCTTCCCGCCGGCAGCGAGAACCAAGCCTCGAGCCCCATGGCCTGCTGCCGGTGGGCGCGCTCGCAGAGCGCCTCGGCTCGGGCCACCCACACCCGGCGAACCGACGAGTCTTCCCATGCGCGCAGGTGCGCGACCGTATCGAAGCGAAAGACCAGGGTGTACTCCCGCCCCTCCGCTGGAGGGCGCAGCACCGTCAGCCCGAGGTGTCCCGCGAAGCCGCCGGCCGCGGCACCCACGCCGCGCAGCCAGGATTCGTACGCAGCGGTGCGGCCGCGACGGACGGTCCGGGTCACGATCACCGTCACCGACGCGTCGGCGCCCGGGCTCACTCGAACCAGTGGTCGAGGACATACGAGGCGTGCGCCCCGAGCTCGGCCTCGAAGGTCCCTTCCCCGCGCAGCCCGACCAGCTCCCCGGTCCCCGAGCCAGGGACCACGAACCACGCTCCCTTGACCGTGGTACCAGCCAGCGTCCCGGAGTCCTGCAGGACGAAGGTCCCCCGCCTGCCATCGAGGGTCCCCTCCACCCGCTCGATGGCGCAGAAGGAGGCGGCGCCGTCCTTGCCAAGGGCCTGGAGCATACGCGCCACGCCCTGCCCGACCACGCCCCCCGTGAACGCCTCCGTGACGTGAAGCTCGTTCAAGGCGGGGCCCTCTGGCGGGGCCTCGTAGGGCAAGGATGCATACGCCTTCACCTCGATGGCGCCGCGTGCGGTCTTTCTGGTCGTCGTCATGTCTCGTGCCTTTCGTCCGTCCCGTGCTGTCGGTCGTGGCCTAGATCCTGGCCTGGTCCCTGGCCTCGGTCCTGCCTGACCCACAGGTCCTAACTTCGGTCGGCGGCAGCGGCCAGGGCCGGACGGCTCATCTATTTGTCCGATCGTCTCACCGGGCGAGCCGCCGGGTTGTGCGCGCCCGGCGACCGAGACATCCTCCGTGGGTGGCGCTCGACGTCCTCGCCGACGTGTTCTCCGCCCTGCGCATCGGGGGGCTCCTCTATGCCCAGACCGAGTTGCACGCGCCCTGGGGCATGTCCTTCGAGCGGCCGCCCCGGGGCACGGTCAAGGCCGGTTTCCACGTCGTGGTCCGCGGCGCGTGCTGGCTGCGACCGGAGCGCGGCCCACCGCTCTCGCTCCTTCAGGGCGACGTCGTGCTGTTGCCGCTCGGGTGGCGGCACACGCTCGCGGACACCCCCACCCGCCGCGCCACCGGGTACGCCGAGACCCTCCGGCGACAGGCCGCGGCGACTGGCCATCGTCGGGGTGCTGGGCCTGATTCTGGTCCGGGGCCCGGGACCCCCGAATCGGGCGAATCGACCCGCCTCGTCTGCGGCGCATACGAGCTCGCACCCGAGGGAGAACGCTCGTTGCTGTCGCTGCTGCCCGGGGTCCTGCACATCCCCGGGGATCGCGCCTCGGAGTCCTTGCGGGCCACCGTGTCCCAGCTGGCGGCGGAAGCCGGTGGCGCGGCGCCCGGCGCGGCCGCGGCCACCGCGCGGCTCATGGACCTGCTGTTCATCCACGTCCTGCGGGCCTGGACGGGCGGGCTCCCCGAGGGGGAGGGCGGCTGGCTCGGGGCCTTGCGCGAGCCCCGCATCGCGCGGGCGCTGGCGCTTATCCATGCCGATCCCCGCGCGAGCTGGAGCCTCACCGCCCTGGCGCGCAGCATCGGCGCCTCGCGGGCCACGCTGGCCCGTCGCTTCACGGCGCTGGTCGGGGTTCCTCCGCTCGCGTACGTCACCCGCTGGAGGATGGCGCTGGCCGGGCGCCGGTTGCGCGAGTCCACGGACGCGCTGGCGCAGGTGGCGGCCAGCGTCGGCTATCAATCGGAGTTCGCCTTCAATCGCGCCTTCCGGCGCGAGATGGGCATGGCTCCCGGGATGTATCGCAGCGCCCGCGGCGCGAGCTCGAGGGGGCGGGGCGTCGCCGACCCCGGACATCGGCCGCCAGAGGACCGCCGAGGACCCGGGCGCTGACGTCGCGGCGCCGAAACCAAAAAAAAGATCGCCCCGGATGTCGAAGTCGGCGCCTCGGCTCCGACCTCTCGGTGAACCCTGAACCATTCACCCCGTGGAAGACGAGGAGCCCAACATGAAGTTCATTCTGATGATGAATACGCCGGGCGGCGGCCCCTATCAGGTCGCCAGCTGGCCGCGCCAGGATCTGAGCCGACACATCGAATTCATGAAGACCTTCGCGCAGAAGCTGGCCGGGGCTGGCGAGCTGGTCGCCGCCGAAGGCCTGGCCGGCCCCGATCAGGCCAAGCGGGTCCGCGCGGGCAGCGACGGCCGACCCATCACCGATGGCGTCTTCCCGGAGTCCAAGGAGTTCCTGGCCGGCTACTGGATCGTCGACGTCGAGAGCCCCGAACGCGCCTACCAGATCGCCGCAGAGGCCTCGGCCGCACCGGGAAAGGGCGGTGCGCCCCTGAACATGGCGATCGAGGTGCGGGAGGTCATGAGCGCACCGCCGAAAGATCTGCCCTGATCGCTCTGCCCATCCGGATGGACATCCCGATGGACATCCCCGATGAACCGCTCCGAATTGGACCGCCCCTGACCGCCCTTGCCTGGTAGACCTGCTCGATGCCCTCGGCGTCGGACCATTCGGCGATCGACATCCAGCACCTGCTGCGCGATCTGGCGCCGCAGGTGCTGGGTGTCATCGTCCGCCGCTACCGAGACTTCCCCGCTTCGGAGGATGCGGTCCAGGAAGCCCTCATCGCCGCCGCGACGCAGTGGCCGCTCGACGGCGCGCCGGAGAGCCCGAGCGCGTGGCTGATCCGGGTGGCCTCTCGACGCATCGCCGACCACATCCGCGCCGAGACGGCGCGCCGTCACCGGGAGGAGCTGGTGGTCAGCCTGGTGCCGGCGGACGAACAGATCGCCTTGGCCCTCGACGACGCGGCGCCGGCCGAGCGCGACGACACCCTCGACCTCTTGTTCATGTGTTGCCACCCCGCGCTGTCGCCGGCCTCGGTCATCGCGCTCACCCTGCGCGCGGTGGGGGGCCTCACCACCCCGGAGATCGCCCGGGCGTTCCTGGTTCCCGAAGCCACCATGGCGCAACGGATCAGCCGGGCCAAGCAGACCATCAAGGAATCCGGGGCTCCCTTCCAGATGCCGAGCGGCGAGCAACTCGGCGCACGCCTCGATGCCGTGCTGCAGGTGCTCTATCTGGTGTTCAGCGAGGGGTATGCCGCCACCACCGGGCCCGAGCTCGTGAGGACCGACCTCTCCGGCGAAGCTCTTCGCCTGACCCGCACCCTGCACGACCGCCTCCCCGGGGAGGCGGAGGTGTCGGGCCTGCTGGCGCTGATGCTGCTGACCGACGCGCGGCGCGCGGCGCGCACCGGACCGGGGGGCGAGCTCATCCCGCTCGACGAGCAAGACCGGACCTCGTGGGACCGCCAGGCGATCGCCGAGGGCGTGGCGCTGGTCTCGGCCACCCTGTCGCGCGGCCGGGCGGGGCCGTACCAGCTTCAGGCGGCGATCGCGGCCCTGCACGACGAGGCGCCGAGCGCGGAGGCGACCGACTGGCCGCAGATCGAGGCGCTCTACGCCCTGTTGCTCGGTATGTCCGACAATCCGATGGTGGCCCTCAACCATGCCATCGCCACGGCAATGGTTCATGGTCCGGAGGCGGGCCTCATGCGGCTCGATGCGCTCGCGCGGGATCCGCGCCTGTGCGGCCACCACCGTCTGGACGCGGTCCGCGCGCACCTGCTCGAGCGGTCCGGGGACCACCCCCAGGCGATGGTGCACTACCGTGGCGCCGCCGCGCGCACCACGAGCCCGGCCGAGCGCACCTACCTGCTGATGCGTGCAGCGCAACTCGGTGAGACCGCCTCCACGACCGCCCCATCCTGTCGGCCCAGATCGGATGGCGAGGATGGCGAGGATGGCG
>CAZIOH010000045.1:0-28200 GCA_964540815.1 uncultured Myxococcales bacterium | reverse complement strand
GGATGGCGCGGGCACCGGGACCGGACCATGCTGAGCCGATGAGCCAATCTTCCAGCCACGTCCGGCGTGGGCCCGCGCTCGGCGTGACCCTGGGGTTCCTGCTGGGCGCGGCGATGGCGGCGCACGGATGCGCCCCGACCCAGTCGAGCACCCCGCCCGTCCGCCCGCAGCCCGCCGACACGCTGGCCCTGCACCCGCCCGAGGACGGTGGGTTTCCGGTGGTCCCCTCGAGCCGCAACGGCGTCATCGTCCCCGGCGACATCGGCTTTGGTGCCCACTCCGCCGGCAACGCACCGAGCACCGGCACCTCGGGGGGATCCGCCGCACAGCGGCCACTCGACACCTCGAGGGGCGCGGGAAACTGAGAGGATCGCGCCGCGACGCCGACGCCCCAGGACCTCCCCCTGCCCGGACGGCGTTCCTGCGAGGTGAGGCTCAAGAATCGCCAGGAACCGGCCGAGGTGCCTCCAGAAGGCGAGGTTTTCCGAATGTCGAGCATGCGCGGTATCGGACAGGGGACGGGCCAGGACATCGGGAGCGTGGGCCCCGTTCAGGAGGCACAACCCGCGCCGTCGATTGGCTCGGCGAACGAGGCCGGCGGCAGTGACGCCCTGGCCAGCCTGCAGAAGATTCTCCAGCAGATCGAAGGGGCCGCCAACACCAGGGCGATCCCGGCCCACCAGAGCTGGTAGGCAGGCGGACCATGCCGGCGTACGGCTCGGCGCGCACCTACCAGAAGACCAACCAGCGTCGCTTGATCGATGCCGGCGGTCGCGAGCTCCCGGGCCACCTCGACGACTCCGCCCGCGGCGCTCGCCGGGCTGTGGTGGTGGTTCATGACTTCGTGGGCCTCACCGACCGAACCAAGTCCGTGACCGCCCACCTGGCCGATCGGGGGTTCCTGACGTTCGCGCCCGATCTGTATCGAGGGCGCGTGGCCCGCAGCCGGGAGGAGGCCGAGGGGCTGGCCCGGACGCTGGCCTGGAACCGCGTGGCCATCGAGCTCGGCCTGGCCATTGGTGCCCTCGCGGACCACGTCAAGGGTGGTCCGGTCGGGATCCTCGGTTTCGCGATGGGCGGAGCCGCCGCCCTGGTCGCCGCCGCCTCGGTCGCGAAGCTGACCGCGGCGGTCACCTTTTACGGGATCCCACAGGACGTGACGGTCGAGAACCCGGCGCTCGCGATCCAGGGTCACTTCGCCGCACGCGACACCAAGTGCTCTCCCGCCCGGGTCGAGGAGCTCGACCTGGCGTTGCGGCGCAAGCAGATCCCTCACGAGTTCCACACCTACGCCACGGACAACGGGTTTTGCGACCCGAGCCGACCGGAGGTGTACTCCGCCGACGGCGCCGCGCTGGCCTGGGAGCGAACGATGGCCTTCCTCGAGCTCCGCCTGGGGTGACCATGGTCTCCCAGGGGGTCGACGTCCAGATCCACCCCGGACGTCCGGGCGCGGCGCCTCGGCCAGCGCTGGAGGTTGACCTCGGCGCTCCGCTCCCCGTCGCGTTCTCCGGGCTGCGCCGCCTGATCCAGGCGCTGGCGCAAGCGATCCCCGACCTCACCTTGCCCGAGGCCAGGGCCGAGTGGGCCTGGCTCTTTCCCTCGAGCGCGCGCGGCGCGGCGGCGAGGACCGAGACGGCCGGGCGCGAGCTCTTCGACCTGGCGGATGCCCCCAACCAGCGCCGACTGTTCCGTGAGTCGGAGCAGACCTACCGGGTGCTGAACCTCGCCGCCCACGTGGTGGTCGCCGCCGTCCGCACCCTCGATGGACCGCTCTGCCTGCGCAACACCGGCGCGTGCGATCTGGTCAGCCTGCGCGGCCTCATGCACGCCGTGGAGCTCGCGCGGCTGAACGGCAGGTCGGCGCGCTGGCAATTGTGCGACTGGTCCACGTCCCATCGCGAACCCGGGCAGCCGTTTGCGGCGACGCGGGCAGCCCACCGCGCCGAGATCGCGCGGCGCCTGCGCGCCAGCTGGCAAGGGGGGGCGTTGCCCGCCAGGGACGGGGCTCGCGCCCTCGATGGGCTCGACGCGACCGGATTCGCACGCGGTGTCGGTGTCGGTGGCGGCGGTGGTCAGGCTCGCGCCGCCGGCCACTTCGATGACGGGCTGGAGGGTCGCTACCTCGGCCAGGTGGTCGATGGTGGCGCGTCGCTCGCACAGCGGCTCGCCGCGGCCCTGCTGGCCGTGCGGGCCTGCTTCTTCTCGACCAACTACGAAGGCGCCACGCTGGCGGCCGAGACCGGCCTCGCGCTCCTCGACCGCGACCACCCCGGGCGACGACTCGACGGCGCGGCCCTGCGAGCGGCCTGGGACGCCGAGGACGACCCGCGCTTCGCCATCCCGATGCTGGAGCTCGAGCGCAGCGATCTCGACGACCCGAACCATCTGCGCGCTCAGTTTCACCTGCACCTCGGCGTCACCGCCGCCTTCGCCGGGCAGACGCAGGATGCCCTCGACGCCTTCGCGCGCGGCCTGCAAGGCGACGCCGGCCACGGCGCTGGAGGGCGGCGCCTGTCCCCGGGCTGCCTCGCCGATCTGCACATGCATCGAGCGGTCGCCCTCGCCAAGCGACTCGGTCGCCTCGACCAGGCCCGCGGCGAGATCGACGCCGGCCTGGCCGCGCTCGCGGACCAGCCGCGAGCCGTCGCCGGCCTGCCCGAGGCCTGGCTCCGCAACCTCTCCGCGCTCACCTACGTGATGGAGAAGAAGCTCGATCGCGCCCGCCAGGAGGAGGAGCGAGCGCTCGCGTGCATCGACGGGATCGACGGACCGTCGGCGACCCACCTCAAGACCAACCTCGTCTCCAACTTCAGCGTCCTGGCGGAGGCCGAGGGCCATCTCGCCGAGGCGACCCGGATCTGGCGCGCGTTCGAGCCGCTCAACCGCAAGCTCGGCAGTGACAACGCCGACAAGGTGCACGCCTTTCGCCTCGGGGTCCTGCGATCGCTCCAAGGCGATCCGGCTGGCGCGGCCGACGCGTTCGAGACGGCCTTCGCGAAGGCCGAGCGCACCGGGGACATCTTCAATGGCGAGACCATCGCGGCCGCGCTGGCTCGGCTCGCGCTCGGCCGCGGCGCGCGCGGTGCGGCCGCGGACTGGTATGGTCGGGCCGCCGAGCTGGCGGGGGCCGCCGGCGACTGCTTGCACCGGGCGCGTGATCTGGCGGGCCTCGAGGTCGCGCGCGGAGGCCACGATTTCTCGGAGGCCCGGGCCTGCCTGGCCGCCAATTCCACCTACGCGCTGGCGGGGCTGCCCCTGCCCGAGGCGCTGCGGTCCGGAGCCGGACCCGACGTGGTCGAGGCCCTCGGGCCTCCGCGGCACAAGCTGACCCGACCCTTCGACCTCGTCAACGTTTGACCGTGACCGCCAGACCCTGGACCCTGTCGGATCTGTTCGTGCTGCGGCACGCGGGCTTTCCATTCGAGTGGGTCGAGGAGCTGGGGGTGTCGGCGGAGCTCCTCGGCGACGTCGAGCGCCTGATCCGTGGCGAGCTCGGCCCGGCGGAGCGGGAGCGGCTCGCGGGGCGCTACGCGGTCGAGCACCAGCGCTTGCGCGAGCGGTTGCACGCGCGTGCGGCCGAGCCGGCGATCCAGGAGGCGGTCTTCCTGTCGAGCCCGGACATGTTCGAGAATGTCTGGGTTCGCCACCTCGACGAGCGTCCCTTGCCCCCCGACGACAGCGCTGGTCGACGGGCTGATCGTCGGATCTACGCCTATCTGCAGCGACTGTGCGCCAAGAACGAGACCACCAGCTTCTTCGGACCGATGGGCTACGGGCGGGTCGAGGACGGCCCGCCTGGGGACGACGCGCCGCCCGATGGTGAGGGTGCTCCCGACGGCTCCCCCCACGGCTTCACGTTCTTGCCCGCTCGACCGCGCCGGCGGACCTTCATCGCCTACTGGGCGGTCGAGGCGCTGGCCGGCCGCGCCGCCACCGAGCCGGCCATCTGGCAGGCGCTGCCGATGCGTCGAAACCCGCTCTTCGAGGTCGATCCGCTGGCCCGGGTGGCGCGCTGTGAAGCCATCGATCGGGTGCGGCCGCTCTCTGACGCCGAGCTGCGGCTGCTGGCGGCCGTCGAGCAGCATGGCCAGGCGCGGGAGCTCGGCCTCTTCCTCGGCGAGGCGCCGGAGGAGGTCGAGCGGGTGGCCTTTCCGCTCTTCGCGGCCGGGGTTCTGGTGCGCCGGATCTGGTTTCGGAGCGACGTGCCCGACACCCTGGCGGAGCTGCGCGCGGCCCTCGCCGCGTTGCCACCGAGCCCGGCCCGATCGCGCTGGATGACGGAGCTCGACCGCATCGACGGGTTGCGCGGGCGGTTCGAGACGGCCGCGCTCTCCGAGCGCCGGAGGCTCCTGCCCGAGATGGAAGCGCTGTTCGCCGGGCTGACCGGCCTGCCGGCCCGGCGCGCCGGTGGGCGGGTCTACACCGATCGGTTGATCCTGAACGAGGAGTCCGGCTCTCCGTTCCGGCTGCGGGTGACCCCGCGGGCGGCGGCCTGGTTGAGCGCCGCAGTGTCTCCCTTGCTCGAGCTCTCGGCCGCCGAGGGCGACCGGTTCCAGGACGCATGCGCCGACGGGGTGCGGGGGACCTGGCCTGCTTCCTCCGAGAGCTCGAGCCTGCCGGCCTACGCCGCCCGGTTGCGCGGGCTGCGCATCGATCTGCCGCCCTGTCCGCTGGCGCACGACCCCGAGAGGGTGCACGTGCATGAAGTGTCCGCGACGGCCTGTGGGGAGAGCCACCCCGGACGCCGGTTTGCGTTGCCCGACATCTGTCTCGCCTGGCCGGCGAGCGGCGGGGCCCCGCGGCCATTGCTATCGCGCCTGCACCACCACCTCCTCACCCCCAGCTGGCTGTTCACCTTCTGCGCCGACGGGGATCGCGCGCGCTTGGACCGGGTCGCGGCGGATTTCCTGGCTGGCGAGCCGGTTCCACTGGTCGAGCTCGCGGCCGGCCGCCACAACAAGGGCTTCTACGCGTTCCCGGGGCCCCGGGTGGCGCACGCCGTGGCCGAGCTCGCCGGACGCGGACAGTCGATCTTCCGTGCGGCCGACCTGCGGGTGGCCCTCGGCGAGACCGGCCCGGTGCTGACGCTCCCGGATGGCCGCGCCGCGCGGCTGTATCTGCCGCTGGCCGACTTGACCTTGCACCCTCCCTTCGCGGCGCTCGGGCACGCCCTCGTGAAGAAGCCGGTCTTCGGTGAGCCCGCGGAGGCGCACCGCCCCCGGCTCGACCTCGGAGCCGCGACCCTGGAGCGCGAGGCCTGGACCCTGTCGACGGCCACCTGGGGCAAGCTCCGCGGGTTCGAGCTCTTCGTCGAGTTCCAGCGACGACGGCTCCACCTCGGGCTTCCGCGCTTCGTCTTCGCCCGGGTGGCCGGCGAGCGAAAGCCCTTCCTGGTCGATACGACCTCGCCCTTCGCCCTCGAGCTCCTGCGCCACCACGCGCGGGGCGGGGTCGCTCACCTCGAAGAGATGTCCCCGGGCCCCGACGAGCTGTGGCTCCGCGACGCGCGCGGCCGCTACACCTTCGAGCTGCGGGTCCAGGCAACCCGCGAGGCGTGAAGGCCGCCCGAGCCGGGGCGCGGGCTCTCGCTCACAGGTCGAGGCCCGCCTCGAGGTGCTTGACCACCGCGCGCGCGATCTTGACGCGGGCGAAGTTCTTGTCGTTGGCGGGCACCACGATCCAGGGCGCGTGCCCGGTGCTGGTCCGATCGATCATGTCGACCGCCGCGTCCTGGTACTGCTTCCACTTGTCGCGGTTCCGCCAGTCGTCCGCGGTGATCTTGAAGCGCTTGTGCTCGACCTTCTCGCGCCCCTTGAAACGCCGGAGCTGCTCCTCCTCGTCGATCTGCAGCCAGAACTTCAGCACGAACATCCCCGAGCTCACGAGCTCGTGCTCGAAGTCGTTGATCTCGGCATAGGCCCGCAGCCAGTCGGCCTCGTCACAGAACCGCTCGATGCGCTCGACCAGCACGCGCCCGTACCACGAGCGATCGAAGAGGGTGACGTGGCCCTGGCGCGGCAGCTGGCGCCAGAACCGCCAGAGGTAGGGCTGGGCGCGCTCCTCCTCGCTGGGAGCCGCGATGGGGACCACCTGGAACTGCCGCGGGTCGAGCGCGGCGGTCAGGCGGCGGATGGCGCCCCCCTTGCCAGCGGCGTCCATGCCCTCGAAGGCCAGCACCAGCGAGCGGCGCGAGAAGGCCTTGTGGCGCGCGAGCTCCGCCAGCCTCCCCTGCCACTTGGCCAGCTGCAGCTCGTACTTCTGCGCCGGGAGCTTTCGGTCGAGCTCCAGCGCCGAGAGCACGTTGCGCTCGTCCGGGGGCCGGGCGACCGGCGGGGGGGCCACCACGTGCTTGCTGGCCACCTTCTCGCCGAGGCGCCGCTCGAGGGCCGCCAGCAGCTCCTGGCCGACGCGCAGGTGGCGGTAGTGATCGTCGGTGCCGTCGACGATGCTCCAGGGGGACCATGCGGTGTTGGTCAGACGCAGCACGTGACCGGCCACGTCCTGGAGCGCGTCGTAGGTGCGGGTCCGCTCCCAGGACTCCTTGGTCACCCGCCAGGCCGTGCGCGGATCGGACTCGAGCTGCCGCAGCCGGTGCCTCTGTCCCCCGCGGGTGAGATGCAGCCAGAACTTCAGCAGCAACGCACCCTCGTTGACCAGCATGGCCTCGAAGCGGTTGATCTCGTCGAGGCGCTTGTCGAGCTGGACCCGCGACATCTCGCCGCCGATCCGCTGGGCGATCGGGCCCGAGTACCACGAGCCTGCGAAGGTGCCCATCCGTCCACGCGGCGGCAAGGCCCGCCAGTAGCGCCACATGAACGGTCGTTCGCGCTCCTCGTCCGACGGCTTGGTGAAGGCCAGCGTGCTCAGATATCGGGGATCCATCCACTCGTAGAGCTGGGCCAGGGTCTCGCTCTTGCCCGCCCCGTCGACCCCGGAGATGAGCAGCAGCACCGGGAAGCGGGCCTGGGCGCGCAGCTGGCTCTGGGCCTCGAGCAGCCGGGTGCGCAAGGTCCTCTCCTCCCTCTGGAAGGTCTTCTTGTCGACGGCGTGGCCGACCTCGGCGGACTCGAACATCGCGCCATGGTAGCGCGGTGCGACCCGTGCCAGCGACCCGGCCAGGCCTCGAGCCCTGCGTGGGCTCCCCCCGGTCCCTTGCGTTTCGGGACATTCGTCCCCAGATGAATGAGCATGAAGTCGGATGGGAAGCCCGAGCGGACCCGGCGCACCCCGGGCGATAACCTTCGCGTGCTCCTGGCGGTCGGCGCGTTGCTCTCGGGGTGTTACTACCGCGGCTGTGCCTGTGATCACCGGCGCGGGGGCTGGGGCGATCGCGACCACGATCGCGGGCGCGACTTCGACCGCGGGCGCGACCACGACCACCGCCGCTGAGCGTGCGCCCCTCGGGCGGCGCCGGCGCGCGCTCCCCGCTGGCACGAGGCCCTCAAGATCGCCCGGCGGGCAGCCGACCATGGAACCGTGAGTCATCATCCTGCGGTCGAGGCGCCCGGGGCCGACCCATTCGTGGGACGGCTGCTGGCCACCGAGGCCGCCGATCCCGCGGATCCGCGCGCGGCCCTGGCGATCCGGGACCTGGTGGTGGAGATCGTCTCGGGCAATCACTTCCCGCACTTCGCCGCCGCCTTCGCGCTCGGAAGCCGGTGTGGCTCGACCCTGAAGAACGACCTCGGGTTCGAGTATGCCCTCGGCTTCACGGCGTGGGTCGACCGCAGGACCGACCAGGCCATCGCGCATGCGCTGCGGGTCGTGGCCCTCGCCAAGCACCAGGCGGCGGGCTACCGCCTGCTCGGGATGGCCCATCTCACGGCGGGCCGCCCGACCGAGGCCTACCTGGCGCTGTCCGCGGGCCTGGCGAGCTGCCCGCGCCCCGAGAGCCTGACCAGCTTCCGGATCCTCGCCGAGAACCTGATGGAGGGCCGAGAGCAGGTCGCGCTCACCGTCGATGGTGTGCCCTACCGGTTCGCGCTCAGCTGCTTCAACGGGCAGGCCATGGAGGCGGCGGTGGTCCACTCCGGTGGGTCCCTGACCGAGCTCACGGAGCTGCGGTTCCTGCGCGACGCGCTCGGGAAGACCCCGGTCGTCCTCGAGGTCGGCACCATGGTCGGGAACCACACGGTGTTCTTCCTCAAGAACCTCGCCCCCGCCAGGTTGATCGCGTTCGACGCCGACGTTCGCAGCATCGGCCAGACCCAGCTCAATTGCCTGCTGAACGACGGGGATGACATCCACACCGAGCTCGTCCTTCATCACAAGGCGGTGGGCGAGAGATCGGGGCGCATCAACCTGATCGGGGTGGAGGTGGAGCTGACCACCCTCGACGCCGAGATCCACGAGCACGTGGACTTCCTCAAGGTCGATGTCGACGGCATGGAGCTCGGTCTGCTCGAGGGCGCCCGCGCGCTCATCGCGCGCTGTCGACCGAGGATGCTGATCGAGGTGAGCCCGGCCAACATGCCCGGCTTCGAGGCGTTCCTGCGGGAGGTGGGCTACGTGGTCGAGCGGCGGTTCGAGCGGGACGTGGACACCAACTGCTTCGCGGTCCCCGCACCCGCTTGACCAAGGCGCGCGCGGCGGCACCCGCCGGCGTCAGGGCGTCCGCTCGGGATCGTGGTCCGGGGCGAGCTGTCTCCAGGCCTTCAAGATGGCCGCGCGCTCGCGCTCGAGCGAGTACTCGTCACGAAGTCGTGCGGCGATCTCGGCCGCCCGGGCCAGGTAGGCATCGGGCTCGGCCGCAAGCTCGGCGAGCAACGTCTCGACCTGCCGAGCGAAGGCCAGCCGGTCTTCTTGCGCGATCGGAAATCCGGTCGCCTGGTCGAGGAACTCCCCGGCGGCCATCCCGGTGTAGCCGACCACCACGCAGCCGCTGAGCAGGGCCTCGAGGGGGGGCAACCCGAACCCTTCGATGGAACAGCTGGAGAGGAAGACCAGGGATTCCCGCATCATCTGCCCCGCCTGTCCCTCGGAGACCCCGTCGATCGGACAGAGGCTCCAGCCCTCGAGGCAGCCACGCAGCTCCAGCATGGCGAGGACGTGGGCCAGGTCGTTCGGCAGCTTCCTCGGCATGTAGGCGATCTGCTGCTTCTTCTTCTTCGCCGGCTCGAAGAAGAAGTGCCTCCCGTCGATCCCGTTCCTCGTGAGGTGAATCTCCCGGTTGGGAAAGGCGTGACGCAGGCACTCGTAGTTGTGCTGAGAGACGACGATCGAGGGCACGGACTCGTCCGCGCACAGGGAGCCTTTCACCGAGCCACCGGGGCTCAGCCCCGAGAACATGTAGTGCACGTTCTGATTGAAGATGACCGTGCGGCAGTCGACGCGAGGTCGCCGCAGCGACATCCCGAGGTGCTCGGGCAGCACCAGGACATCGGTCGACCTCAGGGGGACGGACCCCGGCTGCCCCTCGGTGAGGATCTCGACCCCTCGCGGGTGGTCGAACTCCGACAGCGGATCGAGATCCCCGGGCCACAGCCGCCGATGAACCCGAGCCAGCCGATCGCCGAGGCGTCGGACTCGGGTCCGTCGAACGGTGGAGATGGGGATGCGCGAG
The DNA here is from genome assembly GCA_964540815.1 of uncultured Myxococcales bacterium. Lineage (GTDB taxonomy): Bacteria > Myxococcota_A > Polyangia > Fen-1088 > Fen-1088 > CAZIOH01. Next base: position 18,635 of record CAZIOH010000045.1, on the reverse strand, counting down.
GTCAGCCAGCCGGGTGCCTTGGAGGTGGAGAGCCCGAGAACCCGGCAGTCCCACCCGGCCTCGGCCAGGACCTGCGCGTGCCGGAAGACCTGCTTGACGCCGCCAACCGGGACCGACGGAAGACCAGTCGCGTAGTAGATGCTCACGGATCAGCGCAGGAGGTACTGAATCGTCGTCTCGAGGGTGCTCGGATCATCGGACCAGTCGCCGTAGACCTCGAGACTGTGGGCGCCGATCACCCGCCCGTTCGCCGCGCACCAGGCGCGGAGCGCGGTGTGCGCCTCGGGGAGCCCCCCGTAGGGGCCGCGGTGCCGGACCACCGCCGCCTCCCCCACGGGGGTCTCGACGCAACGAACCTCGCCCTCCGGCTCGAAGCGCCGGGTGACCTCGACTCCGAAGTCGATCGGCATGCCGGCCTCGGGCCGCCCGACGTGATGGTACAGGAAGACGTTGTGGCCGTCGGTGCGCAGGCCCTTGTGCTTGCCGAGAAACGCCCAGACCAGGTCGAGCGCTGGCCCGAAGACGCTTGGAACCTGACCCGGGGCCGCCGTTCGGCGAACCGCGGCGAGCAACCTCGGTCGCAGCTGGTCGATCGTCACGCTGTGGTCCATCGCCCGATGACTATCATGCAAAGCAGCCCCTGGCCACGCGTCGACCCCGGCCCGCCGTGACCCTCATGGTCCGGCCGGCGCCGACCGTCCTTCTCGGCTGGGAACCCGGCCCCGGTCGCGCCGCCCGCGCACGAGCTTCACGCCTTCGAACCACAAGACACACAGCAGCCCGGCCGCGAGGCTGAGCAGGAGGTCGGGGAGGTGCAGGGGGGCGAAGTGGAAGAGGCGCTGCGCGATCGGGAGCGAGACCGCCACCGCGAGCAGGACGGTCGCCTCCACCAGCACCCAGACCACGGCGGCGTTTCGGACCCGCAGCATGGCGACGGCGGACTCGGTCCAGGATCGGTTGACCAGGATGACGACCAGAAACGCCACGACCATGGTCACGAAGGTGTGGGCCCGGGCGGCGTCCACCGGGTGCTCGCGGCGCGCCATCAGGAACACCCCGAGGCAGACGACGAGGATGCTCCCGCCCTGCAAGAGGGCGATGCCGAGGGTCTCCCGCGAGAACAGCCCGACCGCGCGATCGCGGGGCGGTCGTCGCATGACGTTGGCCTCGGCCCGCTCGGACTCGAAGATGAGCGTGCAGGAGGGATCGATGATGAGCTGCAAGAAGGCGATGTGCACCGGCAAGAGCAGGAGCGGCCAGTCGGCGAAGAAGACCGGCACGATCGACAGCCCGGCGATGGGGACGTGGACCGCGACGATGAAGACGATGGCCTTCTTGATGTTGTCGTAGATGCGGCGGCCGAGCTTGATGGCCTCGACGATGGACGAGAAGTCGTCGTCGAGCAGCACGAGGGAGGCCGCCTCGCGCGCCACGTCGGTTCCCCGACCGCCCATGGCGATGCCGATGTGCGCGGCCTTCAAGGCCGGGGCATCGTTCACCCCGTCGCCCGTCATGGCCACGATCTCCCCCTTGGCCTTGAGGGCGTCGACGATGCGCAGCTTCTGGGCCGGGACCACCCGGGCGAAGACCCGCACCTCGGAGACCCGGAGGGAGAGCTCGGCCTCGGAGAGCCGCGCCAGCTCGGGCCCGGTGAGCACGGCCTCGCACCCGGTGAGCCCCGCCTGTCGGGCGATGCTGGCCGCGGTGGCGGGGTAGTCGCCGGTGATCATCACCACCCGCACGCCCGCCGCCTGGCACTCGGCGACCGCCGCCGGCACGGTCGGGCGCAGCGGATCCTCGAAGCCCAGGAGACCGACGAGCTCGAGGGTGAGCGCGCGCGGCTCCTGCGGCAGCAACGCCTCGCGGCTGGTCGTCCGCGCCACCGCGAGCACCCGCAGCCCCTCGGCCGCCAGGATCCCGACCTCACGGGCGAGGGAGTCGCGGGCCGCCGGGGCGAGGTGGCAGAGCTCGGCGACGGCCTCGGGCGCCCCCTTGGTCGCGACCACGACCTCGTCGTCCTGGCCGGTCCGCCAGGCGTGGCTCACCGCCAGGAGCCCCGGGGTGAGGGGATACTCTCGGGCCAGCGACCAGCCAGGGTGCAGATGTTCCGTGTTCCGGATGAAGCGGTCGCCGGCCTCGTGCAGCGCGCGCTCCATCGGGTCGAACGGATCGCGCCGGCTCGCCAGGATGGCGTGCTCGAGGAGACCGTGCAGGCGCTCGGGGAGGAGCCCGTCCGCGAGGGTACCGAGGAGGTCGACGGCCTCGCCGGCGCCGGCGCTGGCGGCCTCGCCGACGCTGGCCAGCTGCCGCAGGGTCATCTGGTTCTGGGTGAGGGTGCCGGTCTTGTCCACGCACAGCACCGTGGCCGCGCCCAGCATCTCGATGGCTGCCATCCGTCGGGTCAAGACCCGGCCGCGGGACAAGCGCCAGGCTCCGAGCGCGAGGAAGATGGTGAGGACGACCGGAAACTCCTCGGGCAAGATGGCCATCGCCATGGCGATCCCCGCGAGGAAGCCCTGCTTCCACTGGGCGAGATCCCGGCCGCCGCCCCGGACCAGCGCGAACGCCACCACCACCACGGCGCACGCCCCGAGCCCCGCGATGGCGAGGAGGCGCACGACGCGATGGGTGTCGGTCTCGAGCAACGTGGGCTCGGAGATCGCCTGGGCGAGGGCCTTGCCGATCTTCCCGAGCTCGGCGCGCGGGCCGGTCGCGGTGATCTCGATGATGCCCTGACCGTCCGTCACCAGGGTGCCCGAGAAGACCGCCGGCAGATCGTCACCGCCCGGCCTCGCGAGGACCTGCGCCTCGACCGACGGCACCTTGCGCACGGGGACCGACTCCCCGGTCAAGAGCGACTCGTCGGCGGACAGGTGCAGGGCCTGGCGCAGGATTCCATCGGCGGGGATGCGATCGCCCTCGACCACGACCACCAGATCGCCACGCACCACCTCGCGGCCGGCGATGCGCCGCCGCGTCCCGCCCCGGAGCACGAGCGCCCGCGGGCTCGACAGATCCCGCAAGGCCTCGAGGGCGCGCTCGGTGCGCCGGGCCTGGACGATGGTGATGGTCATGACCACGAACACGAATCCGAGCAGCATCAACGCATCGGACGGCTCGCCGAGCAGCAAGTACACCGTCCCCGCCGCGACCAGCATGAGGAACATCGGCTCCCGCACGACCTCGAGGACGATCGCGAACAGGGTACGCTCGCGCCTGGCGGCCAGCTCGTTCGGACCTTCGGCCTGCAACCGCCGGAGGGCCTCGGCCTCGTCCAGGCCCCCCAGCCCCCGGATATCGAGGACGCTGTCGAGGACGCCGCTCCCCGCGGGCGCGGGCCGAGCCCCCGCGGGCCCCGCGGCCTTGGCCCCGGGCACCGTGTGACCCTCGGGTTCGACCTGGCTATCCCCACGCACCATTCCCAGCAGATATAGCCTATCGCCGCCGAGGGCCCATGTGGGCCCCGCCCCCGGTCGCGCCGATCAAGTTTCCGCTGAAGGTTCCGATGAATGGGCAGAGCGCACACTTCGCCCGGCCTCCCCCACTTCCACCCCCCACCAACGACATGACCAGTCTGCGTACCGACGACGGGGGCGAGCTGGCGGGGGCAGACGAGCAGGCGGGGACGGCCCCCCCGGGGAGCGAGGCAATCTACAGCTCCTTCTTCGAGTGCGCACCGGTCGGGTTGATCGTCGCCAGCTCCGCGAACCGCTGCCTCGACGTCAACCCCACCATGTGCCTGATGATGGGGTTCACCCGCAACGAGATGGTGGGCATGTCCCTGGCGGAGTGCGTGAACCGGACGGACCCCCCACGCATCGGTCTGCCGCTCGATCTGGTGGCAGGGAAGTCCGAGTACGATCAGGTGTGGCAGTTTCGCCGGAAGGACGGGTCGCTCTTCGATGCGGAGACCCTCGCGACCAAGATGCCGGATGGAATCCGACTGGGCTTCATCCGGGACATCAGCCAGCGCAAGCGCAAGGACGCCCGCCTGCGGCGGCTCCTCGATTCGAATGCGCAAGGGGTGATGTTCTGGAACGTCGACGGCCAGATCGCCTCGGCCAACGATGCCTTTCTGCGCATCGTCGGCTATAGCCGCGAGGATCTCGAGGCCGGGCTCATCGACTGGGCGGCGATGACGCCTGGCGAGTACGCCGACCTCGACCGGGCAGCCCTCGGCGAGATCGCCGCCACGGGGGTCTGCGCTCCGATCGTGAAGGAATACATCCGCAAGGATGGGGCACGGGTATCGGTGCTGGTGGGGGCGGCCAGCTTCGAGGACGACGCGAGGGAAGGGGTCTGCTTCGTGCTCGACAACACCGCACGAAAGCAGGCCGAGACGGGCCAGAACCTGCTGGGCCAGCGTCTGCGAGATCAGCAGTTCTATACCCGGTCGTTGATCGAATCCAACATCGACGCGCTGATGACCACGGATCCGGAGGGATCGATCACCGACGTCAACAAGCAGATGGAGGTGATCACCGGGCGGACCCGCGACGAGCTGATCGGCAGTCCATCCGAAGACCACTTCACCGAGCCCTTGCAGGCCAAGGCGGCGATCCAGCGGGTCATGCGGGAGGGCCACATCACGGACTACGAGCTCACCATCCGTTCGAGGGATGAGAAGCTCACCGTGGTCTCCTACAACGCGAGCACCTTCAGCGACCGCGACAGGATCGTCCAGGGCGTCGTCGCCGCCGCGCGTGACATCACGGAGCGCCAGGGCCACGAGCGCGCCCTGCGCGAGGCGACGCACAAGATCGAGCAGTCACATCGCGTGATCCTCGAGCTCAACGCCCGCCTCGAGCAGCAGGTGCTGGACCGGACCACCAAGCTGGAGGCGGCCCGGCGGGAGCTCGAGGAGGCCAATCAGCGATTCGCCATCGCCACCGATTGCGCCGGCATCGGCATCTGGGAATTCGACGTGTTGCGGCATTCGTTGACCTGGGACGACTGGATGTATCGCATCTACGGCCACGCCCGCGGGCCCGACGCCGAGCCCTACGCCCTGTGGGCCAACAGCCTGCACCCGGACGATCGGGCGCGATGCGAGGCGCAGATCGGGGCCGCGATCAGAGGTGAGGGCGAGTTCGACAGCGAATTCCGCATCGTTCTCCCCGACGGGGACGTTCGCCACGTGAAGGCGGTGTCCCGGACGAGCTACGGCGCGGACGGACGGGCGCTCACGATGACCGGCGTGAACATGGACGTCACCGAGCAACGACGCGCCGAGGGCGCCGCCCGCGCGATCCGGTGAACGCGGCGCGGGCAATACGATGAGAGCAGGCGGCGAGCACCGGTGATATAAAGTCATCTCTGCCGTCTCGCGGGCACCCGGGCAGCGCGCGAAACGGCTACCAGGCTGCCCCTCTGGCAGGCGGGAACCGGCACCTCATGTTGCGACTCAGACGCGCTCCGTCCGGCGCTTTCGCCATCGTCCTCGCCTGCGCCTGCGCGTCGGGGCAGGCCGCGTGCAGCGGGACGCCGCCGTCCTGCGGTCAAGGCCCCTGCACCGCGTCGCCTCCCCAGGCGCCGAGCTGCCAGGTGCCCGCGGCGGGGACGACGAGCTGCGGAGCGGCGGGCGAGAGCTGCTGCATGAGCCTCGAGGTGTCGGGAGGGACCTACGACCGAACGTACACCAACACCGGCGGCGGGGCGACCGGGCTGGCGGATCCCGCCACGGTGAGTGGTTTTCGGCTGGACAAGTACGACGTGACGGTGGGCCGGTTCCGTCAATTCGTGCGGGCGTGGAACCAAGGGGCGGGCTTCAGGCCGCCCGCGGGATCTGGCAAGCACGCGCACCTCGACGGGGGGCAGGGGCTCGCGGACAGCGCCAGCCCCGGATCCCATGAGGCGGGGTGGCTGGCGGCGGACGACGCGAACCTGGCGCCGTCGGACACGAACCTGGCGTGTGATCCGAGCTTCGCGACCTGGACGAGCGTGGCGGGAGACCGAGAGACCCTGCCCATCAACTGCGTGACCTGGTGGGAGGCATACGCGTTTTGCATCTGGGACGGAGGCTTCCTGCCGAGCGAGGCCGAGTGGGAGTACGCGGCGGCGGGAGGGAGCCAGCAGCGCAAGTACCCGTGGGGAGCGACGGAGCCAGGGACGTCGAACCAGTATGCGATCCACGATTGCTCGTATCCGACCGGCACGGTCAACTGCGTGGACGTCTCGAACATCGCGCCGGTGGGAACCGCGGCGTCGGGTGCCGGATTCTCGGGTCAGCTCGATCTGGCCGGGAACTTGTGGCAGTGGAACCTGGACTGGTCCGCGCCGTATTCATCGGGTTCACCGGATTCACCGGATTCCATTTGCACGGATTGTGCCTGCCTGACGGGAGATGCCAACCGGGTGCTCCGCGGCGGCAACTTCAGTGTCTACGGCGGCATCTCCTACTTGCTCCCCGCGACGCGCAACGAGGACTCCCCGTCGGATCGCAGCTACGACGTCGGGATCCGATGCGCGAGGACGCCCTGAGGAGCTCCCTCGGGAGGTCCCGCTAGGCCGAGATCGAGGAGGAGCCCCAACGACTCATTGACCCTCTCGCCGCCTGACGTTACTGTGCGCGAAGCGAATGGGCGCACGCGCGTGGAATCGATGAAGCATCGAGCCCTGGCGGTCATGGCCCTGGCGGTGAGCCTCGCTGGCGCGCGCGCCGGCGCCGAGGAGAAGGTCTTACCCTCCCCCGAAGCCGCCGGGCCGGCATCCGAGCCGGCGGCGGAGGCGGTGCCGGCGTCGGAGCCGGTGCTGGCGTCGGAGGCTCGCCCGGCTGCCGCGCCCACCGAGCTCCACCCGGCGCCCGAGCGGCCGCCGGTCTATGGCAAGCGGGGAGACTGGTTCATCACGCCTTACGGCTATGCCCGGCTCGACGCGATCGAGGACTCGACACAATCCTTCGAGGACGGCCTGCAACCGAGCCTGATCGCGCGCGTCGGCACCTACGGCGGGGATCACCGGCGCAGCATCCTCACGGCGAAAGATTCGCGCCTCGGGATCTTCGTGGGGGCACCGATCTTCCGGGGCATGCGGTCCTCGGCCCAGGTGGAGTTCGATTTCTACGGCCTGGTCCCGACCGACGCCCGCAGGCAGGACAGCGTCGTCTTCGGGCCGGTGCGCATTCGCCACGCCTTCCTCAAGCTGGAGACGAAGTTCGTCGACGTCGTGGCCGGGCAGACCCACGATCTCTTCGGCTGGGGCGGCTACTTCTATCCAGGCACGGTGGCTTACCTCGGGGTCCCGGCGGAGATATACCACCGCAACCCGCAGCTCCGGCTCGAGAAGAAGATTCACGTCGGGGAGCTCGAGATCATGGCCGCGGTGGCGGCGGTCCGCCCAGGTCAGCGAGACGCGGGGATTCCAGATGGGCAGGCCGGGCTCAAGCTCTCCTACAACCGGTGGCGCGGTGCTGCGACGCCAGGCTTCGGGCGGCCTTTCCTGGCACCGATCTCCATCGGGCTGTCCGGGGTGGTCCGAAGCTTCGAGCTTCCAGCCTTCCGCGCGGAGCCGGGCTCGCAGTCGGTGAAGACGACCGGCTATGGCGTGGCCGCGTCGGCGTTGCTCCCCATCCTCCCCGTCCAGACCCTCGACGATCTCCGGAACTCCCTCACCCTGACCGGAGAGCTCAGCGTGGGCACCGGCATCGCGGACATGTACACCGGCATGGACGGAGGCTCTCGCCTCCCCCTCCTGCCAAACCCCAGCATGGCGGCGCCGGCGCTCCAGTACCCGGCGGACGTCGACCCCGGGCTCGTCACGTTCGATCGCAACTTCAACCTCGCGACCATCGGCTGGCGCGCCGTCGTGGTGGGCCTGCGGTACCACCTGCCCATCGACGCCGGGCGGGTGTGGCTGTCCAGCACCTACTCGCGGGTGTGGTCGGACGACATAAAGGCGCTGACCCCGTTCACGAGCTGGGGCGCGATCTTCACGCGGATGGAGTACGCCGACGGCAACCTCGGGATCGATCTGACCCCGGCCATCGCGCTCGGCCTGTCGTTCCAGACCCTGAAGCAGACCTTCGCCGACGTCAGCGCGCCGACCCCGGTCTATGGCCAGATCGCCGGGCCGACGCTGGGGATTCCCACCGTGCCCGGCACCGGAGGGGTGGCCGCCTCCGCTCGCAACAACCGGGCCCAGCTCAGCATGGCGTTTTTCTTTTGATGAGGTCGGAGGAAGCCGTGAGCAAGAACGCGACCACGCCCCGCGAGACGCGCCGATATCGGAGGCTCGCAACCGTCGCCCTCGGCGGCGTCCTCGCGGCGCTGGCGAGCGGCTGTGACAGGTTCATGCAGCAGCCGCGGTGTCCGGCGCTCGACGCGTGCGGGGGGGCCATCCCGGTCGGGGACTGGGTCCTGCGCCCCGGCTACCCGTCCTGCTCGGAGGACATCTACGTGGCGCCCACCGACACGCGGCTCGTGATGGCGGATCTGCCGGCGGCCAGGACCTCGCCCCCCGAGCCGGCCCTCTTCGATTGGTGTGATCTCCTGGTCACGAACGGCGGCAACATGGTGCAGGCCCACCCTCCCCGGTTCTATTACCAGGACGGACAGATCGGCAACGCGTCGATCCACTACGGCGCGGACGGGCACTTCTCGGCTGGCCTCACCCGGACCGGGACGTACACCCTCGACTTCCCGGCCTATTGCATGCGGGCGTTCGGCGCCACGGATGGCCGGCCGGCGGATCCGCAGAACGATCCGAACGGGCCGCCCGTCTCCCTGTGCAAGCAGCTCGAGGTGGCGGTGCGCGCCTCCGGTCTCGGCGAGGGCTCGTACCGCAACACCACCTGCGACGCGAGCCCGGCCGATCCCCAGGGCTGCCTGTGCACCTTCGACGTCACCGAGACCGGAGGCCCCACCGGGACCTACCAGATGCTCGACAGCCACAACCTCCTGCAGCTGCCGTTCACCAACTTCCCGCAGAGGGTGACCTTCTGCAACCAGGGCGACCGTCTCGACCTGACGGGCGCCGACGGGGACTACCTCTTTGGCCTGCGCGGCCTGCGCACCATGAGCCTCACAAAGGCCCCGGCGCCACAGGCCTCGATGGCGAGCCCCACGGCCGACGCAGGGCAAGACTGACGCGCCCTCGGCGCTCGCGGGATGCCGCGGACGCCCCACGAAGAGCAACACGTCCTCCCCCGGATCCGGCTGAGGTGGGCCGGGGCCACCACCCGCATCACCGGGGACCTCAGCGCCCAGGATCGCGTCGTCTCCGATCTCTCGGTCGACATCCCCGAAGGGACTCCCCTCAAAGTCGTTCAATAGCGCCTCCGACTCGACTCCCTCCACTCCCTCTCCGCCGGCCCACGAATCGAAGGGTCCTCTCATGCAGAACACCCTCGGTCTATTCATCCGCCGTCCCATCTTCACGGCCATGCTGATGGTCGCGCTGGCGGTGTTCGGATTGAACGCCTATCCCAGGATCGGAGTCGATCAGTACCCGAACGTGGATTTCCCGGTGGTCACGGCCTCGCGCTGAACGCCAGCTCCTCCCTCAGCACCGTGGCCGGCTTCACCGGGCACAACGACAGCTGGCAGGTCGGGGTCGGCCTGTCCTGGACGCTCTTCGACGGCGGTCTTCGCGAGGCGCAGCTCCGCCAGGCAGCGGCCCGGGTCGCCGAGGCCGACGCCGCGCGCACGGCCAGCGAGGAGCGGGTGCGCGACGAGGTTCGCCGGGCGCGCCTCGATCTCGAGAGCGCCGAGGCCAACCGCATCAAGGCGATCGAGCAAGCCCGCCTCGCCCGAGAGAACGCCACGCTGGCGCTCACCAACCTCCAGGCCGGAGCGGCCACCTACCTCGAGGTCACCGACGCCAGCAGCACCCTGTCGAGCACCGAGCTCGGCGCCATCACCGAGGGCCTCAACGTCCGCCTCGCCCAGCTCGCCCTGTCGAAGGCCCTCGGCGTCGGCAGACCGTGACCGTCCGCCTCGCGGGCTCCGAGTCCGAGTCCGAGGCGGAGCGGAGGCGGAGCCGGCGTCCCTACGGGGTGAGGAGCGGGGGTGTCTGGAAGAGGGTCAGGAAGGTGGAGAAGCCCGGGTTGGTCACGTTGTCGTGGCTGCCGTGGGCGTTGCCCGGGAGGGCGCACACCACGAGGGGGTAGAGATCGGGACAACCCATGATCTTCTTGCAGGTGGTGTCGGGGTTGCCTCCCCCGATGGGGAAGTTCGTGAACATGGTGTCGTCGTATCCGGTCCCGATGGTGCAACCGTTCACCTTCATGGCGCGCGCGATCGCGACCTTGTTGCCCGTGAACGGATTGGTGGTGTCACCCAACTCGTGCACCCACATGCCCGCCATGGGGCTGGTCGTACAGGTCGGTACGTACCTCGCGTCGGTGGGCAAGCCGCCGGTGTTCGGCATGACACCGCGGACGGGGCGGGTCGGATCGCCCGCGAACTTGCACCCGAGCTCGTTCGAGAACCACGAGCCGCTGCTGTTGCCCACCGAGAAGACCCGGTTCCTGTCGAAGCAGAGCGTCCCCGCCAGCTTGTCGTAGAGGTTCTGGTAGAAGGTCCAGTCGACCGAGTCGTCGCCCTCCTTGTCGTCGAAGCAGCCCTCGCCGGGATTGGTCGAGTGCCCGATGGCGTTGGGGGGCGGAGACAGGCCCACCCGGATCACCGTGTTGTTCACGTTGGGGTTGCCGTTGAACGTGAGGGGGTAGACGTTGGTGCCCACGGCCCCGCAGCCGGGCCCCTCGAGGACCAGCGGGTACGCCTTGCTCTTGTCGTAGCTGGCGGGAAGCGTGATGAAGTAGTCGCGCGAGTACATCCAGGGGGTGCACACGCTGTCGGCGCACATGGCGCTCTTGGTTCCCATCGTCGCGATCGAGTACTTCACGGTCATGCCGAGCGCCTGCCCGGGATCCATCCCGCAGCCCATGGTGGGCACGACCTTGGTGATGTCGCCGAGGGGTCCGGTGCCGCCGCTCGTGCCGGCCGTCCCCGAGCCTGAACCGCCTGCCACCCCCGAGCCTCCGCTGGCCGTCGTGCCGCCGCCCGTGCCGCCCCCGCCCGAGCTCCCCCCGGTGCCGACGCCTGGGCTCCCTCCGCTCGAGACGCCCGGGCTGCCTCCCGTGTTTCCCGCTGCGGTCCCTCCGGTCCCCGTCCCGCTGCCACCGCCCGTGCCCGTCGAGGGTGCCCCGCCCGTGCCAGGGGCCTGGCCCGTCACGCCCCCCGAGCTGCTGGCCGTCGCCCCTCCGCTGCCGGTGAAGGAGCTTCCGCCGGTGCCGCCCGGAATGACCGTGCTTGGACTCGATCCACAGGCGCCGAGCAGCGCGGCGCCCGCCACGCCCGTCATCACGAGAATCCCTGGGATCTGATGGCGCATGTGAAGATTCCTCCTGTGGCCTGGCCGAGCTCGGGGCAGCATCCGGCGTGGATACGCGTCTACCTCAGTGACGCCGCCCACCAAACCAGCTCACATTTGGGTCCCGGTGGGGGGCCACCTGGGACCGAGGGGTGCCGACTGGCTTCCCGCAGCATGGAACTCGGCTCACGAACAGCCGTGCGCGCGATCTCTCTGACCTCGCATAACGTCCGAGGCCCGAGGCCCTCCCCTTGCCGAGCAGGCGCGCGTTTTCGTCCAGGCCGCCACCGACGGTGGCAGCGCCGACACTGGCACGCTCTCGGCGCTCCCCATCCGGAGCCGCGTCGAGTAAAGTGGCGGCGGGTCATGCGCCTGGGTCTTGGTCTGGTGGCAGCGGTGGAGATCGCGACGGCGGCGATCGCCGCCGCCGGATGTGGAAAATGGGCCGACGATCTGGCGTGTGGGAAGCACGGGTGTCTCTTCACCGACGACGCGTGGTCCCGCGTGGCCAGCCTGGCCGGGATCGCCGACACCGCCCCCCCGCCCGATCCGTCGAATGCCTACGAGGATCGCCCCGCCGCCATCGCGCTCGGCCACCAGCTGTACTTCGATCCACGCCTGTCGGGCGTGTCGACCTGGAAGGACGCGCTCGGGCGTCCCGCGCCCAACCCACGCACCCCGAGCAAGGGCGATCCGCTGTCGATCTCGTGCGCGACCTGCCACGATCCCGCCCGGTACGGCTCGGACTTCACATCCCTGCCCGGCAACGTCTCGACCGGCGCGGGCTGGTACGACGTCAATGGCCAGCAGACCCTGAACGCGGCGTTCTTCTCGATCTTCTACTGGAACGGACGCACCGACACGTTGTGGGCCCAGGCGGCCCAGGTCATGGAGAGCCCGATATCGATGAACGGCGACCGACTGAACACCATGTGGGTCATCGCCAGTCTCTATCGCGACGCGTATTCGGCCGTGTTCTGCACCAATCCCGACGGCAGCGCGCGGGACGCGGCCCCGGGCTGTCCCTTGCCCCCCGCGAGCGCGCTCGCCGACACGACCGTCTTCGCCGCCCACGGCAAACCAACCGATCCGACGCAGCTGACCTTCGTCACCCAGGTCCAGGCCAACGTCGGGAAGGCCATCGCCGCCTACGAGCGGACCCTGCGCACGCTCGATTCGCCCTTCGACCGCTACGTCAAGGCGGGCGGCCCGGGCTCGACCGAGCTCGATCCGGCGGCCGAGCGCGGGCTGGCGCTCTTCATCGGCAAGGCCTCGTGCATCGACTGTCACAACACCCAGCTCTTCTCCGACCAGAAGTTCCATGACATCGGGATCGCCCAGGCCGGCGGGGTGGTTCCCACGGTGGCGACCTGCCTCGGCGCCCCTGCGACGCCAGACTGCGACTGCACCGGCACCGACGGCGTGGTGGGCAAGTGCCTGCCTTGGGGCGCCTACACCGGCGCGATCAAGCGGCGCTCGGAGGAGTTCCAGCGGCGGGACTACGGCGACGCGCCCGCCTCGGCGCCCCAAGGTAGCGATACAGACGGCGGCACCGGCGGCGGTATCACCCCGGGGCCGTGCGAGCTCGTGGGGGACTCCGGCGCCCCGGCGCCCGATCCCCGCTGCAAGGGTGCCTGGCGGACCCCCAGCCTGCGCGACGTGGCCATGACCGCTCCGTACATGCACGACGGCGTCTTCACCACCCTGTCCGAGGTGGTCTGGCACTACGCCGAGGCCGAGGGGGCCGGGAGCGAGCTCCTCCCGCTCGACCTCTCGAGCCAGGATCGCGACGATCTCGTGGCCTTCCTCGAGAGCCTGACCAGCGACCAGCCGGCGGTGGCGGCCAAGCCACCCACGCTCCCGGAGGGCACGGTGGGCCCCGCAGCCGCGACCGCCGCCGCCATGGCCATCGTCACGACCACGACCGTCTCGGCCCGCGCGCCTTCGGCAAGGGTCCGGCCATGAACGCGCCGCTCTCCACCCGCGGTCCAGCCAGACGCCACCCCTTGGCTTTGGCCCTGGCCCTGACCCTGACCCTGACCCGGGTGGGCGTGCTCGTCGGCGCCACGGGTCTCCTCTTCGCGCGACCATGCGCCGCCGAGGCCGGCGCCCCGGCCCATACCCCGCCCGCCGGCGAGCTCGAAGGGGAACCAGCGGCGTCCCGGGGGCTCGGGGTGGTGGACCAGGGCGGGATCGATCCCGCCCTGGTCGAAGCCCAGATCCGCCAGAACGAGGAGCTCGTGGCGCACGCCCGTCAGGTCCTGACCTTCGGCGGGTACGTCGATCTCGGCTTCTTCGTGCCCCAGGGCAACGGAGCCGGCTACGTGCAGGACATCGGCCACGCCCGCTATCCGGAATATGGACAGTACGGGTGGGTCTTCCTCGGAGACATCCTGGCCCCGGCGGTGAACGCCCGTGGCGAGGTGGCGGACCTCGGGGACGCCCCCGGGGTGAACCGCTTCGACAGCATCCATTCCCGGGGCGCGCCCGGGTTCATCGTGAACGAGCTCAACTTGCGGCTGACCGCGCGCCCGATCTCCACCGCCATCATCACCGCCAGCATCAACTTCACGCCCCGCACCGGCAGCAACTTCTCCCTCGGCGACGTGTTCGACGTCGACCTCGCGCAGATCGAGTGGTTGCCGACGGAGTCCCAGCGGACCTCCCTCTTCGTGGGCAAGATGGACTCGGTCCTCGGCATCGAATACCGCGATCGCAAGTCCGATCGCCGCTTCGGGATCACCCCGTCGCTGATCGCGCGCTACACGACCGGGACCGCCATCGGGGTCAAGGCGCGCACCAAGCTCGGCTCGGACGATCAGGTCGTGGTGGCGGGGGCGCTCACCAACGGCTCGAACACCATCGAGGCCTTTCACTTCTACGACGAGACCGACAGCAATGCCGGGAAGACCGCGAGCGGACGGCTCTCGGTCCGGCTCCCCGCACCGTCGAGCGACGCGAACCCGGATGCGGCCGGGGTCCCGCTGGTGGTCGAGCTCGGCTTCTCGGGCAGCTACGGCGCCCAGGATCGCACCACCAGCAACGCGCACCCGATGTGGTTCTTCGGGCCGGACCTGCTGGCCGAGATCGGCGTGGTCGACCTCAAGGCCGAGTGGCTGAAGGGCGCCGCCGCCGGCGATCCGACCCAGGACGTGTACCGGTTACAGCTCCACGGCGGAGGCTTCCTCGAGGCGGACGTCTCCATGACGCCGTCCTTCGGGGTGCTCGGACGCATCGAGTACCGCGACGCCTTCGTGGCCCTCGGCTCGGAGCGCGCTTACATCACCAAGTCCTGGAGGGGGACCCTCGGAGCACGCTGGACCATGACGTACTGGGCGGCCTTGCGGACGGAGCTCCTTCACAACGGCGAATACGGTCGGATCCCTCAGGTCCGGAACGACGTGTTCACCAGCAGCCTCGTCGTGAGCTATTGAAGGGGGCAGACATGACCACGGTCAGGCGGCACTTGGTGGTTTGGAGCGGGATCCTGCTCGCGGGGTCGCGCCTCGGGGCCGGGCCAGTGCGCGCCGCGGGCCCCGGCCGGGAGGCGGGCTCCCCGACGGGCGGGGGGACCGCGCAGCCCACCGCGGCGGGAGACATCGCGCGTCTGCAAGCCGAGGTCAACCGCCTGGGGCAGGAGGTGAGGGAGCAGCGCCAGCTGATCTTGCAGCTCATGCAGATGCACGACGCCCTGTTGAAGTACGTGCAGCTCGGGAACGGTCCGGCAGGGGGCGCGGCGGCGGCCTCGACCCCGACCCCGGGGATCGGCGGCCCTTCCGCCGGCCCCGGCCAGGGAGATCCGTTCTCGGTGGCGCCCACGGGCCCGGGTGGGGGCCTCGGCGGGCCGTCCGGGCGCGCCGGGTCGACCACCGCACTCCAAGGTGCCGGACAAGGTGCCGGACAGGGGGTCGGCTCAGGCGCGATGGCAGAGGCGGGCGCGGTGGCGGCCACCCGGGCACCGGTGATGGGCAAGGTGCACACCACGGGCGGCGCGCTCGGAGAAGCCTACGTCTACCTCGACGGGCCGAGGCTCGCGGCCGCGCACGCCCCGCTCGTCGAGGTGAAGCAGGCCGAGAAGCGCTTCGTGCCCGCGGTCACGGCGGTGCAGATGGGGACACGCGTGTCTTTCCCCAACGCGGACCGCGTCCTGCACAACGTCTTCTCTCCGACACCGGGCGACGGCTTCGATCTCGGCCCCGTCAAGGCCGGCGACCGGCCCGATCCGGTGGTGATGCTCAAGCCCGGCCACGTGGAGGTCTTCTGCAACATCCACTCGCGCATGCGGGCCGACATCCTGGTCACCCCGAACGGGTGGTACACGCGCGTGCGCCCGGATGGATCGTTCCAGCTCACCGGAGTCCCCGTGGGCCCGCAGCGCATCGTCCTGTGGGGCCCGGACCTCAAGCCGGTGTCCCAGCGGGTGGAGGTCAGCCCCGGCGGCGTCAGCCTCAACTTCCAGTCGGAGGCCGCCCCCGCGAGGCGGGTCCATCTCAACAAGCAGGGAGGCGCGTACGGCTCGTATGAGCGCTGAACCCCGGCCCGTCGCCCGCCCCCTCGGGTGGCGCCACCTCGGCATCGCGGCGGGCGCCCTGGCGCTGGCCGCGGGGCTCGGGCTGCGGGTGCGGTCGCCTGCGGTGGCTCCTGCCGCGGTCGATCTCGAGACGCCGGCACGCGCGTCCCTGCTGCGCGTCGAGCAGGCGCTCGGCGCGCAGGCCCGCGCCCTCGAGCCGGCGGCGGCCGCGGCGGCGCGGCTGCCCGAGCTCACGGCGGCGCTGAACATGGGCGCCGACCAGGCCACCGTCCAGGACCTGCTCGACAACGAGGACTGGTGGGCGCCCTACCGCACGGAGTTTCCGCTGAGCGCGGTGCTGACCGAGATTCCCCTGGCGGTGGTCGGGCCGGGGGCCGGGCATCTGGCGACGAGCAACCTCGTACAGGGGGGGCGCCGGCGCGGGGCCACGACCTCCGGGCTCCTGCCCGGCGAAGGCCGGGCCTTCGTGGCCGCCACCGCGCCGGTATCGCTGAAGGCCGCGCGGCAACCCGGGCGACCAGGCGGCGACCAGGCCGGCGACCAGGCCGGCGACAAAGCCGCGGAGCCCAAGACCACGCCGATCGTGCTCCTCGGCAGGCTGGTCGACGAGAAGATGTTACAGAAGGTCGCAGAGCTGACGGGCGACCTGGTGGGGCTCACCGACGGCAGCCGCCTCATCGAGGCTGGCGGCCAGCGCGAACCCATCCGGATCCTCGGGGGGCTGGTCGGGCACGAGCGAGGGGCGCCGCTGACCCTCGGGGCCGGATGGATCGGCGCCGCCACGCCCATCGACGGAGGTGGCCTGTTCATCGTCGTGGCATCGATGGGTGCGGCGGCCACCGCCGGGCCGCCTGCCGCGACGGAAGCCACCCCGACGCGCGCGGCGCTCGGTCTCTGGCTGGCGGTGGCGGGCGGACTCAGCCTCGGGGTCGGGGTGGTGGGGAGCGCCGCGCCACGCCGGCGCCGGCGCCCGGGCGCGCGCAGCGAAGCTCAGACCGTCGCATCGACCGCCGCGGCGTCCACGGGAGACGCAGCGGCCGGGATCCCGGGTGCCGATGGGGGCGCGGCTGCCGCCGAGCCAGCGGAAGCTTCACCCCGCGCCATCACCTTGCCC
The DNA here is from genome assembly GCA_964540815.1 of uncultured Myxococcales bacterium. GTDB lineage: Bacteria > Myxococcota_A > Polyangia > Fen-1088 > Fen-1088 > CAZIOH01. Next base: position 1,680 of record CAZIOH010000045.1, on the reverse strand, counting down.
ATGCCGAGCTCTCCGGGCGCCGCCGCCGGAGGCACCGAACCGATGCCGGGCAAGCCGCTGCGCATGGGCCGGTACGAGCTCATCGAGCGCATCGGAGAGGGCGGCATGGCCGAGATCTTCTTCGCGGTGGCGCGCGGCGCCGAGAACTTCGTGCGGCACTTCGTGGTCAAGCGCATGCACCCCCAGCTCGCGCGCAGCCGCGAGGCGGTCAACCAGTTCATCGACGAGGCCCGCCTGCAATCTGCCCTGGTGCATTCGAACATCGTGCCGGTGTTCGACTTTGGAAAGGCGGGGGGCGAGTACTTTCTGGCGCTCGAGTACATCCACGGCCGCGATCTCGGACAGCTCGTGCAGATGCACGTCGAGAAGCTCGGCCGCCCGATGGACGTGGCGCCGGCCTTCTTCGTGGTCCACGAGGTCCTCGAGGCCCTGGCGTACGCGCATGGGCAGACCGCCAAGGACGGACGGCCCCTCGAGATCGTTCACCGCGACGTCTCGCCGGGCAACGTGCTCGTCTCGTATCAGGGCGAGATCAAGCTGACGGACTTCGGGATCGCCAAGGCCGGACGGCGGGTCAGCCGTACCGAAGCCGGCATGGTCAAGGGCAACGCCAGCTTCATGTCGCCCGAGCAGGCCCGGGGGGAGACGGTCGATCACCGGTCGGACATCTTCTGCGCCGGCCTGGTGATGTTCTATTGCCTCACCGGACAGCTCCTCTATCGGGGCGAGACCACCTTGAATCGCCTGCTCCGGGCGGCGGCGGGTCCGGCCACCTCGCAGTTCGGGCAGATCGATCACCTCCCGTTGCCCGCCGCCAAGGTGCTGCGTCGGGCGCTGGCCATCGAGCCGGGCCGCAGATATGCATCGGCGACGGAGTTCGCGCGGGAGCTGGCGGCGTCGATGTCCACGCGCTCGGAGCTGGCGCGGATCATGGATGCCCTGTTTCCGCCCGGGCAGCGACGCGATCTGCGCTGAGGAGCCGCTGCGCAGCGGTTCGGCGTCAACAGCACCGTCCCGCCCCACCCCGGTAGCGCGCGGTCTGTCGTTCCCGGAAGAACGCCGCATAGCTCGGAACGGGGCGATCGGGGTGGTGCGCCCGCAGATGCCGCACGTACCCGTCGTAGTCCGGGATCCCACAGCACAGGCGCGCGGTTTGAACCATCCCCCTCCAGAGCGCGCGCAACCGATGGCTCCACGGGGAGGTCATGCGCCGGTCCGGAGGGTGGCGGGAACCGCGGTCGCGAGCGCGACGTGGGGCTCCTCGTGGGCCGTGGGACGATTGGCCCGCCAGGCGATGACGATGGCGCGCAGCGAGATCAGAAGCATGGCGATGACCAGGGCCATGAAGAGGGCCGTCAGGGCCATGTCGACCTGATTGTTGGTCACGATCTGCTTCATCTCCGCCAGCGACCTGGCCGGCGCGAGCAGCCTCCCCTCGGCCATCGCCTCCGCGTACCTGCGGGCCGCCCCCGTGAAGCTGATGGAATCGTTCCACAGCTTCTCTCCGCTGGCCGCGAGGGTGCAGATGACCAGCCAGGCCGCCGGGATCCCCGGCACCCAGACGTAGCGCTCCCGCTTCAGCTTGACCGTCACCACGGTGGCCAGCAGCAAGGCGATGGCCGCCAGCATCTGGTTGGCGATGCCGAACAGCGGCCACAGGGTGTTGATGCCACCCAGCGG
>CAZIOH010000044.1:34566-50716 GCA_964540815.1 uncultured Myxococcales bacterium | reverse complement strand
TGCCGCATGGTGTGCGGGGTCGCCACCTGGGCGACGTGGGCACGGGCGGCTGCTTGGCGCACGGCCCTCTGCAGCACGCTCTCGTGCAGATGATGACGACGCTCTTTGCCTGTGGCGGCGTCCACGTGGGTGCGGGATGCGGGGAAGACCCAATGCCAGATCATTCGCTGGGAGCGTTGGGATATCTTCGTTCGATGGCGTCGGGCAACGCCACCGTTCCAGCTCCGAGGGCGAGGTCGCCTTCGTGCTGAGCACGCACCGCACCCGCGCGAGGTGGCTTCGCAGGCGGTGCACCGTGGCGTCGGGCAGGACGGTGCGTCGGTCCTTTTGCCCCTTCCCTCGTCGAACTGTGACTTCGCGCTTTTCGAGGTCGACGTCCTTGATACGGAGTTGAAGGGCTTCGCGGAGACGCAGGCCTGCCCGTACAGGAGGACGCAGGCCAGCCAGATCGGATCGCGCAGCTGGCCCATCAACGCTCGGACGTCCTCGCGGGACGACCGGCAGTCAAAGCGCAGCCCGAGTACGTACGTGGCTGCCCTTAACCTAACCTACGAGACAAACGCGAAGACCACCTTCAGGTACTGTCCCTCCGTGAACCCGGCGGGGAGCGGGTGATCCGGGGCGGCTCCGCGCGACTCGAAGATGCGAACCGGGCGACCGGCCAGCTTGGAGCCGGCGGCCACGATCCGCTCGAACTCGACCGCGTCCACGTTCTGCGAGCACGAACACGTCACCAGGATCCCCCCGGGCGCGAGCGCGTTCAGCGCCAGCCCGTTCAGGCGTTCGTACCCCTTGCGGGCGGCCTCCAGATCCTTCCGGGCCCGGGCGAACTTCGGTGGGTCGATCACCACCAGGTCGTAGGCCCGCGGGGTGGCGGTCTCGAGGAAGCGAAAGACATCCGATTCGACGGCGTTCACTCGCACCCCGTTGGCGGCGGCGTGGCTCTCGATGCGACCCACCGCGCGGGCGCTGCTGTCGACGGCCGTGACCTCGGCGGCCCCGGCGCGGGCCGCCTGCATGCTGAAGCCGCCCGCGTAGGCGTAGCAGTCGAGCACCCGCAGCCCGGGACCCGCCAGTTGACCCACCCGGATGCGATTCTCGCGCTGATCGAGGAACATCCCGGTCTTCTGGCCGCCGAGCGGCTCGACCTCGAGCCGGATCCCGTCTTCGAGGCAGGGCACGCTCGCCCGGGAGGTGCCGCGCGCCACCCGCGAGGTCGCCGAGAACCCCTCGAGCTCGGCGTAGCTCTGCGCCGCCACCTCGAAGATGGTCTGCGGACCGAGCTCGGCCTCGAGCGCGTCGAAGATCAGCGCTCGCCGCTGGGCCATCCCGAGCGTGGTGATCTGCACGACCGCGGCGTCTCCATACACGTCGATCACCAGGCCTGGAAGATCGTCGCCTTCGCTGTTCACCAGGCGGTAGGCGGTCGTCCGGGCCGCAGCCGGCAACCCGAGGCGTGCACGCAGGGCCCGGGCCGCAGCGAGGCGGCCCCGGAAGAAGGCGGCGTCGACCGGCTCGTCACGTCGGGTCAGAAGGCGCACCGGGATCTGCGAGCGTGGATTGTAGAGACCACGCCCGATGAGCTTGCCGTCGTGATCGTGCAGCGAGACCACGTCCCCGGGCGCGGCGTCGCCCTCCACGCGCTCAAGGGCGTTCGCATACACCCACGGATGCCCGAACCACAGGGGGCGTGCGCGACCCTGGCGCAGGAGGACCCGGGCCCGGGAATCCTTGCCCCCGGGCTCGGGATCGGCAATCGTAGTCGCTTCGGGCGGTTGGGGCGGGGTGGAGACGGACGAAAGGGACGGGACGGACGACATGTGCGGCAGTATAAGCGGCCGTCATCGGAAAGCTCGGCGGTCGGTTATCGTCCACCCTGCATTCTCGCAAGCCGTATTCTCGCCGCGGTCGGGCCCGAGCGCGCCATGAACGACAACGCAGAGCCACCTCAAGCCAAGAAAGCGCCGCTCGGCGACGTAACCCTTCCTCGTCCCGCGCCGTATCCACCCGCGCAGGACGAGTCACCGAGTGAAGAGGCGCTGATGTCGGCTTACTGCGCCGGCGACAGGTCCGCGTTCGACCGGCTCTTCACCCGTCTCGGCCCGCGCGTCCACGGATTCTTCATGCGTTCATTCCAAGATCGGGCGGTCGCCGACGACCTGCTCCAGACCACCTTCCTCAAGTTGCACCGCGCGCGGGCCGACTTCCGGGCGGGCGAGCCCGTGCGTCCGTGGCTCTTCTCGATCGCCGCGCGGGTGCGGCTCGACGAGTACCGGCGGCGCAAGCACCCGGTCGAGCTGCTGGACGAGGAGAGCCTCGGGCACATCCCCGGCGGCGCGGGCGGGCTCTCCGCCGCGGATGGGGTCGAGACCGCCGAGCGCGCCGAGCAGGTCCGGGCGGCGCTGGAGGCGCTCCCCGAGTCGCAGCGGGTCATCGTCCACCTCCACCGCTTCGAGGGATTGACCTTCGCGCAGATCGCCGCCGCGCTCGGCACCACCGAGGGGGCGGTCAAGTTGCGTGCCTTCCGCGCCTACGAGAAGCTGCGGGTCACGTTGCGGCCCCTCGTTCAAGCGCATGCGCAGGCGCAGGCGCATTCGCCCCCCCACCCGCACCCGGAGAGCTCGACCCGATGACGTGCCACGACATCGAGGTCGATGCGGCGGGCCTGGCCGCGCTCGACGCCGGGGATCCGGAGCGGCGCGCGGCGTTCGCCCACGCCGAGGGGTGCGCCACCTGCCAGGCCGCGCTCGCCGAGGCGACCGTGCTGCTGCGGGCGCTCGACGCGGATCTGGCGGTGCTGGCCGAGCGCGATCGGCCGAGCGTCGCCACGCTCGAACGGATGTCACGGGATCTGCTGCGGCAGTTCGACGAGGAGGATGCGGCGGCCGGCACGGTCGCGCCGGCGGGAGCCGCGGAGCTCGACCGGGCACAGGCTGCCCAGGCCCCGCCGGCCGGAGGGAGGGCGCGGCCGGTCCCGATCGCGGATGCCAGCGACTCGCGGCGGCGGCCGACCCGCGCCCAGACGCCCATCTCGATGCCGGTGGTCGGGGGGCGGCGGCCCCTCGGACGCCTCGGACCCGCGGCGGTGCTGGCGAGCGTGATGGTGGCGACGGGCATCGGCAAGCTATGGTTGGCGCACCCCGTCGGGCCGGGCGCGGGAACCAGCCGGGCCTCGGCGATGCTGGTCGTGCTCGGTTCGGTGGTGGTGACGGGCTCGTTGACGCTCGGGTTGTGGTTGGCGGCGGCCTTCCCGCTGGGCTCGATCGCGCTGTCGGTGGCGGACGCCGGACCGGCCGCCGCGCAGGCGGCCATCGGCATCCGCTGTGCCGGGTTCGAGCTCATGTTCGCCGCCCTGCCGGTGCTGGTCGCGGCCGGGCTCTACGGGAGACCGGACCAGGCCTCCACCCGGCTGCCGAAGGCGCGCTGGGCGCTGGTGGCCGCCGCGGGCGGAGGGAGCTTCGTGGCCCAGTCCGTGCTCCATCACATCTGCCACGCGCGGCCGAGCCTGGTGCACAACCTCGGTTTTCATACCCTCCCACTGCTGCTGGCGATGGCTGCTGCGAGCTGGGTGGGTGCGCGCCTGCGCACCGAACGCCGCCTGTGATCGCGGGCCCCGCGGGACAGGCGGGCGGGGGGGCGGAAGTGGTTGTCCGGCGCGCAACAGATTGTCATCTCGCGCGCAACGGCATGCACGAAGGCGATCCAAATTATGACGATAGAACAGTAACTTAGGTTACAATATGCATGGGCATTGATACTGCATCTAGAGGCTCCATGCCCTGTCGCTTGCATCCAGGTTCGAGGCTCGGAGCCATGATCGTCTTGCTCTTCATCCCGTCGTGCCTCACGTCCACGGGGGATGGGGCCGGGAGCATTCACGAGAGCGAGGCCGGGGGCAAGGCCGCCCGCAACGGCCTGTCGTCGATCAACGGCCTGTCGTCGATCAACGGCCTGTCGTCGATCAACGGCCTGTCATCGATCAACGGCCTGTCATCGATCAACGGCCTGTCGTCGATCAACGGCCTCGATCCAGCCGGGGGGCTGATGGCCACCAGTGATGGCCGGACCACGGCCTCCTACATCGTTCGCTGCGCTCTTCCGGCGGGCCACACGATCTCGAAGGTACGCGCGGGCACCACCTACACCTTCTCCGGCAAGCTCGGTCTCGCACCGGAGTGGGAGACCGCGGCGTGTGGCAAGGACTGCCAGGAGAACGTGACCGCCTGCGTGCTCGCCCACGTGAACACCTCCGGGCAGCACATCTCCCTCTGGCTCGACAGCGACAACCCGGCGCTGGGCTGGGGCCAGAGCACGAGCTACCCCTACCAGGAAGGCTCGTTCTTCGGGAACATCTTCGTGAGCCCGCCGCAGGCCTTCTACTGCAACGGCAAGGACTGGGACCAGGGTCTCGTCCCGGGGCGACTCGGAGCTGGCCAGGCCGGGGCGCCGTACGTCAACCCCTCGAGCACCACGTACTGCAAGGATGCCTGCACCCCGGCCGATTCGCCACACGGCGCCGACGGGTACAAGAGCTGCGGCAGCTACAAGCACATCGTGACCGTGTGGCGAAACTTCGATCCCGCCACCCAGTACAAGGTCTGCAACCGCAGCACGGGCAAGTGTCTGGACGTGCAAGGCGCCAGCACGACCAACAGCGCACTCGTGGTCCAGTACCACTACAAGGGCACCAGCAACCAGCAGTGGATGATCAGCCAGATCAGCCCCAAGAACTACAAGTTCGTCAACGTGAACAGCGGCAAGGCCCTCGACATCGTCGGTCAGCACGACGCCGACGGCACCGCGCTAAATCAGTACGACTACCGGGGCACCGTCAACCAGATGTGGTCGTTCACCCCGACGGGCGACGGCTACTACAAGTTCAGTCCGGGGAACAACCTCGACGCGTCCATCACTGTCCCCGGGGCCACCTCCGCGGATGGCGCGCAGGTCAAGGAGTACACCTGGACGGGGGATCCCGCCCAGCAGTGGGTCATCACCCCACTCGACTGAGGACGGTGCCGGTCGGTCGGGAGGGCTCGGCCTCGGGCCTCCGGAGCCGGAGACCTCGCCCGGGCGGTCAGGCGCCCCCGACCCCGGGCGCCTCGTGACCGCTGCGGGCGACATACTCGCGGTATCCGCCACCGTAGACGGTGGGGCCGGCGGGGTTGAGCTCGAGGACGCGGTTCGACAGCTCGCCGAGGAAGCGGCGATCGTGCGAGACGAAGAGCATCGTGCCCTCGTAGTCGCCGAGGGCCCGGACCATCATGTCCTTGGTCGCGACGTCGAGGTGGTTGGTGGGCTCGTCGAGCACCAGCAGGTTCGGGCGCTCGAACAGCAATCGCGCCAGCACGAGGCGCGCCTTCTCGCCGCCCGACAGCACCCGGCACACCTTGTCGATGTCGCTGCCCGAGAAGCCAAAGCACCCCGCCAGGGTCTTGAGCGCGCCGGTGTTGGCCAGGGGGAAGGCCGCCTGCAGCGCCTCGTACACGGTCTGGTCGGCCTCGAGCACCTCCATGGCGTGCTGGGCGAAGTACCCGAGCTTGACCGCCGCGCCAAGCTGGACGATCCCACGATCGGGCGCCGCCTCCCCGGCGACGAGCTTCAGCAGCGTCGACTTGCCCGCGCCGTTCACCCCCATCACCGCCCACCGCTCGCGTCGGCGCACCACCAGGTTCAGATCGTCGTAGATGATCCGGGCGCCGTAGCGCTTGCCCATGTTCTCGATCTTCACGACCTCGTCGCCCGAGCGCGCGCAGGGCGGAAAATCGAAGGTCAAGGTCCTGCGGCGCCTCGGCGGCTCGATCTTCTCGATCTTGTCGAGCTTCTTCACCCGCGACTGGACCTGCGAGGCCTTGGCCGCCTGCGCCTTGAAGCGCTCGATGAAGCGGACCTCCTTGGCCAGCATGGCCTGCTGTCGTTGATACGCAGCCTCGGCCTGGGCCTCGCTCTGCGCCCGCTGCTGCTCGTAGAAGTCGATGTTGCCCGAGTAGCTGGTGAGGACCCCGCCATCGATCTCGATGATGCGGCTCACGATCCGGTTCATGAGCTCGCGATCGTGCGAGGTCATGATCAGGGCGCCTTCGTAGGACGCGAGGAACCCCTCGAGCCACAGGATGGACTCGAGATCGAGGTGGTTCGACGGCTCGTCGAGCAGCATGGCGTCCGGCCGCATGAGCAGGATGCGGGCCAGCGCCACCCGCATCTTCCATCCGCCCGAGAGCTTGCCGACGTCGGCGTCCATCACCTCCTGCGCGAACCCCAGCCCGGCCAGGATCTCCCGCGCCCGGGCATCGAGCCCGTACCCATCGAGGTTGTCGAACGCCGCCTGCACCTCGCCGAAGCGGGCGAGCAGCTTGTCGAGCTCGCCCACCCGTGCGGGATCCGCCAGCGCCTGCTCCAGCGCCTGCAGCTCGGCCGCGACCTCCGACACCGGACCGGCCCCGGCCATCACCTCGGCCACCACCGACCGGCCGGCCATCTCGCCCACGTCCTGGCTGAAGTAACCGATGGTCACCCCGCGGTCGACCGAGACCTGCCCGTCATCCGGGGATTCCTCGCGCATGATCATGCGAAACACCGTGGACTTCCCGGCGCCGTTCGGACCCACGAGACCGACCTTTTCGCCCCGGTGGATGGCGGCCGAGGCCTCCACGAACAAGATCTGGGGGCCGTGCTGCTTGCTGATCTGGTCGAGGCGAATCACGCGGCGGAAGCTCTACGCCCGAATCCGTGCGTTGACCAGCCCTGCCGTCTTCCCGGGCTGCCGCCCGGCGACGAACCGGGGGCCTTTTTGGTAGGGTACGCCCATGCTGAAGCTGGTTCTTCTCAGGCACGGACAGAGCACCTGGAATCTCGAGAATCGGTTCACCGGGTGGACCGACGTGGACTTGACCCCCGAGGGCCGCGAGGAAGCGCGTCGCGGTGGCATCTTGCTGCGCGAAGCCGGATTCGTCTTCGACGTCCTTCACACCTCCCGTCTCAAGCGCGCGATCCAGACCATGCAGGTGGTCCAGGACGAGCTCTCGCAGCAGTGGGTCGACGTGCGCCGCCACTGGCGCCTCAACGAGCGCCACTACGGCGGCTTGCAGGGGCTGAACAAGTCCGAGACGGCGGCCAAGCACGGCGAGGCCAAGGTGCTCGAGTGGCGACGCAGCTACGATGTGCCGCCGCCCCCCCTCGAGACGAGCGATCCCCGCCATCCCGTCCACGATCGCCGCTACCGCGATCTGGCGCCCGACGTGCTCCCAGCCACCGAGTCCCTCAAGGAGGTGGTGGCGCGCATGCTCCCCTACTGGTACGACGCCATCGTCCCCGACCTGCGCCTCGGTCGGCAGGTGGGCATCGTGGCGCACGGAAACAGCTTACGCGCGCTGGTGAAGCACCTCGACAGCGTCTCCGAGGCCGACATCGTCGAGCTCAACATCCCGACCGCCATCCCGCTCGTCTACGAGCTCGACGACGATCTGCGCGCGGTTCGCCACTACTATCTCGGGGATCCCGAGGCGGCCAAGCGGGCGGCCGAGGCGGTGGCCAAGCAGGCGAGCGCTGGCAAGAAGTAAAGCCGGGCGCCCCTCGTGGAGCGCCCGGCCTGGCTGCTTCGGTCTCCCGCGGATCGTGGGAGCTGACGTGCTACCTGGTGCGGCGGCGCATCCCGAGGACCAGGGCGAGGCCGAGGACCCCGAGGCCGAGCCCCGCGCGGTCATCGCGCGCACCGCCGCCCACCGCGCACCCACCGCTCGACTTCGGAGCGGAGGCGCCGGTCTCGGCCGTGTTGCTCGACGCCGAGGCCCCGCCAGCGGCGGTTCCCGTGGTCGAGCCCGAATCCGAGCGAACCGGACCGGACGCGGTCGGCGGAGTCGTGGGGGTGTTCCCGTCCGCCGCCATCCCGGCGTTTCCCGTTCCGGTGCTCCCCGATTGCACGGTGCCCGGGGCCGAGCTGGCCGATCCGGTCCCCGATCCCGAGACTCCGGGAACGCCCTTGAAGCCGAAGGAGGCCGGGGAGCTGCAGACCTTGGAGGCCGTCGTGCCCGTGGCGGGGCCCGGCGTCGGAACCGGGGCCACGGCCACGGCCACCGCGGGTCCACTGGATGCGGAAGCAGATGCGCCGGCGGAGATCGGGGTGGCGTCGGGGACCGAGGCGCAGGTCCAGTCCGCGGGGCAATCCGCGTCCGTGGTGCAGGTGCTGTTCTTGAGCTGGCAATAGCCCGGCAGCGAGGTGGTGGTGGTGCACACCGGGGGCGTCGAGTCCGGGGGCGAGGGCGGCACGGCGATCACCGCCGGGTTCTCGCCATTCGTGGGCTTCGAGGCGGGTGTGCTGGCGGAGGCTCCTCCCGCACCGGTGGTGGTGCTGCCGACGGAGCTCACGGTGCCGACACCGGAGGTTTTGCCGCCGCCAGAGCTGATGCCCGTGCCGGTGCCGGTGCCTCCCGATGACCCCGCGCTGCCGCCCGAGGTGCCGCCCGAACAGGTGATCGAGACGCTGGGCTGGCAGGTGAAGGCGCCATCGCCGCAGTCGGCGTCGACCTGGCAGGGGAGCTGCCACTTGAAGGCGCAGGTGGTCGTGGTGGTGGTGGTGCACACCGGAGGCGCGGGATCTGGCGCGGGTGGGCACACCTGGTTGGGCGGACAGGCAGGCTGGGCCGAGGCGCTCCCCGAGCACGCGGTTCCGGTCTGGGCGAAGCACACCATGCCCGAGCCGCAGTCCGCGTCCACCTTGCAGGCGATGGGCTGGCAGACAAGCTCGGTGGCCGTCGTGGTCGGGGGCGGGGTGGCGGTCTTGGTGGGAGAGCTCGCTCCCGCGCCTCCGCCCGCGCCTCCCGCGCAGTTCGGCTGGTCCTTCGGGCACACCGGCACGCCCGCGTCGACCGGGCCCCCGCTCGACGCCACGGTCGTGACCGTGAGCTCCTGGCAGCTCGAGCCCTTGGGGCAGTCGGCGGTGGTCTTGCACTGCTGCGCGGCGCTCACGCCCTGCAGCGCGAGCATCCACGCGGCGGACATGAAACCAAGAAGGATTGTCTTGCGCGTCGTCATGAGGCTCCTCGAAGCGGGTAAGGTGAATCGTCGACTTGTGACGCTGGGCGGTCACCACTGCCCTGCCCAGCCATTTCCCCCCGAGCAGCGGTCATTCCCGGAACAAGCACCCGGCGTGCCACCCCATCTGGCCGCGTGCACGCCGCGCGCTCATGGCTTTCCTCGGTCGGCGAATCAGAAATCTGATGGAATCGAGCCGCGGCGTCGAGAAATTCGCGCGTTCCCGCTGGTGGCGATGCCGACGCAGGGGGCCTTCTCCCGTCACCGCAGGCCGGCGCGGCGCCGCAGGGTCCATTCGGTGGCGAGGAGCCCGAGGGCGAGCAGCAAGAAGACGGGGTTCGACCAGACGTCGATGGCGTGCTGGTTCCCGATGCGGACCTCCTGGGGCTCGGGGATGGTGACCCCGTCGAGCGAGGCCATGCGGAAGGTGCCGCCACCGATCTCGGCCAGCTCGCGCAGGACCGCGTCACGAAAGACCACGTCCTCGAGCTCCTTGCCCTCGGAGCGCACCACGAAGGTCTTCTCCTCGGTGAGGGGCCGACCATCGAGGGTGCCGCTGGCGGTCAGCCGGTACGCGCCCGCGGCGAACGCCCCGAGATCGACGTGACCCTCGCCGTCGGCGTCGGTCTCGACCTCGACCTGCCGCAGCGGGGCCGCCTCCGGGGAGCCATCGGCGCTGCGCACCGCCAGCTTGACCACGACCCGCGCCGCCGGCGAGTAGTCCGCGCGCATCGCCCGCACCCGCACCGCGGGCGACTGCTGCCGGCGATAGTCGACCCGATCGAGATCGATGCGGAGCAAGGTGAGGGCCGGGTCCCGCACCAGCCAGCGCACGGCGTTCTCCCAGAAGCGCTGAAAGGACCGCGCATCATCGTTCTCGGCGGCGGCCACGAATCCCCAGTGCCAGGCGGTGTCGGTGAGCAGGGCCAGCGAACGGCCCTTGCCGGCGTCGGTGATGGCCAGCACGGGCGCTGGCTTGCCGCCCTCCGTGCGCAGGGTCGGGTGCGCCAGCAGCGTCAGCGCCCCCGGGCGCACCCGCACCACCTCGTTCACGCCCTCGAGCGGCGGCAGCCGGCCCCAGCGGGCCTCGTTGTCCTTGCCGTCGAGCGCCAGCGACGTCACCGGGTGGACGCGGCCCTCCTCGGTGAGCCGCGGCTTGAAGGCGTCGGTCGTGATGTTTCGGTCGCGCCCCTCCTCGGCCCCGCTCGGGTTGCCGGGCCCGTGCGCCAGCTCGACCGGCAGGATCTCGCGCAGGGGCGTGTCGCCGTAGCCGCCGCTGGCGAATGACAGATCGCCCCCGATCATGGCCAGGGCCCCGCCCTGCTCGACGTACTCGCGAATCCCCGACAGGAACGGCTCGACCCCGTAGGGGGCGAAGTTGAAGTTCTGGAAGATCACCAGGTCGAACGAGTGCAGCTGCTCCTCGAAGATCTCGTACTGCGGGAAGGGGATCAGCGACAGCTCGTTGCGGTTCCAGGGCTGCTCGTCGGTCTCGGTGCGCAGGATGTAGAACGACACCAGGTCGACGTTGGGGTCGCGCCGCAGCATCGCCCGCAAGAACCGCTCGTCCCACGAGGGCCGGCCGCACACGTGCAGGACCCGCACCCGGTCGCGGATCACCTTGACCGTGAAGAGCTGGGCGTTGTTGCTGGCCAGCGCCTCCCCGTGCAAAACGGGGGTCGCAATCTGGAACACGAAGGTCCCGGGCTGATCGGGGACCCAGTCGAACGACACCTTCTCCTCGGAGGCGTCTCCGCGCAACACCACGTTGCGCGTCCCCACCGGTCGGCCGTCGCGGGTCAGGGTCACGTCGACCTGGCGGTCGGGCAGGCCGTGCTGCCGGACCAGGGCCTCGATGGTGACCGGCGTGCGCACGAAGGCGAACTCGTCGGCCATCACCGCGGCGATCGAGAGATCCCGCAGGGCAGGCTCGCCGATGCCCACGGTGTGCACCGGGGCCCCGAGCGCCTCGACCGCGGCCCGGGTCTCGGCGTCGACCGGGCCCTTGCCGATGCGCCCGGTGTCGATCCCGTCCGAGACCACCACCACCGCGCCGAGATCGTGCCCGGCGTAACGGGCCCCGAGCTCGGCCAGCGCCTCGCCGATCCGGGTCCCGTCGGTGGTGGGTGGCGCCCGCAGGCCGTCGAGCGAGGACGGGACCAACCCGGCCCCGAAGGTGTAGATGTCCACCCGGTGTCCGTCGCGCACCCAGGCGGCCCGCGCCCCGTCGGGATCGGCCAGCAGCCTGGCGGCGCGCTCGGCGCGCGACGGGCCGCCGTTCGGTGGGCGGACCTCCATCGAGCGCGAGGCGTCCACCAGGACCGCGACCCGGTTCGGCACCCGCACGATCTCGCGCAGCTCGACGCTCGGCTGCAGCGCCGCGCCAAGGCACGCCGCCAGCGCCCCGGCGCGCAGGGCGAGGATCACGCCCCAGCCCGGGCGGCGCGTGCGAATCAGGGTCACCGCCGAGAGGCCGAGCGCCAGGACCGACGCGGCGACCAGCGCCACCAGGGCTCCCCGCGAGAGCTGGGCTCCGCTGGCCAGGTGCCAGTCGTTGAAGTGCTTCAGCGTCTCGGCGTCGAGATCTCCGCGCGCGGCCGCCCACCACTGCAGGAGGCGGGTCATCGCGGGAACCGGCGCGTCCGCAGGATGTAGTCGATGTGCGCCTGCTCGGTCTTGTAGTCGAGGCACAGCGCGTACATCACGATGTTCACGCCGAAGCGAAAGGCGATCTCGCGCTGCTCGTCGCCGCCCGGGATGACCTCGTGCTCCCAGCGACCGTACCCGTCGCGGGCCCAGGCACCGCCGAGATCGTTCTGCGAGTAGACCACCGCCAGGCGGCGATCGCGCTCGACCCCCTCGACGTCGGGGGCCGCCAGCACCCGGCCGGGCGCGCCCGACAGCACGTAGAACGACTTCCAAAGGACGTGGTCGTCCGGGATGCGGGTGGGCAGCTCGCCCGGCAGGAGCTGGGCCAGGAGCCGCCGCACGGAATCGTCGAAGTCCCCGCCGGCCCGGCCCTCCGCCGAGTCGATGAGCAGGAACCCCCCGTAGGTGAGGTGGCGTCGCAGCCGGCCGAGCTCGCTCTCCGGCGGCAAGGGAAAGCCGCGATCGCCCGACAGCACGAGGAAGGGATGGTGAAAGAGCGCGGGATCGGCGAGGCGCACGTCGACCCGCTCCGGGGCGGTCACGATGCTGGTGCGCCGGACCAGCTCCCAGGACAGGCGCCGCAGGGCGCTCGGGCGGGGGTCGGGCAGCCCCGGCAGGGCAATGCGGGCGAAGCGGAAGCTCGAGTGCTCGCCGATGGCGTGGGCGAGACGGGCGCCACCGCCCGCGCCCAGCAGCCGCGCGAGCATGGCCGTGACCGGCGTCGCCCGCAGCAGGAGCCGGCGGCGCGAGAGGCCCGCGCGCAGGCCCGGCGCCCCCTCCGGGGCCGGGGGGGCGGGCGTCGGCGGCACACCGGCCGCGCCCGCCGGGCGCCGTTGCCGGCCGGTCATGGACGCATCCCTTTCCGGCCGGAGACCGCATCCACTACACTTGGCCGCCAATGTCGCTGCCTGATGGTCCCCGTCGGCGAACCGCCTACCCGCGGGGAGCCGCCCCGACGATCCGGCTCGGTCGCGCGGGCTTGCTCGCGGGCTTGCTCGCGCTTGCGGCAGGCCGCGTGCCGTTCGGGGCGAAGGAAGCCTGGGGGGCGCTTCCGCCGCCCGCCACGCCCGCCCCGGCTTCCGATCCGGGTAGCTTCCCCCCCGAGGCCGGCGCCGGGGCCGGGGTCTTGCCCAACCAGGCGCCCAACCAAGAGCACAACGAGGATCCCCGGCTGTCGACCCCCGAGGTCGATCCGGCCAGCCGGATGGTTCCCTCCCTCGCGCACACCCTGCAACTCGGGATGGCCGTGCTGGTCGGAACGGGTTACCGCGGAATCTTCCCGTACAAGGAGGACATCTACTGCGGCAGCAACCCGGCCGGCAACAATCAGGCCGCGGTCTGCACGGGGCGGGCTCCCACCTTCATCGATCTCGAGCCGTCGCTCGGGTTGTCGCCGGGCTGGGACATCCTCCTCACGGTCCGCTTCGGCATCGAGCGGGACTTCAACACCAGGCATCAGGTGCTGCTCATGCCCGGCTTTCGTTACTGGCTCGATCCCGAGCGGCGGGTGAAGTTCTTCACGACCCTGCAGCTCGCCTATGATCGTTCGGCTCAAAACAGCACCCAGGTGGGAGACGAAGATCTCGGGGTTCGCAACTCGAATGGCTTGATGGTGGAGATCATGCGGAACCTGGGCGCGTACGTTCAGTTCGGCGAGACCGTGGGCTTTTCACGCTGGCTCAGCTTCACGGTGGACGTGGGCGCTGGCGCGCAGGCCCGATTTCCCTGACGGCCTTCGCACGAACGGATTGCGCGGGGCGCGCTCATGGCCCACCACGGTAGCAGACCGGCCGCGTCGGCGCCCCGGTGGCGTCAGCATCGGCGCCGGCCCGGTCCCCGCCCGATGCGCGGTGGTGGCGCCGGGAGTATCATGACCTCGTCCGTGCCCATGCCCGCCGCTTCCGCTTCCGCTTCCGTCGCCGCTCCCTCCCCCGGGGAACGACTCGACCCCGGCGCCGGTCCCGAGGCGGTGATCCGCGCCGTGGATCTGGCCAAGACCTTTCGCCTCGGGTTCTGGCGCAAGCGCGTGGAGGCCGTGCGCGGCATGACCTTCGAGGTTCGGCGCGGGGAGGTCTTCGGCTTCCTCGGGCCGAACGGAGCCGGCAAGACCACCACGCTGAAGATGCTGATGGGACTCATCTTTCCGACCCGCGGCCGCGCGGAGGTCCTCGGCGAGCCGGTGCCGAGCGCGCGCGCCAGGCGACGCCTCGGCTACCTGCCCGAGACCCCGTACTTCTACGAGTACCTCACGCCCGGGGAGTTCCTGGACTTCGCGGGGACGCTCTGCGACGTGCCGGCGCGCACCCGCAAGCGGCGCGCGTCGGAGCTGATCGCGCGCGTGGGGCTCGCCCACGCGGTGGGGCGTCCGCTGCGCAAGTTCTCCAAGGGAATGTTGCAGCGGATTGGCATCGCGCAGGCGCTCATGGGAGACCCGGAGCTGGTGGTCCTCGACGAACCCATGACCGGCCTCGATCCCATCGGGCGCAAGGAGATTCGCGACCTCATCCTCGAGCTGCGCGCCCAGGGCAAGACCGTGCTGTTCTCGACCCACATCCTGCCGGACGTGGAGATGACCTGCGATCGCGTGGCCATCGCGGTGTCCGGGCGCCTGCGGAGCGTCGGCCCGCTCGGGGCCTTGCTGTCGGCACGGCTGCTCGCGACCGAAGTGGTGCTGCGCGCCGGGGTGGATGGCCGGCTCCCCGCCATCCCGGACGGCTCGCGCCGGCTTCCCGCCGCCGGCGAGGGCGATCTCGCGGTGGAGCTCCCCGCGGGGGTCGACGTGGACGAGTTTCTGCGCACGGCGCTCGGCCTCGGCGCGCGGGTGGTGACGGTGGCCCCCCGCCGCGAATCGCTGGAAGATCTCTTCTTGCGCGAGGCCAGCCAGCCCGAGCCAGCCTCGACCACGCCGCGCCCGGGCGCAGGTCCAGGCCAGGATGATCGCGTCGAGGCTCTGCGGGAGCCGAGGTCCGCCCCGTGATGCTGGGGCGGGTGGGCGCGGTCGCCCGCAACACCTTTCGCGAGGCGGTGCGCAACAAGGTGCTCTACAGCCTGCTGGTCTTCGCCGCGGCGATCATCGTGTCGGCCCTGGCGCTCGGCCAGCTGTCGGTGCATGAAGATCGGCGGATGATTCGCGACGTCGGGTTGTTCGGGGTGGACGTGTTCGGCGTGCTCATCGCCATCTTCATCGGCGTCAACCTGCTCTACAAGGAGCTCGCCCTCAAGACCGTGTACACCATCCTGCCGAAGCCCATCGCGCGCTGGGAGTTCATCCTCGGAAAATGGGCCGGGGTGATGGCCACGCTGGCCGTGGAGGTCGGCGTGATGGGCGGCGTCCTGGCGGCGACCTTGATGGTCGAGGGCGGCCGAGAGGCGCTCGATCTCGCCCTGCCGAAGGCCTTGTGGTTGCTCTTCATGAACGTCACCATCATGACCTCGGTGGCGGTGTGGTTCTCCTCCTTCTCGAGCCCGTTTCTCTCCGGCCTCTTCTCGCTCGGGATCTTCGTGGTCGGGCGCTCGGTGCCGGATCTGCGCCAGCTGGCGGGGCGCCTCGGTGGACCCGTCGGTCGGATCCTCGAGCTCTGCGCGGCCTTCCTGCCGAACCTTCAGCTCTTCTACCCCTCGGGCACCTCCGTCGATGGGCGCGCGGTGTCGGTGCACGCCAGCTTCGTCGCGGGTCCCTACCTGGCGTCCGCCACGGCGTATGCGCTCGGGTACTCGGCGCTGGTCCTCGGGCTCGCCATGCTCATCTTCCAGCGGCGAGACTTCGTATGAGCCTTCGCCCGCGCACCCGGACCGCTGTCCCGCGGTGGAGCCGCCCGTGATCTCGGTGCGGGCGATGCGCGACTCGGACTGCGAGCGCGCGGCGGAGATCCTGGTGTCGGCCTTCTCGCAGGTGTACCGGCAGCGCGGACACGTGCCGCCTTTTCCCAACCTCGAGAGCGCCATCTGGCTGTGTCGCGCCTACCTCGATCTCGACCGCGAGGGATGCGCGGTGGCCGAGTCGGGCGGCGGCCTCGTGGGGGTGGGGTTCGTTCACCTTCGCGGACCGGTGGCCAGCATCGGACCACTCGCGGCTCGCCCGGGTGGTCCACCCGGGATCGGGCGGGCGCTCATGGCCCACCTCACCGCGCTCGCCGAGGGCTGCGCAAGCCTGCGCCTCTTCCAGGACAGCTTCAACCCCGACTCGTTCGGCCTTTACTCCGAGCTCGGATGGGCGGTGCGCGACGTCGCGCCGTACTTGATGGCGGGGGACATTCGCAAGCCGACCTCGGTATCCGCGACCATCCGCGAGTACCGTCCCGAGGATCGGGAGCGCCTGGAGGCCTTCGATTTCCGGATGCTCGGGGCCAACCGCTCGCGGGACATGGGCCTCCTGCTGTCCACCGGCGCGCTCCTGCTCACCGAGGTGGCAGACGGCACCGAGCGAGCGCGCGAGCAAGCGAACGAGCAAGCGAACGAGCAAGCGAACGAG
>CAZIOH010000044.1:0-34466 GCA_964540815.1 uncultured Myxococcales bacterium | reverse complement strand
CACCGAGCGAGCGCGCGAGCAAGCGAACGAGCAAGCGAACGAGCAAGCGAACGAGCAAGCGAACGAGATAGGTGGGTTCATCTTTCTGCGCGCCCTGCCCGCCCGGGCGATCATCGGCCCCGCGGTGGCGAGCTCCGAGGAGATCCTGGCGGACCTGCTCGATGCAGCCTGTCAGGCGCTGGCAGGACGCTCGGCCGTCATGCGCGCGTCGGCGGCCACCCCCAAGGTCCTGCGGCGGGCCCACGCCCTCGGCTTCAGGGTGGACCACCTCGGCAATCTCATGTCGCTCGGACGTGACCAGCGCTTGCCGCCGCAGCTCTACGCGCTGTTCCCCGAATCCCTGTGAACCATGGCTCCCGGTTTCGAACCGATCTCGGCTCGAACCGACCTGGCTCGATCATGGTATGGTCATGTCCTACCGCCTCCCTCCAGCTCGGGGCTGCCATCACGATGGACGTTCGCTGCGACCGCTGCCAAACCGAGTACGAGCTCGACGACGACATTGTCACCGACGCGGGTGCCTCGGTGCAGTGCACGACGTGTGGGCACACGTTCTTCGTGCGCCGCCAGGGTCGGATCACGGCGGCCAGCCCCGGCGGCGCGGGCCGACGGACGAGCGAGGCGGCCGAGCCGGGCCTCGGCGGTGGGGGGGGGCGGCTCGATGAGCCGGCTCCGGCGAGCCCCGAGTGGACGCTCGACACCGAGGACGGCAAGGTCCACCGGTTTCGAGAGCTGAACACCCTGCAAAAGTGGATCGTCGAGCGTCGGGTGACGCGGGAGGACCGGGTGTCGCACTCGGGTGGGCCCTTCCGCCTGCTCGGCGAGCTTCCGGAGCTGCTGCCCTTCTTCAACGTGGTCGAGGAGGCCGACCGGGCGCGGCTGCAGGGGAGCGCCGGCGCCAGCGGTGCCCCCGGCGTCGAGCGGAGCCGGGCGGCGGCTGAGCCCGGGCGCAACCACATCGGCGGCGGGGCCACCTCGGCGGGGAGGCCCCCGGCCGCGGCGACCGCTGACGCGGGAATGGAGCCCACCATCTCGTTCAGCGTGCCCGTCGCCGAGGCCTTCCGCCGCGCCTCCGAGGACGGTCCCACGGTTCCCGACCGCCGCCTCTTCGATCCCGGGACCACCGCGAACGGGCTCGGCGCGGAGCTCTCCGCCGACGTGACGGCGATATCGGCGCCGCCACCCGGGGTTGCTCCCGCTGCCCCGGTACCTGCACCACGGGAGGTGTCGGGAGCCGGGCCCATGCCGCCGCCCGTCCCGGCGGACGCCTCTCGCCCACATGCGCGCGGGCCGAGCGCGGGTGGGTCACGGGCGCGGTCGCCGACGCCCCGCCCAGGCGCGCTCGCTCCCACGCAAGCTTTGCCGGGGTCTTCCCGGACTGTCCCGGGCACTGGCAAGAGACGGGCGGCGATCACCGAGAGCGTGGCGTTCCCCAACGATGCGCTGGCGGGGGCATCCGATCTCGAGCTCCTGCGCCCGAGCCGCGGGGGGGGGCTGGCCTGGGCGGCGCTGGTGCTGGTCCTGGCCGGGGCGGGTGGGGCCTACCTGTGGTACCGCTCGGCCGGGGGCGTGGGGCCTGGGTCGTCGGTGTCTCCGTCAGGCGGGGAACCGGCGCCCGCCGAGTCCGCCGGTGTCCGAAGTCCCGGTCCGGCGTCGGCGCCAGCAGCGGTCGCGGCGAACGAGCCCGCCCCCGCGCGCGCGATGGAGACGGCCACCGTTGTCCCGAGCTCGGCCCCGAACGCCGCGCCGAATCCGGGGTCGAGCGCTGGCTCGACCGGGCCCCCCGGACAGGGAGCGTCGGCTCCGCAGGGCACGGGCACAGGCTCAGGCAGCACGGTCGACCCACCCCGAGGCCCGGTTGCCGGCGGCGGCCGTCCGCAGGCCCGAGTCGCCCCGCCCGCATCGACGGGGGCGGTCGTCGACACGGGCGAGGACCATGCCGCCGCCAACCCGGCCGACCGCGCGGGCCCAGGCGCCGCGCCGGCCGGCGACGCCCGCCCGCCCTCGTACGAGAAGCTGGTCGTCGAGGGCAACCGCCTGCGCGCGCACGGGAACATGGCTCGGGCCAGCAAGCTCTACGAGCAGGCGCTGGCGATGCGACCGGATGGGGTCATGGCCCTCACCGGGACCGGGTACGTCCACCTCGAGCATCAGCGTCACTTCAAGGCCATCGATTTCTTCCGGCGCGCCCTCGCCATCGATCCCACGCACGGTCCAGCGCTGTTCGGGATCGCTGAGGCCTACCGGGCGAGGGGCGACACCCCCGAGGCGCTGGCCGCCTATCGGCAGTACCTGGCGCTCGCGCCCACGGGCGACGATGTCGGGGAGGCCCGTCGCCAGATCAAGGCCCTCAGCTCCGACGACGAATCACCCTGACGGCCGCCGCCGCGGTGATTGAAGGAAGTGGCTCGCTTCAGGGGCGCTTCGTGGGCGAGCGTAGCGCGGCTTTGCCGCGCGGAGCGAGAGGGGTGCGGGGACCTGCGAGCGGCAGCGAGCCACGTCCCCGATGCAATTGCCCAGCCACGTCCCCGATTCAACGGTGGTAGGGCTCGCCCTTGATGATGGAGAGCGCTCGATAGAGCTGCTCGGCGAGGACGATCCGAGCGAGGCGGTGGGGCAGGGTCAGGGCCGACAGCGACAGCTTGCGGGTCGCGCGGGCGACCGCCGAGGCCGGCAGGCCGTCGCTGCCCCCGATGAGGAAGGTCACGGTGCGGGTGCCGTGCACCATCGCCTCCTCGACGAAGCGGGTCAGGCGCACGGTGTCCCACGCCTCGCCGTCGACCTCGAGGGCGATCACCTCGGACGCTGGCCCGGACCCGAGGCGGCGCGACAGGGCGGCGTCGTCCTCGACCTCGACCACGTCGATCGGCAGGTGGTGCCGGATGCGGCCGAGGTAATCGTCGCAGATGGCCGCGAGGTGGCGGTCGCGCAGGCGCCCCACGGCGAGGATCACGATCTTCATCGCTCCGGCTCCGGCGTCGGTGGCGCGTCTTCCGCCGCGCCTGCCTCAGGGATTGCCGTAGAGCGCGTCGGGCTGGGTCAAGATGGCCTCGGGCGGGACCTTGAGCGGAATCCGCGGCGCGTCGACCCACAGGCTCTCGAGATCGTAGAACTCTCGCACCGGGTGATAGAAGACATGGATCACCACGTCGCCGAAGTCGAGCAGCGTCCAGCGCCCGCTGCCCGAGCCTTCCTGCCCGAGCAGATAGCGGCCGCGGGCCTTCATCGCGGTGGTGACGCCATCGGCGATGGCATCCACCTGGCGATCGCTTCGCCCGCTGACGATGGCGATGAAGTCGGTGTAGCTGGCCATCGCCGAGACGTCGATCAGCACCGGCATCAGGGCCTTCTTGTCGAGGGCGGCCTCGATGGCCGCTCGGGCGGTGGCCTCGGACTCGGCGGTTTGACGGGCGCGCGCGTCGTCGACGGGGGCGTCCATCTCCGGTGGGCGAGCACCGATGGTCTGGACCCGCCCCGGGGCGCGGTGCACGCCATAGCCCTTGCGAGGGGCCTTGCCCGGCTTCTTGCTCGCGGGCGTCGCGCTCGCCGCGGGGCGGGTGGTTCCGGCGGTCGCCCGCTTCGGGCCCCCGCGCTTGACCCCCGCGGTGGCCGCAGGCACTTTTTGACCGCCGTCAGCGCCGCTGGATGCGGCCGACCGCTTCTTGCCACCGCCACCGGCGGAGGACCCACCCGAAGGACGAGCAGGCTTGTGGCCCGATCTCGCCGCCGCCCTCCCCTTGCTGTTCTTTGTGGGTTTTAGCGTCAATGGCCGACTACGGCGTCAAGATTCATCAATACGCCAATCGTAGCAAAGCCAGGGCCCCGTTTTCCAGCGATTTCGGGGGGGAGGGAAGGACGGCCCGGCGTGCGCGCCATGTTCGTGCGCGTGTTCGAGTCCGAGCTCGAGTTCGTGGAGCGGCGGAAGGCACAGCGTGTCGCGTTCCGCGGATCCCGCCTCACGCCGACCTGCGCCAGTGTCTCTCGAAGTTGTCGAGCAAGGCCTCGAGGTAGCGGTTGCCGACTCCGGTGAGGCGGGACTCGACCTCGACCGTGGCCCGGTCGAGCCACTGCCTCGACGCGGGCCCGTCCGGGCCGGCAGGGTCGTCAGGGTCATCGTTGGCGTCGTCGGCGTCGACCCTGGGGATCGCGTCGGGATTGCCTCCGCTCGCCACGTAGCGCTCCACGGCCTTGTGTAACCGTCGCGAGATCCAGGCCGGGGCCTCCCCCACCGACCGGCCGAGGATCCGCCCCCCCTCGGCGAAGGCCACGATCAACGCCGACCGCTCCGTCTCGCGAATGGCGGCGAAGGTCGCGCCCCGCAGGCGGATGGCCGCCAGGCGATCCACGCCCGCGCCCACCTGCAGCCGAGCGCAGAAGTGGTCGAAGATGGTGCCGACCTGAAAGGTGGTGGTCATCTCCTCGGCGCGACGTCCGGCCGCCATGAACATGAAGACCTTGCGCCAGGCCAGCTTGAGGGCGACCAGGGTGGCGGCCGTCATGGTGGCGTTGCGAGCCGCCGAGCCCTCGCGCGGATCGGCCAGGAGCTCGGCGGACGAGGGCGCCAGGTCCACCCGTCGCCGCTCGGCGATCTGCATCAGCATCCCGGCACGGATCCGGCCCGCGAGGTAGTCGTCCATCACGGGCAGGGGCACGATTCCCCCGACCGCGGAGGCGAGCAACGATCGCCGGACGATGAACCTGCGCTGCGCCAGCAGGTGGGCGGTGGGGCCCTCGGCCCCGCGGCCGGCCCGTCCCGGCAACGACACGATCTCGGCTTCGCGCGCCGGCTCGGCGTCCTTCGGGTTGCGCTCGCCCCCCCCACCGCCACCGGATCCACCGGTTCCCTGCCCGGGGTCGGAGTTGCCGTCGGATGGTGAGATCATGGAGGCCCCTTCGCGCTCGAGGTGGAGGTGTTCGGAGCGCGGGCGAGGCCCCCGAGCAACGCCTTCTCGTCCGGGACCGTGCGCATGCGCTGCGGTGGATCCTCGGCTTCGGCCGGGGCGATCTCGGGGCTGGCACCGATCTCCTCCACGGAAGTTCGCACCTCCAGCGCCCCCACCATGGGAGCCCATTGCCCCGGGGTGCCGGTCGGTCGGCGCATGCTGTAGCGCGCGCGGAGCTCCGCCAGCAGCGGGGCGCCGGTCAGGCTGTCCACCACCACGGTGCCCTCGACCGCGCCGGCCAGCACCGTCTTGCGCCACGCGAGACGGTCGGTGCCAACGGGGGGGACGGCTCCACGCTCCCGCGTCCGGCGCGCGTTGGTCATCTTGTAGAGGTGCACCTTGCGGCCGCCTCGCTGCTCGTCCCCGAAGTCATCGACCGTGCTGCTCTCCCGCAACAGGTTCCACGCGGCGAAGGGTCCGCCCAGGCCCTCTTGCAAGAGGTGGCTCGGTTCCGGCTCCTCGGCGGGGCGGCGAATCATCTTGCCGTAGCGGAGGGCCACCGACAGCTCCTGTCCGTGCAGGACCACCTCGCGTCCGCCGTCGCGATCGTTGATGTCGACCATGCGCCAGTTCCCGTGCTCGTCGATCCAGATGTCGGTCTCGGTGCTGACGCCCTCGAGCCCTGCGGCGTTCGGGCCAGCAAAGAATCGGGTCAGGGCCCGCACATGGGCCCGGCCGATCTTCCGCAGCGCGCTGGCGAAGCGCTCGGGCTGCAGCGCGGCGTCCACGGCCGCGGCGGGCTTGGTGAGCGGTCGGGCCCGCTCGTGGCACCCGCCGCTGGCCAGCGCCAGGAGCAGGACCAGGGCGAGGGCGAGCCCGAACGCCAGCCGAGCTGCGTGCGTTGCCATGACGAAATAGTTTCCGGCCACTCGCCGCCAACCTTAGCATTGTCGAGAGCCCGCGTGGACGCGCCCTCCCAACTGATCTCCGAGCTGCTTTCGGGACCCATCGGGCTCGGGTTCGCCGTGGTGTGGGGGGCGATCTGGGGGAGCTTCTTCAACGTGGTCATCGCTCGCCTGCCCCTCGGCCGCTCGGTGGTGAGTCCGCCCTCGAGCTGCTTCGCGTGCGGCGCCCGGGTGCGCGCCTTCGACAACGTGCCGGTGCTGTCGTACCTGTGGCTGCGGGGCAGATGTCGCGCGTGCGCCGCGCGCTTCTCCCTGCGCTATCCGCTCGTCGAGGGCCTGACCGCCGGGTTGACGGCCGGGCTGTGGTGGGCGGTGGTGGCGCGCAGACCCGAGCTCGACCTGGCCTGGCGGCTGGCGCGCTTCACCCTCTACTTTGCCTTCACCGGGCTCTTGCTGGTGCTGGCGGCGATCGATCTCGACACCAAGCGCTTGCCAGACGTCCTCACGATCCCGGGCGCGTTGCTGCTCTTCGTCGCCGGCTTCGCGGTGGACGACGTGTCGTGGGGCGGGCGGGCGATCGGCATGGTGGTCGGATACCTGTTCGTGCGCCTGATCGCCGACTTCTACTATCACGTCCTCGGGCGCGAGGGGCTGGGGCTCGGGGATGGAAAGCTGCTGGCGCTGATCGGCGCCGTGCTCGGGTGGAAGGCGCTGGCGCCGACCATCTTCCTCGCGTCTGTGCTCGGGACCCTCATCGCCGTCCCCACCTTGCTGGTGCGACGGAGGGCGGCCCGGCCGACGCCCGAGATCACGGCCCCCCCCGGGGCCGAGGTTGCCTTGCGTCACGTCGAGGTGCCGTTCGGTCCGTTCCTCGCGCTCGCCGCCGTGGCCTACCAGTTCGCGTACGTGATCACGGGGGAGACACCGGCGAGCTGGCTTTGGCCGGGGTGAGGTCGAAAGTTGGGCAGGCCTCGTCTTCTTCGGCTTGGTCCTCGTGCCAGGACCAGGTGCGACGGGGAACGAGAACGAGGACGGCGACGAGGACGAGGACGGGCAAGTGGGGGGATTTTTGGGGTAGCGTTGGGGGATGAACGATGCGCGCGTGCGGGTCGTCGCCGTGTTCCTGGTGGTCAGCCTGACGTGGCTCGGGGGGATGGGCTGCCGGACCGCGAGCCACTCGACCAAGCCGGCCGCGCCGGCGGCCGTGGTCGGGTCGCCGAGCGCCACCACTCCCGAGGCGTGCCGGACCTGCGACGGAGTTTGGGGCAAGCAGGGGATCGCCCAGGTCGAGGGCTGCAACTGCCGGGCGCGCGATGCCGGGCGGGTGTGCCGCGACGGCGCGGCCTGCGAGGGTCAGTGTCTCTTGGGCGAGCCGCCCCAGAAGGAGGTGGTGGCAGCGGAGGACCCCGGGACCGAGCTCGCCCTGCAACACCCGGCGGGGTACTTCATCGGGCATTGCTCCGACCGTGTCACCGTGTTCGGGTGCGTCCGGGTCTTGCCGCGCGGCTTCTCGAGCCACGGTCCAGTCCCGCTCGACGCGCCTCCGCCGATGCTCTGCATCGACTGACGATGAGGAGACGGGTCAGCCGCGGCCGAGCTCTGCCCCGGTGGTCCGCATGATGGCCTCCAGGCGATCCTCGACCAGCGCCTGGATCTCGGCGAGGCGGGCCCTGGAGTCTGCCTCGAACCTCAGGACCAGGACCGCTCCGGTGTTCGACGCCCGCACCAACCCCCAGCCACCTTCGAACCGGATGCGGGCCCCGTCGATGTCCACCACCGGATGGGTGGCGCGAAACTCCCGCACCACCTGCTGCACCACCTCGAACTTGGTCTCCTCCGGGCAGGCCCGCCGGATCTCGGGGGTGTTGTGCAGCACCGGCAGGGAATCGTAGAGGGCCTCGAGGGGCTCCGCCGAGTGGGACAAGAGCTCGACCAGGCGGGTGCCGGCGTAGACCGCGTCGTCGAACCCGAACCAGCGATCCTCGAAGAACATGTGTCCCGACATCTCGCCGGCCAGCGCCGCGTTCTCTTCCTTCATCTTGGCCTTGATCAGCGAGTGGCCGACCTTCCACATGACCGAGCGTCCGCCCAGCCGGTCGATCTCGTCGAACAGCGCCTGGCTGCACTTCACCTCGCTGACGAAGGTCGCGCCGGGCCGGCGGCCGAGGATCTCGCGCGCGAAGAGCATGACCAGCTGATCGCCCCAGATGATGCGCCCGTGACGGTCGACCGCCCCCACCCGATCGGCGTCACCGTCGAGGGCGATGCCGAGCTCGGCGCCGGTGGCGCGCACGCGCGCGATGAGGTCCGCGAGGTTGGCGGGCACGGTGGGATCGGGATGGTGGTTGGGGAACCGCCCGTCGGGCTCGCAGTAGAGCGGCTCGACCTCCACGCCGAGCTGCCGCAGGATCGGCAAGGCCGCCAGTCCTCCGGTGCCGTTTCCGCCGTCGACCACGACCTTGAACCGGCGCGGGCCGAGCCGGATGTTGTCCACCACGTACCGGATGTAGTCGGGCAAGATCGCGTGGCTGGTGAGCTGCCCCGGGTGCTCGGCCAGGTGGAACGCGCGCGTCTCGACGATCTCACGCAGGCGCTGGATGGCGGCGCCGTGGATGGTCGTCCGGCCCTCCACGATCTTGAATCCATTGTCCTCGCCGGGGTTGTGGCTGGCGGTGATCATCACGCCGCCGTCGGCGCCGAGGTGAAACACCGAGAAGTAGAGGCCCGGGCTGTGCACGATGCCCACGTCGATCACGTCCACGCCCGTGGCCAGCAACGCGGCCCGCAGCGTCGCGTGGATGCGCGGCGAGGACAGCCTGCAGTCGCGCCCGAGCGTGAGGGTGCGCGCGCCGCCCGCGCGCAGCTGGGTCCCGATCGCCCATCCGAGCCGCTGCACGAAGTCGTCGGGAAAGTCCGGTTCGGCCTGGCCTCGAATGTCGTATTCGCGAAAGACGCGGGGATTCATCGGGTGCGCAACTCTCCGTTCCGTCAGAGCAGGTGAGCGAGGCCGCGGGCCTTGATGGCCTCGACGATGGTCTTCACATCCTGGGCGCGGTCCTTGGGGATGACCAGCACAGCATCCGGCGTGGCCACCACCACCAGGTTCTCCACCCCGACCACGCCGAGAAAAGGCGCCCCCGGCTCCGAGAGCACCACGCTGCCGCGGGTCTCCGAGATGAACCCGTCGCCGATGAGCACGTTTCCGGCCGCATCGGTCGGTCGAATGGACGCGAGGGCGCTCCAGCTGCCGACGTCGTTCCAGCCGAGCTCGGCCGGGACCACCCGCAGCCCCTCGGCCCGCTCCATGATCCCGTGGTCGATGGAGATGGCGGGCACCTGCGCGTAGCCCTCGCGGACGGCGGCGGCGAAGTCCGGGGCAGCCAGGAACCCGTCGAGGGCCCGCCCGAGGTCGGGCAGGTGGCGCCGCGCCTCCTCGAGCATCCGACCCGCGGTGAGAAAGAACATCCCCGAGTTCCACAGGTAGTCTCCCGAGCGCAGGTAGGCCTCGGCGCGCGCGCGATCCGGCTTCTCGACGAACCCCGCCACCCGGCGGACCGCGCCGCTGTCGGAGCTCGGGCTGTCGGAGGGCGGCGGCGAATCCCCGTGGCCCGAGCTGCGGGTCGTCGCGACCACCTCGCCCATCCGGATGTAGCCGAAGCCGGTCTCGGGGTGGCTCGGGCGCAGCCCGATCGTCACGATCGCCTGGTCCGCATGGTCGAGCGCCAGACCCACCGCGGCATCGAACGCCACCTCGTTGCCGATGTGGGCGTCCGCCGGAAGCACGGCCAGGCGGGCGCCGAGGCCTCCCCGGCGCGCGGCCACCACCGCTGCCAACCCGACCGCGGCTGCGGTGTTGCGGGGCTCCGGCTCGACGACGACGTTGTCGCGCGGAAGGCCCGGGATCTCGTCGCGAATCTGGGCTTCCTGGTCGGCCGCGGTGACGACCAGGATGTGGTCGAGGCCGAAGCGTTGCTGGGCGCGTCGCGCCGCCGCGGCCAGCAGGGACTCCGCGCCCCCCAGGCGCAGCAGCTGCTTCGGTCGGCGGCGGCGGCTGGCGGGCCACAGGCGCGTGCCGCCGCCGCCGGCCAGGATCGCCACGAACACCGGCGCCCGGGCCCCGGAAGGCGAGGTATCGGCGCGAGAGACGCCCGGGGGCAGACGAGTGGGGTTCATGGCCGGAAGGCGCGCACTTTAGCAGACCGACGCGGATCGGTTGTAAAGTCGACCAGGCTTGCCGCCTGACTCGACCACCGACTCTCGGCCCCTGCCCCAGGTCCCTGCTTCGTCTTCGGACTTGGCCGCCGGTTCGCCGACGCACGCCCGCGTGTCGGCGGTGGTCGGGGCGGGGGCCTTCCCGGTCACGGCCCTGCTCCTCGACGAGCTGCGGGGGCGGATCCTCGCGACCGAGGACCCCGCCGTGCGTGCGCGACTGCGGATCCGTCTGGCCGAAAGGCTGGCCGCCGCGGGTGACGCGGCGTCGGCGGCGACCGAGCTCGCCCGTCTGTCGGCCGCGTCGACCGCCTCCGAAGACCACGGAGCGCTCTCGGGCGCCATGGTTGCCCTGGCGGCACGCGGGATTTCCGCCCGCTTCGGCGCCGGCCCGCCTCCGCGTCAGGCGGCGGGGGCGCCTTCCGTGGCGACTCCCCCTGCGCCGCGCGCGGCCCGCGGTCGCGAGCGTGGCGAGCCCCGATCCGCTGGAGGGGCCGGGAAGCGATCTGCCCCGCCCGGTCCGCCCGGCGCCACCGCGGGAGGCCCCAGGGCGGACGAAGGCGCGGCGACGAGCAGCCACGCGGCGGCGCGGCCGCCTGTCTCGTCGCCGGCCGCGGCCGAGGTCGCGCGGTCGATCGGCGAGGCTGGCGGCGAGCTGGCGATCGCGCCTGCGGGCGGGCCTGCGGCGGGCGAGCTTGGCCGACCCCGGTCGCTGGTGGAGGCGGCACGCGCGGCCTGGGCCGAAGGAAAGTCGGTTCGCGCGCGACGGCTGGCGGTCGAGGCGGCGCGACTCGAGGCCCACCAGCAGCCCGACGTGGAGCCGCGGCTCCTCGATCTCGCGGACTCCATGACCCGGGCGGGTTTCGCGCGCGATGGGCTCCTCGTGCGCCGCGCCCTCCTCGAGCGACCGGATGCGGCCGGGGTGGCGTCGGCGCCGTCTGGGGTGGATGCCCCCGCGGCCGTGTCGGCGTTTCTCGCGGATCTCGCGCGACGCGCGGTCGGCGCGGGCGAGCTGGAGCTCGGTCGGGCGTGGAGTGGCGACGCTGGCGCCGTGGAGATCGACGACGAGCTCGTGGCGCCCGTCGTCGCCGCGGGCCGAGCCGACGAGACGCTGGCTCGCGTGGACCCAAACGCCGTGGGGCCGCCACCGGCACCGCCTGCGCCGCTCGCTCCCACCTCGGCGTTCGCCGCCTGGCGCGCATACGAGCGCTGGTTGTTGACCCGTGCCACAGGAGCGGCGCCGCCGGGATCCGCCCTGGGATCCGCCCTTGTCTCCGAGGGAGAGATCCCCCGCGATCTCGACCTTGCCGGCACGGGCATCCCCGGGGTGGTCGCGCTTGGTTTCCAGAAGCTGGCAGCGGGGGGCGAGCCGCCGTGGAGCGACGGGCAGACCGCGTCCTCCGCCACCCGCCCGGACGGGCTCGGCGGCGCTCGGGGAGCCTGGACCACGCGCCTGCTGTGGCAGCGCGCCTTCGAGGCCGAGGCCCATCCCAGCTCTCGCGCGGCGGTTGGCGCCCGCTGGGTGGCGGCCGAGATGGCGGCTGCCCGACCCACGTCCTCCGCCGAGGGCTCGATCGCGGGCCCCAGGACGGAGGCCAAGACGGACTCGGCGACGGACGTTCCCGGCGCGGGTCCGGCCCGCGAGACGCTGCTTGGCATCCTGAACCTCATCATCGCGTCGGTTCCGGTCGAGGCGCCGGCCGAGCTGAGGCGCCTGCGGCGCGCGATCCTCCGCGGCTCGGGGGATCTCGCGCAGCTCGCGGTGGCGCTCGGCGAGGACGCCGAGCACGCGCCGGAGGCGCGCGCGCGCGCCGACCTGAGGGCGGCCGAGGCCGACGTCTGGGAGGAGCTCGGAGACGCCGAGCTCGCGCTCGAGCTTCGCCTGCGGGCCCTCTCCGAATCGCCGGATGCGCGCGGGGCTCTCGCACCAGCCCTCCGGCGACTCGAGGCGGAGGGTCGCCGGGCCGAATCCCTCGGGCTGCTGTCGGCCGCGGTGGAGAAGGTCACCGCGCCGGCCGAACGGTTGGTCTTGCTGCGGGAGCTCGGCCGGTGCGCGGCGATGCTGCCGGGCGGGCGGAGAAAGGCCGCCTCGGCCTGGCTGGAGGTCCTGAAGCACGATCCCGACGACCTGGAGGCGCGCCAGGGCGCCGAGCGGATGCTGGCCGAGACCCAGGACCACGCCCGGCTGTCCGAGCTCCTCTCCTGGGCCTGCGCGCGGGAGCAGCAGCCAGCGCGGCGGGCCGACTCGCTCTGGCGGCTGGCCGAGTTCCGTCGCGTCGAGCAACGCGACGTGGCCGGCGCCCTGTCGCTCTACCGTCAAATTGCCGAGCTCGCGGCCGGCGCCGGTCCGTCGAGCGCCAGCTCGAGCGCCGCCGCCTCCGTCCCCGCTTCTGCCGCTCCCTCTGGTTCCGCCGCGGCTGCGGGCCCGGCGAATGCTCCCACCTCCGCCCCGAGCCGCGCGGCCACCGAGCCGCTGACGTTCGCCGACGAGGACTGGCGGCGGAGGGATGACATGCTCGCCCTGCACACGGCCCGCGCGCTGGCTGCACCGCGCCCGGCGCAGAAGGCCATGGCGCTCGTCGATCGCGCCAACGTGCTCATCGAGGCGGGCCGCCTCGACGCGGCCGATCGCGATCTCGGTCGAGCCATGGATCTCGACATCGCCAACCCGAGCGCCATGGTCGCGCTCGAACGCCTCTCCGAGAGACGCGGGGATTTTCGTGCGTTCCGGCAGCGCCTCCAGGGCCGCCTCGCCTCGGCGACCGGGACCGTGGCCGCCCAGCTCTGGTTCGGGATCGGCAGAGCCAGCGAGCGCCTCGAGGCCGAGGACGCCGCGCTCGCCGCCTTCGCCGCCGCGGTCGCGGCGGATCCCCGCTTCGCGCCGGCCCTCGCGGCCCTGCGGCGTCACGCCCAGCTCCGCGGCGAGCACGCGCAGGCGGTCCAGTTCCTCGAGCGCGAGGTCGAGCTGGCCCAGGGCGCCGCGGACGTGTCGGCCGAGGACAGGCTGGCCCTGCACGTCGAGCTCGGGATCGAGCTGCTCGACAAGCTCCACGACGCTCCCCGGGCCGCCGAGGTGCTCGAGGTGGCGCTGGCCCTCGATCCGGTGGAGCCGCGCGCGCTGCGGGCCATGTTCGAGGCCCGGCTGGAGCTCGGCGGCTGGGAGGCGGCGGCGCAGGCGCTCGAGACCATGCTCACCGCGAACGTGGGGGTGGACGGGGCCGCCGATCACTACTACCGCGTGGGGCGGGCCGCCGAAGCGATGGGCGCCATCGATCGGGCGCTGACGTTCTATTCGCGATCCTATTCCCGCATGACCTCCTATCGCCCGACCCTCGAGCGGCTCTCCGAGATCTGCTTCGAGCGTCAGCAGTGGGACAACGCCTGGCGGGCCACCGAGCACCTCCGCGATCGACACGGCGCGGATCTCGACGCGACCACCCGGGCGCACCTCGCGCTGCGTGCCGGGCTGTCCGATCTGCACGTGGCTCAGCGGACGGTGGCGATCCAGAAGGTTGGCGGGATGCTCTCTGACACCGCGGCGGGGGGGGGCGGGTTGCGGGACGTCGCCGACAGCTGGGCCTCCATGCGCCTCGAGCCGCGGCTGCTCGTGGGGATCGAGAGCGAGCGGCGCGGGCGGATCCTGGCGCGCCTCGGGGAGGTCATGTCCCTCACCGAGGGATTGCCGGCCCACCCGGCCCGGCAGGGGGCGCGGGAGATCCTGGCGGCTCTGGCGCTGGCGGATCAGCGATGGGCGGACGCGCTAACGTTCCTCGAGGCCCTGGCCGTGGATCCCGCGGTCGAGGCCGGGAAGCGCGCCGCCTTCTGGCTCACCGCCGGGGACATCGTGCGGACCGCCTACGGCGACACCGCCGGCGCCCGAGCGCGGTATCGCAGCGCGGCGGCGCTGTGGCCCGCACACCCTGGGCTGAGGCGCGAGCCGGTGGCGGCGCTGCTGGGCCGGCAAGATCCTTGAGAGCCCTCCAGATCCCTCGAGATCTGCTAAGGCCCCGTAACCTTTGATCTTGATCGCGGGTTTGGGTACAGTTCTTCGCGGTTCCCATGACCAAGGCCGACCTGATCGACGTCGTCGCGGAGAAATTGAAGCTTCCTCGCGGCCGCGCGGAGATCCTCATCGGGCGGGTGTTCGACAGCATGGTCGAAGCCCTGCGGCGCGGGGAAGGCATCGAGATTCGCGGATTCGGCAGCTTCTCGATCCGTGAGTACAAGGAATACGAAGGTCGCAACCCCCGCACCGGAGAAACCGTGCACGTGCGTCCGAAGCGACTGGCCTTCTTCAAGGTCGGCAA
Organism: uncultured Myxococcales bacterium; assembly: GCA_964540815.1. Taxonomy (GTDB): domain Bacteria; phylum Myxococcota_A; class Polyangia; order Fen-1088; family Fen-1088; genus CAZIOH01. Next base: position 20,162 of record CAZIOH010000044.1, on the reverse strand, counting down.
GGAGCTGCGCGAGCGAGTGAACGAGAATCGGCAGCCGGATTCGCCAGGCCGCAGCGGCAGCAACGGCAGCAACGGCGCAAGCGGCGGTGGCAGCGGCAGCGGCGGCGCGGTCGGGGTCCCCTCGTCCTCGACCTCCGGCGCCGCCAACCTCACCTGAGCGACCAGCACAGTCCCGTGATCGTGGCCGCCGCCGTGGGCCCGATTTCTAGGTGATTCGCCAGCCGGTTCCGGCGGCCGTGTCCATCAGCTCGATGCCGCGCTGCTTGAGCTCGGCGCGGATCTCGTCGGCGCGCGCGAAGTCCTTGGCCACCCGGGCCTGGGTGCGCTCGGTGATCCGGGCCTCGATGACCTCGGCGTCGATTCTCCGTCGGACGCAGAGCCGGGCGCGGCGGGCCAGCAAGAACTCCCCCGGCACCCGCCGGAAGATCCCCAGCGTCTCGCCGCACGCCCGCAGCTCCGCTCGCAGCCTGGCCAGGGTCCGCAGGCGCACGTCCTTGGCGGCGGCCTTGGGCTCGTCGAGCAGCTTGTTGGCGAGCACGAAGGACTCGTAGAGCCGACCCACCGCCGCAGCGGTGTTGAAGTCGTCGTCCATGGCCTCGCGGAAGTCGTCCGCGGTTCGGTCGGCGGGGGCGAGCACCGGCCCCGGGCTGGACGCGGCGGTGGGACCCACGGCCCCGTCGAGGCGCTCGAGGGTCCGGTAGAAGTAATCCAGCCGCTCCTCGGCGGCGTCGAGATCCGGATAGACCGCCGCGCCCTGCGCGTCGCGCGCGATCTCGAAGGCCACCGGGCTGCGATAGTGGACGCCCACCATCAAGAGGCGCAGCGCCTCGAGATCGTGGGTCCGTGCGATCTGACGGACGCTGACCACGTTCCCGATGGACTTCGACATCTTCTCGCCGCCGAAGTTGACCATCCCCGAGTGCAGCCAGTGGCGAGCGAAGGTCCCGGCCCCGAAGGCCCCCTCCGACTGCGCCCGCTCGTTCTCGTGGTGGGGAAAGATCAGGTCCGCGCCGCCGCCGTGCAGATCGAACCGCTCCCCCAGCAGCTCGTAGGCCATCGCGGAGCACTCGATGTGCCAGCCCGGGCGCCCCGGGCCCCAGGGGCTCGGCCACTGCGGCTCGCCGGGCTTGGCGCCCTTCCACAGCGCGAAATCGAGCGCGCTCTGCTTATGCTCGCCGACCTCGATGCGGGCCCCCGATTTGAGATCGTCGGGGTTCTGTCCGGAGAGCGCCCCGTAGCTCGTGAAGCGCGGCACCGAGAAGTACACGTCGCCGTCCACCGGATAGGCCAGGCCCTCGGCCACCAGCCGTCCAATCAAGGCCACGATGTCGGGGATGTGGGCGGTCGCGCGCGGCTCTTCGCTCGGTGGCTCGATGCCGAGGGCCTGCCAGTCCACCGCCATCTCGTGGGTGTACTTCTCGGCCACCGCCTCCGGGCTGAGGCCCTCCTGATGGCCGCGTCGGATGATCTTGTCGTCGACGTCCGTGATGTTGCGGACGTAGCGCACCTCGTAGCCCGAGGCCCGCAGGTGGCGGACGATGACGTCGAAGGCCACCGCCGTCCGGGCGTGGCCCACGTGGCAGATGTCGTAGACCGTCACGCCGCAGACGTAGATGCCGACCTTGCCGGCCTCGAGCGGCACGAACTCGATCTTTCTCTTCTCCCGGGTGTCGTGGATTCGCAGGCTCATGCGCGGAGGCCCCTCATCAGACCGGCCAGGTTCACACTCGCGAAGACCACCAGCACGATGGCCATCGCCGCCTCCGGCAGGTGCTCGCGGGGCGTCTCCGCCTCGACCACCAGGTAGGCATCGTCCGGAATCTGCACGCTGGCCAGGGTTCGAACGCTCTCGATGTTCGCGAGGACGCGCTCGGTGTCGGGAGCCCCGGTCCCCACCCCCGCGACCTGCTTGGCCACCAGGCTGCCCGGCGGGGTGCTGGCCTCGACGGTGAGATCGCCGAGCCGCACCTTCACGGTCTCCCGCACCTGGCGGAGATCCGCCTCGGGATCGAGGGTCGTCACGGCGGCGAACAGGGCATCGCGTCCGCCCGCCGGCACCTCCAGTCGAAAGATCTGGCGCTCCGCCGCCGACCGACCAGCTCCGACCACCTGGAGGGCGCGGGCCAGCAAGGCCTGTCGCGCCGCCTCCGCGCTCGGGAAACGGCGGTTCGACAGCCCCACCTCGATCAGGTCGGGCTGGCGCAGCTCGACGGCGAGGATGTCGTTGCGCCCGAGGATCACCCGGTCGCCCGCGAGATCCTGGAGCGCCACGGTCTCACCGATCCCGGCGGCGAGCCGGGTCCGCAGATCGGCAGGCGCGAAGAAGTGGGTGGCGCTGACGTGCTCGGTGAAGTAGGCCCGGATGGCGTCCTCGAACGAGAGATCCGAGAAGCGCAGCAGGCGTCCTTCGAAGACGTCCCGCTCGGCCCGGAACGCCGGCAGCGGATCTTCGCGCCGGTGGACGAACAGTCGGCCGTCGGTTCCGAGCAGGCGGAAGAACTGGGTGAACGTCCAGGAGCCTTTGGTGTCGATCTGGAGCGCGCTCTCCCGGTCCGGGGTCCCGTGCACCCGCACCAGGCGGTTCTTCTCGCGGTCGAGGACCTGCCGGCCGCGCTCGGATCCGAGCAGCGTGCGGGCCTCGCCCAGATCCTCCGCGGTCGGGGTCGACAGGAAGAAGGCCAGGTCGGTGCGCATCTTGGCGATCAAGAAGAGCGCCAGCACGCCGGCGCCGAGCGCCAGCGCCGGGTGGCGCGTCGGGCGGCGAATCCGCGCGAACTCCTCCGCGTCCGTGGCCGACGACGCGGGCATGGAGGGAGGATGCGCGGGGAACGCTGAGCCTGTGTTCGCCGGATCGTCCATGGGCGTCGAAGCGTGGCGAGACTAGCACAGAAGGGGTTTGCGGCCCTTTGGGGTTTTCGCTATGAGGGCGCTGTGCAACGCAGCAGCATCCGAGCATCCACCGCGCTGGTGCTCGTCCTCGGGATGGCGCTCCATGGAGGGGCCGGCTGTCGCCGACAGGCGCGCTCGGCGGAGCAGGCGCTGGCGCGGCTGCAGAACGTGGTCGCCAACCGGGATCCGGCTGCCCTGTTCGATGTGCTCGATCAGCGCAGCCGCTGGGCCTGGATGACCATCCAGAAGTCGCACCGGGAGGCCTACGACATCATCCTCAGCAACTATCCCGAAGGCCCAGAGCGCGAGCGGGAGCTGCGTCGCTTCCAGAAGGGTGCCGTGCTGGGCAGCGCGCGGGCCCTCTTCGCCGATGAGCTCGGGCAGGGTGCGCTGGCGCAGCTCGCCTCTCCGCTCCCGCCCGTCCAGAGGTTCGAGACGGTCGCCGCGGCGGCCGCGCCCGCCGCGGCGGCCGCGCCCGCCGCCGGCCCGGACCCGGACTCCGGGGACGAGCCGGTGCGCGAGGCGATCTTGACCGACGGAACCCGCCTGCCCTTTCGACGCGGACCCGACGGCGGCTGGGGATACTCGGGCCTCGCGCGCACCTCCGCCGAACGACAGAACCGCGCCCTGCACGACGTGGAGCTGGTGCGCGCCAGCGCCGCGGACTACGAGCGCGCCGCCGCGCGCTCCGGACGCTGAAACCCGACCCACTTTTCGAGCTAGGATTGGCGCGCCATGCCGCCCCCCAAGCCCAAGAGCCAAGGTGACCAGGCGGACGCTGCGGCGAAGCCGGCGCGTCAGCTGGGGTTCGCGGCGCTGTTCGACGTCGAGACACCGGCCGCGCGCGCCACCGGGGAGCGGGTCGCCGAGCGGGTCACGACCGCCGCCGTGGCGACGGGGACCGGTGCGCGGGGCGGCCGGCAGGAGATGGATCTGGCGTTCAGCGAGGCCGCCGAGCTGGTGGCGACGGGCGCGGCCGACCGCACGCAGCCCGCGCTCGCGCGCGAGCCCGAGCCCGGCGATGCGCTCGGGGCGGCCGTTGCGCCGGCGCCACGGGTGTTCGGGGTCTCGGACCTGGTCCGGGCTGCCCGGCTCACCCTCGAGGGCCGGTTCGCCGAGGTCCGGGTCGAGGGCGAGGTCTCCGGTTTCAAGCGCTCGGGGCCGGGGCACTTCTACTTCACCCTGAAGGACGAGCAGTCCTGCATCGAGTGCGTGATGTATTCCCGGGAGGCTTCCCGGGTGCGCTTCACGGTGACCGACGGCATGGCGGTCCGGCTGCGCGGGCGGCTGACCATCTACGAGGGACGCGGCCGCTTCCAGCTGTCCGTCGCCGCCATCGAGCCGACCGGCGCCGGCGCGCTGGCGGTGGCCTTCGAGCAGCTCAAGCAGAAGCTGCAGGCCGAGGGGCTGTTCGCGACCGCGCGCAAGCGCAAGCTGCCGTTTCTGCCCCGGCGCATCGGGGTGGTGACCTCCCCGCAAGGGGCGGTGATCCGCGACATCATCCGGGTGGCCCACCGGCGCTTTCCGATGGCCATCCTGCTGGCCCCCACCCCGGTCCAGGGTCCGGCGGCGGCCCCCGGCATCGTGAGCGCGCTCGGCCGTCTCGCTGCCGTGCCGGACGTCGATCTCATCATCGTCGCGCGCGGTGGTGGGTCGATGGACGATCTCTGGTGCTTCAACGAGGAGGTGGTGGCACGGGCCATCGCGGCCTGCCGGGTCCCGGTGATCTCCGCGGTCGGTCACGAGACCGACTTCACCATCGCGGACTTCGTGGCGGACGTACGGGCGCCCACCCCGTCGGCCGCCGCCGAGATCGCCATCCCGATGCTCGCCGAGCTGCACGCCGATCTCGCGCAGCTCCGCAACCGAGGCGCGCGCGGCATGATGGTCCAGCTGCGCCAGGCCCGCCTGGTGCTCGAGCGCGGGCGCACGCGCCTCGGCGATCCCCGCCGCCTGCTCGGCGAGCGTCGGCAACGGCTCGACGATGCCGTGGCGCGGGCGCATCGGGCCACGCTCCGCAGGTTCGCGCGGCTCCGGGCGGAGCTCGGCGCCGCGCAGGTGGCCATCACCCGATCCCATCCCCACCGTCGGATCGGCGCGCAGCGGGCGCACCTGGTGGCCGCCCGGCAGCACCTGGTGTCGGCCATGGCCGCGACGACGCAGCGGCGGAGGGTGCGCTTCGACGCGCTCGGCGAGAAGCTCGGGGCCCTGTCCCCGCGGCGGGTGCTCGAGCGCGGCTACAGCCTGGCGTTCACCGACGCGGGCCACGTCCTCACCAATGCGCGCGCCGTGCACCCGGGAGATCGGGTGCGGGTGCTCCTCCAGCGCGGCGAGCTCGGGGTGACCGTGCTCGAGACCCGCCCGCAAGACCCCGGCGAGCCCGACGAGACCCCGTGATTCGCGCCGCGGTCCTCGGTCAGGATGTCTCGAAGAGCCGGTCGCCCGCGATTCACCGGGCGGCCTACCAGGCCCTCGGCCTCGAAGGGACCTTCGAGGCGCTGAGCGTGGAGGCAGCGGGGTTCGCGGGGCTCGTCCAGGCGCTCGGGCAGCGCGGGTACGGCTACCTGAACGTGACCATTCCCCACAAGGGCGCGGCGGCGGCCCTCGCCGACACCCGCTCCGCGATGGTGCGCAACTGCTGGGCGGCGAACACGCTGATCTTCGAACCTTTCGATCCCGAGGCCGGCGGCGCCGCCGTCAGGGGCGGTGGCCCGACCGGTGGACGGTTGGTCCATGGGGAGAACACCGACGGATACGGTCTGCTCGCGGCCTTGCGGGATCTCGGCGCCGAGCCGGGTGGGGAGGACGCCGTGCTGGTGGGGGCGGGTGGGGCGGCGGCGGGAGCTCTGGAGGCGCTGACCGCCGCCGGGGCCCGGGTGCGGGTGGTCGCGCGCCGGCGCGAGGCCGCCCGTGCGCTGGTGGCGCGCATCCCGGCCCAGCGCCGCAGGCTCGCCAGGGCCTTTGGCTGGGACGCCGCCGGCGGAGGTGAAGGTGACGGTGGGGGTGACGGTGGAGGCGAGGGCAACCAGGAAGGCGGCGGGCTCGCGGCCGCCCTGCAGGGGGCGCGCATCGTCGTATCGTCGGTTCCGCCCCAGGTCTGGGCCGATGCGGACCGGGCGGCGGCGCTGGCGGACATCGCGCGCGGCACCGCCGTCCTCGAGATGGCCTACGGGCAGCTGCCGCTCAGCCCCCTCGGGCGTGCCGTGCGAGGCCGGGTGGCCCGCTACGCCGATGGCCTCGGGATGCTGGTTCACCAGGCCGTGCGAGCCATCGAGCTCGCGCTCGGAGAGACGCCGCCGCTCCCGCCGCTCTTCGCCGCCGCCCGCAACCCGCGCTGATTCCCTGGCGCTCTTCAGGCCGTGGGCACGACGGCCGACGTCACGGTCGGGCCCGCCACCGCGACGCGATCCCGGCCGTCCTTCTTGGCCAGGTAGAGGGCCTCGTCACTCCGCTTGAGCCAGGTCTCCGCGGTGTCCACCGCCGTGAGCTCCGCAATCCCGATCGAGACGCTGAGACCGATCGACGCGCCCTCGCGCTCGAAGCGCAGGGCCCGCACCGCCCGCAGCAACCGGTCGGCCAGCGTGCTGCCATCGCGCACGCCGGTCTCCCGCAACACCACCGCCAGCTCGTCGCCGCCATAACGGGCCACCATGTCGTTCTTTCGCAGGAAGATCCGTGAGAGCACGTCCGCCAGGGACGAGAGCACCGAGTCTCCGGTCTGGTGGCCGAAGGTGTCGTTGATCGGCTTGAACCGATCGAGATCCACCAGCATCAAGCAGGCTGGCTGTCCGAAGGCATGCGAGAGCTCCACCGTTCGAGCCAGGAAGTCGTTGAAGGCCTTGCGGTTGAAGAGGCGGGTCAGCGGATCGACCTCGCTCTCCTTGCGGGCTGACTCCAGCTCCTCGCCGAGGCGCCGGACCTTGGCGCCGAGCGACTCGACCCGCGCGTGGTCGTTCTTCTTTCGCTCCTCCAGGACCTGGGCCACGGTCACGATGGTGGAGAGCACCTCGCGCTTCAGATCCGAGGTCGAGCTGCCTTGGGCCAGCGCCTCGAGCTTCCCGAGGTGCGCGCGGATCCGGTCGTCGGTCTCGGCCGACTGCGCGACCGTCTGGCTCAGGTTCTGAATGAAGACCCACACCACCTGCCGCAGGTCGGTGATGATCTCGCGGGTGTGGGTGGAGCTGTTGCGGCAGTAGTCACGCACGAACTCCCGGATGCCGCTCCAGTTTCGTCGGGCATCGCTGCCCGCCACCTCGCTCCCCGGGGGGGGCGAGGCCAGGAGGGCGTGCTGTGCCCACTGCTCGCTCACCTCGGCGAACCTGGCGGCGTCCATCTTCTCCTGGTCGAAGGCGTACTCGCCGAGGATGCGCAGGATCGATGCGATGGTGTCGAGCGCCATCTCGTGGACACCGAGCGGTGTGACCCGCTCGGAATCCTTGCCGCCCCGCCTCGCTTGCCCCGCAGAAAATGGATTGGCGCTCATGGATACCGACCACGACATCGGTGGCCCACAAACAAAGATTGAGCGGCGATCAGGCCCCGGCCGGGGGTCGGGACCGGGCCCTAGGCCAAGGCCCTACGCCAGGGGAGCGAGGGCGGCTTCCAGGTTCGCCAGGTAGGCGCCCCCGAACAGGTTGACGTGGACCAGCAAGGGGTAGAGCTGATGGAGGGGGACCCGGTCGAGGTGGCCCGGCGCGAGCGGGAACGCCTCGGCATAGGCCGCGAAGACCCGGCTCGAGAATCCCCCAAAGAGCCGCATCATGGCGAGATCCATTTCCCGGTGGCCCCCATAGGCGGCGGGATCCACCAGGCAGGGCCTCCCCTCGGCGTCGCAGAGGACATTGCCATTCCATAGATCACCGTGCAGGCGGGCGGGGGCCTCGGGGGGGCCGACGAGGTCGCCCACCCGGGGCAGCAGCCGCGCGAACGCGCGCTTGAGCCGCGGTGGCAGGCAGCCGGCCTCGGTGGCGCGCTTGATCTGCGGCTCGAGTCGCATGCCGAGGTAGAAGTCGCTCCAGGTGCTCGCGGTGGTGTTGGTCTGGGGCAGCGAGCCGATGAAGTTGTCGTGATCCAGCCCGAAGCTCGGCGGGGAGAGCTGGTGCAGGGCGGCCAGCTCTCGGCCGAGGCGTTCGTCGAAACCGGCGGCGGGCTGGCCGGGCTCGACCCACTCGAGGATCAGCACGTGCGCGTCGAAGGCCACGGTCCTCGGGATCCGGATCACCTGCGGTGCGCCGAGCCAGCCGAGCCCACGGGCCTCGGCCGCGAACATGCCGGCCGGCGCGCGCGGGTTGCCCTTGACGAACACCTTGCGCCCGTCGGCGAGCGACAGCCGCTCGGCCAGGTTGATGTCCCCCCCGGTCAAGGTCTGGCTGCCCACGACCTCGGTCCCGAGCAGGCTCTCGACGTGCTGGCGCAGCTGGAAGGTCACGGCGGTGGTGCGGGGTCGGGGCCGATGGCCGACGCGGGTCCGCGGCGGAGGCGGGCGAGGAGGGCTCGACACGCGGTCAGGCAGATGTCGAACACCCGATCGAAGCCCTCCTCGCCACCGTCGTAGGGATCCGGGACGTCGAGCTCGCCCTCGGGCGTGTGCGCGCGCAGCAGCGAAAGCTTGGCCCGTGCCGCGGCGTCGGGCGCCATCGCTTCGAGGTCGGCGAGGTTCTTGCGATCCATGGCCACCACATGGTGGAACCGCGCGAAGTCGGTGGCGGTGAACTGTCGCGCGCGCCCCGACAGCGGGATGCCCCGCCGCTCGCCCGCCGCCCGGCTGCGACGATCGCGCGGCTCGCCGACGTGCCAGTCGCCCGTCCCGGCGCTCTCCACCTCGATGGGGATCGCGCGCGCTCCGGTGGCCTCGTCGTCCTGCTCGGGGCGCCGTCCTTCCTCCGCTTCCTCGGCGAGCAGGTGGCGCATGATCGCCTCGGCCGTCGGGGAGCGACAGATGTTTCCCAGACACACGAAGCAAACTCGAATGGGCTCGCGCGTCTCGCGCCTGTCCGTCACGCCGATTGCCTCCCCCCGTGTACCTCTCCTAGTCCAGGGACTAGGTCGGGTTGCCATTCGCGGCGGGGGGGACCGGGCCCGATCCGGCAGCCGCCGCCACCGTCGCCTGGTCGGAGCTCGATGCGGGGGCGGGGGCGGGGGCCGCCGGCTCCCCCGGTCCCGGGGGATCCCCGACGTCTCGGGCCAGCGTGGCGGCGTGCTCCCGCGAGGCCAGTCCGCCGTGCTCGGCCCCTGTGGACTCGACGTCGCTGTCGGGGTCGCCCTCGGCCCCGGCCCCGGCCCCGGCCTCCGCTTCGACCTCCTCGGCCTCGGCTTCGGCCAGCATGGCCTCGACATCGGCCGGTGAACCGAGCGCCCGCTTGCGCTTGCGCTTGCGCTTCGGCTCCTCGCGATCCCGCCCGGCGGCCACCTCGGATTTCTCGATGGGCTTCTCACCCGGCGGGTGAATCTCGAAGTCCTCCATCTGGAAGGAACCCCGGGCCTTCACCACCAGCCGCTTTTGCAGCCGCTTCTCCAGATCTTCGAGGAAGGCGTGATCGGTGGTGGCGAGGACCTGCGCCACGTCGGGATGGACCTCGATGACGATCGAATCGGTCTCGATCAGATCGCCCTGCCGCCGGAGCTCGCGCAGCACCTCGTAGGCCACCGTCCTTCGCGACTTGGTGTACCCCTTGCCCTCGCAGGCCGTGCAGGGCTCGGTGAGGGTGTGCAGCAGCGACTCGCGCGTGCGCTTCCGGGTCATCTCGACCAGACCGAGCTCCGAGATGCGGGTCACCGCCGCCTTGGACCGGTCGCGCCGCAGGTAATCGTTGAACGCCCGGGTCACCCTCTCCCGGTTGTGGGGCCGATCCATGTCGATGAAATCGACCACGATCATCCCGCCAATCGACCGGATGCGCAGCTGCTCGGCGACCTCGCGGCAGGCCTCGAGGTTGGTCTTGGTGATGGTGTCCTCGAGGCTCGACTTGCCCACGAAGCGGCCGGTGTTCACGTCGATGGCGGTCAGGGCCTCCATCTCGTCGACGATCAGGTAGCCACCCGATTTGAGCCAGACCTTGCGCTCGAGCGCGCGATCGATCTCGATCTCGATCCCGTAACCATCGAAGATGGGATCGGCCCCGTCGTACAGCTCGATCACCCCCGCGAAGTCGGGCATCAGCGCCGCGATGAACTTCTTCACCCGGTCGTATTCCGTGCGCGAATCGATGATCAGCTTCTCGACGTCGGCGGTGAAGAGATCGCGCACCGTGCGCAGCAACAGATCGAGATCGCTGTAGATGAGGGCGGGGCAACGGCCCGACTCGGAGCGCTTCACGATCTCGTTCCACAGCTTGATCAGGAACTCCATGTCGGACTTGAGCTCCTTCTCGGAGACCCCTTCCGCCACGGTCCGCACGATGAAGCCCGAGCCGGCCGGACGCATCGAATCCACGATCTCGCGCAGCCGGCGCCGTTCGCGATCCGAGGAGATCCGCCGGGAGATGCCGATGTGATCCACCGTCGGCATGAACACCAGGTGGCGCCCGGGCAGCGACACGTAACGGGTGGTGCGCGCGCCCTTGGTGCTGATGGGCTCCTTGGTGACCTGGACGACGATCTCTTGACCTTCCTTGAGCAGGTCCTCGATGCGGGCGCCACCGCTCTCGCGGCGCCGATCGGCCTCCTCCTCGTCCTCGTCATCGGACTTGGACGAGTCGCCGGACAAGAGCCGCTTCAGATCGTCGGGCGTGCCACGCACGTCCGAGACGTGGAGGTACGCCGACTTTTCGGCGCCGATGTTGACGAAGGCGGCTTGCATGCCGGGGAGCACCCGCTCGACCCGACCCTTGTAGATGTTTCCGGCGATGCCGCGCTCGCGCTTGCGCTCGATGTACAGCTCGCCGAGGAATCCGTCCTCGACCAACGCGACGCGCGTTTCGGGTCCATCGGCGTTGATGACCAGGAGATTGGACATGCGGGGAGTTGGCAAAAGTTACTCGCCGAAGGAGCGCGGTCTGACTGAAATGTCAGGGTTCATGGGTGGCAGCCGCAAGGCCGAGGGTCGTGTAACACGAAAATATAAGTGATTCAACGGGTTCTCCCTTCCAGAGGGGTTCGGCACGACACTTGCTGAGTGCAAGGTTCGGAAGCTGGGATCCCGAGATTTACCGGCCTCGGGCTCATGGCTTCCTCCTCCCATCACACCGGGCTTGTTTCCAAACGGTGTGGTTCTTAGCTTTTCGGATCGGGGCTTAAAGATACTTAAGGTTGCCCCCATTCGGTGCGAATTGAGAGCTTGACTTAGCAAAAGATCAACCGAGCTTAATTTGACTCACCCCTGCGGGCCTCCGGCCCCGCGGGGGTTTGTCGTTTCTGGGGCCCGGATCTTCTCGCATCATCCTCGTCTCGCATCAGGGCGCGGCCAGGTAGCGCGCATACACGTACACCCACGCACCCACGAACAGCAGCGCGTCCATTCGATCGAGCAGCCCGCCGTGCCCGGGCAGGAGCCGCCCCGAGTCCTTGACGCCCGCCGATCGCTTGAGCAGGGATTCCACCAGATCCCCGAGCGGCCCGAGGACCGACGCGGGTCCGGCGACGAGCAGGCAGTCCGCCGCCGTCAGCCGGGGGAAGAAGGTCGCCCGGACGACGAACAGCGCCCCCAGCGCCGCCAGCAGACCCCCCACCGCCCCCTCGACGGTCTTGCCGGGGGAAACCGTCGGATAGAGCTTGTGCCGCCCGAAGCTGCGGCCCGCGAAGTACGCGCCGGTGTCATTGGCGAAGGTCGTCGTCAGGACCACCAGGAACCAGCGCGGCCCGTCCGGGGACTGGCGGTGCAGGAGCCCGAGCAGGGCCGTCAGGCCGCCCACGTAGAAGACGCCAAACACCGCCACTCCCAGGCGGCCCGCCGCTCTCGGCAGGTCGCCCGGGTCGAGGAGGACGCCGATGGCCGTCAGGATCAGCCCCGCCATGGCCAGCGGCAACCCGAGGGCCGGGAAGGCGGAGAGGCCGACCGTGAAGGCGCCCGCGAGCACCACCAGCCAGAGCCGCAGGGCCAGCCGCGCGTCCGGCAGCAACATGTGCACGAGCTCGCGCATTCCGATCACCGAGACGAGGACCGTGAAGGCCCCGAACGCCAGGGGTGGCGCCCAGAGGACCAGCGCCACCAGCAGGGGGATGCCGACCACGCCCGTCAGGGCTCGTCGCGCCAGGTTGGACAGGCTGGGCATGCGGGCCTCTCGATCGATTCGTGGGCGGCCTCGGGGCGGCGGCGATGGCCGCGGCTCAGCCCACGCTCCGGATCTGCTCGCGGGTGAGCCCGAAGCGGCGCTCTCGCCCGCGGTACGACTCGAGGGCGCGGACCAGCTCGTCGCGGCCGAAGTCCGGCCAGAAGGTGTCGGTGAAGTACAGCTCGGCGTAGGCCGACTCCCAGAGCAGGAAGTTCGACAGCCGCTCCTCGCCGGAGGTGCGTACCAGGAGATCGAGCTGCGGCAGCCCGTTGGTCTGGAGCGTCTCGGTGATCCGCTCCTCGGTGACGTCGCTCGGGAGGAGCTCGCCGCGCCTCACGCGCTCGCACAGGGTCCGGGCGGCCGCGACCAGGGACTCGCGGCCCCCGTACGACAGGGCGAGGCAAAGGGTCATGGCGCGGTTGTGCGCGGAGTCGCGGATGAGATCGTCGAGCGGTCCGCGCACGAACTCGGGCAAGCGATCCACGTCGCCGATGGCGACCAGCCGGATGCCATTCTCGAGGATCTCGGGGCGCTCGTCGATGACGTAGTCGCGCAAGAGCTGCATCAGCGTCGCGACCTCGTCGGCCGGGCGCTTCCAGTTCTGGTAGGAGAAGGCGTACAAGGTGAGGGCGGGCAATCCGAGCTCCCGGGCGGCGCGCACCACTTCCTTGACGGACTTCGCCCCTCGGCGGTGTCCCTCGACCCGGGGCAGGCTGCGGCTCTGCGCCCATCGACCGTTGCCATCCATGATGATGGCAACGTGCCGCGGCAGCCTGGTCGGATCAAACAGCATCTTCGGTTCGGGTACCACAGACAACCAATTGATTCAACAGGATGCGGGCGCGCGGCCCCGCGCGCAGCCGGAAGGCAGGTTCGAGGGTTTGTTTGGTGTGCATGAAGACTTTTGTGGGTGGCCTGCTAGGCTGTCGCGTCATGAAGACCACGCAGGACGTGGAATCCTATCTGCTGAAACTTGGTGTTCCGCACCAGGAGATCAAACCCGGTATTTGGGTTCTGTCCATCCAGGGCTGTGAGAATTTCGTGGTCTCGATGGCGGGCCAGGTGCTGGCGTTTCGGGTCAAGGTCATGGAGGTCCCGAAGGCCAACCGGGAGTCGCTGTTCCGGACCCTGCTCGCCCTCAACACCTCGGAGATGATCCACGGCGCCTTCGGGATCGAGGACGACTCGGTGGTGATCGTGCATGCCCTCGAGCTCGAGAACCTCGACTTCAACGAGCTCCAGGCGGTGATCGACGACGTGTCGATGGCCATCTCGAAGCACTACGCCAGCCTGTCGCGCTGGAACGTGCACGAACAGGCGCCGGGGAAGCCGCCGGCCGCCGCGGCCGCCGCGCCCTGAGCCGGCGACGGTCCATCGATTTCGCGGCTCGTTCGCGCACATTCGTGCTTTGAGCTCACCATCCGAGGATGCCCATGGGAATCTTTTCTAGGCTCGGGACCCTGATCAAATCGAACCTGAACGATCTGATATCGAAGGCGGAAGATCCGCAGAAGATGCTGAATCAGATCGTCGTCGACATGCAGAACCAGCTGGTCGAGGCCAAGAAGCAGGTCGCGGTCTCGATCGCCGACGAGAAGCGCCTGAAGAAGCAGTTCGACGAGCAGATCGAGCTGTCCAAGGAGTGGGAGCGAAAGGCCATGCTGGCGGTCCGGGCCGGAGACGACGCCCTGGCCAAGGAGGCGCTGAGCCGGAAGCAAGAGCACGACAAGATGCAGGCCGAGATGGGGCGGCAATGGGAGGGGCAAAAGGCTGCGGTCGAGAAGCTGAAGGAGCAGCTGCGGTCCCTCAACGACAAGATCGAGGAGGCCAAGCGCAAGAAGAACATCCTCATCGCGCGTCAGAAGCGGGCCGAGGCCCAGAAGGCCATCCAGGACACCATGCGGGGGCTCTCGGACACGGGAGCCTTCGACACCTTCGACCGCATGAGCCAGCGGGTGGACCAGATCGAGGCCGAGGCCGAGGCCTCGACCGACCTGGCGGGCGAGCTGGCGGGGGACACCCTCCAGCAGAAGTTCAAGGCGCTGGAGAGCGGGCCGGGCTCGGATCAGGCGTTGGCCGAGCTCAAGGCCAAGATGGGCCTCGGGCCCATGCCCGAGGCAGGGTCGGCGTTGCTCGAGGAGGCGTCGGAGCCCGCCGCCGGGTCCGACGCGGGGCGCGCTTCGCGCAACGCAAAGAGCTGATCGGCGGGGCCCACCCCCGGCGTGCTGTACGGGCGACCGTGGGGCGCCGCGGAGGGCCGTGGGGGCGCACCCCGGCCTGATCGTCGGGTTGCAGGAAAGCTCGAATCGTTGCTATATGCCAGAAGTCGTTTTCGCGACGACAAAATTTTGATTAGTCATATTTGGTGATTTGACGGAGGGAGGCCAGGGCGCCGGTGGTATGGCGCTCTGGCCTCAAAAAGGGGGGAAAGACCTCCGTCGTCTCCCGAAAGGTCCGATTTCCGCCCGTTCGGGTGGTATTTCGGAAAGGAAAAGAAACAAGCGATGGTACAGCACCAGAACCACACGACGGCACGCTTCAACGGGGTCAAGGTCTTTTCAGCGACGATGGCTCAGGAGCGCGAAAACCTCGGCGAAAAGCTGACCTCATGGGTCCGCGAACATCCGCAGTGTCAAATCGTCGATACGATTGTGACCCAATCGTCCGACGAGGCGTTTCACTGTCTGGCAATCACGATCTTCTTCCTGGACGAGAAGGCCTAAGTTCTAGGTCTGGGCGGGCAGCACCGCGAGCGGTGCTGCCCGTGTCTTCTTCTTCTTCTTCTTCTTCCGCATTCGTCTCGTGTCTCGGTCCCCGGCAGATCCGGGTCTCGGGATCCGAGCCGCAGGACCCGAGTCAGAGGGTCGAGTCGACCGCCAGCGAGCGACCGAACGGGTTGTTCCTCGGCGTGGCCGTTTCGGGGTGGGACTGCAACCACTCGGCGGCCTGCTTCTGGGTTCGCAGGACATCCTCGGAGGCGGAGGGGGTCCCCTCGCCGGCCGTCGAGGCGGGGGGCCTCGCCAGCGTGGCGGCCAGCTTGCGCGCTCCCTGGGGGTCCCGGCCGGACTCCCAGAGGGCCCTGGCGAGAGCCAGCTCGATTCGAGCGGTGGGAGCGGGCTCGTGATTCTCCAGGGCGTTCTTCTCGGACAGGGTCAGCGCCTGGCGGATCTGTTCGAGGGCGAGCTCCGGTTCTTCGAGGCCGAGGCTGGCCTCGCCGAGCTGCCAGAAGGCCAGCGGCAAGCTGCCGTGCTGGGGGCCGAACAGCCGCACCCAGATGTCGCGGGCTTGTTCGGCGTCCCGCCGTGCGTCGGCGTAGCGACCGAGCAGGTTGAGGAGCTCGGCCCGGTTCACGAACTGGGTGGCGGTCTCGTCGCGATCGAGACCCAGGGTCGAGGTGCAGATCTGGACGCCCCGGTTGGAGAGAGCCAGCGCCTCCTCGTACTTGCCGAGGGTGGCGAGCCCGACCGCGAGGTTGGTCAGCGATTGCGCGATGTCGGGATCGGAGGGATCGAGGATGCGTTCCTTGATGCCCAGTGAGATGCGATAGTTCTCCACGGCGGTCTGGGTGTCCCCGTGGATCTCGAGCGCGGCGCCGAAGTTGTTGGCCAGCCACGAGCGTTCGAGATCGTGGCCTCCCATGCGGTCGAGGAAGGCTTCGGCCGCGCGCTTCCAGCGCAGCGCGCGGGGCAGGTCCTTGCGAAGGTACCCGACGTTGAAGACCTGGTCGACGGCAGCGTTGGCGGCGAGCTCGTCCCGCCTCGAGGCCACCGCGACCCAGGTGGCCTCGTCGAGGCTCCTGTCGGCCTCCTCCGAACGTTCGAACGCCACCTGGATGACGCCGAGCCGGTAGAGCGACTCGGCGAGCAATGGAGGATAGCCGGTGGTGCGCGCTTCCGACGTGAGCCGCGCGGCCGCCGAGATGGCCCTCGCGTACTGACCCGCGTCGGACATGGCCTTGACGGCCGCCAGCTTGGAGGTGAGCGCCTCGACCCGCTGGCGGGTCTCGGGATCGGAGGGGGGCGGCACCGCCGCCTTGAGCGCTCGGACGTCGGCGCAACGGTCGAGCGGGGTGAGGGCGGTGGCGGCCTTGACCGAACGCGCGACCAGATCGCCGTCGGCGTGGACCAGCAGCTCGGAGAGGGCGTGCACCTCACCCCAGCGCTCCCGAAGACAGGTCATGCGCAGATCGAGCAGCTCGGCCGACTGTTCGCCGCGGACATAGGTCGCCTGGCAGGCGTCGCCGTACATGGCCGACCAGGAGCGAACGTAGCGGTCGAGCACCCCCGCCATGGCCGAGAAGGCGCTGGCGGCGTAGGGCCTCCCGGTGGCGCGGAAAGCCGATTCGATCAGGCGGCGCCGGGCCGGAGTACCCTTTGATGCTGGCGCCAGCTCCCAGACTCCCGCGAATCGGTCATCAGCCACCTGGCAGCTCGGGCGGTAGGCGGTCTGGGCCTGATGGCGAATCCCGACGCCGATGGCGGCGACGGCGACCAGGGCGACCGCGGCGGCGGCAGCCTGCCACCAGCGAACGCGTGGATCGCGCTCCAGCGCCGCCAGCAGCGCTTCCATCGAGGGCCAGCGCTCCTCGGGCTTGCGGCGCAGGCCACGCAAGATGACCTTGCGGATCCAGCCCGGGACACGCGTCGAGGCGGGTGGGGGAGGAACCTGGCCGCCCGTGACCGCGTCGGCGAGGGCGCGCACGGTCTTGCCGACGAAGGGGCGCTCGCCATACAAGGCCTCGTAGAGGGCGACGCAGAAGCTGAACTGGTCACTGCGCGCGTCGGCGGCGTGGCCCATGAACTGCTCCGGCGACATGTAGGCCGGCGTGCCCATGATGGTGCCGGTCTGTGTGAGGCTGGTCGATCCGGCCGCGGACAGGAGACGGCCGCTCCCCACGTTCTTGCCGGCGGCGCGTTCGTCGTGGAACGCGCTGCTGACGCGGAGGCTGTCGGCGAGCGACCGTAAGGGGACGATGGTTGCGCCATCGGCGAGGGTCGCAAATCGCGGGGTGAGTCGGGAAGACGGGGAGGAGGATGCGGGCGAGGAAGAGGAAGAGGAAGAGGAAGAGGAAGAGGAAGAGGAGGATGATGGAGATGAGGGTAGGGATGGTGCTATGGATGGGGCTGGAGATGTGGAGACAGACGAAGGAGATTGAATGGAGACCGAGGTGGAGGTGATGGCAGAGGTCTGTGCGGTCGGGGGCGGAGACTGCGGCGCCGAGGGCAGGCCCGTTGGGGTGTGGTGCGTGAAGACCACCATCGTCGATTCGAGATCGCTGGGATCGGAGCAGAGGGCGCCAGGAAGACTCGCGATGCCTGGGCTTCCCGGTGCGACCTCGGCAGGCTGGAGGCTGGTGCCACTGGGCATGCCTGGCAGGCCTGCCAGCGGAGCGGCGAGAGCCTGGTCGATGGCCGCGTCGTGCCCGTCGTCCGACACGCGACGGGCCAGGCCGAAATCCATGACCCGGACGCTACCGTCCCGGCCTATCATCACGTTCTCCATCTTGAAATCGCGGTGAACGAGATGCGCGGCGTGCGCAGCGGCCAGGCCGCGACCCGCCGCCAGGAAGACCTTTCTTATCTCCTTCCAGTCGCGCTTGGATTCTTGCAGCCAGTAGCCGACGGTGTGGCCGTCGATGAACTCCATGGCCACGAAGACCCGCTCATCGAAGCTGCCGGCGTCGTGGACCACGATGATGTTCGGGTGCGAGAGGCGCGCGATGGCCTGCGCCTCTCGGAGCAACCGGAGCTTCCCGTCCGAGTTGGAGGCGCCACCGCCACTGCCTCCTGTGCTCTCGGCGTGGAGGAGCTTGACCGCCACCTTTCGATCGAGGTCGGGATCATAGGCCGCGTAGACCTCGCCCATGGCTCCCCGTCCGACCAGGCCGAGGATGACGTAGCGACCCACCGATGAGCCGCGCCGGATGCTCACCCCGGCGGAATTCTTGGAGTTCAGACCGTCCGACATTTAGGGACTTCTCCCCAGATCGTATCGACGTGTTGACCAACGGATTGAGGCGGATCCACGGCTTGGAGGGGTGCGCGACGCGTCAGCGGCGGGCTGGCTGGGGTGGCGGCCGCGGCTGGCTCAGCGGGCGGGGCACAGCGGGGGCGAGGTGGGCCCCCGATGCAGGACCTTGCCGGAGCCCGGGCGACCGAGCACGTGGCCATCGTGAAACACGATCTCGCCGCGCCGGATCGTGGTGCGCGGGACCGCGCGCAGCTCGAACCCCTCGTAGACCGTGTGACGGGCGCGCGTCTTGAGGTCGGCGTCGCGCAGTGTGCGGTTGGCGTGCATGTCCCACAGGACCAGATCGGCGTCACTCCCGACGGCGATGGTTCCCTTCTGCGGGTAGAGGCCGAAAAGGCGCGCCGCATTGGTGGAGGTGACCTGCACGAACCGCTCGAGGGAGAGGCGGCCTCCGACCACTCCTTCGGTCATCAGCATGGGCAGCATGGTGTCGAGATCGGCAACCCCCGGCCGAAGGTTGGCGAGGTCGTGCGACGCGTGGAGCTTGGCGAGGCGGGTCCAGGGGGCGTGGTCGCTGCCCATGGTGTCGATGGCGCCCGAGGCCAGCCCGGCCCAGAGGGCGGCGCGATCGGCTGCCTCTCGGACGGGAGGCTGGGTCACGAAGAGCGCTCCCTCGGAGGAGCGATAGCGCTCGGAGGTGAAGTGGAGATATATGGGACGGGTCTCGACGAAGATGGGCAACCCGCGGGCGCGGGCCTCGACGCAGGAGGCGAGCGCGCGAGCGGAGGAGAGGTGGACGATGTAGGTGGGAGCTCCCGTGACCTCGCACATGGCGATGGCCCGCTCCGTGGCCACGACCTCCGAGGAGGGGGGGCGGGAGGCGGGGAAGTGCTCGAAGGAACGGTGACCGAGGGCCGTGAGGACCGTGGTGCAACACTGGATGGTCGCCTGATCCTCGCAGTGGATCATCGTGATCATGTTCGAGTTGGCGGCGGTGTGCATGGCGAGGCCAAACTGCCCGGCGTCCTTCTCGAAGGAAGGAAAGCTCATGAAGAACTTGAGGCTGGTCCAGCCGCTGGCGGCCAGCCCTGGGAGCTCGGCGATGCGGGCGTCGGTGGGAGCAAGGAGGACTGGGTGCAGGAAGATGTCTGCAATGGCGAGCGAACGTGCCTCGGCGGCTTCCCGTTCGACGCGCGCGGCGACCGTCTCGTCCGGGAGCACGAAGGTCATGTTTCCGAGCGCGGTGATGCCGCCCGCGAGCGCGGCCGCGGACCCGCTCTCGAAGTCGTCGATCCAACCGGGATCGGCCTCGGTGGCGTCACTGCAGGTGAGGTGGACGTGGGGATCGATGCCCCCCGGAAGAACGACGAGCGCGCGGGCATCGAGCTCGACGGTGGCTGTCCAGGGGGCGTCCGGCGGCCCGATCTCGGCGATGGTGGAGCCGCGGACCGCGATGGTGGCGGAGCGACGGCCCTCGGCCGTGACCATCAGGCCCCCGCGGATGAGGAGGTCGAAGTGGGCGGCCGATGAGCCGCGCGAGGAGCCCACGGGCAGTGGCGACGGTGGATCGAGGGAACGGGGCTGGCGCGCCTGCATGGCTGGTCGCCAGAACATCGGAAGCTAGGCCAAAAAATGTGAGCCGACCGCGGTCGATTCCCCTCGGCGGCCCCGGGTGGGCGCTATAATCCCACGTCTGAAGAGAAACAGGGGGCGAAACGGTTTCGACGGGAGTCCGCAAAGTTCGTGTTGCGTGCCGAGGCGCCCGAGGCCTCGTAAAAACGGGCAAAAAAACAACTGCGAACGATAACTCGTTTGCTCTGGCCGCCTAAAGAACGGACCAGACCGTGCATTCAGGAGCCGTCCGCGACCTGAAGAATCGGTAACTTAGCGGGCTAGGTGGCCGCGCAGCGTCTTCCGGCGCGGCCACGAGAAACAGGGAAGGCTAAGCGCAGGGACGCCCCGCCGATGGGCCAACCCCGTGACGAAAACCAAATCGTCGGACACGCACGTAGCGGCACGAGCAGAGCACTTCCGGACCCGGGTTCGACTCCCGGCGCCTCCACAATGATTTCAGATAGTTAGGAGCGGTTCGTC
>CAZIOH010000043.1:6364-52984 GCA_964540815.1 uncultured Myxococcales bacterium | reverse complement strand
CCGATCGAAGGCAGCCGGATCCTCGTCTCGCTACCGACATTCACGATGCTCTTGGGGATGCCGAGAGCATCGTGAATGTCGGCGCCGGAACGGGTTCTTACGAGCCGAGAGATCGCCCCCTTGTCGCCGTCGAGCCGTCGATCGCGATGATTCGACAGCGCTCGAGATCCGCTGCACCGGCTGTTCGGGCCTGCGCTGAGGAGCTGCCGTTTGCCGACGGAGCTTTTGGCGCCTCGCTGGCCGTACTCACCATTCACCATTGGTCCAACTGGCGAGCCGGCCTGCACGAGATGGTTCGAGTCTCACGTCGCAGGGTCGTCTTGTTCACGTGGGATCCGGCGAGCGAGAACTCCTGGCTCCGCGAATATTTTCCGCATCTGGTCGACTCGGACCGACTTCGGTTTCCAGGTCTCACCGCACTCCGGGAGATTCTTGGGGACATCGAGGTGCTCCCGGTTCGAGTACCGCACGATTGCACGGACGGCTTCATGGGAGCGTACTGGCGGCGACCATCTGCCTATCTCGATCCCCGCGTTCGTGGTGCCATATCCAGTCTATCGACCGGAGAATCATCGGTTTCGCTGGCCCATCTCGCCGATGATCTCAGTACAGGTACCTGGGAGAGAAAACACGGACAGGTGCTCAAATGCGAGGATCTCGATGTGGGATACCGGCTCGTCATAGCATCGTTGCCGTCCAACATGCCTTCGCAGCTGCGAAGGGCGGGGCAGCGCTCGGTCGACGGTCAGCTCGCCGGGGCCGCGCGGCGCTCGAGATGAACGAAGGCCGCCGCGCGGCCCCGGCAGTGCTACCATCGACCATCACGTGACGGCCCTTGCAGCTGAACGCCACGACGCTGGGCAGACGAAATGGTGAGCCGTTCGCTCGAATGAGCATGTCGACGCGGAGAAATATCTTCCTTGAGCACGCTGCTTGAAAGACTAGACGATGGGCGCGCCGGGATTCGTCTCTACGGAATCGCGCCGCCGAAACTCGCATCGACCGCCGAGCGGTTGCGTGACATCGCAGCCGAGCAGGTGGGCCGACTTCGTCTGCTCGCGCCTGACGGCTTGGTTGTCTACGACATTCAGGACGAGCCGGGACGTGCTGGCCAGGAACGCCCGTTCCCCTTCCTACCCACCGTCGACCCCGAGGTCTACGCACGCGACGCGCTCGCCGAGCTCGCGATTCCGAAGATCGTGTACCGATGCGTGGGCGCGCACCCGCGCCAGGCGTTTTCGAGTTGGATCGACGGCGTGCGGTCAATGTCCGGCCGGCACATCAGCGTTTTCGTCGGCGCCCCACGTGGCCGATCGCACCACCCGGGTTTGCCGCTGGCCGAGGCGTATGCGCTCGCGCGCGCTGCTTCCAACCTGGTCCTTGGTGGCATCGCCATCGCGGAGCGACACGTCGCGAAAGAGGATGAGCACCATCGGATGCTCGCCAAGCAGGACCACGGCTGTCGCTTCTTCATCACCCAGTCCGTGTACGACGCCGGCTCAACGAAATCCTTGCTGTCCGACTACGCATTGTCGTTGCAAACGGCCGGTCGCTCGCCCGTTCCCGTCGTGCTCACGTTCTCGCCCTGTGGCTCGGTGCGCACGCTCGAGTTCATGAAGTGGCTCGGCATCGCCTTCCCGCGCTGGCTCGAAAACGAGCTCCGCCATTCGGCCGACACGCTGGAGCGCTCCGTCGACCTGTGCGAGAGGGTATTTGCCGACGTGCAGGACTATGCTCGCCAAAAGCGCTTGCCAATCGGCATCAACGTCGAGAGCGTCTCCATTCGAAGGTCAGAGATTGACGCGTCGGTGGAGCTATTTCGGCGATTGAGCTCACATCTGCCGCGGTGAGGCGCTCTTCGCTGCCCAACGGTGTACGTTAGCCAGACCAGCCAGGCCAAGATGGCTCACTTCGCCGATCTCGACACCGCGACCCAGATTGCCTCGGTGCTCATGTTGGGGCCGTTGGGTGGTTGTCGGGGGATCCCAAGGGATCGGTGCACCAGTCGTTCATCGCTCGTTCTCGCGCTCGACCAAGGAGCTGCCCGTGACGCCAACCGGTAGCCCTGTGCCCGACGAACCCGTCCTCGATCTCGGGCGGGCCCGCGACTGGGCGGCGTGGCTGGCGGCGCATCACGCATCCTCGAAGGGCGTCCTTCTGCGCATCGCGAAGAGGCGGCCGGGGGCGGCGACGGTGGCTCAGGCCCTCACGTACCGCGAGGCGCTCGACGTCGCGCTCGCCTGGGGCTGGATCGACAGCCAGAAGCGCGCGCTCGACGCCTCGGCGTGGCTGCAACGCTTCACGCCCCGTACGGCGCAGAGCCCCTGGTCGAAGCTCAACCGGGCGCGGGCCGAGGCGCTGATCGCCGCCGGGACGATGGCGCCGCCCGGTCTGGCGGAGGTCGAGCGCGCCCGTCGCGACGGCCGCTGGGAGCGCGCCTACGATGGGGCCCGGACGTCGGCAGTGCCGGCGGATCTCGCGACCGCGCTGGCGCGTGATGATCGCGCTCGCGCCTTCTTCGAGGCGCTCGATGGCGCGAACCGCTATGCCATCCTGTACCGGGTTCAGACCGCGAAGAAGCCCGAGACGCGCGCCGAGCGGATCGCGCGCTTCGTCGCGATGTGCGGGCGGCACGAGACGCTTCACCCGCTGCGCCGCCGGTAGTCACGCATCGAGGCGGTGGCTGGTCTCGCCACTCAGAAGACGGTCAGCACGCCATCGTCGCCAAACGCGAAAATCAGGCCGTCTCCATATCAGCGTCCCGTTCGGTGTCCCGTGCACGAAGGCCGTCCGGGGGCCGGCGGGATGCGACGGCAGTGTTGGGGGTGACGCGTCGGCGATTCGTTCAGCTCGTTGTCGGCGCAGCCTACGGAACGCTCGCGAGCTGAGGAGACGTCAGGCGTAGAATCGGCGGGTCCACTCGGCCATCGCGATGCCGGCGGCGACCGTGACGGGGAAGGAGTGGTTGATGCCGTACATCGGGATGGCCACCACCTGATCGGCGGCCGCGATGATCGACGCCGGGACTCCGTCGGCCTCGCTGCCGAAGACCATCACGCACGAATCGGGTAGGTCGGCCTTCCACAGATCGGCCGTCGCAACCTCGCGCTCGAACACCACCATCTTCCAGCCGAGGGCACGCACCCGGTCGAGGAAGGCCGCCTCGTCGGGGAGGTTCACGATGTTCTCGTACTTGGCCATGCCCATCGCCGCCCGCTCGTAGTAGGTCTCGCTGCCGACGAGCAGGATCTCCTCGACCAGGAAGGAATGGGCGACGCGGATGATCGCCCCGACGTTGAAGGGATTGCGCGCCCGCATGATCGCCACGCGCAGTGGCCGCCGGACCGCGCCCAGACTGGCACGAATGTCGGCGAGCGGGAGATCGAACGCCGGGACCTTCAATCTGCTCCCGGCTCCGCCGGTGGGGTGCCGCTCACCGCCGCCGGAGGGGCCGGTCCGACCGTGGGCTCGGGCGCGACGCTGGCCGCCGGGGCCGCGCGCTCCACCCCGGCCAGGCTGGTGCGCATCGGCGCCGGCATCAAGAGGAGGGCGAACACCACGGCCACCAGCCAGAACAGGACGCGCCGGCTCGGAGGCAACGGCTGCCGGTCGACCGGGGGGTGGTCGGCCGAGCCGCTCGCTCGCCGGACCGCCGCCACCATCGCCCACCATAGCACCCAGGGGAACGCCGACCCCACCGCGATCTCGACCGCCGCCCCGAGGTCCCAGCGGCCAGTGCCGAGGGTCTCGCGCCACACCACCTCGATCGTCCACGCGAAGACCCCGAGGGCCACTACCGGCAAGAGCCGGTGGACCCAGCGCGCGAAGCGGTTGTACCCGTTGCCGAAGTAGGCCGTGGCGACGTGGCCACCGTCCAGCTGACCGATGGGCAGCAGGTTGATCATCGTGATGAGGAGCCCGGTCCAGCCCGCGAAGGCGGTCGGGTGCAGGTTCACGTCCTGGGTGGCGCTCGGCAGCCACAGCCCCTTGGTGAGCAGCTTCAGCCCCGCGTACAGCAGGGAATTGCCCTCTTGCATGCCGCCCGGGTGCAGCTCGATCACCGGCGACAGCGACAGTCCGTAGATCAACACCGGGATGGCGACCAGCAGCCCCGCCAGCGGCCCGGCCGCGCCGATGTCGATGAGCTTGCGCCGGTCGGCGGTCACCTTCCGCATTCCGATCACCGCGCCCATGGTCCCGAGCCCCAGCACCGGCGGCAGCGGAATGAAGTGGGGCAACGAGGCGTGCACGCCGTGCCGACGCGCCATGAAGTAGTGCCCGAGCTCGTGGCAGAGGAGGATGAGCAGCAGCGGGACCGAGTACGACAGGCCGTCGGAGATGGGCCGAATCGCGTCCACCGGGAAGGCGATCTGCCACAGCGGAAAGTCCACCCCGGGATGCTGACGGATCGCCCCCGACGCGGTGGTCGTGATGAAGGTCAAGAGCAGCAGCGCCGCCGGACGGATCGCCCGTCGCGCGAACGACGCCGACTCGGGGGACCGACCGCCCTCGTCGCCCGGCAGGCCCGCCCGCCGCGGGGTCCACGCCTCGGGCGGTGGCGGCGGACGGCGCAGGTGGCGCGGGTCAGCCATGCTCGCGGCCGCCGCGCCGGGCGTGCCCCTCCCCGGGACCGCCGCCGCGCGGATCGGGGCCCGCGGCGACGGTCCTGACCTCGCCGCCGTCTCCGTCACTCCCGTCAGCGGCCGCGGCGGCCGGAGCTGCCGCGTCGGGCGCGCCGGACTCGCCGCCTCTGGCCATGGCCGCCGGCACCACCCCACCCCGGAAGATGGTCCGCCGCGGCAGGGCCGGGCCATGGTCTGGCGCCTCCTCGAGGGCCTCGAACAGGGCCCGGGTCTCGGCGCCGACCTCGGTCGGGATCTCGACCGTCACGCGCACGTGGCAGTCCCCGCGCGTGCCGTTGGCGTGCGGGATGCCCTTGCCGCGGATGCGGAACACCGAGCCCGACTGGGTGCCCCTCGGCACCTTCATGCGCACGGTCCCGTCGAGCACCGGCACGTCCACCTCGGCGCCGAGAGCGGCTTCGCTGACCGACACCGGCAGCTCCACCTGCAGCACGTCTCCTTCGCGGGCGTAAAACGGGTGGCCCTTGACCCGGACCACCACGTGCAGGTCCCCCGCGACGCCGCCCCGCCGTCCGGGCGAGCCCTGCCCGGCCAGGCGCTGCGCCGACCCGCTGGCGGTGGCTGGCGGGATCTTGACGTCGAACTCGCGGCGCCGGTCCACCAGCCCCGCGCCGCCACAGGTCGCGCACGCGATGCGCGGCAGCTCCCCGAAGCCGCCGCACCCTGCGCACTCGCGCTTGCCGCCGAGCAGCCCGGTTTTTTGCCGCAGGAAGCCCTGTCCGCCGCACTGGGTACACTTCATGAGCCCGGCCGCCCCGCCCTTGGCGCCGCTGCCGCGACAGTCGGGACAGTCCTCCGCCCGCTCGAACGCGATGGTCTTCCGACACCCGAGCATCGCATCCTCGAAGTCGATCTCCAGCGTGTAGCGCAGGTCCCTCCCCGCCGCGCTCTTCTTGCGCCCGAGCCCCAGCAGATCCCCGAACATCGCGTCGAAGAAGTCCGTGGCGTTGGCGACGTTGGCGGCCGCGAAGGGGCTGGCGTCCCCGAGGAAACCGAAGCGGTCGTAGTGGGCCCGCTGGTCGGGATCCGACAGCACCGCGTAGGCCATCGACAGATCCTTGAAGCGCTCCTCGGCGGCGCTGTCCCCCGCGTTGCGATCGGGGTGATACCGCAACGCCAGGGCGCGATAGGCCGCCTTGATCTCGAGCTCGGTGGCCGAGCGCGAGACGCCCAGCGTTTCGTAGTGATCGCGCGCCAGGACGACCTATCTCCCCAGGACCCTGCCGTCGGTCTGCGGGGTCCGGTAGCCCTCTCCGTCGACCAGGCCGGCCGCCGCCGCCTCCCCGTGGCCCTCGACTCCGTCGGCCGAGCTCTGCTGGCCGGGGGCGGGGTGGAGGCCGAGGCCGCCTTCGCCGGTGCCGACGCCGTCGTCGACGCCGCCGGCGCTGACGCTGGCGAGGGCGTTCTCGGCGCCGAGCACCGCCGCCGCCGTCGGGCTCGCCCCCCCGGCGTGCAGCACGGTCAGGGCCGTCAGCTCCGACTCCGAGAGCCCCCCGCTCGGTCGCAGCCTGGCCGGCTTGACCTCCTCGGTGGTGGCATCCTTGGCGGTGATCTCCGGCAAGCCCTTGCCGCTGGTGACGATCTCCACCTCGATCTGCACCACCCCCCGCGCCCGCGCCGGCAGCGGCCCGATCTGCACGTTCGCGATGCTGACGTTGTCAATCGCCATCTCCCGCTCGCCCTGCAACAGGTGCAGGACAATCTGGGTCTGGCCATCCATCGAGGTCGACACCACCTGGGTCTTCTGCGCGGGCAGCCGGGTGCCCCGCGGAATGAGGCGGGTGTACACCCCCCCCGCCGTCTCGACCCCGATGGACTGGCAGGTGGTCTCGATGACCGGGTTGCGGACCCGCCCCCGTCCGCGCCCCACCGCCGCCGCGACCGTGGACAGCGCCAGCGCCTGCCGGGCCGCGCCCATCGCCACCAGGACTTCCGGCGCGTCGGTGACGAGCGGTGGCCGCCCGAAGAAGTCCGCCACCTGCGCCCGCACCCGCGGCGCGCGCGTCTGACCGCCCACCAGCAGCACGGCGTCCAGATCGTCGCTCGACCAACCCGCGTCGCGCAGCACCCCTTCACAGGGCCACAAGGTCTGGTCGACCAGCACCTGCGTCACGCTCTCGAGCCGCTCGCGCTCGATGGGAATGACCGGCAGCCGCACACCCCCCGGTCGCTCGGGCAGCCGGAGCTCGACCCGATCCTCCGTGGACAGGCGGCGCTTGACGGCCTCGCACTCGATCCGCAGGCGGGCCATCAGGGCGCGATCGTTGCGGGGATCCGCCACCCCGAGCCGCACCAGCTCGTCGCACACGTAGATGAGCAGGTTCTGGTCGAAGTCCTCGCCCCCGAGGAAGCCGTCGCCGCCGTTGGCCACGACCTCGATCTCGTCGTCGCGGACCACCAGGGCGGCCACGTCGAAGGATCCGCCCCCGAGATCGTAGACGATCACCTTGCGCTCCTCGCCGCGCGCGGCCGGGAACAGCCCGGAGGCGAACACCGCCGCCGACGGCTCGGTGAGGAGACCCCGCACGTCGAGCCCCGCGATGCGGGCCGCGTCGCACATGGCCTGCCGCTGCAGGTCGTCGAAGTCCGAGGGCACGGCGATCACCGTCTCGGTGACGGTGTCACCCACCGCGACCTCGGCGGCCCGCTTGAGCGCGCCGAGCACGTACGCCGCGACGTCGGGCGGCGGGTGGTGGCGGCGCCCCACCCGCACGCGCACGTCACCGTTGCGGGCCGCCACCAGCTCGTACGGGACCTCCTGACGCTGGTGCTTGACCTCCGGCGTGTCGAACTTGCGGCCGAGCAGGCGCTTGACCGCCGTCACGACCCGTTCGGGCGATCGGGACGCGAACGCCAGGGCCGCGTCTCCCACCAGCGGCAACCCGCCACCCACGGTCGGCGGCGGGAACGCCACGACCGAGGGGATGGTGGTCGCCCCACCCGCGTGCACCACCAGCCGCACCTGCCCGTCGACCTCCACGGCCGCACACGCGTGGCTGGTCCCGAAGTCAATCCCGAGGCGGAGATTCAAGCGTTGCCGCCCTCCGCGACCGGCCGCTCGGCCGGCAAGGTCGCCACGCTGACCATCGATGGACGCAACAACCGATCCCCGATCCGGTAGCCCCGCTGCAGCTCCACCGCGACCGTCCCCGGCGGGACGTCGCTGCGCTCGACCCGCGAGATGGCCTCGTGCAGCCGCGGATCGAACGGCTGTCCGGCGGCGACGATGGGCTTGATGCCGTAGCGGTCGAGCTTGGTCTGAAACAACCGCAAGACCAGGGTCACGCCCTTGAGGATGGCCGGTCCGTCGACCCCACCGGCCGGGGGTGTGGTGCTGCCGTCGCCGTAGGCGCTGACCGCCCGCTCGAGGTTGTCCATCACGTCGAGGACATCCTTCAAGACCGACTCCCGCACCTTGTTCTCCGCGTCGTCCTGCTCCTTGCGGGCGCGCTTCTTCCAGTTCTCGAAGTCCGCGGCGATCCGCAACATGCGGTCCTTGAGCTCGTCGCGCTCCGCCGTCAACGTCAACAGTTTCGATTCCAAGCCGCCCTCCTCGGAGGCACCACCCGACGCCCCGATTTTACCGCCATTGTCCGAGCGGGTCTTGTCCTCCGCTCCCTCACGTCCAGTTTCGTCGTTGCTCACTGCCGCAGTTCCTTTCCTGATCGCGTCTCTGTGTATGCACGTGTCTACGACTTCGCCAGGGACTCGCCGATCATCTCGGCCGTGAAGTCCACCAGCGAGATCACCCGGGAATAGTTCATGCGCGAGGGACCGATCACCCCGATGGTCCCGAGGGGGCGGTCCTCGCCCCCGTAAGGTCGCGCCACCACCGATATGTCCGTGAGATCCGCCAGGTTGGCCTCCGCCCCGATGAAAACGCAGATCCCGGGCGCATTCAACGTCCGATCGAGCAGGCGGACGACCAGATCCTTCTCTTCCAGCGTGCGCAGCAGGGTCCGGGCCTGCTCCATGTCGGTGGTGTCGGACAGCAGGTTCGACTGCCCGTCGATGAGCACGTCCGAGGCGCTGTCGCGCGAGCCCTCGGCGGGCAGCGCGGCGGCGGCCAGTTGCAGGGCCTTGGCCACCAGCTGATCGTGCTTGGCCCGATCGCTGGCGATCTCCTGGGCCAGTCGCGCCTGCAACTTCTCGAGCGTGACGCCCCCCACGATGGCATTGAGGATGTTGTGGATGCGCTCCCACTCGTCGGGCGGCACCGTGAAGTCCATGGCCACCAGCTTGTTCTGGATGTGACCGGTGGTCGTGGCGATCACCGCCAGCACCTGCCCCTCGCGCAGGCGCAAGAACTCGATGTGCTCGATGATCTCCGACTTGGGGCGCGGGGTCTGGACGACCACCGCCAGGTGGCTGAGCTCGCGCAGCACCCGGGTGGTTCGCTGCATCAACTCGGGGCCCTCGCCGCCGCCCGACAGGCGCTCGCGTATCTCGTCCTGCTCGCCGAGCGACAGGCTGCGGACCCGCAGCAGGGTGTCGACGTAGTAGCGCAGGCCGCGGTCGGTGGGGATGCGCCCGGCCGAGGTGTGCGTGTGTCGGAGCAGGCCCATATGTTCGAGGTCACCCATGACATTTCGCACCGTCGCCGCCGACACGTCGAGACCGTAGCGGCGGGTCAGCGTGTGTGATCCCACGGCCTCCCCCGTGGCCAGATACTCGGACACGACCGCGTGGAGAATCTTCTTGGCGCGGGCGCCGATCTCGTTCACCCCTTGGATTTAACCCAAAACCCGGGTCGCGGCCAGCCGAACGGCTCCGGAGCGCGGCGGCGACCTGATCTCGATATGCTTGATATGACTCATGAAACGACAGTCGGAAGCCTCCCAAACAAACCCCGGACGGACCCGGTAGGGTAGATTGTTTCATCGCTGTCAGCCATGGTGACCATCTATCTGGATAATGCCGCCTCGACGCGTCCCGTCGAGGCGGTGCTGAGCGCGGCCAACGAGGTGGCGGCGACGCTGTACGGGAACCCGTCGTCGGTCCACGGAGCGGGCGCGGCGGCGACGCGGCGGCTGGAGGCGGCGCGCGAGGAGCTGGCGCGGGCGCTGACGGGGGCAGAGGGACGCGCGCGGGAGATCGTGTTCACGAGCGGCGGGACCGAATCCAACGCGCTCGGGATCCTGCTTGGCAGCGCCGGGGGGCAGGGGGCGGCGGGGGGCGGACGGTGGGGAGGCGGAGGAGGGGCGGCCCCGGCGCGGCAACGGGCTCGGCACGTGGTGGTGTCGGCCATCGAGCACCCGTCGGTGCTGCGCAACGTTGAGCGGCTGGCGAGCATCGGGGGAGATGCGGCCTGCGAGGTCACGGTGGTACGGGTGGGACCGAGCGGGGTGGTCGAGCCTCGGCACGTCGTCGAGGCCCTGCGTCCCGACACGATGCTGGTGGCGGTGATGCACGTCAACAACGAGCTCGGGACGGTGCAACCGATCGCCGAGATCGCCGATGCCCTGCAGGCGCACGCGGCGCGGACCGGGGCGCGCAGGCCCCACCTGCACGTCGACGCGGTTCAGTCGTTCGGGAACCTAGGGTTCCGGGTGGGCGGGCTCGGCGCGGATTCGCTCGCCGTGTCGGGCCACAAGATCCACGGGCCGAGGGGCGTGGGAGCCCTGTGGATGTCGGTCCCGGTCCGGACCCGGGCGCGCGCTGGCCTCGCGCCGCTGTGGGACGGTGGTGGGCAGGAGGGGGGACTGCGCTCGGGGACGGAAAACGTGCCGGCGGCGGTGGGCCTGGCCTGCGCCGCGAGCCTGGCGATCACGGCGCTGGCGCGGGGGGAGCAGGCACGCCTCGCGGCGCTGCGCGATCGCTTCGAGCGGACGGCGCTGGCGGCCATCCCCGCGCTGCGACCGACCGTCCCCATCGGCGATCCGGAGGGGGCGCCGCCGCGGGCGCCGCACATCAGCTCGGTCTTCGTGCCGGGGCTGCCAGCCGAGCCGCTGTTGCACGCGCTCGAGGCGCGGGGGGTGATGGCGTCGGCGGGCGCCGCATGCGCCTCGCGCCTGCGCGGACCGAGCCACGTCCTCGAGGCGATCGGCCTCGACCCGCGCGTGGCCGTGCTGCGCTTCTCGCTGTCCCGCGAGACCACCGAGGCCGAGCTCGACGCCGCCGTGGTCGCCCTCGAGGCGGCCATCGCCGAGCTCGAGCGCGCGCGGCCGAGGCGCGCGCGGCGGTAGACGCGGAGGCGCGGCGTTGTCGCTATTTCGCGGGAGGAGCACTAAACTGCCGCGCCCGCATGAGCCGTGTCATCCTGTGTCGCTTCGGCGAGTTGTTCCTGAAGAGCGGTAACCGCCGGCGCTTCGAGGAGGTCCTGCACCGCAACATGTCCCTCGCGCTCGTGGGGGTGACGGGGGCGCGCCTCGAGGCGGTGCACGGGCGCGTGCTGGTGCACGTGCCCGACGCGGCCACCGCCGACGACGCGGCGGCTCGATTGGCGCGGGTGTTCGGGCTGGTGTCGGTGTCGGTCGCGACCGTCACCGCCGCGGCGCTCGACGCCATGGGCGACACCGCCGTCGCGCTGGCCCGCGCGGAGGCGGCCCGCACCGGGGCGACCCGTTTCAAGATCGAGGCCCGCCGCACCGCCAAGACCTTCCCCCACCCGTCCCCCGAGATCGCGCGCCTGGTCGGGGCCCGGGTGATGTCGGAGGCCGGGCTGACGGTGGACGTGCGCCGCCCCGAGATCGCGGTCGGGGTCGAGGTCGCCGCCACCCGTGCCTTCGTCTACGCCGAGACCCTGGAGGCGCCTGGAGGGTTGCCGGTCGGCGTGTCGGGGCGCGCGCTGCTCTTGCTGTCGGGCGGGATCGATTCGCCGGTGGCGGGGTGGCTGGCGGCCAAGCGCGGCCTGGCGCTCGACGCCGTCTACTTCCACTCGCCGCCCTACATCGGAGAGAAGTCGCGCGACAAGGTGCTGACCCTGGCGCAGATCCTGGCGCGCTGGCAGGCGCTCGAGACCGTCACCGTCGTCCACTTCACCGACATCCAGCAGCGCCTGCGGGCCACGGGCGCCGCCGAGCTGGCGGTGGTGCTCTACCGCCGCATGATGATGCGCATCGCCGACGCCGTCGCCGACGCGCAACGGTCGGACGCCCTCGTCACCGGTGAAAACCTCGGCCAGGTGGCGAGCCAGACCATCCAGAACATGACCGTGATCGAGGACGCCGCCCGCCGCCTGGTGCTGCGTCCGCTCGCCACCTACGACAAGGTCGAGACCACCGCACTCGCCCGCCGGATCGGCACGCTCGAGACCTCCGAGCTCCCCTTCGACGACTGCTGCTCGCTCTTCGTGCCGAGCCACCCGGCGACGGCGGCCCGGGTGGTCGATGCCGAGCGCGCGGAGGCGTCGGTGGATCTCGCGGCCGCCGTCCGCCAGGCGGTCGCGACCGCCGAGGTGGTGCGCCTGCACCGGACGCCGCCGGGATCCTCGGGCATCGCCGCCCCGGCGACCGTCGGTGCGCGACCATCGAGTGACACCCCTTCCGCACCGTGACGGGACCTGACCGCAAGGCGGTCGAATCAACCGGCGAGGCGACGCATGAGGTCGGCGAGGGCGGCCGCCTCGGGGGAGGCCACCCGCTCGAGGCCAGCGACGGTGGCGGCGCGATCCTCGGCGCTGCGATTCTGCCCGAGCTTGAACTTGGCCTCGACCCGCTCCACCGACATCTCGAAGCCGACGATGGCGGGCAGCAGCTTGTCGATGAAACCGTCCGGCTGGTCCTCGAGCCGCCAGCCGCCCGGGCCCGCCTCGTAGCGTCGGACCAGCTCCCCGAGCACGCGCCGGCAGAAGTCCGCGTCGTCCGGGCGGACGCGCGGCTTTCCGTGGGCGTGGATCACCGCATAGTTCCAGGTCGGGACCGCAGGCCGGGTGCCATACCAGGTCGGCGACACGTAGCCGTGCGGCCCCGAGAACACCACCAGGAACTCCTCGGTGCCGTCCATGGCCTGCCAGTGCGGGTTGGCGCGGGCGAGGTGCCCCTCGAGAACCCAGCCGTCCGACGTGCTCCGCAGATGGAGCGGCAGGTGGGAGGCCGCCATGGCAGGCCGTCGCCCACCATCGGGCTCGGGATCGCCCCCGATGCTCCCGGAAGCCCGGGCGCCGGCCGGGCCCACCATGGTCGCGAAGTCGTGGCGACGCATGAAGGCCTCGATCTCGACGGGATCCTCGAGGGCAAACGCGGTTGGGAGGTACATGTCCGGCACGCTACGTCGAGACTTCGCGGCTTTCCACCACCGAGGACTCGCCGCCTTCTCGTTCGAGACGACCCATGACGCGATCATCGGGCCAATCATGGATGAGACATGGATGACATGTAGATGACTCGCCGCCTTCGAGGTTCGAGCGAGGTTCAGCGTCGACGTTGAACCTTCGTCGGGGGCGGCGGACACCTCAGTCGCGTGATCTCCAAGCCAGCTTCATCCGTGGTCGTCGGGTCATCGAAGGGTCCTTCGCGCCTCGGAATTCTCGGAGGCCTCGCGCTTCTTTCCATCACCGCGTGTGTGGGCTCCATCTCCAGCGGCCCCGCCTCGGCAGGCTCGGTCGGGGCTCCAGGGACGGCAGGCTCATCGACCAGCGCTGCAGCCGCCAGCACCGGCGGCTCGGGCGCGCCGAGCTCGGGGAGCACGACCGGCAGCGTGGCGAGCACGGGAGGGGCGAGCAGCCGCGGAGGTCCGGGAGGCGGTCCGGGAGCCACTCCAGGATCCGCTCCAGGATCAATGACTGGCGCGTCGACCACGGGCACGGGGACTGGCGTCGGAGGCTCGAAGGGGACGGGCGGGGCCATCGGCACCGGCCCGAGCGTGATCGGCAATTGCGATCCCTCCAACCTCGCCGACAGGACCTGCTTGCCACCCGAGCCCGTGATCCCGACCGGCTGTACCAAGGTCCCGGCGCCCCGCACGGTCGCCACGGCTCCCAACGACAAGTCGGCGGGCTCGAAGAACACCCTGGTCCCCGAGGCCGCCACCGAGACGCTCGACAACGCCCGGATCACCGCCGGCTTCGCGAGCAAGTCGTGCGTCGAGCTCACCGTCGGTGCCGGCGGGGCGAACGCCTTCCTCATCGGCCGCCTCGAGCTGACCTCTGGTCAGACCCTGGTCATCGACCAGGGTGTCACCGTCTTCGCCTCGCGCAACCCAAAGTCCTTCGGGGCGAGCTGCGTGGTCATCGATCCGACCGGCGCGGTGACCGACACCAGCGTTCCGAGCGACGCCCAGTACGACTGTGGCGGAGTGATCATGGCGACGGGTGACCACGTCGCCGTCATGGGCAAGGGCACCATCGATGGTCAGGGCGGGGAGCCGTTGATCGGCGTCTCCCCCCCGACCGTGGACATCGACACGGTGGACAATCCCACGGTCCCCGATGGCACCTTCTCCTGGTGGAACGTCTCGGATTTCCAGCGCCACGACAAGCGCGCGACCGGCTCGGGCCCGGGCTCGGCCCCGAACCCGGCGCTCATCGCCGTCTCCAACGCCTCGAACTTCGTCCTCTTCGGCCTCAACCTCTACAACTCGCCGTTCTTCCACATCCAGCTCAACAGCGACAAGTTCGTGGTCTGGGGGATCAACCTCCTCACGCCCAGCAACGCGACCAGCAGCGGCGGGCAGCCCCTGACCAACTACATCGCGCGAAACACCGATGGAATCGATCCTGGCGCCGCGCAGGGAATCACCCAGAACGGGTACATCGTGGGCAACCGGATCTCGACCGGAGACGACATGGTGGCCATCAAGGGCAACGCGGAGGGCGGCGCCAACAACATCGTGATCGCCCACAATCACCTGGGAACGGGACACGGGATGTCGCTCGGCAGCGCCACCATCAAGGGCATCACCAACGTCCACGTCTACGACATGACCATCGACGGGGACGTTCCGGTCGACCCGAACACCGGCTCGAGCGATCTGAATGGCCTGCGCGTCAAGTCGTACGAAGGCAACGGTGGCTTCGTCAAGCACGTGCTCTTCGAGGACATCTGCACCCGCGACGAGGCGTATCCCATCTACATCACGGCCAGCTACGACGCCAACCCCCTGGTGCATCCCGAGGGCGTCTTGCCAGCCTTCGAGGACATCACCGTGAAGAACTTCCACCAGGTGAACGTCAACGGACCCCAGCACCCCATCGCGACCACCGTCTCGGTCGAGGGAGACTCGGCGCACAAGGCCACGGTGACCTTCGCGAACGTCTACGTCGAGCCGTCGACCGGAAAGAAGGGAGGCCCGGTGCTCGCGGTGGCGTCGACCGCGACCCTGACCGGCACCATGAACATCGGGGCGCCACCAGAGAGCGACCCGTGCACCGGGAAGACCTGGTGGCCGGCCGCCCCCGTCATCCCCTGAGCGGGCCCTCAGCGCAGGGGGAGCTCCACCATCCAGCGGCGCCCCTCGCGCACCGTGACCACCGTCTGACGATCGCCGGCCGCCGAGGCCACCTCGACCTCGGCCGCATCGAGGCTGTCGTTCTGGCGACGGAGCTCGCGGATGCTCGAGGCCTCCCAGGCGGGCGGCACCCACCCGACCGTGACCAGATCCTCTGGTTGAAGCAGCCGCGTGCCACCCGACTTGCGCGAGGAGGCCAGGATCTCGTCGATGCGCCCGCGCGTTCGCGGCCCGAGCCGGTTGTACACCGCCACCCGGTCGCCCGCGCGCGCCGCCGCGATCAGCTGCCGGACCGCCGCCTCGGGCGACGCCCCCGGCTCCCCGCCCCCGCAGCCGTGGCTCGCGGCGCTGGCGACGACCGCGGCGACCAGCGACGGCAAGAGCCGCCGCAGGCTCACGACGAGGGGGCCGAGGCGGGCAGGCCGAGGCGGGCCCGCACCGTCGCGATGGTGGCGCGCGCCCTCGCCCGCGCCCGCGCCGCGCCCTCGGCCAGGATGCGATCGATCTCGGCCGGATCTCGCTCGAGCGCCTCGGCCCGCCCGCGGATCGCCGCCAGATCCTGCTCGAGGCCGGCGAAGAGCCACTTCTTGCAGTCGATGCACCCGATGCCCGCGGTCGTGCAGCCGGTCCGCACCTCCGCCTGCCGCTCCTCGGTGGAGAAGAACCGGTGCAGCGTGTACACGTTGCACACGAGCGGGTTGCCGGGATCGGTGCGCCGCGCCCGCGCCGGATCGGTGGCGGCGGTGCGCAGCTTCTCCCAGATCCGCGGGCCCGCCTCGCGCAGCGAGATGGTGTTGCCGAGGCTCTTCGACATCTTGGCCTGGCCGTCGAGGCCCAGGATCTTGGGGGTGGTCGACAGCAACGGCTGCGGCTCGACGAACGTCTCGCCGAAGCGCGCGTTGAACCGCCGGACGATCTCGCGCGCGAGCTCGAGGTGCTGCCGCTGGTCCTCGCCCACCGGCACCCGGGTCGCCCCGTAGAGCAGGATGTCGGCTGCCTGCAGGATCGGGTAGGTGAAGATCCCGGCGTTGATGTTGTCGGGGTGGTGCTCGGCCTTGTCCTTGAACTGGGTCATCCGGGTCAGCTCGCCGTACGGGGTGACCGAGGCCAGGATCCACGCGAGCTCGGTGTGCTCGGGCACCGCCGACTGCAGGAACAGCGTCGAGCGCCGCGGATCGATCCCGCAGGCCAGAAGATCGATCGCCATGCTGCGGGCACGCCGGGGCAGCTCGGCCACCTCGTACGGTTGCGTGATCGCGTGGTAGTCCACGATGCAGTAGAAGCATTCGTACGCGGGCGCCCGGCCACCTTCACCGACGGGCCCGCCGGAGCTCTCGGCGTCTTGCAAGGTCACCCAGCTCCGCACGGCACCGAGGTAATTTCCGAGATGCAGGTCGCCGGTGGGCTGAATCCCGGAAAAGACGGTCTCCATGCGCGGTTCTTATCAGCCGAGAGGTTGTGGTCAAGCCGGCCGAGCCCCGTCGGGCCGTCGAGCCGGGCGAGCCGGCAGGTTCGGGCGCGGGAGGAGGCAGCCCCGGGCTCCTGGCGAGGCGGAGAAGAATTTCTGTCCGAGCCCACCGGCATCGAATACGTTTGCAGGGTCAGCCGTCCAATTCCCCAAATGAGGAGCTTCCCCATGAACCGGCTTTTCCGGGTGGCATTGCCCCACACCTCCGCGCACGGGCGCACCACCTGGCTGAAGCTGGTCTCGGCCGTCGGGCTCGCTGGCGTGCTCTGCCTCGCGAGCAGCTGTTACGTGCGCCCCGAGCCGGCGGTGGTCGGCACGACGGTGAGCACCAGCCCGGACTACGGGACGGCCTACGCTTACCCCACGGTTCCCCCTCCCGCTCCCATCGTGGAGTATCGACCGCCGCCGCCCGCCTACGGCTACACCTGGGTGGACGGTTACTGGGACTGGACCGGGTACGACTGGGCGTGGACCACCGGCAACTGGGTCTCGGAGCGCCCCGGCTACATCTACGTTCGCCCGCGCTATGTCTATCAGGGCGACCGGTGGGTCTATCAGCGCTCCTACTGGGGAGCGCCGGACGGGCGCCGCGACTACGACTGGGGTCGCCCGAGCGGACGTCCGGGCCGCCCGGGCCCGGGCCCGGGCGGTGTGGGCGTGGCCCCCGTGCGCGGCGAGCCTCAGGGCCGCCCGCCCGCGGTCTGGACCGCACCCACCCGTGGTCCGGCCCAGGGCAGCTACCCGTCCTCCCCGGGGCCCGGCCCCGGGAACAACAACGGCAACTGGGGTCGCCCGGGAAGCGGACCGGCTCCTGCCTACACGCCGCCTCCCCAGCGTGGACCGAGCCCAGGCCCATGGTCGGGGGGAAATCCGCAGCGCCCCGGCGCGCCCGGACCGGCCCCGGGCGCGCCTTCCCCGACCTTCACCCCGCCGCCCGGGCGCTCGATGCCCGGTCCAAACGCCGCCCCCTCGGAGCCCCGTTTCGGCGGCGCGGGCCTGCCCCAGCGCGGTGGCCCGGCGGGCACGACCAGGGTGCTGGAGGGCCCGATCCGGCCCATGCCGCCGTCCCGCCCCATGAACGTGCCGTCCGGGATGGGCCCGGGCGGCGGCTCGAGCGTTCCGCAAGCCCACGGCAACGCGCCGAATCGGATGGGCCCGGGCCCGTCGAGCCCGCCCAGCAACAACAACCGGCCCGCCCAGCAACCCCAGCCCATCAAGCGCAGCCGCCCGCCGGGGATGTGACCGTGTCCTGCGACCGGGCTGGACCGCCGTCGGTGCGCCCGGTCAGTCTTTCGGGCGCACCGAGCGGAGGGCCGCGCGCGCGATCTCGACGGCGGCCACCAGCTCCTTGGTGCGGGCGGTGACGAGCGCCGTCTGACCGGCCTCGAGCGCCGCGATGTCGACGAGGTCGCTGCCCACGCCGAGCGCGGACGCCCCCGCCGCTATGTACTCGCCGGCGGTGGCGGCGCTCACGCCGCCGGTGGGCAGGAACTTCACGTCCGGGAAGGGCCCGCGCAGGGCCTTCAGGTACTTGGGGCCCCCGAGGGCCGAGGCCGGGAAGATCTTGACCATGTCGACGCCCGCCTGCCACGCGGTGATGACCTCGGTCGGCGTGAGGGCGCCGGGCATCACGCACACCCCGTGCGACTTGACCTCGGCCACTGTCGCGAGATCCAGCCCCGGGCTGACGATGAACGACGCGCCGGCCAGGATGCAGGCCCGCGCGTCGGCCGGCGAGAGCACGGTCCCGGCCCCGACGATGGCCCGATCGCCGAAGCGCGCCACCAGCTGCTCGATGACCGACACCGCCCCGGGGACCGTCATGGTGATCTCGAAGACGCAGACCCCACCGGCGAGGAGCGCATCCACCGCCTTGACCGCCAGCGCCGCCGAGGGCGCCCGAACGACCGGCACCAGCCCCACCGCCTCGACGGCCGCCCGGATCTCTGCGCGATCTTTTCTGTTCGAGACCTTCATGTCGTCTTCCCTTCGGTGATGGGTTCGGTGGTGGTCGAGCGGTCGACTCGCCGTGCGCTCTGCGCGAGCTCGCCGTGAGCTCGGCGCACGCTCAACGATCTATCCGGGCGCCGGGGCCCTTCATGGCCTTCTGCACCTCGGCGAGCGAGGCCATGGTGGTGTCGCCCGGGGTCGACATGGCGAGCGCGCCGTGCGCGACGCCGCACTCGAGCGCCCACTGGGGATCCTTGCCGGCGAGGAGCCCGTAGATCAGGCCCGAGGCAAACGAATCGCCGCCGCCCACCCGATCGAGGATCTCGACGTTGCGCTGCGGGACCTCGTGGAACTTCCCCTGGTGGTAACAGATCGCACCCCATCCATTCTGGGTGGCGGAGTGGGCGGTGCGCAGGGTGGTCGCGACCGTCGAGATGTTCGGGAACGCCTCGACCACCGCCCCGATCATCTTGCGGAAGCTGGCGGTGGGGAGATCGCCGAACTTCTCGTCCACCCCCTCGACGTGGAAGCCGAGCGCCGCCGAGAAGTCCTCCTCGTTCCCGAACAGCACATCCACGTGGGGCATGAGCGCGCGGTTCACCTCGCGCGCGCGATCCGGACCGCCGATCGAACGCCACAGCGAATCCCGGTAGTTGAGATCGTAGGAAATCCGGGTCCCGTTGCGTCGTGCCTCCTCCATCGCCGCGCGCGCCACCGCCGGTGTTCCCGCCGACAGCGCGCAGAAGACGCCGCCGGTGTGCAGCCAGCGCGCGCCCTGCCCCGGGCCGAAGAGCTCCGCCCACGGGATGTCGCCGGGCTTCATGTCCGCGATGGCGGTGTGGCCACGGTCCGAGCAGCCCACGCCCCCGCGTGGGCCGAAGCCGCGCTCGGTGAAGTTGAGCCCGTTGCGGACGTCGCGACCGACGCCGTCGTACTTGATCCACTTGAGGTAGGAGAGATCCACCCCTCCCTGCAGCATCAGGTCCTCGACCAGCCGCCCGATGGGGTTGTCGGCCAGGGCCGTCACGATGGCGGTGCGCAGGCCGAAGCACCGCCGCAGGCCGCGCGCGACGTTGTATTCACCGCCGCCCTCCCATGCGGCGAACGTCCGGGTGGTGTGGATGCGTCCCTCGCCGGGATCGAGCCGCAGCATGACCTCGCCGAGGCTCACCTCGTCGAAGCGACATTCCCCCGGACCCTTGATCGTCAGCTCGCTCATCGTCCCATCCAGCCTCCGTCGACGACCAGCGCGTGGCCGTGGACATAGTCGCTCGCCTGCGCGCACAAGAACACCGCCGCCCCCACCAGATCGGCGGGGTCTCCCCAGCGTCCCGCCGGGATCCTCTCCAGGATCTGCCGGCCGCGGACCGGATCGCCCTGCAAGGCCCGGGTGTTGTCGGTGCGGATGTACCCGGGGGCGATGGCGTTCACGTTGACGCCCTGGCCGGCCCACTCGTTGGCGAGGGCCTTGGTCAGCTGCACCACCCCGCCCTTGGCGGCCGCGTACCCGGGGACGTTGATGCCGCCCTGGAACGACAGCAACGAGGCGATGTTGACGATCTTGCCGGCGCGCTGGGCCAGCATGTGTCGCCCGGCCTGCTGGCATAGCCGGAACACGCTGCCGAGGTTCACGTCGAGGACGCGCGCCCAGTCCTCCGCGGCGTGCTCGATGGCGGGTGCCCGACGGATGAGGCCCGCGTTGTTCACGAGCACATCGATGCGCCCGAGCTCGCCCACCGTGGCCTCCACCCAGCGCCGCGGGATCTCCGGATCGGCCAGATCGCCCTGCAGCGCGAGGGCCCGGCGGCCGGCCGCGCCGACCGCGGCGCAGATCTCGCGGGGCGCACGGGTGTTCCCCGTGCAGGCCACGTCGGCGCCCGCCTCGGCCAGCGCCACGGCGATCGCGCCGCCGATGCCACCCGAGGCCCCGGTCACGAGCGCCACCTTCCCGTCGAGGCGAAAGAGCCCCGCGCTCATCGGGTGTGGCCGGGGGGCTGGCCGGCTCCCCCGGGCGTCGAGGCGGCGGTGGCAGGGACGGGGGACGTCGACGCCCCGGCGCGGCTGGCCTCGAGGCCGCTGCCGGCCTGGGCAAACTCCGGCTGGACGTTGACCACGCCGAACTGCCGATCGGTTCGCTCCTGGTGCGCCGCCATCATCCAGACGAAGTTGATGG
Organism: uncultured Myxococcales bacterium; assembly: GCA_964540815.1. GTDB lineage: Bacteria > Myxococcota_A > Polyangia > Fen-1088 > Fen-1088 > CAZIOH01. Next base: position 32,364 of record CAZIOH010000043.1, on the reverse strand, counting down.
AGTGCCCAGGCGCCGCCACGTTCGGATGGTAGCCAGAGGGCATGATGACCGCATCCCCGTCGCGGACCACCCCGACGAACTCGGGGTTCCCCGGCTCGGTGTACACCATCTGGATGCCGAAGCCGGGCGGCGGCATGTCGTAGTAGACGTACACCTCCTCGAGCAGGGTCGTGTGCTCGTGCGGGGGCCAGCTGGTCCAGTTCCCCGGCTGCGAGCGGGTGAATCCCGCGAGGATCCGCCCGGCTTCGACGTTCTTGCCGATCACGATGTTGAGATCGCGGGTGGTGGCGGCGCCGCCGGCGCGGAACTTCAGCGAGGGATCCTGGGCGGTCTCGGCATACCGCACGAGCTGCAGCGGGTAATGCCCCTCGACCTCGGCGGCGCACTCGACCAGATCCAGCTCGCCTCCGTCCTCGGCGACCTGGACCGTGATCTCGACCCGGCTGTCGCGCGGGATGTAGATGCCGTCGTGCAACCGAAGCTCGTGGGCCTGGCCGTCGACCCGGACCGTGCAGGTGGCGGTGGGGAGCTCACCCGCCGCCGGGACGTACTGGCGGCCGAGCTTCATGCAGAGCAGGGCGGTCTCGCGCGCACCCGTCTCGAAGCTGACCTGACTCTGCCGTGCGTCGAGCCGGATGCGCCCGTAGCACAGGTGCGCCAGCCGGCTGTTGGCGGGGGACAGCGAGGTCGACCGCCCCATCCGCGCGGCCGTGCCGGGGAAGATCAACTGCCGAGGATCGCGCGGGAGGGGTTGCATGGGCATGGCCGGGGTCATCATATCCTGGCGTTCAGTGTCCGCACTCGGCCGCGGCGGCCCACCTTTCCTGCGCGAGGCCTCCGGCTGTGCGAGGCCCCCTCGGCTGTGCGAGGCCCCTCGGCTGTGCGAGCTGGCTCGGCTGCGAGCCGCGCGGGCATGACACGGCGCATGGGGGCCGGCGGCCGCGCGGGGAGGCGGCGCCGTCAGCGCAGCAGGCCGTCCTTTGCCCAGGTCCAAAGCCACCCAAAGACGGTCTGCACGACCACGTCCACGTCCTCGTCCTCGGTTTCGGCGGCCAGCGGATCGCAGAGCGCGGCGAGCGTGGTGCCGTCGCCGAGCGCGCGCAGCGCCCGTTCCTCCCGGGGATCGACCGGGCGATGGAAGACCGAGACCCCCTCGCGCCAAACAAGGATCGTCTGGCGGCCCGGGCCTGGTCGCGCCCCGACGCGCCCGACATCGGGGCCCCCACCCGCGTCGGCGTGGTCGGCGCCGCACGAGCCCCGGTCGGAATCCGCGTGGGCGGCCGGACCGCCCTCCCCGCTCGTGGTGGCGGCGCGTGACCGCGCCGACAGCACGTCCCACCACGACGCGATCGGGTGGTCCACGGTCACGAGGCGGCTCGCCTGGATGCGCGTCAACCACCAGGCGGTGAACGCCTCCGGCGGCTGCGCCCGCAGGAAATCGACAGTGACCAGCTCCTCGTCCGGGGCGTCGAAGACGTCGGCGCGCGCCCATTCGAGCTCGGCGAGATCGCCGAGCGCCGCGCGCACCTCCGGCTCGACCGGGGAGTGCTCCGAGCGGAGGTGTTCCGCCAGCCGCCGACCGAGCGCGCGCATCGACGGATTGCGCGACGGATGTCGCCCGAGGTAGCTCCGGGCGGCGGAGGCGAAGGCACCGGCGCCGAGCGCGGCGGCCACGCACGGGAACTGGGATTCGAGCGCATCCACCAGCCGCGCGCCGTACATGTAGCGGTAGACCCCGACGCGCTCCTCGGCGCTGGCGCGCGCGTCGCTCACCACCCAGTCGGCCGGAGCGCCGGGAGGCGCGCCGAAGTCGAGGCCGGTGACGAGGGCCATGAGGGCCGCCATGCCGGCATCCAGGCCTGCCTGCTCGGCCGGCCCACGCGGCCCGGTGGAATCTTCAGACGGCACGGCGCTCGACCTTCCCGGGGCCACCGGCGGGGACGGGATGCGCGGCCCGCCTGGTCGCGCCGGCGCGCGAAGCGGCATCGGCATCGGCATCGGCCTCGGCCTCGGCCTCGACCGCCTGCACCCGACCGAGCTCCTCGCCGAGGACCTCGAAGGCCGGGACGGCGTCGTCCCACTCGATCATGGCCGCGCGCAACCCCAGCTTCGAGACGGTGTAGCCGTAGAGCTCCCACACCTCGGCGCAGACGTGGTCGTCGTGGGTGTCGATGCGCAGGGCACCTTCGACGCTGTGACCAGCGAGGTGGATCTGCCCCACCCGCTCGGCCGGCATCGCGTCGATGTACCCGCGCGCGTCGAATCCGTGGTTGTGCGCGCTCACGAACACGTTGTTCACGTCGAGCAAGATCCCGCAGTCGGCCCGGCGGGCCACCTCGGCCAGGAACTCCCACTCCGTGAGCTCGGCGTCCTTCCACTGCAGGTAGCTCGAAGGGTTCTCGAGCAGGATCCGGCGCCCGAGTCGCTGCTGCACCGCCTCCACGCGCGCGACCACCCGCGCGAGCATGGCCTCGGTGTAGGGCAGCGGCAGCAGGTCGTGGGCGAAGATCCCGTGCGCGCTGCCGAAGCACAGGTGATCCGAGATCCACGCGGGCTCGACCGCGCGGGCCAGCGCGTCCAGTTGCCCGAGGTAGTCCGCATCCAGCGGATCGGGCGATCCGACGGACAGGGACACGCCATGCAGGACCACCGGGTAGTCTCGGCGCACCGCCTCGAGCACGCGCCGCGGGTTGCCCCCGGGGACCATGAAGTTCTCTGAGATGACCTCGAACCAGTCGACCCCACGGGGGCGCTCCGCGACCACCTGGCGGTAGTGCTCGCGACGCAGCCCGAGCCCGTGCCCGAGATTCGGGAAGAGGTTCGGCGAGGTGGGAGGTGGTGGTGTCCGCATGGCGCTCCTCTCGGGTCGGGAAGCTCGGGGACCCGCGGCCAGGTCCCCGAGTCGAGGTCCTGAGTCCAGGTCCTCGGAGACCTACTTCTTCGGCTCGAGGACCTTGCCGCCCTTGGCCTTGCAGTCCTCCTTCGACATCATGACGTGGCCCTGCCCCTTGCAGCCGTTCTTGCCGGCGCACGCGTTGCTGGCGCTCTTGCAGCCGCCCTTGCCTTTACAGGCGTTCACGCCGTCGCAGCTCACCTGCTCGCCGCCGGCCTTGGCCACGGGAATCCCCGCGACCCCCGCAGAAAACAGACCCGCAACCGACGCCGCAATGATCGCACCCTTGGCACCTTTGATCGTCATGCTCTTCTCCTTCGTGAGACGGATTTTTCGGTCAGTATCCCGGAGAGCCGAACCGCGTCCGGCCCGTCCGGGGGCTCGTGACTGGATACGCCAGTCACCTCCGGCCGTTACGGTACTACGCCCCCATTTTTTGGGAGATCCAATTTGGAAGCGATCGGCGCGCCGCCGCGACCACGATCGTCAGGTAGCCTCCGCCTGTGACCTCGCCCAATCGAACTGGTCGGACCGCCAGACGCTTTCTCTTGGTCCTGCTGCTCCTGGCCACCGTCCTGCTGGCGTTGGTGGCGCGGCCCATCGCCACCGCGCTGTTCCTGGCCGCGGTGCTGGCCGGGATCGTGTGGCCCGCGCACCTGTGGCTGGCGGCGCGCCTCTGGAGGCGGCGAAGTCTCTCGGCGATCCTGTTCGTGGTGGGGGTGGTCGCGGTGGTGGTGGGTCCCCTCGTGGCCTTCTCGGCCTTCGCCCTCGAGGAGGGCGCCGCGGGCGTCCGCCTGCTGACGGACACCTTGCACAGCGAGGGGACGGGCGGCCTGGTTCGTCACCTGCCGAGGCCCCTTCAGAAACTGGCGCACGAAGCGCTCGGGCAGGCTCCCGGCCCTGCTCCCGGCATGGCCCCGAGCGGACGAGAGTCGGGCGGACAGCCGGGCCCGGCGCGGGTCCAAGGCTCGCCCGCGACGGGCGGGCCGGCCAGCGCGCCAGCCAAGGGACCGGCCGAGCCTCTCGAGGGGACAGGCACCTCACCGGGAAACCAGCGCCAGGCCCTGGCGGCGCGGCTCCAGGAGCAGGTCACGGCGCGGGGCGGGAAGGCCGCCTCGCTGGTGGGAAGCACGCTCTCGGCCATGGGCTCCCTGGTGTTCCAGGCGGCCATGATGCTCGTGGCCCTCTACTTCTTCCTGGTCGAGGGGGACGACCTCGTGCGGTGGCTCGACCGCGTGTCGCCGCTGCGACCCGGCCAGACCCAGGAGTTGCTGTCGGAGTTCAAGCGCGTGTCGTTCGCCGTGGTGGTCTCGACCGTGATCACCTCGGCGGTCCAGGCCATGGCGGCGCTCGCCGGGTACCTCGTCTTCCGGGTCCCGCATCCGGTCTTCTTCGCCGGCGTCACGTTCTTCGTGGCGTTCATACCGGCCATCGGGGCGGGGGCGGTCTGCGTCGCGGCGGCCGCGCTGTTGCTGATGACCGGCCATCCGTATTCGGCCCTGTTTCTGGCCCTGTGGGGGGTGCTGGTGGTGGGCCTCGTGGACAACCTGATCAAGCCTTTCCTCATCAAGGCCGGGATGGAGATGCAGGGGGCGGTGGTGTTCTTCGCGCTCATCGGCGGCCTCGGCGCGTTCGGAGGGGTGGGCTTGCTGATCGGCCCGCTGGTGGTGTCCCTCTTCCTCGCGCTCCTCCGCATGTACGAGCGCGACGACCCTGCCGAGGGCGAGCCGGGTGTGAGGCCCGGGGCGAAGCCAAGCCCCGAGCTCGCCGGATGACGGCGCCGGTCGTCAGGGGAAGCAGAGGATCTCCGCCTCCCCGTACTGGCGAATCAGCCCACGCACATACCCCGCCACGAGCTCCCGCCGCTGCACCAGGGTGCGCACCTCGGGCAAGGTGAGCAACTCGGCGCCGTCGTCATCGCGCATCAGCGCCTGCAGGGTGGAGAACGTGAGCCGCGGCAGCGCCTCGACCAGACGGCGCGAGAACCGCTGCACGTGGAGCAGGATGGCGCGGTTCTTCTCGGTGCCCTCGGGCTCGAGGAAGAACGACATGGTGTTGTCCATGAAGTAGAGCAGGCTCCCATCCTCGGAGGTCTTCATGTTCCCGCCCGAGTGGCGATCGGGGTTGGCGGTGAGGAAGTCGAAGAGCGCCATGGTCGAGAGCTGCGCGAGCATCGGGCGTTCGCTGAAGGGCATCGGCTCACCCTGGGTCAGCCAGGCGGCGACCTGCTGGTGCCCGGCCGGCGTGTCGAACTTGGAGTCCTTGATGACCGGAATCCAGTAGGACGCGGCCCCCGAGATCATCCCATTCGGGCCCACGATGGTCTCGGCGCGAATGCGCCCGAGCGCGGGCAGCGAATCGGGATGCAGGAGCCCGAACAGCTCCTCCTTGGTCAGCGCGCGCGGGGTGGCCGGCGGCACCACGTTGAGGCCGAGCAGGCGGTTGAGGCGGTAGGCCGCCACCTCCTTGCGGGGGATGGTCTGGGTGTTGGTCTGGGCCGGCTTCCAGGCCGCGCGCGAGCCGTCCGCGAAGTCCACCCGGAACGACAGCGACGAGCCACCCCGGTTCAGCTTCAGGCCCTTGACCGGCTGCGTGCGCATGCGGGCGATCAGGATGTCGTCCGACATCCCGAGGAACGTCCCGGGCGCGTCCATGGCCCCCGCCGCCGAGGCGCCGGCCGCGCCCCGGGAGGTCGCCTCCCAGCTCGGCGCGTCCATCGAGAGATCCTGACGCCGCGGCAAGGCGGTCGCGTGGGCCGCGGCCCCGGCGGGCGCCGTGGGATGGCGCGGCTCCGCGCCGATCGGGCGGCCCTCGGCGCTCACGGCGGGAGCTGGAGCCGGAGCCGACGCAGAAGTCGACGTCGACGCCCGCCTCGTTCGAAGCTGGGACGCCCGCCATTGCCCGAGCCCGCGGGCGCCGAGGTATCCGGCCCCGAGGACCAGCCCGCTCGCGAGGGAGATCTCGAGCACGACGTAGCCAGCGAGACGCATCGCCGAAATTCTAACGCGACCACCTGGATTTCCCCGAAATCGCGGGAGGGGCGGACCTGGCCTGCCATCCACCGCGCCCCCGTGGCCCCCCGCCCCCGCGCGGCCGCCGGGAGCGGGCGCGGCCGACCCGGCCGTGACGGGGCACCCGGGGGCGTGGGGCGTGCGGCTGCCCGCGGTGCGCTTTTCCCGCTCGCCGCCCGGCGACGGTCAGGCTACCTTAATTGCCGAGGCTGCCCATGACGACGCCACCCAGCACAGGTCTCGTGTGTTCGATGTGCCGCAAACCCATTGCCATCGGCGCCAAGCTGATTCGCTGCTCGGTCAGCACCTGCAACAGCGGACGGGTCAAGCTGGTCTTCTGCTCGGCCGGCTGCTGGGACAGCCATCTGCCGACGGCCCGGCACCGCAGCGCCTACTTCGTCGAGGAAGTCGCGCGCCGCGAATCGCTCGCCTGACCCGGTCGATGCAGGGGCTCAGTGCCCGGGCTGGGCGGGGCTGGCCAGCGCGCGCTCGATGGCGCCGCGCAAGGTGGACTCGGAGGTGAGGCCCATGAACACGGCCCGGACCTCTCCCGACTTGCCCACCACCACCAGGGTCGGCAGCACCCGCACCCGATAGAGCTGGTTGACCCGCCCGTCGTCGTGGACGACCGGGTAAGGGATCGCGTGCTCGACCAGGAAGGCCTTCACGTCCTCGGGCGAGGACTGCTCCCCATCCGACTCGATCCCCACGAAGGTCACGCCCTTTCCGGACCACGCATCGGACAGGGCATGCAAGGTGGGGAGCATGGCCTTGCAGGGCGGACACCAGGTGGCCCAGAAATCGAGCACCACCACCCGCCCGCGCAGATCCGCCAGCGAGACGATTCCACCCGGCCCGTCGATGCGCGGCAAGGTGAGCTCCGGGGCCGGCGAGCCGCGCGAGAGCGGTCCCAGTCGATCGCCCTGGCTCACGGTGGACCGGACCTCGACGGCGAGACCGACCGCCAGCATCCCGAGCGCCGCCAGCCCAGCCCCGAGCGCCGAGCGGTGCCTCCGCGCAGCCGCCACCGCATCGTCGGCGTGAGCGCCCGCGACGCGGGGGCGCTGCGGCCGCCGTCGCGCCATGCGCAGCGCCAGCGCCAGCACCACCGCGGAGCCGATCCCGGCCAGCAGGTACGACCCACGCAGCGCCCGCCCCGACAGCTCGTGTCCGCGCACGAAGACGAAGGTTCGCGCCAGCGCCCGCAACACGAGGAAGGGAATGGCGGCCGCGCACCCGAGCTCGAGGTCGGTCGACGGCTCGCGCCGGGATCCCGCCAGCAGGACGATGGCCAGGGAGGCGCCGAGCGCCAGCGGGATCGCCTGGGACAGCTCGCCCGCGAGCACCGAGACGACGCGCATCCCCCCGCCCGCGTCGTACCCGACGAGCGCATCCGCCAGATCGGCGAACCGCAAGGTCAGCGCGGTCGCCAGGCACCACATGAGGAGCAGGCTGAACCCACCACGCCCGCTCGTCTCGATCGCGGCCAGGGCCCGCTCGGGATCGGTGATGAGGGCACCGAGACGGGCGGGAAAGCCACGAACCTCGGCCCAAAGCTCGCTGTCGGCCACCGGCGTGATCTACTGCGGGCCGCGCGCCGCCGCCAGCTTCTTCGCGGCGATCGCCAGCGCGCCGGGGATGTTCTTCGAGCGCGCGAGCTGCTTGATGTCCTCGAGGTGCAACGTGGGGAGCAGACGCAACGTCACCGCCAGCGCGCACTTTGGGTTACCCACCAGGGCCAGCTTGACGGCGTAGAGCTTGACCAGCTCCTTGCGGTTGGCGATGTAGCGGATCACCTCCTCACCGAGCGCGCGGTTGCCTGCCGCCTTCGCCACCTCGCCGTCGGTGATCTGCGGCGAGCGAATGGCGGCGAGGGCCACCATGCGATTGGGGTCACGGAGCAGCGTCTGCCGGCAGTTGGCATTCCCGAGCGTCGCGAGGCGCACCTTCTCGTAGAGCTTGAGCTTGGTGAAGTCGATGACCGCCCGGCGGCGCAGGCCGGGCGCGGGTGGGGGTGCCGCGGGCGCCGGCGCCGGCGCAGGCGCCGACGTCGACTCGCGCTCGGTCTCCGCCGCGTCATCGGAGGTCGCCACCACCAGGAGCTCGGCGAACGCGCGATCCCGCGTGGCCGGATCGACCCGCGCGGCGTCGGCCTCGATATCGGCCACGAGCTCCTCGAACCCAGGCAAGTCCGGTGGGGTCACACCGATCCTGGCGCAGGTCACGAGCGCGCGGTTGGCGATGGTCATGGAGGCCCGCGGGTTGCCGAAGATCGCCGTCGCCAGGACCGGACAGCGGCGCATCCTCTCCCCGTCGTCAGCCAGGACGGCGAGCAGCGCCAGCTCGGCGTCGGCGGCGGAGGCCCGGGCCACGACCCGCTCGTCCGAGGTCGCCGGTTCGGCCAGCCACGCCTGCCAGTCGATCACGCGGCCCGGTTCCGCTCGTGGAGCAGCCGCAACCCGTCCAGCGTCAGCATGTCGTCGCACTCGTCGATGGTGGACGACTCGGCGGCGATGAGCGTGGCCAGCCCTCCGGTGGCCACGATGCGCGGAGAGAAGTCCACCTCGGCGCGGATGCGGCCGACGAGCGCGTCCACCAGCCCGGCGTAGCCGAACACCAGACCCGCCTGGATGCTGGCCACGGTGTTCTTGCCGATCGCCGTGCGGGGACGGGCGATCTCGACCCGCGGGAGCTTGGAGGTCCGCGCGTAGAGGGCGTCGGCCGATACCATCAAACCGGGCGCGATGATGCCGCCGGCGTACTCGCCGCGCGGCGTGACCACGTCGAAGGTGGTGGCGGTTCCAAAGTCCACCACGATGGCCCCCTCGGGCCAGCGGGCGTGAGCCGCCACGGCGTTGACGATGCGGTCCGCGCCCACCTCGCGCGGATTCTCGTACAGCACCGCGATCCCGGTCTTGATCCCGGGCCCGACCACCATCGGTTCCCGGTGCAGGTGATCGCGACACAGCTTCTCGATCGGGAAGACGGCGGGCGGCACGACCGACGACACGATCACCGCGCTGACGTCGTCGAGCCGGAAGCCGCGCAGGGCGAAGAGCTGGGCCAGGAGCGCGGCGTACTCGTCGCTGGTTCGCGAGGCCCGGGTGTCGAGCCGCCAGTGCGCGCGCAGCCCCGCACCGCCGGCGCGGCCCGGGCCGGCCCCCGCGGGGAGGGCGGCACCCGCGGAGAGGGCATACAGCCCGAGGACGATATTGGTGTTGCCGACGTCGATGGCGAGGAGCATGGCATTTCTTCCGGGGTGGGTGTCGAGGGGGCAGGTTATCATCCCGGCTTGGCGACGTGCGAGGAGGCATGACGATGACGGAAGGCCCGTCCCGGCCGAGGCCCGAGCGAAGGACCTCGAAGACCGCGACTCGACAATCGAGGATCGGGCGCGCGCTCACCCGCGGCGGGCGGGCGGCGCTGGGGGCGGTCGTCGGGGCCGTCGGGGCCGTCGGGGTCATCGGGGTCATTCTGTCGGGCGCGGGTGGTTGCGGCGGCGGCCTCAAGTACACGGTCGACGACGCCGTGATGGATCCCATTCCCTCGGAGGAACGCCTGGCGGTGGCCGATGCCCGCAAGGACCTCGCGCTCGCGGAGGCGGAGAAGCGGGCGGCGCTCGCCGACCTCGATGCGCTCGGGCGCGATCGGACCGCGGCCGACAGCGAGGTGCAGCAAGCCCAGCTCGAGGTCGAGAAGGCCGTCGCCCAGCAGGAGGGGGCGCGGGCGTCACGCAACGAGACCGACGCGAACGCGGCGGCCCACAGCAAGGCCCTGGCCGACGTCGGGGTCGACGCCGCCCGGGCCAAGCTCGACTGGCTGGACGCGCGGAGGGCCTGGACCAGGCAGCGGATCGCGGCCGCCGAGGCGCACGTGGAGGCCGCCTCGGCCCGGGTCGAGCTCGAGAAGGCCCGGGTGGCCAAGCAAAAGGGGGTCAAGCTCGCCTCGGAGATCGACCCGTCCGACTACGAGTCCCAGTGGAGAGGAAGGAATGCCGCCTGGCGGTCGGAGAAGAGTGACGTCGAGGGCGGCGCCAGGACGGTCCAGGCCCGGGAGCAGCGCTGGAAGGAGCTGACGCGCCAGCAGCAGGACCTGAGGGGCGGGTGAGGACCGGGCTGCGCTCCGGGCCCCGGCCGGGGCTCGAACCGCCTGCCGCGCGGGGATCTTTTTCGTGCCCGGGGGATTCTGGTAGGTTCAAGTCTTGGGGCAAAGCCACCGAATGACCGAACGTGATCCTTCCTCGGCTTCGGCCTCGGCTGCTTCGGAGATGGCGCTGGCCGGGGGGGCCCCGGCGGGCTGGGTCCACCACGCATGGCATCCGTCGACGTGGGACGGCCGCGAGGATCGGGTGACGTGAATCCTCCAGGCAACCGAGACAGCCTCCGCGAGGCTGTGGCCGGGAAGCTGGCCGCCGAGGCGGCGGAGCCCGTGGCCGTGTACCTGCAGCCCGACAATCCGCGCATCCTGGTGGTGGACGACGAGAAGGTGATCCGCGAGATCCTCTCGGACTTCCTCAAGGAGGAGGGCTACGTCGTCAACACCGTCGAGGATGGGTCGGCCGCCATCGAAGAGCTGCACCGCGCCAGCTACAACCTGGTGATATCCGACCTCAAGATGCCCAAGATGGGCGGGCTCGAGCTGGTGCAGCGGATCACCGAGGAGAGCCTGCCGGTCCTCACCATCATCATGACCGGCTTCGGCACGGTCGAGACGGCCATCGAGGCCATGAAGCGCGGAGCCTACGACTACATCCTCAAGCCCTTCAAGGTGGAGGAGGTCGTGCACATCGTGCAGCGCGGGCTCGATCGGCAGCGGCTCCAGCACGAGAACATCCGCCTCAAGGACGCCCTGTCGATCTACCGGATCAGCGAGGCCATCGCCACCTCGCTGTCGGTGGACACCGTGCTCGATCTGGTGCTCGAGGCCACCCTCGATGCGGTGGACGCGGACGTGGTGAGCCTGCTGCTCGAGGATCCGATCCGCGCCGGACGCTTCGCGGAGCGCATGCGCAAGGTCTCGCACCGCCACGACGCCGAGATGCAAGCCCCGATGCTCAACCTCGACGAGGTGCTGCCGGTCTTCCGCGAGGACCGGCCGCTCCTGGCCCACGGCAGCCGCGCCAACCAGTTCCTCGAGCCGACCCTGGCGCCGATCTCGCGGCAGCTGGTCAGCTTCTGCTCGATCCCGATGAAGCTCAAGGGGCGAATCATCGGCATGCTCAACGTCTACAGCTACACCCGCGGGGCCAAGTTCAGCGAGGGCCAGCGCAAGATGCTGTACGTGCTGGCCAGCCGGGCCGCCGTCTCGATCGAGAACGCGCGGCTGTACGAGAACCTGGTGGACGCCAACCAGGAGCTGACCGTCGCCAACGTGTCGCTGGAGGAGAACTTCAAGCAGACCATCATCGGCTTCGCGCACGCGCTCGAGGAGTCGGATCGTTACACCCGCGGCCACTCCGAGCGGGTGTCGACCTACGCCCGCCTGATCGCCATCGGGCTGCGCCTCAGCGAGCCCGACATCGCCACGGTCGTCAAGGTCGGCCTCATGCACGACGTCGGCAAGATCGGCATCCGCAACGACAAGCTCAACAAGCCCGGCAAGCTCACGCCCGAGGAGCTGGCCATGTTCCGCTCGCACCCCGCCAAGGGCAAGCGGATCCTGGAGCCGATCCCCTTCATGCGCGACATCGTGCCCGGGTGCTATTGCCACCACGAGGCGTGGGATGGCTCCGGGTACCCGCAGGGGCTGATGTGCGACCATATCCCCCTCATCGGCCGCATCGTGGCGATCGCCGACGCCTACGACGCCATGACCTCCGACCGCGCCTATCGCAAGGCGCTGCCGCACGAGATCGCCTGCGGCGAGATCGAGCGCTGCGCGGGATCGCAGTTCGATCCGGAGATCATCCCGGTGTTCCTGGCGCAGATCGAGGAGTTTCGGCGCCTGGAAGCCGTCGCCGGGCGGGCCATTCCCCGCTGACGGGCGGAGAGGCCGCGCGGAGCCGCGCGAGGGCCGCCCGGAGCCGCGCGAACTGGACCGCGCGGACGACTTTCATTTTCCCGCGCGAATCGGCGATAATCGAGCGGCCATGCTCAAACCCTCCGGATCCCCCTTCGTCGTGGCCGCGGTGCTCGCGGTGGTCGCCGGCGGCGGGTTGCTCCAGGCCGCGGCGGTGCGCGCCGAGTCGACGCCGTCAGCGCCGGAGGAGGACCCCGTCGCCGCCAAGGCGCACTTCAAGAGCGGCAAGGCCTACTACGATCTCGGAAAGTACGACGAGGCCATCCGGGAGTTCGAGGCGGCCTACGAGGCCAAAAGCGATCCGGCCTTCCTCTTCAACCTGGCGCAGGCCCACCGCCTGGCGGGGCACCCGACCGAGGCGCTGCACTTTTACCGCACCTACCTGCGCTACGTCCCGGAGCCGCCCAACCTTTCGGACATCCAGGCCAAGATGCGCGAGCTCGAGAAGGCCGCGCCGACCCGCAGCCCTCCGGCCGAGGTCACGACGACGCCCCCGCCGGTCACCGCGGCAGCGGGCGCGACCGAACCCGCCCCCGTCCCCGCCGCGTCGGAGCCGACACCGACCGCCTCGCGGAGCGCGTCGCCCGAGCCGCGAACGGTGTCACCGAGCGCGCCGCCGCCGCCGCCGCCCGCGAACGCACCGCCGGTCCTCCCCCCCGAAGCTTCCGCGGCGGCCGAAGCTTCCGCGGCGGCCGCCGCGACGGCTCCCCCGGCCGGGGCCGGATCGCCCGGGACGAGCCTGCCCGGCGCGAGCGCGGACGTGGGTGCGGCCTCGACTTCCGGGCCAGGCGCCGAGGGCAGGACGGCCGGGCGCAGGCGCCTCGGCAAGGTCCTGACCGCGGTCGGCGGTGGCACCATGCTCGTCGGGGCGCTCTTCGGGCTCGGGGCCCGCGCCGAGTCGAAGAGCGTGGAGTCCGCCAAGGTCTTCGACCCCGCGGTCGAGAAGCGTGGGCAGTCCTTCGAATCGCTGCAGTGGGTGGGCTACATCCTCGGGGGGATCACCACCGGAGTGGGGGTCTACCTGCTCGCCACCAACCAGGAACGATCCGAGACAGAAAAGCCGCCGACCTCCCCGGTCGCGCTCCTGCCGCTCGCCGGCCCCCACGTCGGAGGGGCCATGCTTCGGGTGAGCTTCCGATGAGGGTCGATCTGGATCGCACCCGCGCGACGCGTCGGCCAGGCGCCCGGCCGACGCCTGGCGGGCACATCGCCTGGCTGGCGCTCGGGCTCTGGATCTCCGCGCTGGCGGCCTGCACCTACGATCCGCATCCGGCGGACGGGACGCTGGCCTGCAGCAGTCCGTCGGGCTCGAACCCGAGTCAATGTCCTCAGGGATATTTCTGCGATCTCACGCTCGGGACGTGCTTCGCCGGGGCCGCGACCGGATCTGGCTCCGGCGGGAGCTCGACGGGCGCAGGCGGCACGGGCGGCGCCGGTGGGACCACGGCCGGCAGCGGGGGCGCGCCCACCAGCGGACAGGTCTCCGGCACCGCCAGCGACTACCTCGGGAGCTGGGTCTTCGGGCTGGCCGCGGCCTCCGACAACAGCTGCAGCGACGGGACGGGCACCACCACCTCGCTCGCGGACAAGCCCTCCGATCGCCAGATCCTGGTCGTCACCGCCGGTCCGGTCGGCGTGGCTGCGCTGACCGCCGATTGGCTCTGCAGCATCCACCTCGACGTCGACGGCGGCGGGGCGCACCTCGGCACCGGAGTGAACAAGTGCACCGCGGCCTCCCCGATCGGCGGTATCTCGAGCTCGACCTGGACCGCCACCAAGTACGAGCTCACGGTCCGCGTGAACGACCGGACCAACGCCACCCTGGTCGCGACCTACACGCGGGTCGACACCTACGCCGACGCGCACCTCGTGACCTGCACCCAAAAAGTGCGCGCGCCGCTTCACAAGCAGTAACCCGAGCCTCGCCGCAGGGGCGCTTCTGGTATAAACACGCGCGATGAGCGCTGACGGCGCAGCCCCTTTTGCAGGTAACAGGATCCCGATAGCCATCGAGGAGGAGATGAAGTCCGCCTTCATGGATTACGCGATGAGCGTGATCGTGTCGCGGGCCCTCCCCGACGTGCGCGACGGCCTCAAGCCGGTGCACCGCCGGATCCTCTACACCCAGCACCTCACCAACAACGTCTGGAACCGGGCCTACGTCAAGTGCGCGCGCGTGGTCGGCGAGGTGCTCGGGCGCTTCCACCCCCACGGCGACAGCGCCGCCTATGACGCCCTGGTGCGCCTGGCGCAGGACTTCGCGATGCGCTACCCGCTCATCGACGGGCAGGGCAACTTCGGCAGCGTCGACGGCGATCCGCCGGCCGCCTACCGCTACACCGAGTGCCGCATGGAGCGGATCGGCGGCGAGCTGCTGGCGGACATCGACAAGGAGACCGTCGACTTCCAGCCCAACTACGACGACAAGGAGGTCGAGCCCACGGTCCTGCCGGCCCGCTTCCCGAACCTCCTGGTCAACGGCGCGGCCGGCATCGCGGTCGGCATGGCCACCAACATCCCGCCCCACAACCTCGGCGAGATCGTGGACGCCACCATCGCCCTCGCGCGCAACCCCGACATCACCCCGAGCGAGCTCTTCGAGCTGGTGCCGGGGCCGGACTTCCCGACCGGCGGGATCATCTGCGGGCGCCGCGGCATCCGCCTCGCCATCGAGACCGGGCGGGGCAGCGTCCTCATGCGGGCCCGCACCACCATCGAGGAGCACCCCAAGACCGGGCGGCGCTCGATCGTGGCCACCGAGATCCCGTACCAGGTGAACAAGGCCAAGCTGATCGAGAAGATCGCCGAGCTGGTCCGGGACAAGCGCATCGACGGCATCTCGGACATGCGCGACGAGTCCGACCGCGAGGGGATGCGCATCGTGATCGAGCTCAAGCGCGACGCGGTGCCGGAGGTGGTGCAGAACAACCTGTGGAAGATGACCCCGCTGCAGGAGTCCTTCGGGATCAACATGCTGGCGATCGTCGACGGCCGCCCCCAGATCCTGTCGCTCAAGAAGGCCCTCTCGCACTTCATCGCCCACCGCCGCGAGGTGGTCACCCGCCGGACCATCTACGACCTGCGGGTCGCGCGCGACCGCATGCACATCCTCGAGGGCCTGAAGATCGCCGTCGACCACATCGACGCGGTGATCCAGCTCATCCGGGCCTCGCAGGACACCGAGGCCGCCAAGGCCGGGCTGATGTCGACCTTCTCCCTGTCGGCCCGGCAGGCCCAGGCCATCCTCGACATGCGCCTCGCCAAGCTGACCGGCCTCGAGCGCGAGGCGCTGGTGGCGGAGATGGGTGAGCTGGCGATCCAGATCGCCCGCCTCGAGCAGGTGCTCGGCAGCGAGAGCGTGCTGATGGGCGTCATCATCAGCGAGCTCGAGGCGGTGAAGACCGCCTACGGCGATCCGCGCCGCACCGAGATCGCCGACGACATCGCCGACATCGACATCGAGGACATGATCGCCCCCGAGGAGATGGTGGTCACCGTCACCCACGGCGGGTACGTCAAGCGTAACCCCAAGAACCTGTACAAGGCCCAGCGCCGCGGCGGCCGCGGGATCACCGGGGCGGCGACCCACGAGGAGGACTTCGTCTCGCAGCTGTTCGTGGCCTCGACCCACGACAACCTGCTGATGTTCACCAACCAGGGCCGGGCCTACTCCAAGAAGATCTGGGAGGTGCCCCAGGCCGGCCGCACCGCCAAGGGCAAGGCCTTCGTGAACCTGATCCCGCTGCAGAAGGACGAGCGGGTGGTGGCCCTGCTGCCGGTGCGCGACTTCTCCGAGGGGGCCTTCGTGGTGATGACCACCCGCCTCGGGATCATCAAGAAGACCTCGCTGGCGGCCTTCGCCAACGTGCGGGTCTCCGGGATCATCGCCCTGTCCATCGCCGAGGAGGACTCCCTGGTGGCGGTCCAGATCACCGAGGGGGCCTCCGATCTCCTGCTCGGGACCCGCAACGGCTGGGCCATTCGTTTTCGCGAGGAGAACGTCCGGCCGATGGGCCGCAGCGCCCGCGGGGTGCGCGGGGTGCGCCTGCGCGACCGCGACGAGGTGGTCGGGATGGGGGTGGTGCCGCGCGAGGGCTCGGCGACGCTGCTCACGGTGTGCGAGAAGGGCTACGGCAAGCGCACCCCCACCGGGGACTACCCCACCAAGAACCGCGGCGGCAAGGGGGTCATCACCATCAAGACCAGCGACCGGAACGGGCGCGTGGTGGCCCTGCGCATCGTGACCGACGACGACGATCTGATGATCATCACCGACGGCGGAAAGCTGATCCGCATGCCGGTGGCCGGTATCCCCACCATCGGTCGCAACACCCAGGGGGTGCGCCTGATTCGCCTCGACGAGACCGAGCGGGTGGTGGCCATGGAGCGCATGGCCGAGAAGGAGGAGGGCGAGACCATCGAGTCTCCGGAGGTCGCTGCCGCCCGGGCCGAGGCCGAGGCGCAGCCCCTCGGGGCCGAGGATCTGGGCGCCGAGGAGCTGCAGGGCGAGGACGAGGATGACGACGACTCCGGCGATGGGGACGGCGACGTGGACGGCGAGGACCAGGAGCCCGACGAGGCCGGACCGAGCGGACCGGGCGGACAAAATGGAGACGACGGGGAAGAAAACGGCGGAGACGGAGTAAACTGAGGTGACCGTGGCTCCACATCCATCCTCGCAGTCTGCTCCTCGTCTGCGTGCCCTTCCCGGTTCACGTTCACCCTCGACCGCCGCGCGCGGCCTGAGGACGAGGCGCAACCATGGTGGCGCCGGCCGCACCTGCGTGGCCAGCGTAGGTTGAGGGATCCCGCAATGGGCAATGACGGCATCGCCTCGCATCGACCCGTTTCGCAGAGCCTGTTCGAGCGGGCGACCCAGCTCTTCCCGGGCGGGGTCAACTCCCCCGTGCGGGCCTTCAAGTCCGTGGGCGGGACCCCCGTCTTCCTCCATAGTGGGTCGGGCGCCTACGTGCAGGACGTGGACGGGAACCGCTACCTCGACTTCGTGGGGTCCTGGGGACCGCTCATCTTCGGGCACGCGGATCCGGACGTGGTGGCCGCCATCGTGGCCGCCGCGTCCTCGGGGACCAGCTTCGGCGCCTCCACGGCCCGCGAGATCGATCTCGCCGAGCGCATCCGCCTGGCGGTGCCGTCGATCGACCGCATGCGCTTCGTGTCGTCGGGGACGGAGGCCACCATGTCGGCCCTGCGGCTGGCGCGAGGCTTCACCGGTCGTCCCAAGTTCATCAAGATCGACGGCGGCTATCACGGCCACGCCGACGCGCTCCTGGCCTCGGCCGGCTCGGGGATTCTGACCCTCGGAATTCCGGGATCGGCCGGGGTGACGCCCGGTGCGGTGGCCGACACCATCGTGGTCCCTTTCAACGATCTCGAAGCCATGGAGGCGGCCTTCGAGGCCCCCGAGAACAAGGGGCAGATCGCCGCCATCATCGTCGAGCCCATCCCCGGCAACATGGGCCTGGTCCTGCCACGCCCGGCGTACCTGCCGAAGCTGCGCTCGCTGTGCGACCTGCACGGCGCGCTCTTGATCTTCGACGAGGTGATCACCGGCTTCCGGGTGGCGCGCGGCGGCGCCCAGGAGCTCTTCGGGGCTCGGCCCGACCTCACGTGCCTCGGCAAGGTGGTGGGCGGGGGCCTGCCGCTCGGCGTCTACGGAGGCCGCTCCGAGGTGATGGCCGCGGTGGCGCCGGAGGGCGGCGTCTATCAGGCGGGGACCCTGTCGGGGAACCCGGTGGCGGTGGCGGCCGGCATCGCCACGCTGAAGAAGCTCGACGAGGCCGCCTACCGCATGCTCGAGATGCTGGGCGGCATGCTGGAGGATGGCGTGGCCCGGGTGATCCGCCGCAGCGGCGTCCCGGCGCGCATCCAGCGCATCGGGTCGGCCTTCACCATCTTCTTCACGGACATCGAGGTCAAGGATCTGGCCAGCGCCAAGCAGGCCGACGTCGCGCGCTACGGCCGGTTCTTCAACGCCATGCTGGATCGCGGGTTCTACCTGCCGCCAGCGCAGCTCGAGGCCGCGTTCATCTCGCTTGCCCACACGCCCGAGGACGTCGAGTCCTTCGTGGTGGCCGCCAAGGAGATCTTCCCCAAGCTCTGAGGACGCCCCTGGGGATTTGCCCTGAAGATCTGGACCCCTTGGACGCCCCGTCGGACGCCCCGCTGTCACTCGACGGGGGTCGCTCGGGGAGGGCGGTCTTGCTTTGTGGGCCAGGGCGTGTTAGCGCAACGCCCGCTCATCGATCCTGAGACCAAAAATATGTGGCGGATTGCCGGCACCACCGGCGCCGTCGGTATCGAGATAGCCGTGGCCATCGCCATCGGTTATCTCGGGGGCAGATGGCTGGACCACAAGTTCGGCACGACGCCTTGGCTGACCTGTGTCGGCTTCTTTTCGGGAGTGGGAGCGGCGGTGAAGGCGATCGTGCGCGTGACCCGTCAGTACAAGCGGGGCCTTGACGAAAACGAAACCAAAAAACCTCCTCGAGATCGACAGTGAACATGGCGACCGACTCCCTCACCTCCATCCACCGGGCGAACCTCGTCCTCGGCGTCGTCGCCACGACCGTGTCCGGGCTCCTGTGGGATGGACGCGCTATGCTCGCGGCCGGATTGGGAGCCTGTCTCGCCATCGCGAACTTCTGGACCGTGCGCCGGCTCGGCGTCCGGGCGATCGCCCGCGTGGTCGGGGGAGATTCCCCGCGGCAAGCCCTGATCCTGGTCGCCGGGCTGACCATCAAGATGGCCGTGCTCACGCTCCTCGTGTGGGTTGCCATTCGAAAGCTCGCCCTGCCGGTGCTGCCCTTCTCGCTCGGGCTGTCGGCGCTGGTGTTCTCCATCCTCATCGTTGGTTTGTTCCTTGGGGTCGATCCCGGCGCAGCCGCCTCGGTGGCAGCGGCGCCGGGGGGCTCCGTGACCGCGCCGCCCGCTGGCGGACCGCAGAAGCTCTGAGTCGACACCCATGGGACCTCACGACACCTGGTTCGCCTTTCTCCCTGGATACGCCAACCTGCGCGCCTTCTTCGAGCACTACTTCGCGCGGGACTGGACCTGGCAGATGTTCCAGTCCACCCACTTCACCATCGACCACGTGCTCGGGGCCTGCCTGGTGGTGGCCTTCCTGGCGTTCGGGGCCTCGCGCTACCGGGTGGCGGTGACTGCCTCGGGGGATGGCGGGCTGGTCCCGCCGCCGCGCTTCGGGCTCCGGAACCTGTTCGAGATGCTCTCGGACGCCATCTTCGGCTTGATGGAGGGCGTGATGGGGGAGAAGGAGTCCCGGCGCTACCTGCCGCTCATCGGGTCACTGTTCCTCTTCATCCTGTTCTCGAACCTGCTGGCGCTGATCCCGGGGTTCCTGCCGCCGACCGATTCGCTCAAGACCAACCTGGCCCTGTCGGCGCTGGTGTTCGTCCTGACCCACGTGTTTGGCGTGCGCGCCCACGGGCCCAAGTACTTCAAGCACTTCCTCGGGCCCTGGCTGCCGCTGGCTCCGCTCATGCTGCCGATCGAGCTCATCAGCCACATCGCGCGGCCGATCTCGCTGGCGATGCGGCTGCTCGGCAACATCAGCGCGGATCACGCGGTGGTGCTGTCGTTCTTCGCGGTGATCCCGCTGCTCGTACCGGTGCCGTTCCTCATCATGGGCGTCTTCGTGTCGGTGGTGCAGGCGGTGGTGTTCGCGCTGCTGTCCGCCGTCTACATCGGCTCGGCCGTGGCGCACGAGGAGCACTGAAACGCCGAGGACATGTATCGAGAGGTCGGTCGTCACACCGTCACCGGCTCGCGATTTCGAGTAACATCCGAACCCAACAATAAAAGCAGGAGTCTCCAGAATGCGCCGCACGTCAAAGTTGTTCGCCTCCGTCGTCACCCTCGGCCTGGCCGCCGCCACCTTCCTGGCCAGCTCGCCAGCCTTCGCCGCCGGCGCGGATCCGGCCTTCATCGAGCGCGACAAGTGGCTCGGCATCGCGGCGGCCCTGGCGATCGGCCTCACCGGCCTCGGCGGAGCGCTCGGGCAGGGCCGCGCCGCGGGCGCCGCCCTCGAGGGCATCGCGCGCAACCCGCAGGCCTCGGGCAAGATCTTCGTGCCGATGATCGTCGGCCTCGCCCTCATCGAGTCCCTGGTCATCTACGGCCTGCTGATCGCCTTCCAGCTGTCGGGCAAAATCGGCTGAAGTGCGGCCCGTCGTGATCGGGGACGTGGCTCGCCGCCGCTCGCACGTCCCCGCGCGGCGATTGAAGCCTGATCAGCGGGAGGTGAATGAAGGTGCATACGTGGGGGCCGTCCGCGCGCCCCCCCGTAGGTGCGTCAGATGCGCATCTCGGCGAGGACGAACTTCATGTTGCTCTCGTCGACGATGTGCAGGGACGGGCGCGCCTCCTCGGGCAGCATGGCCGGCACCTGGCCGAAGCGGGTCCGCTCGACCAGGAGGAAGGCGCGGCGACCACGATGCCGGGCGATCCAGTCCTTGAGGTTCTCGACGTTGCGATCGCCGAGGAACACCGTGCGCTCCGCCATCGGGCCCTCGTAGATCTCGTTCTGGGTGTAGAAGTTCTCGCCGCGCCAGTACATCTGCCAGACCAGCAGCTTCTCGTCGGGTGACTGGCGCAGCCGGTAGTAGGACGCGATGAGCGGCTTCTGGCTCCAGTAGTGCGCCGTGCGGGGCATGTAGTCGTCGAGCAGCACGTAGCCGAAGGCCACCGCCAGCACCGACGACGTGACGAGGCCGACCCGTCGCAGGCGCGGGCCGACGAGGAGCAGGGTCGAGGCGGCGAAGGCCGCGGCGAAGGCCACCAGCCAGGGTCGAAAGTCGAGGGCCTCCGGCCAGGGGCGCCCCTTGGGGGTGTTGACGTAGTCGTACGAGAACAGCCAGATGAAGCGCTGCGCGCCGCTCTTGCCGTTCACCAGATCGAAGGTCACGATCCCCCACAGGCCGAGGCCCAGCACCGCCGTGACCGCCACCGCCCGCCCCGGGCGCCGCTCGAGCAGCCCGTCGAGGAAGCAGGCGATCACGATGGCCAGGCCCGGGACCGCCGGAAGGATGTAGTGGTGGAACTTGGTGACCGACAGCGAGACCAGGGCGTACCCCGCCACGAACCAGATGGCCCCGAACCAGAAGATACCCTGACGGCGGAAGTCCGAGGCGCGGCGCATGGTCACCGACACGAGCGCGGCCGGCGCCACCCCGATCCACGGCAGCATCGCGTAGCCGAGCTCGCGCAGGAAGTACTCGAAGCTGCCGCGATCGCCGTGGCGCCCGAGCACCAGCCGCCGCCAGTGGTTGTCACCGTAGAGCTCGTCCCAGAACGGGAACCCATGCCTCACCAGCATCGCGTGGTGCCAGGGCACGGCCACCACGGCGCAGCCGAGCAACGCCACCCACACGCCGTAGCCGAGCTGCGCGCGCCCGAGGCGCTTCCAGTTCCAGGTGAACAGCAGGTAGGCGAGGAAGATGATCACCGGCAGCCCGAGCCCAGCCAGGCCCTTGGCCAGGGTGGCGAGCCCGCAGAGCGTGGCGGCGATGAACAGGAAGAGGGGGGCCTTGTACCGCACGCGGGACGACAGCCAGGCGAACGCGAAGAAGCCTACCCAGTACGGCAGCATGGTCACGAGGCCCGGGATCTGGAGCACGTGGGTGCCGAGCCGGAGGGGCCAGCGCAGGGCCACCGAGTTGAAGATCAGCTGCGGCAAGGTCGAGAGCGCAAAGATCCCGAGGGAGACGTAGAAGACCGGGTGGTGCGGCCAGGACAGCGTCCGGGCGCGGCCGCCCCACGTGCGCGTGACCTGCCGCCGGGCGAGGATCTCGTCGCTGTCGTCGAAGAGCGCCAGCGCACCGAGCGCGAGCGCCATGGTCATCGGCCCCACGAAGGCCATGTCGGTCATGGCCTGGCGGGCGACCAGGCTGTAGAGCGGCGAGGTGCCCAGCACCACCGCCGCCAGGACCCCGGCCCGCCGCCCGACGAAGCGGGCCACGCAGAGGTACACCGCCCACATGCCGAGGGCACCCGCCAGGCAGAAGGGCAAGCGCAGCGCCCACTCCGCCCGCGCGCCGAGGGCGATGGTGCCCGGGGCCGCATGCCCGAGCCCGAACAGCCGCAAGAACAGGCTCATCAGCCAGAACGACAGCACCGGCTTCGACCAGAAGTGATCCGCATCGAGCGGGGCCCCCGGCCACCACAGGCTGATGTAGTCCCCGCGGACCGCCATCTGACGCGCCACCTCGCCATAGTGGGTCTCCCACGGATCGAAGAGCCCATAGGTGCCCGCGAACGGCACGTAGAGCGCGAGGCCGAGGAGCATGACCCCGAGGTTGATCTGCAGCGCGCTGAAGCGATCGAAGAAGCCGGCCGCGGAGCGCGCGGCCCCCGGAGGCGATGCCGACGCAGGCGGTGCCATCTGGGCGGGCAACTCGACGGAGCTGGGGGAGTCCACGAAAAAAGCGATGGTATTCGTCGCCGCTCTCCTTCGCAAACGCTCGTGCATGGATCGCGACCCGCGGACCCCGGAACGGGAGTCGCCAGCCACCCCACGGACTCGGACTCGGAATTGCCCACGCGAGCGAATTTCCCGACAGACGGTATATATGATGCTGCCCCCAACCGAGAGCCATGCCCACCGCCCGTCGACCCCGGCGCCCCGCGCCAAACAGCCCGCACCTGACACACACCGACCCCGACGGGCAGGTTCACATGGTCGATGTGGGGGAGAAGACCGAGACGGCGCGCGAGGCGGTGGCGGTGGCGGAGGTGCGCATGTCGCGGCCGACCGTCGCGCTGGTGTTCGCGGGACCGCGCCGGCGGCGTGCGGCCCGCCACCCGATGACCGAGGCGCCTGTTGCCGTCGCCAGGGGCCTCGCCAAGGGGGACGCGCTCGCGACCGCCCGGCTCGCCGCGATCTCCGCGGTCAAGCGAACCGCCGACCTGATTCCGCTGTGCCACCCGGTGCGGGTGGTGGGCACCGATGTCAGCCTGCGTCCCCTGGCCCGCCTGCCCGGCCTGCGCATCGAGGTCCGGGTGCGCGCCTTCGACCGGACCGGGGTCGAGATGGAGGCCATGGTCGGAGCGGCCGCGGCGGCCTTGACGGTGTATGACATGGTCAAGGGCGTCGAGCGCGGGGTGGAGATCACCAGTGTCCGCCTCGAGCTGAAGCGCGGAGGGCGGACTGGCCTGTGGACCCGCTCTGCCGTCCCCGACCCGACCGCCCCGCGCGAAACCAAACCGGCCTCCCGATCATCCCGAACCCGAGCTTCCCGAAAGCCAGTCCCCACGCCATGACAGGAGCAGGTATGTCCAATTCCGAGCACGCCCGGGTCTGCATCATCGGCTCAGGTCCAGCCGGCTTCACCGCCGCCATCTACACCGCGCGCGCGAACCTCGAGCCCATCCTCATCGAGGGGGGCGGGGCCACCATCGAGCCGTTCACGCTGCCGGGCGGTCAGCTCATGATCACGACCGAGGTCGAGAACTATCCCGGATTTCCCAAGGGCGTCGAGGGCCCCGAGCTGATGGATCTGTTCCGCGCCCAGGCGCAGCGGTTCGGGACCCGTATCCGCACCGCCGACGTCACCGCCGTCGACCTGTCGGCGCGGCCCTTCCGGGTCACCGTCAGCGACGGGGTGGTGGTCACCGCCGACGCCGTCATCATCGCCACCGGCGCCTCCGCCAAGTGGATCGGAATCCCCTCCGAGCAGAAGTTCGTCAACTACGGCGTCTCGGCCTGCGCCACCTGCGACGGTGCCCTCTTCAAGGGGCGCGACCTGATCGTGGTCGGCGGGGGCGACACCGCCATGGAGGAGGCGAACTTCCTCACCCGCTTCGCCTCCAAGGTCACGCTGGTGCACCGCCGGGACGAGTTCCGCGCGTCGCGCATCATGCTCGATCGGGTACGCGCGAACCCCAAGATCGAGTTCATCACCAATGCGGTGGTGGACGAGGTGCTGGGGGAGCTTCCGCGGCCCGGGGTCACCGGGGCGCGGCTCCGCGACACCCGCACCGGCGCCACCCGGGAGCTGGCCATCGGCGGACTCTTCGTGGCGATCGGCCACCAGCCGAACTCACAGATCTTCGTTGGGCAGCTGGACATGGACCAGGCGGGGTACCTGGTGACCCGACCCGGCTCGACCGCCACCCGGGTCCCCGGGGTCTTCGCCTGCGGCGACGTGGCGGACCACGTCTACCGCCAGGCGGTGACGGCGGCGGGCACGGGTTGCATGGCGGCCATCGACGCCGAGCGGTTCCTCGGGCACTGACGGCGGCGGCGCGGGCGGCGCGATTCGACGCGCGCGAAAGAGATGCAGCTGCTGCGCCAGATAGCCCTCCGGAAAGGGCTCGACGATGCCATAGCCAGAGGGCTTCTCGTGCGGCAGGTAGGCGCTCGCGAACAGGCGATCCCACCAGGCGAGCTTGGTGGCGAAGTTCACCCCGTCCCGGATCTCGATCGCATGGTGCCAGCGGTGCATCTCCGGACCGTTCAGCACCCACTGCAGCCGCCCGCTCCTCACGTCGATGTTGGCGTGGATGTACATCCCCCAGATGGCGTCGATGGTCACCTTGATGAGGGCCACCTCGGGGGCCGCCCCGAGCAGGACGATCGGGGCGAGCTCGATGGTCTGGTTGATCAGGATCTCGAGCGCGTGCGAGCGCGCCCCCGACAGCCAGTCGACCTCCCGGGTGGCGTGGTGGGCCTCGTGGATCCGCCACAGCCAGGGCACGCGGTGCTGGAGGCGGTGAAAGGCGTAGATGTACAGATCGTGGGTGACGAGGAAGAAGATCACCTGCAGCGGCACCGACCAGCGCCCGACGAGGCGCCAGCGCGACCAGCCCGTCGCGGCGTCGATGCGCGCGATGAGGTGGGTGATGACCCACCCGAGCAGGGTGCTCTGCACCAGCGTGTAGCCCACGAGATCGACCCAGAGCCCGGGCCGGAGCAGCTTCTGCTCGGGGCAATAGGGAAACCGGCGCTCGAGCCCGATCAGCACCGCCGCCCCGAGCACGATCAGGGCCGGTGACAGGACGGTCCAGAGGGCGACGGGGCCAGACAAGACGCGGCCGGAGCTCAGTTACCGGCGAGGGGCGCGCCAGGCACCAGGCCCAAGCCGGCGCCGTCGCCGGCGGAGGCCACCGCGAGCTCCGCGCGCCGGAGCTTCTTGCGCGCCGACAGCTCGCCTTCGTAGACCCGCTTGACCCCGTCCCCGAGCGATCGCTCGATGTCCCGGATGTTGGACACGAGCCGCAGGAGCCCGCCTATCTCCACCGAGGCCGCCTGGTCGCTGCCCCACATGGCTCGGTCGAGGGTGATGTGCCGCTCGACGAAGGTCGCCCCGAGCGTGACGGCCGCCCAGGTCGGCGCCAGGCCGACCTCGTGTCCGGAGTAGCCGATCGGGCAGTCCGGGTAGGCATCCTTGAGGGTGTGCACCATGCGCAGGTTGAGGTGCTCGGGCGGACACGGATACGACGACGTGGAGTGGGCGATGAGCAAGCCGTCGCGCCCGACCGCGCCCACCGCGGCATCGATCTCCTCGCGGGTGGACATCCCCGTCGACAGGATCAACGGACGGCCGGTGGAGCGCATCTTGCGCAGCAGCGGCAGATCGGTGAGCGACGCCGAGGCGGCCTTGTAGCACGGCGGACGGAAGGACTCCATGAAGTCCACCGACTCCTCGTCCCAGCACGAGGCGAACCAGAGGATGCGGCGCTCGGCGCAGTGCCGGTCGATCTCCGCGTACTCGCGCGGGCCGAACTCGACCCGGTGGCGGTAGGCGAGGTACGTCATCCGGCCCCAGGGGGTGTCGCGCTCGATGTCCCACTGGTCGCGCGGGACACACTTCTCCGGGGTGCGTTTCTGAAACTTGACCGCGTCCACCCCGGCCAGCACGGCGCCGTCGATCAGCCGCTTGGCGATCTCCAGCGAGCCGTTGTGGTTGATGCCAATCTCGGCGATCACGAAGACCGGCGCCGCGGCGCCCACCCAGCGCTCCCCGATCCGAACCCGGGCCGTATCGAGCCTCGTCGTTCCCAGCTCAGACATGTCGAACCTCCCGTCAAAGAGCGCGGTGCGG
>CAZIOH010000043.1:2376-6264 GCA_964540815.1 uncultured Myxococcales bacterium | reverse complement strand
CTCGCTCTCTCGCTCGTGGCTAGAGCTCTCCCTCGTAGGTGGTGTCGCCCTCCCGCGGCGACCGCGCCTCGCGGCGCAGCTCGAGCAGCCAGTCCGCGAAGTCGCGGAACGCGCCCTGCCCGCCCGGACACCTGGTCACGTGGTGTGCGCGGGCCCGGGCGGCGGCGATGGCATCCACCGGCGCGCCCACCAGACCGCGCAGCCCGAGGGCCGCCATGATCTCGAGATCGTTGACGTCGTCCCCGATGTAGGCGATCTGGCCGTCGTCCAGGCCGGCTTCGAGCCCGGCGTGGCGCCCGGCTTCCTGCTGCACCCGCGGCAGGGCGGCCCGCTTGTCGGCCACCCCCAGGTAGCAATGTCGCACGCGCAACTTCTCGGCGCGGCGAGCCACGATCGGGGAGTCCTCGCGGGTCATGAAGGCGGTCTCGATCCCGGCGTCGCGCAGCAGCTCGACGCCCATCCCATCCCGCAGCGAGAAGCGCTTGAGGGCCTCGCCGCGCTCGGAGTAGTAGACCCCGCCGTCCGTCAGCACCCCGTCCACGTCGGTGATCACCAGCCGCAGCCGGGCCGCCCGCAGCGCGAGCGCGCGCCCCGGCAGGAGCGCCCCGGCCGGGATGCCGCCGCCTCGGCTCACCACGCCGTCCATCCGCCGTCCACCACCAGGTTGGCGCCCGTCATGTACGACGAGGCGTCGCTGGCCAGGAACACGATGGCCCCACCGAGCTCGTGGGCGCCCGCCAGGCGGCCGAGCGGGGTCCGCGCGGCGTACTGCTCGATGAAGTAGTCCTCTTGTCCGGCCTGGGCCACCCCGCCGGGAGACAGGCTGTTCACCCGGACCCCGCGCTCCGCCCAGGTGGTGGCGAGGAAGCGGGTGAACGCCAGCACGGCCCCCTTGCTGGCCGGATAGGCCGCGCTCTTCCAGAAGGCCTGGGTCCCGTCCGGACGACGGTAGATGCGCTGGTCGGGCCCCACCATCCCGTAGGTGGAGGCGACGTTGATGATGCTGCCCCCGCGCCGGCGGGCCATCTCGGTGCCGAGCACCTGCGAGACGAGGAACGTCCCGGTCACGTTGACCTCGAGGGTCTGGCGAAAGCGCTCGAGATCGGTGTTCTCGAAGCGCGACGCGACCTCCACCCTCTCGGGGTCGGGATCGGCGAAGCGATCATTGAGGGCGGCGTTGTTGACGATGACGTCCAGCCGATCGCCGAGCCGCAAGGTGGCGTCGCGCAGGGCCTCGACCGAGGCGCGCGAGGTGATGTCCGCCGCCACGCCGTGCACGCGGCCCTTGCCCGCCGCGGAGACAGCCCGCGCGACCGAGGCGCACGCGTCCGGCTCGAGGTCGGTCGCCACCACGGTGGCTCCAGCGTGTGCCAGCGCCCGGCAATGCTGCTGCCCGAGCAAGCCGGCGGCTCCGGTGACCACCGCCACCCGCCCGACCAGGGAGAACGCCTGCAGCGGGTCGCTCGGGTCAAGCACGTGCGCCCCCGTTGCCGGGCCCGGGAC
This sequence comes from uncultured Myxococcales bacterium, assembly GCA_964540815.1. GTDB lineage: Bacteria > Myxococcota_A > Polyangia > Fen-1088 > Fen-1088 > CAZIOH01. The sequence goes on along the minus strand of CAZIOH010000043.1, from coordinate 4,761 downwards.
CGGGTGAGCCGTCCAAGTCGCCACCTTGGCCAAGCTTGGGGGGACGGACGTTGAAACCGCCGGTGCGCCGGAACACCGCCTCCACCGGTGCGCCCCGCAGCGCGGCGACGAGCGGCCCGCGCCGCAGGGCCTCGCCGAGCAGCGTCAGCACCTCGGCGTAGGCGGCGAGCGCGTGCTCCACGTCGTCCTCGGTGTGGGCCGCCGACAGGTTGTGAAAGCCGCTCCAGAGGATGCCGCGCTTGAGGAGCTCCTGCTGGACGAAGGACTTCATCACCAGCGGATCCTCGCCGGCCGCCGGGCCTTCGGGCGCGAAGGTCACGAGGGTGCGGCACCCGAAGCCCACGCAGCGTACAAAGGGGACGGCGTGGCGGGCCGCCAGCGCGTTCAGCCCATCGCGCAGGCGCGAACCGAGGCCCTCGAGCTGGTCCGGCACACGCCGGGCCCGCAGCGCCTCGAGCGTGGCGCGGGCCGCCGCCAGCGAGAGCGCCTCGCCCCCGAAGGTCGAGAAGAAGAACACCTCGCGCTCGAGCAAGCGCATCACGTCGCCTCGCCCCGTCAGGACGGCGAGCGGCATCCCGTTGGCCACCGCCTTCGAGAAGCACGCGAGATCCGCGGTGACCCCGAACCGCTCCTGGGCCCCACCGAGGGCGAGCCGAAACCCGGTCCACATCTCGTCGAACACGAGGAGGGCGCCCCGCTCGGCGCACAGGGCCTTGAGGGCGGGCAGGAACTGCGGATGCGGCGCCTCGAAGGTGGTCGGCTCGAGGATCACGCAGGCCGTGTCGTCGTCGAGCGCCGCCTCGACCGACGCGAGATCGTTGTAGCCGAAGGTGTGGCTGAGGGCGATCACGTCGCGCGGGATCCCGCGGTTGCGGTCGGTGACCGCGATGTGCCAGTCGTGCCAGCCGTGGTAGCCACACGACAGCACCTTCTCGCGCCCGGTGAAGGCCCGGGCCAGCCGGACGGCGGCGGTGGTCACGTCGCAGCCATTCTTGGCGAAGCGCACCATCTCGGCGCCAGGCACGGCATCGCGCACCAGCTCGGCCACCTCGACCTCGAGCGGGTGCATGAGCGAGAAGGTGATTCCGTCCTCCAGCTGGGCCCGGATCGCGGCATCGACCACCGGCTCGGCGTAGCCGAGGATCAGCGGGCCGACCCCCATGGTGAAGTCGAGGAACTGGTTGCCGTCGACGTCGGTCACCCGCGCGCCACGACCCGAGCGCAGGTACTTCGGGGCCACCCCGCGCACGTGCTGCCCGACCCCCTTGGCGAGGGTCTGGGTCCCGGCGGGGATCAGCCCCACGGCCCGGGCATACAGCTGGTCCGAGCGGTCGATGCGCGGATAGTCGGGGACAGGTGGCAGTGGTGCTGGCTCCCTGGCCGCATCGTCGAAGGCCACCGGGGGCGCGCCGAGCGGCGGCAGGGTGACCGAGGACAGGCCGGCCGAGGCGGCGCGAGCGCGTCCCCTCGGCAGCGCCTCCCGCAGGCGGCGGGTGAGGTGGGGCACCGAGAACCCTTCGTGCTCGAGCACGTCGGGCAGCCGCCCCGGCCGGAACCAGCGTCCGTCGAGTCCCATGGGCACGACCGGCACGGCGACGCCGTGCCGGACCAGCACCTCGCACACGGCCTGGTACAGCCCTCCGACGAGCAGGTGATCCTCCACCGTGACGAGGAGCCGACAGCTGCGCGCCGCCGCGAGCACCGCCTCCTCGTCGAGGGGGGCCAGCATCCGCAGGTTGACCAGGCGGGCCCCGATCCCCTCCTGCGCCAGGTTCAGGCAGGCCTCGGTCGCGCTCGGGACCAGCAAGCCGGCACACAGGACGCCGATGTCGGAGCCGGGCGTCAGGATCTCGGCCCGCCCGAGCGCGAAGGGCGCGTGCACGAGCGTGGATGGGCGCGCGTTGAAGCGAACGTAGGTGGGCGCCGGGCTGGCCAAGATCGCCGGAAGCCCGTCGAGGAGCTCGGTGGCATCGGACGGGCAGAAGACGTGCATGCCCGGGATCCCGCGCATCACCCCGATGTCCTCCACGGCCTGGTGGGTGGGCCCGTTGGCCTCGGACAGGAAGCCGGGGACCCCGCCCACCAGCTTGACCGGGAGCCGGCCGATCCCGACGTCCGTTCGGATGAACTCGAAGGCCCGCAGGGTCAGGAAGGTGGCGAGGGCGTGGACCACCGGGACGCGCCCTCGCAGCGCCAGCCCGGCCGCCATCCCCACCATGGTCTGCTCGCAGATGCCGACGTCGATGAAGCGCTCGCCGAGCAACGCCGGAAGGCCGCGGATGGCGGCGCGGTTCTCGGCGGTCAGCACCATGAGGCGCGGATCGACGCGCGCGGCCTCCGCGAGCTCCGTCTCGTAGGTTCGGCCCGAAGGCGCGCCCGAAGGCG
>CAZIOH010000043.1:0-2276 GCA_964540815.1 uncultured Myxococcales bacterium | reverse complement strand
GCCCGAAGGCGCGCCCGAAGGCGAGGGTGAGGCCGGCGGGGACCCGGAAGCCCCTGAGAGCGGGTTGCTCATCGCACCACCAGCGGGGCGGAGGTGAGCGCGCCACCCGAGGCTCCTTCCAGCTCCTCCAGCAACATGCGCACTTCCTTCCCGGTGAGATCCACGAACCAGCGCTCGGCGCGACCCTCGAGGCTGGGCAACCCCTTGTTGCGCACGGTCCGCGCGATCAGCGCCGTGGGCTTCCCGATCTGGCGCGGGATGCCGGCCAGGGCATCGTCCAGCGCCGGGAAGCTGTGCCCGTCGACCTCGCTCACCACGAAGCCGAAGCTTCGGAGCTTATCGGCGAGCGGCTCGAGCGGAACCAGCTCCTCGGTGGCCAGGTTGGCCTGGAATCCGTTGCGATCCACGATCAGCACCAGGTTGTCGAGCCGCCTGGCGCCCGCAACCAGGGCCGCCTCCCAGATCGAGCCCTCGTCGAGCTCGCCGTCGCCGACGATCACGAAGACCCGGCTCGGCCCGCGCCGGAGCTTCACGTCGACCGCCACCCCCATGCCGACGGACAGCAGGTGCCCGAGCGACCCGGAGTGGAACTCCACGCCCGGCACCGCGCGGTTCGGGTGCCAGTAGAGATCGTCCTCGATCGCCAGGTGATTGGACAGGCGCGCCAGCGGGAAGAACCCGCGCTCCGCCAGGGTCCCATAGAGGGCGGGGACATCGTGGCCCTTCGACAGGAACAGGTAGTCGCGGTCGGGATCCGAGCACCGCGACGGCGAGACCCGGAGGACCCGATCGTACAGGAAGACCAGCAGGTCGGCGCAGGAGAGGGAGGCGCCGAGGAAGCATCCACCGTTGGTGGCCATCCGGATGGCGTGCGCGCGAACCCGTCGCGCCTGGGCCCCGAGGGGGGCGAAACCATTGCCGACTTCAGCCAAGGGGAACCTCGCGGCAGCTGCCCGAATTGGTATTGGTATTGGTGTTGGTGTGCTTGCGCTCGGGCGCATGAGCGAGCGTGCGGAGCTCGTCCCGGTGTCGGGACATCCAGCTCGAGCCCAGGTGGCGGGCGTTGAGGGCCCGCACCTCGGGTGTCCGCTCGAGATACGCCACGATCTCCTCCACCGAGAAGGGGGCCGCGCCTTCGCGGTGGAGCGCCTCGAAGACCGCCCGGATCAACCGGTAGTCCTCGGCGTAGTCGAGGGTGAGGCGATGGCTGGCCGACAGATCCCGCCCGCCCGGCCAGACGACGTTGGCGGTCGCGAAGCGGCCCGGCTGGTCCCAGATGAACGGCGTGGTGTGCTCCCGCTGAAAAGGCCGCCGGGCCTCCCGCCAGCTCTCCTCTAGCGCCTCCACGTGCATCACCTCGACGTCGTTGCCATCCGGCCAGGTGGCAGGGTGCAGGTTGCTCGCGTAGTCGAGGCGGGCCTGGTTCTCGCGGTAGAACCGCACCACCAGATCGATCACGCCCGGGTCGATGAGCGGGCAGTCCGAGGGGATCTTCACCACCGCGTCGGCCTTGGTGGCGAGGGCCGCCTGCCGGTGCCGGTCCAGCAGATCCTGGGGATCTCCCGAGATGCTGCGAACCCCGAGCGAGCGGCAGAGCGTCCGGATCGCCTGATCGGCATCGAGGCGGGTGGTCGCCACGAGGATCTCGTCGAGCTCGGTCGTGGCGGCCAGCCGTTCGAGCATCCGCTGCAACACCGGGCGGCCGAGGACCGGCAGCAGGACCTTGCCCGGCAGGCGCGAGGAGCCGGTGCGCGCCTGAACAACCGCGACGACCTTCATGCCGACCGCCCCCTCACGCCGCCACCTGGCGGCCCGGGGATGACTGCAGAGCGCCGGGCAGGTCCTGCGCGTCGCGCGCGTCTCCGGTCGGCCGACCGAGGAGCCCGCGGCAGGCGCTGGCGATGTGCCGGGCGGCGCCTCCGCCCTGCACCGGCAAGAGCCGACGCAGCTCTTCGAGGTCGGCGTAGGCATGCACCTCCTTGCCGAGGGCGAGACCCACGTAGGCCAGGGTCGAATACTGGACGATCAGGACCTCGCAGTTCGCGACCATCTGCTCGGCCGAGCCCTGGGTGAACACCTGGGAGCCGGGGGCGTGGCGCGAGATCTCGCGGGTGGCGCGGGCCACGTTCTCGTTGGGGTGCAGCTTGAAGATCAGCGGTCGTCCCGCGGCGATCTCCACCGCCCGCCGGATGAACCGCCGGCGGTTGTCGAGCTTCCAGGTCTCGCGCGCGTCGGACGTGCACACGAGGACATACCCCCGGTGCGGAAAGTCGTTG
>CAZIOH010000042.1:0-53661 GCA_964540815.1 uncultured Myxococcales bacterium | reverse complement strand
AACGCCTCCCGCAGCTCGAGATCCCGGGCGCCCCGTCCTGCAGTCGCCGTCGTCGGGGTGTGCGTCGACGTTTCTGGCAGAGAGATTCCCCGCGACCGGGCCGACGTTCCTGCCGTGCGCCGCGTGCGCGCGGGGGCCGCGTGGGTCCGCGCTGAGACGGTGGGTCGCGAACGCGCACGCATGTGCCCAGAAGGATCGACGACTCCCGGATTCTGTCAACTTTCCCTGGCCGGATCTTGCCTCTTCCTCTTCCCCGTCCTACGACCGGACGGCAAAGGGGAACGAGGACGAGCGACGATGACGAGCGACGGCGACGAGCTTGCCGGTCCTAGGCGCTTCCGCCTCGAGATGTTTCAGGCGCTTCGGGAATGATGTCCGAGGCAGCATCGCCCTGTCCCGGCCCGGGCTCACCTTCGGCACGGCGCCGTGCCTTCTTCTTCTTCTTCTTCGGCGCCGTGGCGGCGAGCGGTTGCCCCCCGCGGAGACCTGCTGGCTGTGGCTGCACCGGCAACAGGTACCGCCGCGCCGGATCCACCACGATCCCCGGTCCGAGCGCGGTCCGCCCGATGAGCATTGGAAACAACATGTCCCCGCGATCGGTCAGCGTGACCCGAATTCGCCGCTCGTTCGAGCCGAGCCGGATCGCGGTCTCGATCACCGGCCGCCGCTCGCTCCGGCCCGAGGTGTCCTTCACCTGCACGTGCTCGCGCACCGGGGCGCGCACCACCAGGGTCTGCCGCCCGTTCCGGCCAACGTGGGGGATGGTGATCTCGAGGATCGGCCGCCGGTGCGGCCCGGCCGTCCCGACCGAGCGCATGCGCGAGACGTGGAGGGCCGACGTGCGCGCCCCGGTGTCAATCTTGGCCTTCAGCCGATCGATTCCCAGGAGCGGAAGCGACACCCGCTCGACCCAGCCGATGCGGGTCGTGGGCTCGGCGAGGGGGAGCGGAGTTCTCGACGGACGGGCGGTCCCGCCACCGCCTGGGTGCACCCCACCCCCGATGCTCCCCCCGGCCAGCCGGACCAGGCGCGCCCGTGCGGCTTTGCCCCCGCCGACCAGCCGAAAGAGGGTGGCGCCCCGCCGGATGCCGAGCCGCCCGGCGCGCGCGTCCGGCGCCTCTACCACCACGGCATCACGCGGGGCCACGATGCGGACGGGCGTGCGGGACATCGCCGGCGTGACCTCGGCCAGCACCTCGTCGCGCTTGACCGCCTGCCCCGGGCCGGCCAGGACCTCCGTCAGCCCTCCGGCCCCCGCGCCGAGGGCGATGAGCCGCGCGAAGCTGGCGGGCCGGCGGGCCGGCCGAGCGGCCGCCGCGACCGCCGCGGACGCTCGCCCTTCGGGCAAGGGTCGCGCGAAGGTGGCCGCCGGGATGAGGCCGACCAGCTCCCCGAGCCGGCGCAGGGCGCCGAGGAGGACGGCGATGGATTCGGCAGTCGCCTCGCACTGGGGGGCCACCAGCTCGATCAGCGTGTTTCCCGCGTCGAGGGCGGCGGCGCCGAGCGTGCCGGGCGTGGCCCGGGCGTGCACCACGAGCGGCAGGCCGGCGTGCAGCGATAGCCGGCGAAAGCGCGGATCGTCGACGTTCCCGCGCACCATGGGGACGCTCACCCGCCCCGGCTTCGGGGCCGTGAGCAGCACCACCACCTGAGCCCCGACGCAGGTCTCCGAGAAGATGGTGAAGGCCTCGCGTTGTCTGCGCGAGCCGCCGACATCCCCGGGGAACTGCCAGAGCTCCGCCTCCTTGATGGGGCGTCCTCCGGCGGCGAAGCGACCGCCCGGCCGCAAGACCGGGATCACGACCACGCTGCCCTCGAGCTGGGCGGCCGCGATGTCCACCGAGAATGCGGTGGCCGCCGCGGCGGCGGCGGCCTCGAACCCCCGAGGGGCGGCCAGGATGGTCAGCCTCGGGCCGGCCCGCAGGCCAACCGTCACGTGGGCCGGGATGCGGCTTCCGCCAGGCCTCGCCGACGCCGACTTCGCCCTCGGCTTCGGCCCCACGACCTCACCGTCAGGACGGCCCGCGGGCCGGGCGGCGGGCCCGGGCCTCGCGGCGCGCCCGGGCAGCACGAGGCTCACGGTGCGCGACTCTCCCGGCTCCACGGAGACGCCCCCGACCCGAACGGCGCGTCCCACGGGCTCCGGGTGCATCTAGTCCCCTGTCTGAGAAATGCGTTGCATGAGTCGTCGACAAGCCGGGCTGGCCGCAAGGCGCGACGACGACGCGTACCCGTAGGTACGGTGAGGAGGAGCAACGCAGCGGCCGGGCTGGATCGTCGTCGAAATATGTAACGGATTTCTCAGACAGGACACTAGTGCACCGCCGTCGAAATAGCGTCAATACCGAGGCCGGCAAGCCGAGCCGGCCGCGAGGCGCGACGACGAGGAATACCCGTAGGTATTGTGAGGAGGAGCAACGAAGAGGCCGGCTCGGATCGTCGGCCGAATATGATGCTATTCCGACGGCGGTGCATTAGTGTGCGCTTACTTTCTCGCCGCGGGGAGCCAGGCCGCGACCGCCGCGCGCAGGCGCCCCAGCGATTCCGGGTCCGCGTCGGTCAGGCGCACCCCGATGCGAACGTCCTGCTTGGCCACCACCTTCCCGTTCGCCTCGAGGATCGACGAGCCATCGGCCGCGACGATCGACACCGAGAACACCCCCCCGAGCGGAGGATCCCCAGCACCCCCGACCGGACCGAAGAAGCCGCCCACCCGAGCGTTCAAGAGCGGGTTGCTCGTGAAGAAGGGCGCCGTCGCGTCCGTCAGGACCAGGCGCAGCGTCCCGCCCGCGACCTCGATGACCCCGGCAGGGGGCGCCGGCTCGGGGCCGGGGCTGGCCTCGCGAGCCACCCCGGCTCGGGGTGGCTCGCCGCCGGCCTGATGCCCCCGCAGGGTCGGGGTGGCGATCGGCCGGGAGAAGTCGAGGCCCACGCTCGCGCTCCGTCCCTCCTCGGCGTTGACCTCGACGATCCGTTCGATGAGCCGGCGCATGGCCTCGTCGAGGCGGAGAAACTCCACGCCGATCCCGGTGACCGGCCCGGCCGAGACCACCCGGACCACCCGGCCCCGTCCCTTGAGGAGCGTGAAGCCGTCCACCAGCCCGAACTCGAATGCGATCTCGGTGCCGAGGGGCACCGCCGTCTCGGTCTGGATGAAGAGGCCGGAGCGGCTGATGTTGCGCGACTGCACGTCCTCGAAGTCGAGGATGCTGGCGAACTCGTAGCGCAAGGGCACCACCAGGGGAACCCGCTCGGCGGAGCGCCGCTCACCCGCGGGGCCGCCGCCGGAGCCTGCGAGCTCGTCGTGCGCCTTGCCGCCGGTTCCACGGTCTCCCTCGGCTGTCACGGCGGGATTCAGTCCTCAGCCGTGGGTCGGGTCCGAGCCCTTGGGCGGGACGTAGTCCGCGGGCTTCTCGGTGTCGGCGCTGCCCTCGCCAAAGAAGAACTTCTCGGCCTGCTCGAGCAACATCTTCTGACCCTGCGGGGACGTGAGATCGATGCGGTATTCGTTGACCAGCATCTTCGAGTGCTCGATCCACATGCGCCAGGCCTCCTGCGAGACGCTCTCGTAGATCCGCTTTCCGAGGGCGTTGTCGAAGGGGCGGTAGACGACACCGGGGAGCTCCCGGCCCAGCTTCACGCAATTGACCATTCGGGGCATGTGGATTCCTTTCGGGGAAATCTTATAGGACACGCACGCTCGAACGTCGACCGGCGCGCCTCGGGGAGCCATCGGGCCAGCCGGCGCCACAGCTCGACCGCGCCGTCAACCTGGCGCGAGCGAGGCCATCAAGCGGGGCAGGGCGGTCGCGAACTGGCCCTTGGCCATCACGTCGGAGCACCCCGCGGCGCGGGCGCTCTCCATGACGTCCGCTCGCTCGTGCTCGACGAACCCGACCGAACGCAGGTTCGCGGTGGCCGGGTCGGCCGCCAGCAACTCGAGCGCGGCCAGCCCGGTCGGCAACCGGAGATCCACGATGATCAGCTTGGCGCCCGCGGCCGTGCTGGCGAGCACCGCCGGATCGCGCACGCCTTGCCAGGTCAGACCGCTGGACTTGGCGGCCTCGCGAATCTTCGAGGTGAAGACCATGTCCTGGACCAGGTAGACGACGTCAGCCACGGGCTTTCCTCTTCTCTGCGGGACGATAGGGGGCGGTGGCGACTTCGAAGCGGAAATTCAATGTCCCGAGCACCCGGTAGGCCGGTTACCGTTGCTCCCTTCCAGGCCTGGCGGGGTTCGCCAGCGTTCCGTCGCCCGGGACGCCGCATTCATGTCACATCCCTCGTCACGTTTCCAGTCGGGCGGCCGGAAAAAGCGCGCGGCAGAGCCGACAAGAAACGGCGAGGCGGGGGGTGACGATCTCGCGCGGCGGTGTTAAACGTTCCGCCCTGTGTCGCCCGCAACGGGACACGGATGCGGTTCCGGAGAGATGGCCGAGTGGTCGAAGGCGCCTGATTCGAAATCAGGTTTGGGCGCAAGTCCAACGTGGGTTCGACTCCCACTCTCTCCTCTGTACAGCAGCACCGGGAGAGATGGCCGAGTGGTCGAAGGCGCACGATTGGAAATCGTGTGTACCGAAAGGTACCGAGGGTTCGAATCCCTCTCTCTCCTCCACGCGCCCAGCGCCTTCGGTCGTCAGGGCACGACGTCCGACCCGCAGGTCGGTCCGGCGGTCATGCAGGACGTGATCATGCAGCTCGGCGTGATGTCTCCGACCAGGTTGCCCGAAGCCAGCACCCCGGTGCCCATCACCGCACCGGAGCACGCGATGCCGACCGCCATGTTGCCCTGGACCGTCACGCGGTTCAGCTTGGCCGGCCCGGCGGCCGGTGGGCTGCGCACGGAGATGCCGGCGTAGGAGAGATCCGTGCTGGGGAAGTTCCCCGAGACGTTGGTGTTCTCGAGGTCGAAGGCCGCGCCGTCGAGCAGGACGCCGCCCTTGCTGGCGGTGACGGAGAGGTTCTGCAGCCGCAGCGTGGTCCCCGTCCCGGCGGCGATGCCGACGCTGGCCGATGACGAGAGCTTCAGATCGCGCAGGTAGGCCGACCCACTCGAGACCTGGATTCCGGGTGAGATGGCCCCGGCGATGAGGGCGCTGTTCTGGCCGATGACGGAGATCCGGGATACCGCCAGGGCCGTGCTGGCGCCCTGAACGAGGCCGCGCACCAGGATGAGCTTGCCGCTGGCGAGGTTCCCGAGCGCGCCCTGCATCGAGCAGAAGGGCAGGGCCCGGGTCCCGCCACCGGCCCCGTCGGAGCACCCCGGGGCGGCCTTGTTCTCGACGTAGATGGTCTCGGAATCGACCGCGCAGTGTCCGTCGAGGTGGTTCATGCACACGCCCGGGTTCGGGCCGAGGCTGGTCTTGCCGGCGCACTGGGCGTCGGCGGTGCAGGGGATGCACTTGTTGGTGGTGGTATTGCAGATGGGGGTCGCGCCGCCGCAATGGGAGTCATCGGTGCAGGCGACGCACACGTTGGCGGCCGAACAGCCGGGGGTCGCCCCGCTGCAATCCGCGTTGACCTTGCACTGCACGCAGGTGCCGGCGGGGGTCAGGCACACGGGAAGCTTCGGGTCCTTCTTCTGGCAGGCATCGCTCGCGGCACACTTGGCGCACATGCCGTTCGGGACGTCGCAGATCGGTGTGGCGCCGGAGCAGCTCGTATCCTTGGTGCACTGCACGCAGGTGTAGGCCGCCGAGCACGCCATCTTCCCTGTGGCCTTGCAGTCCGAATCGACCCCGCACTCGGCGCAGGCCCCCGAGGACAGGCACACCGGCGCGGCGGTCGAACGCATCGCGCAGGACATCTTGTCGGCGCCGGGGCAGGCCCCGCACTTATGGGTGGTCGTGTCGCAGATGGGGGCGACAGGAGACGCTTTGCAGTCTGCGCTCGCGTTGCAGGCGACGCACTTGCCGTCGGCGCACACCGGGGTGGCGGGCTTGCCGGCGCACTGCGCGTTCGCGTTGCACTCCTGGCAGGTGTTGGCGAGCGTCCCGGTTCCGCAGACGGGCTGAGTGGGGGATATCTGCGCGCAGAGCCGATCCAAGCAGCCCACGCACAGGTTCGCATCACAAAATGGCTTTTCCGGCGTCGTGCAGTCCGCCTTGACCATACAGGACCCCGCCGCGCCGCCGGTGGCCGGCATGCCGCCGACCGCACCCCCGATTCCACCGCCGCCATTTCCAGCGGGCGAGCCGCCCGAGCCGAGCCCGGCGGCGCCGCCGGGCGCCAGCGTCGTTCCGCCGCCGCCCCCGCCGCCGGAATCGCCGCCCGAGGCACCTGGCGGTTGGTCTCGCCCGCCCGCGCCGCCCGCCAACCCCAGCCCGCCCCCCCCCCCGCTGCCCCCGGCCTCGGTCACCGGCAGCCCACCATCGACGGGGACACAGATGTGGGTCGTCGTGTCGCACGTGTGCCCGGCCGCGCATTCTTCGTTGGACGAGGCGCACGTATCGGGGTTGTCCTTGCGCGGCAAGGAGCATCCACTTGCCACGATACCAGCCAGCGCCAGCGCCGGAATCAGGGCCAGACCCACGCCAACCGCACCCATTTCAGGACGGGAGCCAACCCGGGCCGACGGGACGATCGGCCAAGCCACAATTCTCATCGCGCCACAATAACACCCGGGCGACCCATATCGAGCGCGGCGTGATGCTCGACACCCGGAGGAGATCGGGCCAGGTGCTTGTCGGATTCGAGAACATTTCTCGAAGCTCGGGCCTGGGCTCCGCCCTTGTCCCGTCGCACGACGAGCCGTCGTGCGGAGGGAGCAAGATGAGGAGAAGCCCCGATATTAACGCGCAGCGGCGCTCCGGCAGCCGGAGCGGCAGTCCGAGGGGATTGGGTCGGTTCGGGATGCTCTTGGGGATCGTGGGACTGGGGTCCACGTGCCTGAGCGCATGTACGGCCACCCTGTCCGATCCCGGCACCAAAACCACGGGCGGCGCCGGGACGAATCCGGGCGCAAGCAGCAGCGGGGCCAACACCCTGCCGAGCGGCGGCTCGAACACCCCGTCGGGGACCGCGGCTGGTAGCGGCAACAGCGGCGCTGGGGCCGGCAACGCCACCCCGGGGTCGGGGATCAGCAGCCCCGGCACGGCGGCTGCCTGTACGACCATCGATCCGGGCCGGGTCACCATCCACCGCCTCAACATCCTCGAGTACAACAACACGGTTCGCGATCTGCTCGGCGACACCACGCAGCCCGCGAATGCCTTCCCGGATGACACGGGCGGGGCCAACTTCGACAACAACTCGGACGTGCTCGCCACCAGCCCCTTGCTCTTCAGCAAGATGGAGACGGCCGCCGAGGCGCTGTCCACCGCCGCCGTCGCCACGGGAAGCGCGTCGCGCGCCAAGATCATCACCTGCGACTCCACCAAGGTGGGCGACATGGCCTGCGCCACCACGGTCATGACCGCCTTTGCCCGCAAGGCCTGGCGGCGCCCCGCCACCACCGCGGAGCTGGCCCGTCTCACCGCCTTCGTCCCGCTGGCCAAGGCCAACGGCGACGGGTTCGATCAAGGCATCGCGCTCGCCATCGAGGCGACGCTCCTGTCCCCCAACTTCACCTTCCGCCCCGAGCTCGACCCCGATCCGACGGCGACCGCGCCCCGGCTCCTCAGCAGCTACGAGATCGCCTCGCGCCTCTCGTACTTCCTGTGGTCGAGCATGCCGGACGACACCCTGAACGCGGCGGCCGACGCCGGGGGCCTGCAGGACGTGTCCTCGCTGCAGGCGCAGGCCACGCGCATGCTGGGCGACGCCAAGGCCAGCACCCTCGTCAGCAGCATGGGTGGCCAGTGGTTCGGCACCTACAAGATGGCGACCGTGGCGCCGCTTGCCACCTCGTTCCCGACCTTCGACGACACCCTGCGCGCGGCGATGACCCAGGAGACGAACCTCTTCCTGCAGGACTTCATGACCGGGCCGACCCAGAGCTTCCTCGACGCGCTCGACGCGAGCTACACCTACGCCAACGCACGTCTCGCCCAGCATTACGGGCTGCCCGCGGTCACGGGCACGGCGTTCCAGAAGGTGTCGCTCGCGGGGACCCAGCGGGCGGGGCTCCTCACTCAGGGCTCGATCCTGACCACCACATCGTTCCCGACCCGCACCTCGCCGGTCAAGCGCGGACAGTGGGTGATGGCGAACATCCTGTGCACCCCGCCACCCGCGCCGCCCGACAACGTTCCGGCCCTCGAGAAGACCGTGGTGCCGCCCGGTTCGTCGGTGCGCGTCCAGCTGAACGCCCACATCGCCGACCCGACCTGCGCGGCCTGCCACCAGGTCATGGATCCGCTCGGCTTCGGGCTCGAGCACTTCGACGGAATCGGCGCCTGGCGGGTGATGGACGGCACCCAGGCCGTCGATGCCACCGGGCAGTTGCCATCCGGCACCTCCTTCGACGGCGCGCAGCAGATGGCCACTGCCCTCAAGGCCTCGACCACGCAGATCTCCGCCTGCGCGAGCACCAAGGTGTTCTCGTACTCGCTCGGGCGCGACCCCGGCCCGAGTGACCAGTGCCAGTTGAATCAGCTCGGCACCGCCTTCGCGAGCGCCAACTACAACTTCCGGAGTCTCCTCATGCAGATGATCGCGAGTGATACTTTCCGCATGCGCCGTCCCGTCGCCCCGGGGGGTCAGTGATGAGCCGCCGCCAGACGACGATGTCGACCACGGAGGGAAATGCGAAGGAGGGAAGCGGAACGGCACCCGCGACCGCGACGTCCGGCGCCGCCGACGCCCCGAGCGCCCCGACCAGCGGCGAGAAGTCCCGGATCATCCGGGGCGTCCCGGGCTGGTGGTCGGTTCCGCGACGCACCTTCCTCAGCGGCGCAGCGGCCATGATCGGGTTGCCGATGCTGGACATCATGGGGCCGAGCCTGCGGCGCGCCTACGCCGCCGGGGCTCCGGCACCGCGGCGGTTCGTGACCTTCGGATTCCCGTGCGGGATCAACCACACCTCATGGGATCCGACCGGGACCGGCGCGACGTACACCCTGTCGCCGACGCTGTCGCCGCTCATGCCCCTCAAGAGCAACTTCAGCGTCCTCACGGGCATCAACAACAACCCGGCTCAGGGAGCCCGTGGGCACACCTGTGGCATCAGCGCCTTCCTGACCTGCAAGAAGGTCCCGATGACCGATCCGGCGGTGACCGAGAGCATCTCGGCCGACCAGGTGGCCGCCAACACCCTCGGACAGTTCACCAAGATCCCGTCGATCGAGCTGTCGACCCACGCCTTGCACGAGGTGCCGAACGCCGAGACCGGCTTCTCGCCGGCCTACAAGAACGTGGTGTCATGGACCAACACCACGACCTCCCTGCCGTTCGAGACGGTGCCGCAGGCGGCGTTCGATCGGCTGTTCGCCGGGGCGACCGTGACCCCGACCACCGGGGCGGGCATGGGCACCATCTCCAGCGACGCGGCCAAGCGCGCGACCTACCGGCAGAGCATCCTCGACAGCGTCCAGGCGGATCTCACCGCCATCGAGGCCAAGGCCAGCGCGGCGGACTTCGCGAAGATGGACCAGTACCTGTCCGGTCTGCGCGAGCTCGAGAAGCAGATCCAGACCAACCCCGCCACGGTCAGCACGGTGTCGGAGGGCTGCACGCCCGGGGTGAGGCCGGCGGCAGGCACGCCGAAGGACATCCGCGATCACGTCACGCAGATGCTCGACCTCATGGTGCTCGCCATGCAGTGTGACGCGACCCGGGTGCTGACCTTCTTCTACGAGAACACCGTGACCTCGATCGTTCACAGCTTCCTCAACGTGAACGTCGATTACCACGGCGGCGTCAGCCACCACGGGACCGACGCGACCAAGCTGGCGAACTACTCGACGGTCAACCAGTGGATCGTCACGCAGCTCGTGTACCTCATGACCAAGATGCAGGCCGTGCAGGAGCCGGACGGGACGTTGCTCGACAACTCGGTGATCTTCTTCTCGAGCGAGCTCAGCGATGGCGACGCGCACAGCCACACCAACCTGCCGGTGGTCATCGCCGGAGGCGCGGGTGGCAAGCTCAAGCCCGGCAAGCTGGTCCAGTATCAAGGCGAGAAGATGGCGAACCTCTTCATCGCGCTCCTGAACGCGGTGGGCGTGCCGACCACCAAGTTCGGCGACGACGGCACCACCCCCATCGCCGGGATCTGAAGGACTGGGGCCTGGTCCGCGCCGCCGGCGCACGGGCCAGGCGTCCTGGTGAAAAACAACCTGTCCGCTACTATCTCGGGCGGTGACATCCCCGGTGAGCTCCGCCGTGACCGAGATCTTCGCGACCGAGACCATGGCCGAGCTGTGCGTTCGCCAGGGACGTGCGTCAGAGGCCATCTCGATCTACCGCGCGCTCTTGGACCGGCTCGGAGGCGCGGTGGAAGCGGTGGAAGGAGACGGGCGGCGGGCGCGGTGGATGGCGCGCCTGTCCGAGCTGCGGGGGCAATCGTCCCGGACCGCTCCCCCGGCGGCGGCCCTCTCCGAGCCCGCGGACGGCGAGACTTCGGTCGAACCGGCGGGGAACGTGGATGCGGGGAACGCGGACAATCGAACGCTGCGCGCGCTCGAGACGATGGCCGCCCAGATCGAGGCGGAGCTCGGGGGCACCGGGGACCATCGCCCGGGCGCCGAAGCGCGTCCGCGGCGTCCCGGACGGGGTCCGACCGACCCGCAACCGCCGGCACCGCCACCACCACCGGGACCGTCTGCGGCCGCATCACCCGGGTTCCGTTTGCCCGTGCTGATTCAGCACACCGTGCGCTCGGGGCAGGTGGTGTACGCCGAGGGAACCGACCTCATCGTGCTCGGCGCGGTCAACGCCGGTGCTCAGCTGATGGCGGACGGGAACATTCACGTCTACGGACCCCTGCGCGGGCGAGCCATCGCAGGCGTCAAGGGCGCGCACGACGCGCGCATCTTCTGCCAGCGCCTCGAGGCCGAGCTGGTCGGGATCGACGCGACCTTCCTCACCGCCGAGGCCCTCCCGGTCGATCTCGTCGGCAAGGCCGTTCAGGTGCTGCTCGAGCGCGGACAGTGCGTCGTGCTGCGGATGTGAGGCCCCCCCGGCGGGACGCTCGAGCTCAGAGGCGCCCGTGGGGCGCGTGCTTGGGCGAGTCGGCCGCGTGCTCCTCGGCGGCTGACTGGCGCTTCTCCTCCTCGTTCTCACGGCGGGCCGCCTCGTCATCGAGGGCGGCGTCCGGGTGTGGCGGATGCTTCCAGTCGAAGGTCCCCGGCGCGGTGCTGCGATCACTCGCCCGTTCGGCGGCGACGGGGGCGTTACCTTCCGCCCGGCGGGCGGCCGCCTCGGGCGGTTCGGAGCGCGCCGAGGCTTCTGGCTCCTCGACCGCCTCCCCCTTCCAGCTGTGACCGCCAGCCGCAGGGGCAGGGGCTGGGGCGGCGGCAGCAGCGCCGCCAGGCTTTGGCCGGAGGGCGGTCTGCCCGGGCTTCGGGCTCGGGGGATTCTTGTGCATGGGAAGCTCCTGTCCTCTGTATGTTGCGCGACGCAAGGTGGCCGAATGGGCGACTCGCCAGACTGGCCAGACTTGCAAGACCTACTCCGCGTCGGGAGCCCGCGCCAGCCCGGTCCAACCGCGGCGCGACGTCTGGATGGCGTAACGGATCGGTCCGGGCCGTGACGCGCGCGACCCAGGGCCGGTCGCCGGCATGCCATCCGTTCGGCCGCTCCGGCGCGCCGAATCAGGGCCGATCGACCGCACGAAACGCCCGGACCAGGGCGGGCGCCACCAGCAACGCGCAGGACAGGCACGAGATCTCGCCGAGCATCGCGCACAGGCCGAAGCTGCGAATCCCCCGGTTCTGGGAGATCAGCAACGAGCCGTAGCCCACGATGGTGGTGTACGAGCAGAGCGCCACCGCGGTGGCGGTGGCGGCCAGGCCATGGGCGGCGGTGGCGTCGTCCACCCTCTCGTCGCGCTCCCGGCTGACGATGTTCACGGCGTAGTCGATACCTATTCCGATGGTGATGGGGAGGGCAACGAAGTCGAGCACGTTGACCTTGAGCCCGAGGACGGCGGCGAAGGCCAGCAGCGACAACGTGCCGAACAAGCCGCAGAAGAGCGTGGTGGCGCCGAAGCGATTCGGTCCGAGCAGGACCAGGATCACCACCAGCGCCCCGAGGGCGGCCACCCCCGTGGCGCGGGGACCGTCGCGCTCCATGGCATCGAGGATATCGACGAACACGAAGGCGGCGCCGCCGATGAGCACCTCGGGCGACAGATCCAACCCGCGCACCGCCGCCGCGAACTTGCGGATGTCCCGGGTGTCCGATGAGTTGATGCCGAGCCCGTTGTTGGCGAGGATGATGCGGCCGCGGCTGCCGTCGCGCTCGGTGTAGGGCCAGGCCAGCCCCGCCGGCACGTCGGCGTCGGTGACGGGCCGCATGTCGGCGGGCGGCCGCAACCGCAGGAGCTTGATGCGCTCGGCGGCGGTCAGCTTGGGGGCGGCCCGATCGATGAGCCTGCGGATGTCGGTCAGCACCTCGAGCTTCTGCTCCTGCTCGGCGGGCAGGATGTCGTCGATCGAGTTGATCTGGCTGAAGAGCCGCTGGCGCTCGGGCTTGCCCTGGTCCACGTCGCGCAGCTTCTTGACCAGGGGACCGGCGTCCGCGCGCCGGGGCACGCCGATGGCGAAGCCGCCGGACAGCCCGTGCGAGAACTTCTTGTCGAACTTGTCCATCCACTCGGAGGCGCGGTCGAGCGCGGGCGCGTCGGACTTTAGGTTGTCGAGGTTGGTCTCCATGGGGTCGTGGGTGAGGTACCGCCAGGACACGAAGGTGACCAGCACGAAGAGCGGGGCGGTCAGGGCCACGACGCCCCAGGGTCGGCGCGGCAAGAGCCGTCCCATCCAGGTGACGGCCCCGGGCTCACGGGCGGCGTGCATCCAGCCCCGGCGCTCGAGGGCGAGCAGCCCCGCCGGCATGACGGTGTAGGCGGAGAGCCAGCAGAACACCATGCCGCTGCCGCCGATGATGCCGAAGTCACGGAAGCCGCGAAATGGGGTCACCGCCAGCGAGAGGTAGGCGGTCCCCGCGGCCGCGGCGGCCGCCGCGGTGCCGCGCCAGGTGCCGGCCATCGCCTCCTCCATCGCGCGGTTCGGGCGCAGCCCGCGCCGGCGCTCTTCCTGGTAGCGCGCCAGCAGGACGATGCCGAAGTTGATCCCGTTGCCGATCACGATCGACGACAGAAACCCGCTGATGGTGTTCAGGTACCCGATGGTCACGTGCGCCAGGGCGAACGTCGCGAGGGTCCCGACCATCAGCGACCATCCGAGGGCCGCCACCGCGAAGGGAGAGCGAAAGTAGAGCAGCAGCGCCAGCAGCACCGCCACGATGGTGACGGAGGTGGCCACCACCATGCCGTGGATGAGCCCGTTCTGCTCGGCGATCCCGCTGATCACGTCCCCTGCCATTCCGAGCCGCACGGTCGGGCCGACCTCCTTCTCGGTCTCGTCGAGGATCGTGCGCAGGTCGGCCTCCATCCTCGCCCCGCGATCGAGATCGCCGCCGTTGAAGGTGGTCCGCAGCAACACGAGCTGCAAGGTGCCGTCCGCCGAGACCAGCGGAGACGGCCGGTCCGCCTTGGCCTGCGCGTCGTCGAGCTTGTGCAGGAGCGCCTCGACCCGGTCGCCGAGCCCGTCCTCGGCGTCACCCGCCCCGGCGCTGGCGGGCGCGGGCGCGGCCCGCCCCGCCGCGGGGCGAGCGGGCTCCGGAGCGTCGTCGAGGGACACGTAAAAGGGGTTCTGGCGGGCGAGGGCACCGCGCAGGGCGTCGCGCGCCTCCTCGAGGTCGTCGAGATCCGCGAACAGGAAGCGATGGCTCCAGCCGAACTGCCGCGCCACCCCGTCGTCGGCGTTGATGCCACCCACGTCCTTGGGGTCGAGCCGCGCGAGGCGCCGCATCAGCGCCGCGGCCGCTCGGTCGCGGGCCGCGACGTCCTGGCTCTCGATGCCGAGCATGAAGGTGGCGGCGACCCGGGCGCGCTTCTCGAGCGCGCGCAGGTGGCGAACCGACAGCGCCGTCTCGGGCAGCAAGTAGGACACGTCGCTCTTCACCGACAGGCGGCTGGCCACCGCGGCCGCGCCCAGGGCGACCAGCGCGGCGAGCACGAGCACGGCCCGGCGCCGGGCGTCGAGCCATCTGGACAGGGTTCGCATCGCGCCCCAGTCTGACCTATTTTGGCGGCGGGGACGATGCTCGAAGTCCGAAGGTGGCGTACGATGCTCCGCCATGTCGTCGCCGCGGTTGTTGCCGCCGCCGTCGGGGCCGAGGCCGGCCGGGGCGCGGGTCATCGCCACGGTGGTGGCGATCGCCGCGCTCGGTGTGGTGCTGCGTGCCCCCGCCTTCCGGGTCGCGATCCTCAACGAGGATGAGGCCCTCTATGCCACCGCCGCCGCGGACATGGCCGCGGGCGCCCGGCCGTACGAGGCGGGCGTCGAGAGCAAGCCCCCTGGGATCTTCTACATCTACCGCGCGGGGTTCTGGCTCCTCGGGGGCCGTTATCGCATGCGTGGTCTGCACGCGCTGACGACGGTCTGGGTGCTGCTGACCGCGGCCGCGGTGGCCGGGGTCGCCGCCCGGCTGGCGGGCGCGCGCCGCAGGCGAACCGCCGCGCTGGCGGCGGTCTTTTACCTGGTGTTCACCACCGTGCAGGAGCCGGCGGTGCTGGCCACCCAGTGCGAGCTCCTGTTCTCGCTGCCGCTGGCGGTGGCGTGCCTGCTGCTCGTTCCGAAGCCGGGCGGCCGCGCCGTTGGGCGGCGGCTCGGGTACGTTCTCGCGGGGTTGTCGATGAGCGCCGCCAGCCTCATCAAGCCGACCTCGGTCTCGCTGTTGCTCGCGGCCCTCGGCTCGGCCGCCGTGGCGGTGGTGGCGGGAGACGCGCGCCGACCCGGGGCACGCCGCGAGGCGATCTGGCGCGTCACCAGCGTGGGGGTGGGATTCTGCGCGGGGTGGGGACTGACCTTCGTTTACTTCCGACACCTCGGGGCGTGGGACGATCTCGTGTACTGGGCATTTCGCTGGACCTGGTCCACTTACCTGCCCACCGGCTTCGGTCAACTGCCCTTCGTCCGGCGCTTCGTCCTGGCCTTCGGGGCGTGGGGCGCCCTCAGCGCGGTGCTCTGGATCCTGGCGGGCCGGGGCCTGGTCCGACGAGCATGGAGCCTTGGCGGGGACCCGGGGCTGGTGGTGCTGTGGGCCGTGGCCGCGGCCGGCATGGTCTGCCTCGGGGGTCGCTTCTTCGATCACTACTTCCCGGCGCTGGTCACGCCCCTCGCCATCCTGGCCGCGCTCGGGACCACCGATCTCCCCGGCCACGCCCCGGGCTGGTCGCGTCGTTTGGTGGTGGCCGGCACCGTGGCGCCGGCCCTGGTGTGCCTCGTCGCCGCCACCCGCTTCGAGACCGCGATGCGCTGGCTCGGTGACGCGCGCAAGCCTTACGCCGGCGTAGCGGCCTACATCCGCGCGCGCACCCGACCCGCCGACCGGATCTTCGTCTGGGGGTACTTTCCGCTCATCTACGTGGCCGCCGATCGCCTCTCGGCCACCCGCTTCGTCGGCTGTCACTACCTCACGGGCTATGCGGCGATCGGGCTCGGGCGGGTGCTCCCGCCGGCCGTCGAGGATCGCCTGCAGGTTCCGGGTGGATTCGAGCAGCTCTTGCGGGATCTGGAGCAGAATCGCGCCGAGCTGTTCGTCGATACGGCGCCGGCCAATCTGCACGGCTGGAGCAACTACCCCGTCTCCCGCTACCCCCGGCTCGCCGCGTATCTCGCCGCGCACTTCTCCCCCGAAGCCGTGGTGGATGGCGCAGTGATCTACCGCCGGACTCGAGTCGGACGAAGATGTGTTGGTCTCGCAGGGATTGCTATGCGCAACGAGCCCGGTTTGGAAACCCAGCGACCGCTGCCAGCGCTGGCGCCCGGAACATCCACGTCAGGGCACGGGCGGCGGATTTGCGGCCAGCGTCTGGCGATAAAGACTGGTGAGCCGTGCGACCTCGGTCGACTGGACCTCGATCTCGCCCGCGCCGGCGGCCCGCAGCAGGTCGAACACGCCCCAGGCTTTCGCGTTCTTGGGCATCTCGGAATATCGCGGCACCATGTGACAGTGAAAATGCGGGTGGCTTTCCCCCATCGCCGCCGTGTAGATGCGAAGCGCACCGGTGACCTGTTCGAGCACGCGTTCGAGGTGACGCAGGGTCGGGCCAAAACTGGCGGCTTCGCGGTCGTCGAAGTGGGCCGGGCCGCCGACGTGGCGCTGGCTGATCAGCATCATCCAGCCGGGCACGCCGTGTGGTGCATCGATGTGGCGCACGTGCCACAGTTCGTTTTCGAGTACGGCCGCACCGGGGGTGGCGCCGACCAGCGAGGCGCAGACGCCGCACGTGGCATCGAACGACGCGTGCTTCATGAGGACGCCGACCGTACCACTGGGATTGGACGAGGACCAGACCTGCGGGGCACGCCCAAGGATCAACCGAACGGTTCGTAGGGAGTGCAGCGATCTCCGGCGACGCCGAGCCCGCCGACGTCCTCCGCATAGAACGCACGGGCGTGCGCTCGGCGCGGGCCCTCGGTCCCGGAGGGCGCCAATTGTCGCCGTGCGGAAAGCGTCCCTCGGAGACGAACCCGGCCAGCTCCAGCGCCTCCTTGGGCACGTCGGCGAAAGTCGGGACCGCGATGTCGATGTCCCCGGAGGCGGCGCCGAATCTCTGATGTGGCTGGCAGTCCCATCGCACTCTCTTGAAGGTTTATCTACGGACCCGCGGCGGTCACGGGCAGGGTGGTCCAGACACCGTCAGCGTCGTCTTGCAGCCGGAAGGGCGCGTGCGTGAAGTCGCGGGCCACGAGGTCGAGCTGGCCTTGCCGGCTCTCGCGCAGGTGGGGCGGCCCGAAGGTCATCGGGGCGTCGGGGACGGTCTCGGAGGCCCATGAGCTGCCGCTGCGTGACCAGTGCTCGGGCAGATAGGTCGGGGCCAGGGCCGCCACGTCGAGCCGCGCGCTCGGACCGGACAGAACCGCCACCGGGTCGGTGATGAGCAGCGCCCCGAGGGGCTCCGCGCTCCAGGCGGCGCCGTCCTCGACGGCGTGGATCAGCTGGTTGTGTGGATCGCGCGCGAAGAGCTCGTACCCCCCGCCTCCCGGGAGCGCGATCGCCGCGGGCGTGCCCACGATGGCGATCCCGGTGTCGGTCACCTGGCCGTCGGCGGCGGTGTGGAGCAGGGTCCCCGACGGGCCACGCGCGAAGGCCTCGGTCCCGGGGGCAGGCTGCGGTCGCGCCTGCACCCGCAGCTCCTCCAGGATGACAGAGGCAATGGCGTTCCAGGAGATCATGTGGGCCGGGGCGGCCTCGTCGATCTCGAGACGGAAATCCCCCGACCCCATCTCGGCCAGCGCCTTGCGCACCGCGATCTCGTAGGATCGCACCGCCGTGTCGAAGGACTGTCCGGTCCCCTCGTCGCTGAACTCCGCCGGGTTCTCGCCGAAGCAGCAGTCGTCGTGGCGGTTCAGCACCTGGATCTGGCGTCGATTCGGCCCGAGCGCCCCGAGGGCGTAGAGATCCGGGTAGTCGGCGATGGCGTAGAAGGCCGGCAGGAACTGCTCCTCGTCACCGACCGCGTTCCGCATCGGCAGCGGCAGCGAGCCCGCCACCGGGATGCTGAGGGTGATGCGGGGATCGAGGGCCGCGTAGACGGTGGTGGTCCACCCCCCGCCCGACAGACCGACCATCGCAACGTCCGTGTAGGGGGTGAAGCCATCCTTCGCGGCCTGGGTCTCGAGGTAATTGAGGCCGCGCGCCACCGGCTCGAGGAAGAACTTGATGCCGTTGCCGGTGGTCGGCAGCTCCACGATCTGCGCGTGCGGAATGGTGCAGCCACTGGCGGGCGGCAGGCACCCTGGCATGTACATGGCCAGCACGGCGTATCCCGCCGTCAGGAGGTTGTCGACGGTGCGCTGCATGCCGAACGAGACATCGGCGAGCGAATGGTCGTCGTCGAGCACGGGAGAGTGCCCCTGATGCAGGATGACGGCGCGAGCCTGGGTGCCCGTGAGCGGAATGAAGTGGTAGGCGAAGGACTCCACGCCCGCATCCATCTGGAAGTGCAGCTCGTCCACCCGCGCGAGGTTGGAGAGACCCGTCACCGGCGTCGGGACGTCGAGGTCGACCGAGGTCGGCAGGGCGGTGGCCGGAAATCCATCCGCGCCCCACAGGAACTGGATCAGGGCCTGGCGCCGGGCGCTGGCCGCGTCGGACGTGTGGAGCGTCACCATGTCGCCGGCGCTGGGTATCACGGATGCAGGCTGGCTGACGGAGGCAGGTGCCCCGGGTGCCCCGGGGCCCGCCCCAGAGCTGGTCGAGCTCACCGCCCCGCCTCCGGCCATTGTAATGGCGCCGGCAGGAGCCGCGGCCGGCGCGCCGGGGCTCGAAATGTCCCCTGAACAGCCCGCGAGTCCGAGTCCGAGTCCGAATCCGAGATGGACGACCAGCGTCATCCGGCGGATCCCTCGCGCGCAAGACGAATGTGCGATCACGGAATTCCCCCCAAATTCGACGTTTCGACGATCCTCCTGTCAGGGTAGGAGGCGCCCGCCGGCCGTGCCACGAACGTAACAATCCGTATTCGCCCATGCGGCATTGCGCAACGCGCAACGCGGCGCGGGTCACCCGTTGGTGGGCTCGTCGACGCGCTGCCGCTGCCGCTGGGGACGCGGGATTCCGTAGTAAGCCAGCTTCGAGACGAACGTGCGCCGCGGGATCCCGAGCGCCTTGGCCGCGCGCGTCTGACTCCAGGCGTTGGCATCGAGCGCCGCCAGGATGGCGGTGCGCTCGGCGGCCTTCATGGGATCTCCGAGCCACGCCGGCTCCTGCCCATCGGCCGACGACGCCGCCCCGATCTCGGCGGCGTAACGATCGGCGGCTCGCCCTGGCTCCGGCGCAGTGGCGGGGGCCGCCGGCGGGTCGTCCGGGATCTGTCCGAGGGGCAAGAGGTGCTCGGGCAGGATCTCTGGACCGTCGCAGAGCACGAGCGCCCGCTCGATGGTGTTCTTGAGCTCGCGGATGTTCCCGGGCCAGGCATGGTCGAGCAGGAGGCGCATCGACTCCGGAGCGACCCTCGGCGGCTCCTCGTCGCCCGACTCCCGGCTCGCCTCCACGAGGAAGGTCCGCGCGAGCTCGGGGATCTCACTCACCCGCTCTCGCAGCGGAGGGATGGTCAGGCTGATGCCGTTCAAACGAAAGAACAGATCGCGGCGGAACCGCCCGTTGCGCACTTCGAGCTCGAGGTCGCGGTTGGTCGCCGCCAGGAAGCGCACGTCGATGGGCCGCGGCTTGACGGCCCCCACGGGAAGAATCTCCCGGGTCTCGAGCGCCCGCAGGAGCCGCGCCTGGATCCGTTCCGGCATCTCCCCGATCTCGTCGAGGAACACCGTCCCCCCGTTGCCGGCCTCCATGAGACCGAGCTTCGCGCTGCTCGCGCCGCTGAAGGCCCCCTTCTCGTATCCGAAGAGCTCGCTCTCGACCAGCTGCTCGGGCAGGCTCGCGCAGTTGAGCGCGACGAACTTTCCCCGCCTCCCGGAGAGGTCGTGAATGGCGCGGGCCAGGACCTCCTTGCCGGCCCCCGTCTCCCCCAGGATGAGGACATTGATCTTCCTGGCGGCGGCCCGGCGGGCCATCTCGCGCAGCCGGGTCATTCCAGCGGCGCTGACCGGTTCACCTGGCAGCGCCGCCGCGACACCGATCCCACCCGCCGCAACCGACCCCGCGACCTCGGGGGCGCTCGCCGCAGCTTCGATGGTCACCGGGGGGACCACCCGGTTCAGCGGTTCGTCGGTTGGCCAAGCGATCGCTGCCGATCCAGGGCGAACCCGCAGCAGCGCTTCCATCCGGTCGAGCAGGGTCTTGGCCGTCACGCCATCGCGCGGGTACCAGGCAACCGCCTGGTTGGCGACGATGGCGCATTTCTGGAACTCGGCGATCAAGCGGTTCATCCGCCGCACCACCTCGTTCGATGAGCGCTCCCGGAAGAGGATCTCGTAGTCGCGCGGACCATACGCCGCGAACACGTGCGGGAAGGGGACCTCTCGCACCAGGATGGGTACGATCCGTGACCAGGAGGTCTGCGCGCCCATGTGAATGCGTGCCACCGCGAACGCGTCGTCCTCCGAGGCCCGCGCACACTCGCTCTCGAGCAGACCTTCGAAGTAAGCGCGGGACCACAGCCGGCCCGCGCCCACGGTGGGACGGCTCTGCTGCAACATGAGCACGGTCGAGCCCACCTTCACCGCCTCCCCGACGAAGAGGGGCACCGCCTTGCCGGGCGGGATGCGCTTGTCGCGGACCCGGGTGCCGTTGGCGCTGTTGAGATCCTCGATGTGAAAGCGGAACCCGCTCCCCTCCTGGTCGGGGTTCACGTGCAGGCGCGCATGCTCGCGGGAGGCGAGCGGGTCCTCGACCCGGATAGGGCAGGTCGCCGAACGGCCCACCAGGAGATCTCCCTGGCTCGGCAACGGGAAGCTCCCGAATGACACGGGAGACATGATGAGGACGTGGAGCTCGTTGGTGAACCCGTTCAGCGTTACGTCGTCCGGACTGCTGGCCTCCCTGTTGCCATCCTTGGGGCGTCCATCTTGCCCCCCGTCCTTCCCGTCTCCTTCGGAGTCCTCCTCAACGGTCGTCTGATGCGAGCTCAAGCAACCCCCTTCCCTGGCCTAGGTCCCGAACCTTAGCAGGCACCGGTCGAGGCTCAAGGCCCGGTCAGAGGGGGGAGCCGGTCAGTGGGGGGAGGGGCCCGCTCCGGCGCCACGAGATGTTGCCCAATCGTCGATCTGTGTTTCCAGAATGTCGAGAGGCAAAGGCCCTTCGCGGAGGATCTGGTCGTGAAACGCCCGCACGTCGAACGCTCCGCCCAGCTCCCGAGAGGCCCGCGCGCGCAGCGCCGCCAGCTCGAGCTGCCCGGTCTTGTAGGCGAGGGCCTGGGCGGGCCAGGCGATGTAGCGATCGATCTCGAGCTCCGCGCTGGCCGCCACGTCCTCGCTGGTGGAGAGGACATGCTTCTTGTAGTAGTCGATGGCCTTCTCGCGGGACCACCCGCGGTGGTGTAGGCCGGTATCGACCACCAGCCGGACCGCGCGGAGCATTTCGGCCCCGAGGTGCTCGATCTGCTGGGTCGGATCGCGGAAGAGGCCGAGCTCGGGCCCGAGAGACTCGGCGTAGAGGGCCCACCCTTCCACGAAGGCGGTATAGCCGAGCAGGCGATGGAACTTCGGGAGGTTGGTGTTCTCGTATTGCAGAGCGATCTGCATGTGGTGGCCGGGAACCGCCTCGTGCAGGAAGAGGGTCTCCGAGACCCGCATCGATCTTCCCTTGGCGATGTCGCCTGCGTTCACGAAGAAGACGCCTGCGCGCGAGCCATCCGGGCTCGGCTGCTGGTACTGGGAGGGAGCCGAGTCCTCGCGAAAGGCCTCGATGGGCCGAATCTGGAAGGGCGCGCGGGGGAGTCGCCCGAACAGCGAGGGCAGCGCCCCCCATACCCGGCCGCGCAGATCCTCGTAGCTCGCGATCAGACCCTCGCGGGTGGTGGCGCCGCCGGGCGCGCTGGCGAGCGCGCGGGCGAAGGCAGGCAGATCTCCCTTGAACCCGGCGCGGGTCCGCACCTTGTCGAGCTCTCCTTCGATGCGCGCCACCTCGCTCTCCCCCACCTGGAAGATCTGGTCCGGCGTCTGCCGCGTGGTGGTGGACGTGCGCACACGGTAGGCATAGTAGGCGACGCCGTTCGGCAGGCTCTCGATGGCCACCGTCGTGCGGCAGTGCGGGAGATAGTCGTCCGCGAGGAACGTCCGCAGGCGGCGGTAGGTCGGGACCAGGAGCTGACGGATCTTGGAGCGGTAAGCGAGCTCGAGGCGCGCCCGGTCGGCCGCGCCGACCGCGGGCGGGAAGTGCCGCAGCGGCGCGAAGAAGATGCTGTCCTCCGGATTGGCCACCACCTGGGCATCGAGCTGTGGCAGGAGCTTCTCGATCACCGGCCGGGGGTGCACGACCCCGAGCCCGATTCCGCGACGCATGTTCGCGATGGCGGTGTCCACCCAGACCACGAAGTCGTCCATCCGCCGCAGGAAGTGATCGTAGTCGGCTGCGGTCTCGAAGGGATGAACCCCGCCGCCCGAGCCCATGATGGGAAAGTCGACCGGCTGGCCCGAGATGTGGGTCAGGGCGAGGAGATGATCGGGGAAGGTCAGTCCCTCCAGGCGATCGGTGAGCTCCCGGTGCAAGAGCTCGTAGCCGAGGCGGTCCTCGCCGGTCAGCCCGGCGGGAGAGATGGCCCCGAGGCGGGCCAGGAACCGGTGCGCCACCTCCCCGAGGCGCTCCCGGAAGGCCTCGGAGATGTCGTTGGCCATCCGATCGTCATAGCGGTGATCGCCGAGGGTGGTCGCGGTGACCGGGTCGAGGGCCAGGCTCTCCTCGTAGTAGTCATCGAAGAGGCGGGCGAGCTCGGGGACCGGGGCCGATCCCGCCGCGCCCGTGGACGCCGCCGCCGCGGACAGGCCGGTGCCCGCGGCCGGGTGCGGGTGGGCGCAGCCGAGCGTCAGCGCGAGGACAGCGCCCGCGCACGCGGCGAGGGCGAGACGCACCGCGGCGCTCGAGACCTCGGCAGCAGAAAGGCGCGAGAGGGTGTCTGGCACCGGCGAATCTTGTCGGGCGAGGCCGGGGTTGTAAAGGTATCGCGAACGCGGGGCGTTGTTCGCCGCTGGTTGGCATCGGGCAGCTCAGCAACCATCTTGGAAGGACCGCGGAGCCCTCGGCGTTTCGTCACGCGGGACGTCGTGGAATTCCTGATTCGAAGCTTCGCCAGCCGCTTTGCCCTTGTCGGAGTGAGATGTGTGCGCGAAAAGACCACCTGTGACCTCCTCTCCGCCGTGCATCGAAGCCCGGATCGCTCGGGCTCCACGTGCTCCCGCGGCGCTCGGCGAGGTTTCGGGTCCCCCCCGCGTGCTGCGGGTCTTCGCCCTTGCCGAAGGTCTCGCGCCGAGCCCGGTTTTCCCAGTTTTCCTGGTCTTCCTGGTTTTTCTGGTCTGCCTGGGGTCCCTGGGATGTGGGGGGGCACGCGCGATCCCCTTCGGCGTGGATTCGCCCTCGGACGCGGCGCTGGGCCCGGATACGCAACAGGTCCTCGAGCCTTCCGCGGACGGCCGCTGCGTCACGGCGGGCGCAGCCGCCACCACCCCGAACTCGGCGGCTTGCACCTGCGACAACGAATGCGCGAGCGGGTTCTGCACCGACGGGGTGTGCTGCGCCTCCGCGTGCAACGGGACGTGCCTGTCCTGTGCCTTGCCGGGCAACGAGGGGCAATGTCTCCCGGTCCCCGCCGGCCTGGCACCGACCGATCCGACCGAGTGTCCGATCACCGCGCCGTCGACCTGCGGGACCGACGGAACCTGTGACGGCGACGGGGCCTGTCGGCTGCACCTCGCCCGCACGCCTTGCAAGGGGGGCAAGTGCGCCGGAGACGGCATCACGGGCGGCTTCGCTTGCGATGGGAATGGTGCCTGCGCGCCTTCCCCGCTCACGCCCTGCTTTCCGTACACGTGTAGCCCAACGACCAACGACTGCGCCACCTCGTGTACCACCAACGCCGAGTGCGCTGCCGGCCAGCAGTGCGTGAACAATGCCTGCGGCAAGGCCCTGAACGGGCAGGTCTGCCAGACCAACGATCGCTGCGCGAGCGGGTTCTGCGTCGACGGGGTCTGCTGCAACGTGGCCTGCGCCGGCGAGTGCATGTCGTGCAACCAGCCGGGCAAGGAGGGGACCTGCGGGCTGCTCGCGGTCGGCTTGCCCGATCCCGACTTCTGCAAGGAGAGCGCCCCCGCGACCTGTGGGGCGACCGGACGGTGCGATGGGCTCGGCGCCTGCGCGAAGTTTCCGGCCACCACGCTCTGTGGTCCCTCCGTCTGCGCGGGCGACGCCACCCAGAGCCCTGCGCAGCTGTGCGACGGGATTGGCAACTGCCGCGCCCCACAGGAGGTCGATTGTTCGCCCTTCCGCTGCGCCGCCGGAGCCTGCAATCGAACCTGCGCCTCCGACGCGGACTGCATCGCGGGACACCCGTGCGTCTCGTCGGTGGTGGGCGGGATGACCGTCGGGCAGTGCAGCGGCAAGAAGGCGAACGGGCAGGTCTGCGCCGCCGCGGCCGAGTGCGCCTCGGCCGCGTGCGTGGACGGGGTGTGCTGCGAGTCGGCGTGCACGGGTCCTTGCCGGTCCTGCGGGCTCGCGGGCTCGCTCGGCCGCTGCATGAACGCCGCCGCCGGCACCGCCGATCCGCGCAAGACCTGCGTCGACCAGGGAAAGGCTGCCTGCGGCGCGAACGGGCTGTGTGACGGGGGGGGCGCCTGCCAGAAGTATCCGGCCGGGACCGCCTGCGCCGGCGAGAAGTGCAGCGGTGGAACCTACACGCCGGCCGCCACCTGCACCGCCGCCGGGCAGTGCGCCACACCCACGACGCGCGGCTGCAGTCCGTTCGTCTGCACGGGGACCAAGTGCTTCGCCAACTGCTCCACCAGCGCCGAGTGTGCCGCGGGCTTCGTCTGCACCAACGGCTCGTGTGGGCTCAAGAACAACGGCCAGGCGTGCAGCGCGGGCTCCGAGTGCAGCTCGACCCACTGCGCGCAGGGGGTCTGCTGCGACACCACCTGCAAGGGGGCCTGCACCGCCTGCAACGTCGGGGGCAGCGTCGGCACCTGCCGGGCCGTCAGCGACGGCACCCCCGATCCCCAGGGTGTCTGCGCCGCCAGCGCGCAATCGCCCTGCGGCCAGACGGGGATGTGCCGGGCCGGGGCCTGCGCGGTGCGCGCCGCCGGCACGGCCTGCGGAGCCGCCACGTGCAATGGCTTCTTCAGCGTCACCCCCGCCCCCATCTGCGACGGCGCGGGAGCCTGCCAGCCATCCGCTCCGCAGTTCTGCTCGTTCTTCGGCTGCCTCAACGGCGCCTGCCGCTGAGGCGGGCGACGGCCCGTCCCGAGAAGGTTCGTCACGACCCGTGACCGTGATCGTGGCCGGCCCCCTGATCGTGGGCCGTGCACGTGAACGTGATCCCCCCCGTGATCGCGATCGTGACCGAATGGCGGTTCAAGTGGTCGCAGGATGCCGATCGCGCAGGATTCTCGCGTGATCCGCACGGCATCTCACGAAGCTACCCAGTCGACCACGCCCACGGTTGCGTTGACGTTCACGTGCACGTCAACGACCATGGGCACGGCCACGGCAACGATCACGCCGACCATCACGGCCACGGGGTGTGACGGGCTCTAAGGAATCACGAGCTCGTGGCGACAGTCGTGGGAGCAGCCGTCGCCGTCGAGGGTGTTGCCGTCGTCGCATTGCTCGACCGGGGAGGCCACCACGCCGTCGCCGCAGGTCGAGTGGCAGGCGCTCGAGCTCGGCGCGAAGCCAGTCAGGGTCAACTTGAAGTTCGAGCCGGCGCTGTGGCGCTCGGCGTGGAACAGCGCGAGCTCGTAGAGCCCGCCTGGGGTGAGGCCCCAGGCGGCAGCATTTCCGTCCACGCTCAACGTGCGCTCGGTGCGGGTGTGCAACCCTCCGACGTCGAGCGCCAGGTGCCGGTTGAGAAAGATCCACATGTCGTCGTCGCCGCTGAAGACCAGGGACTCGCCCCCCCGGTACTGCAGGAAGTAGCGAATCTCGGTGGTGAACCCGAAGTTGTGCAGGCCCCCGTCGTTGATCGTGGCGTCGGCCATGGCGGGAGCCTCGCGCGCCGGCGGCAGGGTCCATGCCTGACCGTCGATCGGATAAAAGCCCATGGTCCCCGAGTCATAGATGTAGTCCCCGGCGGCCGTCCGGGGCAAGCGAAGCACGCCGGCGATGGGGATGTTGACGCCCGGTGTGTCGTGGTACCACGCATCGAAGTTCGCCGCCGTGGTGAGTTGCTGATCGTACGGGCACAGCGGAGTGATCCCGGGCGCGGTGCAGCGGCCGTCCATGATGGGCTTCCCGGTCGGATCGAGGACAGGCTTGACCAGCATCGGCGTCACCCCCATCCCGCCGAAGCGCTCGAAGTCGGGGTGGCGGACGCCCCCGCCGATCGGAAAGCTGATGAAGTCCCGGTAGACCACCCGCAGGGCGAGCTCCGCGGGAGGACTCTCGGCATCGGCCCTGCAAGTCCACCCCGGCTCGATCGTGCAGTCGTGCGCGCACCCGTCGCCGTCGGACTGGTTCCCGTCGTCACAGGCCTCCGGAAGGAGCGTGAGCCCGTCCCCGCACTTCGACCCGCAGGTCCCCGAGGTGCAGTCCGGCTCGAGGCTGCAGCTGGCGGAGCAGCCATCGCCATCGATCTGGTTGCCATCGTCACACGCCTCGGCTCCTTCGGTGCGTCGATCGCCGCACACCGTCTGGTGGCATGCGGCGGGCGCATCGCAGACCCATCCTGGCTCGACCTGGCAGGCCAGGGAGCACCCGTGGCCGACGCTGGGCGGATCGCATCGTTCGCTCCCGCCGAGCACGCCGTCGCCACACTTGACCTGGTAGATGCACGGCAAGCCTGGCATGGGGCACGCGAAGTCCGGCTCGATGCGGCGGCAGTCGCGGGAGCACCCGTCCTGGTCGCGCTGGTTGCCGTCGTCGCAGGCCTCCCCGGGATCGAGGCGCCCGTTGCCGCACGCCATCGTTCCCACGGCCTCGCGCGGGGCGAGCTCGAAGCCCGCGTCGAGGTCCGCGGAGGACGACGCGTCGAGGCCCGGGGAGCCAGCGTCGGGCCCGCGCACGGCTCCCGGGAGTGTCGGGTCTGCTACCGGGGTGGGGTGAATCGAAGGGCACCCGCCAGCGGCGAACGCCGCCAGCGCGCAGCCAATCGCGAGCTTTCTCTGCCGTGGACCGAATCCAGTTGTTCGAAGCGACACCTGTCTCCCCGGCTCGACAGCCAGTCGCGACGATTCTAACGCACCTGGGGCGGGTCTGGCCGATTTC
The DNA here is from genome assembly GCA_964540815.1 of uncultured Myxococcales bacterium. Lineage (GTDB taxonomy): Bacteria > Myxococcota_A > Polyangia > Fen-1088 > Fen-1088 > CAZIOH01. The sequence goes on along the minus strand of CAZIOH010000042.1, from coordinate 26,679 downwards.
GCTTCAGCCGGTGGTGGTCACAAGCAACACAGGGTCTGTGCCCCGGTGGCCGTGAGCTCGCCGCTCATCGGCGCCACCGCGCGGCAGGTGGGTCCCACCGGCGTTCCGCTGAAGGCCACGCCGGGCGACAAGATCCCCGTCGGGCCGGCCACGCACAGCCGGGGGCTGCTGCTGCGGAGGTAGCCGGTCACGCCCCGGCAGATGGAGTCGCCGTCGACGGCGATCAACATTGAATTGCAGTCCCCGCCGGTGGGGGCCGAGCAGCTGCAGGCGCCGCAGCTGCGACCATCGACGAACCCGGTGTACCAGACGCTTTGGCGTAGACCCGCCGGGCAGGTCTGTGCGCCGTCGAGGAGAGCACAAGTTCCGGCGGCGGCGACCTCACGGGGGACGCAGGCCTGTCCGGCGGGGCAACCGCCGCCGGCCCGGGGGATGCCGCAGAACTTCGCGCCCGTGGTCCAGATCGGAGTGCCCTTGGTCGGGGTGCCGGTGGGGGCGCACGCTCCGCTGAGCTTGGCCTGGAATGGGTCCATCTGGAAGCCGAACAGGGCTCCGGTCGACGAGGCCGCCCAGTCCGGAACGAGGCAACCCGGCGCGGTCGAGTCGACCGTGCCGGCGGCGGCGCGACCGGGCGCGGACGGATTGCCGCAATCGGCGGCCGTATCGAAGCTGGACAGGGTGGTCGAGCAGGCGATGGCCGCGGTCCCGGCGGTACACGCGCAGCCCGTGCAGCCGGCCGCGATCAAGCCCCCGTCGAGGACCTTGCCGGTCGGCGCATACGCAGGGCAGGTGGCACCGGCGACGAGGGAGTTTCCGAGCGGGCCGAGCTTAGGATCGACGGACACGCACTCGGTGATCGGGGAGCAGGCGTCGTCGGCGCAGTCGACGTTGCCGTTGCAGTCGTTGTCGATGCCGTCGGAGCAGTCTTCCTGGCCGGTCGGGAGGCACGGTCCTCCTCCCGCGCCTCCCGCGCCTCCCGCGCCTCCGCCCATGCTCCCGCCGCCGGCCCCGGCCGCGCCGGCGCCACCCCCGGGCGCTCCCGTGCCCGCTCCCGCCGCGCCCCCGCTCCCGGCTCCCGCGAGACCGCCGCTTCCCCCCGCACCGACGAGACCCCCGTTCCCGCCGCCGCTCGTGCCGGCGCTCCCGCCTGGACTTCCGCCCGAGCTCGAACCGCCGAAGGCCTGGCCGCCGGTCGCCGCCCTGGCGGTGTCGCTGTCGCTCCCGTCCGCGTCGCCGCCGTCTCCCGCTCCCGCGTCGGATGCGGGCGTGTCCCGGCCGGCGCCGGCGTCGGTCGTGAAGTCGAGCTCGAGGCTCGAGCAGGAGGGCGCGAGCGTCTGGCGCGCCGAGCGAGTCCCGACGGGATTCGCGCCGGCCCAGGCGGTGACGACCACCACCACCTCCGCCCCGGCCGGATAGCCCTTCGGGAAATCCACCTCGACCCCTCCGCCCGCGCGGTTGCCGGGCGCGAGCGCCAGCTCCCCCGGGGCCAGGGATGATGCCCCATTCACCGCGAGGTCGATCGACAGACGGTCGATTCCGTCGGCCGCCGACAGCCGGATGGTGAGAAACACGGTCCCGGTCCGGCAGGGGCGGATCTGTCCGCAACCGAGCTGACCGACGAGGCTCGCGACCGCGAGGATCCCGACGAGCAGGACGAGGACCAGCGCGGGCCGTCGCGGAGCTGAGGTTGGGGAAGTCAATTGGCGTTGACGATTCCGAGGGTGGCCTTCGGATCCTGATCTCCGGACCGCGAGAGCAGCAGCGCGGTGCCACCGGCGACCACCGCGACGGTCGCCGCCAGGATCACCCAGAAGGCCGGCCTGGCCGTGAGGGCCGAGGGACCTGCCGCCATCGGCGCGGTGGCGGCTCGGGCCGGCGCGCCGAGGCCGAGCGCCGGCGGGCCAGCGGGAGACCCCGGATCCGCCGGGACCAGGCGGGGCGCCAGGGAGACAGCGGGCGCGTCGGGCGACAACCGGTCACCGGTCAGCGACCCGGCCGCACCCACGCCCCCGGCCACGCCCTGCGGGGCGGACGGCGTTTCCCCGATGGGCGACACGGCAACTGGGGGCGCGGGGCCCTCGGCGCTCTGCGCCGCCTCGAGACGGGCGATGTGCTGACGCGCATCCTCCGAATTCAGCGCCTCGCCACCGTAGAGCCGCAGGTAGTTGCGATACAGCTCGATGGCCCGCGCGCTCCGCCCCGCCAGCCGGCAGGCCTGCGCGGCGTTGTACAGCAGCGCGGGATCGGGCTTGAGCTCGAAGGCCGCCTCGTACTCGCGGGCCGCCTCGTCATACTTGCCGAGCCCGAAGGCCGCCGTGGCCTTCTCGTAGTGCCGGCGTGCATCCAGCTTCTCGGCCGCGGCTGGACGCGGGCTCGCGAGGGCGATGCCGAGGACGACGGCCATGGTGCATGCAACCAGAGCATTGGGGCTCGACATGGCTCATGGAGAGCGTACACCAACAGCCCCGGCGGGTCGATCGGGGGCCCCGCGGGCGCACGCCCGCGGGCGTGGGGCCGAGCTCAGCGGGCGGCGGGGGAGCCGGTGACGTGCGCGATGCCCTGGTCGCGGTGCGCCCGGTCCTGCTCGAGCTCCGATTCCAGGCTCGGATAGCGCTCCACGAGCGACAGGTGGTAGGCGATGAGGCGCGCGTGGTAGCGCAGCGCCATGGCGAGAAAATCGGCGATGGGGGCCGGCATGCGCTCCCGCACCAGCACGAAGCCCGCCCCCACCAGCCACAGCAGGCTGCCCGCGACGGACAGCACCGCGGCCAGCAACAGGGCGGGCAGGCTGTACACGATTCGCAGCAGCACGGACGGCCCGGTTGGCACCCCGCCGAGCTCGACCTGAAAGTCCACCGGGGCCTGCCCGCCCGGATCGAACGAGGGCAGCACGTCGGTCAGGAGCCACAGGTACGCGTAGGCGCCGGTCAACCAGCGCAGCACGCGCACCAGGCGGGGTCCCTCCTCCACCAGGTAGGCCGAGCCCCCGCGGCGCAACACCAGCATCGCCACCACCGCCGGCAGGCCGAGGTACAGCATCCAGTACACCGACGACAGCCCGATGAGCCCGATGGCGACCAGCAACACGAGCCGGATGACCACGTGAATGCGCTCGAGCCGAGGCGCGCGCTCGACACCAAGTTGAACTGGGTGATGAACCGGGTGAATGGACATGGTGAGACCTCCTGCTTGCGGCTTGCAACCGTGCACGCCCGCACCTCGACCATACCAAGCTCTCCGGCTCGGGCCCGCTGCGACCGGCCAGATCCCGTGATTCCAGCACCGGCGGCCTGGGATCGGGCCCCGATGTGACGGGACGTCACCGGCTTGTTGGCAATCGGTTGCTCTCGGTCACCTCGCAGGTGGCCCCGACCATCCTCCAGGCGCTGGGGCTCGATCCCGAGAGCTTGAAGGCCGTCCGCCTCGAAGGGACGCCGATTCTCCCCGGCTTCTGATTGAACCGGGGACGTGGCTGTTTCATTGCATCGGGGACGTGGCTCGCTGCCGCTCGCACGTCCCCGCGCCCCTCTCGCTCCGCGCGGCAAAGCCGCGCTACGCTCGCTTGAACAGCGGGAGGTGAACAAGACTTCGCGGCCCCCGATGAAGTGGGACCCCTCTCCCTAGCCCCCCGCTTCGCGGAGGGAGGGGACAGGAGGGGAGGTGGAGCCGAGCCCCGCCCCTCGATCTCATCCCCCTTGCCCCGCGGAGCGGGGAGAGGGTCAGGGAGAGGGGCCCCACTTCACTCCAGCCCGCCCGGCCGCCGGTCAGGAGAGGTCGCTGCGGCGCACCCGCGAGACGTGCCGGATGTCCTCGCCGGTCAGGATGAAGATCACCCGCTCGGCGATGTTGGTGGCGTGGTCCCCGATGCGCTCGATGTACTTGGAGATGGCCTGGATCCGGGTGGCCCGGAAGATGTTGTCCGGGCTCTCGCGCATCCGCCCGAGCACGTCGTTGAAGATCTGGGTGTAGTACGCGTCCACCACCTCGTCCTTGTCGATGGCCCGCGAGGCCCGCGCCGGATCCTGGTTCTCGAGGGCCGCCAGCGCCTCGCGCAGCATCTCGCGCGCCGTGGTCATCATGCGCAAGAGGTCGTCGTACGGGGTGAGGGCCGCCTCGTGCCCGAGCTCCACCACCCGCGCCGCGATGCTGACCCCGAGATCGCCGATCCGCTCGAGATCGATGACCAGCTTGAGGGCCGAGGTGAGGAGCCGCAGGTCGCCGGCCACCGGCTGGCGACGCACCAGGATCTCGAGGCACAGGTGGTCGATCTCCATCTCCATCGAGTCGGTCTGCTTGTCACCGACGATGATCTGGTTGCCGAGGGCGGTGTCCCGCTCCTGCAGGGCCCTCCCGCTCTCCTCGAGGACCTGGTCCACGTGGCGGCCCATCCCGAAGATGCGCTGGCGGACCGCCTCGAGCTCGGACTCGAACTCGTGGCTGGTGTGCTGTCGCATGCTCATCCGAACCGTCCGGTGATGTACTCCTCGGTCTGCCGCTCGGTGGGCTTGGTGAAGACCCGCTTGGTCTCCCCGAACTCGATCAACCGCCCGAGGTACATGAACGCCGTGTAGTCCGAGACCCGCGCCGCCTGCTGCATGTTGTGGGTCACGATCGCGATGGTGTAGTCGGCCTTGAGCTCGGTGATGAGCTGCTCGATCTTCTGCGTGGAGATGGGATCGAGGGCCGAGGCCGGCTCGTCGAGCAGCAAGACCTCCGGCTTCACGGCCACCGCCCGGGCGATGCAGAGGCGCTGCTGCTGTCCACCCGACAGGGCCGTCCCCTCCTGGCGCAGCTTGTCCTTGACCTCGGTCCAGAGGGCCGCCTTCTCCAGCGCCCACTGCACCCGCTCCTCCATGTCGGTGCGCGACAGCCGCTCGTACAGGCGCACCCCGAAGCTGATGTTGTCCTGGACCGACATGGGGAACGGGGTCGGCTTCTGGAAGACCATCCCGACCTTGGCCCGCAGCAGGTTGACGTCGTCGGCGCGCTCGAGCAGGTTGCGGCCGCCGAGCATGATCTTCCCCGTGGCGTGCTGCCCCGGGTAGAGCTCGTAGATGCGGTTGAGGGTCCGCAGCAAGGTGGACTTGCCGCAGCCGGAGGGCCCGATGAACGCCGTGACCTGGCGATCGTGGATGTCGAGGTCGATGTCGTGCAGGGCCTTGTACTTCCCGTAGAAGAAGCTCAGGCCCCGGATCTCCAGCTTGGCGTCAGCCAGGGTGGCGGTGCCGGCGACCCTGTTTCGGTCGCTGTCGGCGTGGGGATGCCCAGCCGCCGCGTTTCGGAGCGATGCCGACCCGGACCCCGAGGTCGAGGCTCCGGGCAAGTTGTGACTGTGCGTGGACTCGGGTCCGGATGTTTCCATGGATTGCCTCACGATCGGTTCTGCGAATCTGCGGATCTGCGGGTGCTCAATTGCTGCGGGTCCGCCGCAACAGGAAGCGGGCGACGATGTTGATGACGAGGATGGTGACGGTGATGAGCAGCGCGCCCGCCCAGGCCAGGTGCTGCCAGTCGTCGTAGGGGCTCATCGCGAACTGGAAGATCACCGCCGGCAGGTTGGGGAAGGGCCGACTCATGTCGGTGCTCCAGAACTGGTTGTTGAGGGCCGTGAACAGCAACGGGGCGGTCTCTCCGCTCACCCGGGCCATGGCCAGCAGCACGCCGGTCATGATGCCCGGCAGGGCGCTGCGGTAGACGACCACCATGGTGACCTTCCAGCGCGGCGCCCCGAGCGCCGCCGCCGCCTCGCGCAGCCCGTCCGGCACGAGGCGCATCATGTTCTCGGTGGTGCGCACCACCACCGGCAGCACGATCAGCGCCAGCGCCAGCGCACCGGCCCAGCCCGAGAAGTGTCCGGCGCGCACCACCACCAGGGCGTAGACGAAGACCCCCACGATGATCGACGGGGCGCTGAGCAGGATGTCGTTCACGAAGCGCACGATCGCGCCGAGGCGGGAATGGCGCCCGAACTCGGCGAGGTAGGTCCCGGCCAGGATGCCCGCCGGAGCGCCCATCCCGACCCCCGCCGCGGTCAGGATCACGCTGCCGAGGATGGCATTGGCGAGGCCTCCGTTGGCGCCGGGCGGCGGGGTCGCCTCCACGAACAGACGGGGACTGATCCAGCGCAGCCCGCTGCCGAACAGAGTCCAGAGCAGCCAGCCGAGCCAGAACAGCCCGAAGAGCGTGGCCAGCACCGACAGGGTCAGCCCTATCCGGTTCACGAGCTGGCGCTTGGTGTAGAGGAGGTTGAGCTGCCGGCTGTCCTTGTGCAGGCTGACGCTCATGTGCGTTCCCCCTCGCGGGCCCGCAGCCGCATCAGCATCAGCCGCGCGGCCACCAGGACCACCAGCGTGAGCACGAACAGCACGAGCCCGAGCGCCAGCAGAGAGGACGTGTAAAGCGGCGTGACCGCCTCGGTGAACTCGTTGGCCAGGGTCGACGAGATGGTGTTGCCCGGCATGAACAGCGACAGATGGATGTCGTGGGCGTTCCCGATGACGAAGGTCACCGCCATGGTCTCGCCGAGGGCGCGCCCGAGCCCGAGCATGATGCCCCCGATGACGCCCACGCGGGTGTAGGGCAGCACCACCTGCCACACCACCTCCCAGGTGGTGCACCCGAGCGCGTACGCCGACTCGCGCAGCGCGGGCGGCACCGTCTCGAAGACGTCCCGCATGACCGCGGTCATGAAGGGAATGATCATGATCGCCAGGATCAAGCCGGCGGTCAGCATGCCGATCCCCATGGGCGCCCCTTGAAACAGGGCTCCCACCATCGGCCAGGACCCGAGGTGCTCGGTCAGCCAGGGTTGCAGGTGCGCCGAGAACACCGGCGCGAACACGAACAACCCCCACATCCCGTAGATGATGCTGGGGATGGCGGCCAGGAGCTCGATGGCCACCCCGATCGGGCGCTTGAGCCAGCGCGGGGCGAGCTCGGTGATGACGAGGGCGATGCCAAAGCTGACCGGAACCCCGACCGCGAGCGCGATGATCGAGGTGATCACCGTGCCGTAGAGGGGAGCCAGCGCCCCGAAGCGCTCGGTGACCGGGTTCCACTCCTTGCTGGCGAGGAAGCCGAGCCCGAAGGTCTTGAGCGCTGGCCACGCCCCCACGACCAGCGTCACCAGCATGCCGAACACCGAGACCAGGACCAGGACGGCGAAGAACTGCGTCGTCCCACGGAAGAACCGGTCCCCCGGGCTCTGCGCGCGCGCGACCACCGCCCGGGGCGGGACCGGCGGCTCCGCCGGGGGGACCGTGGGCGGATCGAGCGGCCCGCCCCCGAAGTCGGAGCCGGGCTCCGCTGAGCCCGCGCCCGCATTGCGGGCGACGGCGCCGAGACCGCTCACGTCAGAACCCCGTGGTTCGAGCTCGCTGGGTTCTTCATGACGGGCCCGAGGTGTCCGAGCGCGCTCACGCGCCGACTACTTGACCGCCTGCTTGGCCGCAGCCGCTGGGGCCGCCGCCGCCGGCGCCTTGTCGGCCGGCCACAGCTTCTCTCCGGCGGCGTCCTTGAGATCCTTCTCCCAGCTCTTCTCGACCAGGTCCACCACGCTCGTCGGCATGGGGATGTACCCGAGCTCCTTGGCGGCGGCGTTCCCGTTGCGGTAGCTCCAGTCGAAGAAGCGCAGCACCGCACGACCGGTGGCTCCGTCCTTCTGCTGCCGGTGGACGAGGACGAACGACGCGCCGGTGATCGGCCAGGCGCCCGTGCCCGGTTGATCGGTGAGGACCACGTAGAAGCCCTTGGCCTTGGCCCAGTCCGCGCCCTTGGCGGCGGCCTGGACGGCGTCGTCGGTGGGCTCGACGAAGGCGCCCTCGTGGTTCTTGAGCTTGGCGTGCGCGATGTGGTTCTGGCTGGCGTAGGCGGACTCGACGTAGCCGATGGCGCCATTGATGCGCTGGACGTAGGAGGCCACGCCCTGGTTCCCCTTGCCGCCGACACCGGTCGGCCAGGCCACCGACTTGTCGCTGCCCACGGCCTTGGCCCAGTCCGGGCTGACCTTGGCCAGATAGTTGGTGAAGATCCAGGTGGTTCCCGAGCCGTCCGAGCGGTGGACCACGGTCACCGCCACGTCGGGAAGCTTGAGGCCGGGGTTGCTCTGGACCAGGCGCGGGTCGTTCCACTTGGCGACCTTGCCGAGGAACAGATCCGCGAGGACGTCCGGGGTCAGCTTCAGCTCGCCGGCCTTGACGCCGGCCAGGTTGATGACCGGGACCACGCCCCCCATGACCACCGGGAACTGGATGAGCCCGGCCTTGTCGAGCTCCTCGGGCTTGAGGGGCGCGTCCGATGCCCCGAAGTCCACCGTGCCCTCGGTGATCTGCTTGATCCCACCGCCCGAGCCGATGGCCTGGTAGTTCAGCTTGACCTGGGTGTCCTTCGAGTAGGTGTCGGCCCACTTCGAGTAGACCGGATACGGAAAGGTGGCGCCTGCTCCCGAGATGGTGGTGGCATCCGCCGCGCGGGCGGTGGCGCCCGGCAAGACGAGGCCGAGCGCGAGCGCGGTCAGGGTCGAGGCGGCCAGAAGACCGTTCGATCTGGTTGTGAGATGGGTCATGGGGTAGTCCTTTCGTCCGGTTTCCCGCGGCTCGGCATCCGCCGCCGGGCGCCTCGTCGAGGTCCGGTCCGGGTGCGCGCCGCGGCTGCACGTGGGATTTGGGCTGACAGCCAGGCGCGAGGGAGTCTGCTCCGCGCAGGTCGAGATCGTGCTTCAATCCGGTGACAAAACGGGGGCGAATGTGGCCGCGACATGGCGGATTGCGGCGCCTCCGGCTCAGGGCCCTCGAGCCCGTCCTCGTCCCCCCATCGGGTCCCGGGACGAGCACCAGCACGGAGACACACGAGGACGAAGACAAGGACGGGCCTGTCTCGCTCGCGGAGACCTTAGTCGAGCGGAGACCCCTGTTTCTTCCTAGACTCCCGGCCGGATGTCCCCTGCCCCGAAGCCGCTGCCGCGCCTCCTGCGCTTCGTCCGCCCCTACTGGAGGCCCGCGCTGGCGGCCTTGACGCTGCTCGCCATGCTCGTGGTCCTCGATCTCGCCATCCCGCGGCTCATCCAGCGGATCATCGACCAGGGGATCGCCCTCGGCAATCGCCGGGTGGTGGCCGAGACCGCGCTCCTCATGCTCGGGATCTCGGTGGCGAGCACCTTCATCGCCATCGGAAACAACGTCTACTCGGTCCGGGTCGGCGAGGGCGTGGCCCGCGATCTGCGCGAGGCCATCTTCCTGCGGATCCAGAGCTTCTCGTACGGCAACCTCGACCGCCAGAACACCGGTCAGCTCCTCGTTCGCCTCACCAGCGACGTGAACGCGCTCAAGACCCTGACCCAGATCTCCCTGCGCATCGGGACCCGTGCGCCCCTCATGATCGTGGGGAGCCTGGCCCTCATGATCCGCACCAGCCCTCGCCTGGCGCTGGCCCTCGCGCCGGTGCTGGTGGTCACCTCGTTGCTGATCGGCTTCTTCATCGTCCGGACCGAGCCGCTGTTCCGCACGGTGCAGGGCAAGCTCGATGCCCTGAACGGCGTGCTGCAAGAGAACATCTCCGGGGTTCGCCTGGTGAAGTCGCTGGTCCGGGGCCAGTTCGAGAACCAGCGGTTCGAGGTCGCCAACGAGGAGTTGACCCTCCGGTCGGTGGTGGTGATGCGCTTCATGTCGGGGATGATGCCGGCGCTCACCTTGTGCATCAACGTCGGCCTGGTGGTGGTGATCTGGGTCGGGGGGCTCGATGCCATCCGGGGCCGCCTGTCGGTCGGACAGATCGTGGCCTTCACGAACTACATGCTCAGCACCATGACCCCGCTCGTGATGATGACGCTGCTGTCGAACACCTGGGCGGCGGGGCTGGCGTCGGCCGCGCGCGTGCAGGAGGTGCTCGGGACCTCGCCGGAGGTGGTGGATGCTCCGGACGCGCGCGCCCTGCCGCCGGAGACCCCTCCCGACGTGGCCTTCGACCACGTGTGGTTCACTTACCACGGCGAGGGCAACGAGCCGGTCCTGCGTGACATCGACCTGCTGGTCGAGCCCGGGAAGACCATCGCCATCCTGGGGGCGACCGGTGCCGGCAAGTCGAGCCTGGTACAGCTCATCCCGCGCTTCTACGACGCCACCCGGGGGGTGGTGCGCTTCGGCGGGGGGGACGTCCGTGGCTGGACCCAGTCGAGCCTGCTCGCCCGCATCGGGATCGTCCCCCAGGAGTCGCTGCTGTTCTCGGGCACCGTGGCGGAGAACCTCCGCTACGGCCGGCCCGACGCCAGCGACGGCGAGGTCAAGGCGGCGGCCGAGGCGGCCCAGGCGGCCGGATTCATCGCCGAGCTCCCGGGGGGCTACGGGGCGCGCGTCGAGGCGCGCGGGGCCAACTTCTCGGGTGGCCAGAAGCAGCGGCTGGCCATCGCCCGCGCCCTGATCGTCGATCCGGACGTGCTGATCCTCGACGACAGCACGAGCGCGGTGGACGTGGAGACGGAGATCAAGATCCAGGACGCGCTCGCGCGGCGCCGGCCCGGGACCACCACCTTCGTGGTGGCCCAGCGCATCAGCACCGTCCTCAACGCCGATCGCATCGTGGTCCTCGATGGGGGGCGGCTCGTGGCGTCCGGCACCCACCTCGAGCTGATGGCGACGAGCGCGGTCTACCAGGAGATCTTCGAGACGCAGCTCGGCGGCGGGATCGTCGAGGAGGCCGAGGCGGCCGAGGCGGCCGAGCTGCAGGCCAGCGCCGCCGGTCCCCGGGGAGGCGCATGAGTCGGCCAGGCGAGGCGCTGGCCAGCCAGGCGGCCGTGACGGCCCAGGCGGCGCGGGCGGCCCTGGGTCCGGTCGGGCCGCGCCCCGGGGGGCGAATCGAGAAGGCCCGGGATCCGCGCGGGACCCTGCGGCGGCTCGGCGCGGAGTTTCGTCCGTTCCAGGCGCGCCTGTCGCTGGTGGCCGGCTGCGTGGTCGCCTATGCGCTGCTCGGTCTCGGCGGCCCCTACCTCATGGGGCGCGCGATCGATCGCTTCATCGTCGAGAAGGACGCCCGCGGGCTGGCCCGGACCGCCGTGTGGATGCTGCTCACGTACCTCCTCGGCAACGGCTTCCAGTTCGTGTCCAGCTGGCTGATGTCGGAGCTGTCTCAGCGGGTGCTCAAGAACCTGCGGCGGCGCCTGTTCGGGCACGTCCAGGAGCTGCCCATCGCCTTCTTCGACCGGCGACCCGCCGGCGAGATCATGAGCCGGCTCACCAACGACATCGATGCCATCAACCAGGCGGTGGCCCAGAACATCACCGCTCTTCTGGCCAGTGTCCTGTCGATGGTGGGGATCCTGGTCGCGATGTTCGTGCTCGATCGCTGGCTGGCCCTGGCGTCCCTGCTGGTCGTGCCCATCATGTTCTGGTTCACGCGCTTCGTGGCGGTCTACACCCGGCGCGGCTTCCGGGACCTGCAGCGGGCGCTCGGCGGGCTCAACGGCGTGGTGGAGGAAGCCATCAGCGGTCAGAAGGTGATGCGGGCCTTCCGTCGCAGCCACACGGCGCTCGCGAGCTTCCGGGAGCACAACGCCGAGGTCTACCGGGTGTCCATCACCGCCAACACCTACGCGCTCCTGCTGATGCCGCTGACGGCGGTGCTCGGCAACCTGTTCGTGATCGTCCTGGCGGGGCTCGGCGGCTGGCTGGCCCTGCGCGGCCTCGTCACCGTCGGGGTCATCGCGACCTTCATCAACTATGGTCAGAACTTCGTCAACCCGCTGCGCCAGCTGTCGAACCTCTACAACACCATCCAGGCGGCCCTGGCGGGCGCCGAGCGGGTCTTCGAGACGCTGGACGAGCCCGCCGAGATCGACGACGGCGACCCGGCCCGGTCCGGGGCCGACCAAAGGCCCGGCGCAGGCCCCGGCGACAGTGGCCGCGCGCCCGGTGCGCGACGGGATCCGGACATGCGGGTCGCGGTGCGTGGGGAAGTTCGATTCGAGCACGTCTCCTTCGGCTACCGCCCGGGCCTGCGGACCATCGAGGACATGTCCCTCGAGGCGCGTCCGGGGGAGGTGGTGGCGCTGGTGGGCCCGACCGGGGCAGGCAAGACGACCATCGTGAACCTGCTGACGCGCTTCTACGAGATCGACGCCGGGCGCATCACCATCGATGGCGTCGACATCCGCACCCTCGGTAAGGCGGAGCTGCGTCGCCGGCTCGGCATCGTGCTTCAGGACACCTTTCTGTTTCCGGAAACCGTCATCGAAAACCTCCGCTACGGTCGCCTCGGGGCGACCGATGCCGAGGTCATGAAGGCCGCCGAGGACGCCGAGGCGGACGGCTTCATCCGGCAGCTGCCCCACGGGTATCACACGGTCCTGTCCGAGCGCGCGGGAAACCTGAGCCAGGGGCAACGCCAGCTGCTGTCCATCGCCCGCACGCTGCTGGCCGACCCGGCCATCCTGATCCTCGACGAGGCCACCAGCAGCGTCGACACCCGGACCGAGGCGCGGATCAAGCGCTCCCTGGTGCGGCTCATGCGCAACCGCACCAGCTTCGTCATCGCGCACAGATTGAGCACCATCCGGGATGCCGGCCAGGTGCTGGTCATCGAGCACGGGCGGATCGTCGAGCGGGGAACCCACGCCGAGCTCATGGCCGCGCACGGAGCGTACCACCGGCTCTACGTCAGCCAGTTCAAGGGTCACGCGCTCTAGCGAGCGAACGGGCGAACGAGCGGGGAGCGCCAGAAGTGCGTCGGCCCGCGCTTTTGCGGGGCCCTGGCGTGTTACCCGCGAAACGCCGGAACCCCGGTGACGGCGCCGGCGGTAACGCCGTTGCCTCTGCTGTCGGTGTCCGGTTAGCTGCTCGGCGCCGCGGCTGGCCTCGATCGGCCGGTCGGTGTCGTCAATCCTTCGGCTGGTGCGCACGTGCCGTGGTTGGCACGTAATTCGCTTACGTGATCGTTCGTCGGGAGTCGATCGGCCGGAAAGCGCGCTCGGGGCAGGAAATTGCGCAACATGCGCGCGGACCCGGCCGAAATAGAGATTCATTTCTGCCACACAAGGGTGCCAGGACGTTCGCCGCTCGTAGTACCCGACAACTTAAAGCCGAGACGGTGCCGCGCTGGAGGGAGAACCGGTCGTGAATTCAAGACGTCTGAGAGCTTATGAGGACTTTTTTCAAGCCTTCCAGCGGGTGGTGGACATCGTGTGCATCGTCTTCGCACACGGCCTCGCATGCGCGGTGTACGGGATGCAATGGCGGCGGGACCTCGGCAATGCCACGGTGCTGGCCATCGTCGTCTTCAGCATCGTCACCGAGCTGATGGGGGTCTACCGCCAGACGAACGGCGAGCAACCCCAGATGACGGCGAGGCCGGTCATGTTCGCATGGCTCATCACAGCGGCGGTGCTGGCCATCTCGATGTTTGCCACCAAGACCTCGAATCAGTTCTCGCGGGTCATCTCCTTTGGGTGGCTCGTCGGAGCGGCGGCGACCCTGGTCGGCTGGCGACTGGTCGGGCGCACGATCCTCGGGACCCTGTTCGCCAGTGGTCGTGCCTCCCGGCAAGCCGCCATCGTCGGGGCGACCGAGAGCGGGGAGCGCCTGTGCGAGCAGATCCGGGATCGTCCGTGGCTCGGCCTCGAGATCGCCGGTATCTACGACGACCGTTCGGCCGAGCGACGCCACACCTTCGCGACCTCTCCCTGCCGGCACGTGGGCGGCACGGCCGAGTTGCTCGAGGCGTGTCGGGCTGGACGGATCGAGGTGGTCTACGTGGCTTTGCCCCTCCGGGCCGAGGCCCGGATCGCCGAGTTGCTGCGCGCGCTCGCCAATACCACGGCCACCGTGTACCTGATTGCGGACTTCCTGTCCTACGATCTGCTCTGCGCGCGCTGGACCAGCGTCGGAACCTCGCCGCTCATCAGCGTGCACGACACACCGTTCCGGGGGACGTCGGCCTGGCTGAAGCGCGTGGAGGACGTGCTGGCGGGGCTCGCGATCCTCGTCCTCATCTCGCTGCCTCTGCTGGTCATCGCCGTGATGGTCAAGCTCACGTCGCCTGGGCCGGTGTTCTTCCGCCAGCGGCGCTATGGCCTCAACGGCAAGGAGATCCGGGTTCTCAAGTTCCGCACCATGTCGGTCTGCGAGGACGGCCCGAAGGTCTTGCAGGCGGTTCGCAACGATCCGCGGGTGACGCCCTTCGGCAAGTTCCTGCGCCGCACCTCGCTCGACGAGCTTCCGCAGTTCCTGCAAGTCGTGACCGGCGAGATGTCGATCGTGGGCCCGCGGCCGCATGCGGTGGCGCACAACGAGCAGTACCGGTCGTTGATCCCGGGCTACATGCTCCGGCACAAGGTGAAGCCGGGGATCACGGGCTGGGCCCAGGTGAATGGATGGCGCGGGGAGACACCCACCATTCGCTGGATGAAGAAGCGGGTCGAGCACGATCTCGAGTACATCGAGAACTGGAGCTTCCTCTGGGATCTCAAGATCATCTTGATGACCATCGTGGGCCGGAAGAAGAGCCGCAACGCCTATTGATTCCGCGGGAATCGACGGGTCGGGAGGGAAGGGGCGGAGCTGTCGCGATGTCTTGACCGGGATGAAATACGTCCGATACGCGAAACGTGCTTGGCTGGGCCTCGAGCATGAGCCGCCTGACCCCTCTGTCGAAGACCATGATCGTGACCTTTCTGCTCGCGTCGGCCGCCGCCGCGGGGTACACGCGCCGTGGCTGGCTGGGGACGGTGGCGCGGATCAAGGTGGAGGTGGCGGGACCGGCCTCGCCAGCGGCGACGTCAGGGTCGGCGCCGGCCGAGGCCCGGGCGCCCATCCCCGTCACCACTCCGTTGCCGGGGCGCCGCACTGTGACGGTTGCACTCTCCCAGTGGCCGGGCCATCTTGCCCTGGTGGTGGGCAACGGGGGGCTCACCACCCAGGCCCAGTCGGCGGCCGCGGCCGAGGGGCTCGATCTCAAGATTGTGTTCATCGAGGATGCCCCAAAGAAGAACCAGGCGCTGCGCGAGGGGCAGGTCGATGCGGTCTGGGAGACGGTGGACGAGCTGCCCATCGCCCTCGGGGGATACAAGGCGGCCAGCGTCGACGTGCGGGCGTTCCTGCAGATCGACTGGTCGCGCGGGGGCGACGCCTGCGTGGCCACCGCCAACGTGAAGACCGTCGAGGACGTGCTCGGGCGGAAGTCAGCCGTCCTGATGTTCTCGCCCGACCACACCGTGTTCGAGTTCATGCTGACCAACTCCCGCCTGTCGACCGAGGACGTGGCGCGGGTTCGCCACGACACCAGCTTCTCGATGGACGACTTCACCTACGCGCGGATCCTGTTCGGGCAGGGCAAGATCGACGTGGCGTGCCTGTGGGAGCCGGACGTGACCCTGGCGCTGGCCAGTCGCCCAGGGGCCCATCGCCTGTTCTCCACTGCCGATGCCACCGAGCTGGTGGCCGACACGCTGGTGGCGCGCCGCGAGTTCCTCGATCTGTACCCGGATCTGGCGGTGAAGCTGGCGCGGGTCTGGTTCGCGGGGGTGCAGAAGGCCGAGGCGGATCGGCCGGCCGCCGCGAAGCTCATCGCCACGGTGTGCTCACGCTTCCGCGACGAGCTCGGATACGACGCGACCTTGAAGGCCTTCGACTGGGTGCGCTGGAGCGATCTCGGTGACAACGTGCGCCTGTTTGGCCTCGATGGCCAGGCGCCCGCCTTCGATCGCGTCTACAACCAGGCGGATGGGATCTGGATCAACTATCCGCAGGCCGAGATCAAGGATCGCTTCGCGCCGGCGGTGATCCGCGACGACCGGATCGTCCGGCGCATCTGGGAGGCCGAAGGCAGGAAGGTGCCGGCGGTGGCGGAGAGGTATCAGGCCAACGTGGCGTTGCGCGGACAGCCGCTCTTCACCAAGCCGGTCATCATCAACTTCCGGACCGCGCGCAGCGATCTGACCAGCGAGGACATGGCGGTCCTGAACCAGACCGTCGTGCCCCAGGTTCAGATGGCGCGCGGCATGTATATTCGCGTCGAGGGGAACACCGACGACGTGGGGGACGACGACTGGAATCGCACCCTGAGCGAGAAGCGGGCGGGGAGCATCGCGGAGTACCTGGTGAGTCGTGGGGTCAACCGCGACCGGCTGGTGGCGCGGGGCAATGGCTCGTCGAAGCCGGTGGCCAGCAACAAGACCGCCGCTGGACGGTTCCGCAACCGCCGCACCGAGATTCTCTTCATTCCGGCGACCGCAAGCGGAGGAGGCAACGGCAATGGCAACAACGGCAGTGGGAGTCGCAACGGCAACGGCTAGACCCATGGGTCCGTCGACCGAGGATTCGGTGATGAAGGACGTGTTCTGGAATCAGTACAACCTGATCGTCCTCGGGGGGCTCGGCCTGTTCTCGCTGGCGTCGGAGTCGTTCGTGCCCCTGGTGGTGGCCGCGGTCGGCGAGGTGGTGTGGCTGGTCGTGGGGGCGCGGAGCGCGCGCTTTCGCGGCTGGGTGACCGAGCAGGCGCGTCTGCGGGAGGAGGAGCTGTGGGCCACCGAGGTCGAGGGGATCGCGGGAACGCAGGATCCGGACACGGCCGTCCGGCTGCGCGTGCTCGGGGGGGCCCTGGTGGAGATCGCGCATTCGAGCGCGGAGCGCGGCGATCCGGCGTTCGCGAGCCGGGTCCGGGCGCGCCTGAAGACGCTCCTCCAGGCCTACGCCAACCTCGCGGCAGCCCACCGGCGCATGCTCAAGCTCATGGGGTCGGGCGGCTCGGAGGCGGTGGACGCGGAGATTGCGCGCCTCAGCCGCGAGCTCGCCGACGAGAAGGACTCGAACGTGCGCATTTCCCTGCGGCAGGCCCTGGCCCTGTGTCAGCGCCGGCGAAAACGCTACGAGCAGGTCGAGAGCGTCGGACGCGATCTGACCGTGAAGATGTCGACCTTCGAGGCTTCGCTCGAGTTCGCGCGCCTGCAGGTGCGGGGGGGCGAGCCGGAGGAGGACATCCTGCAGGCCCTCGAGGACATGCAGGTCTCGGCGCGTATCGATCCGCAGTCCGAGAGCGACGCCGTGCGATTTCTCGGCGACCGGCGCGTCTCGTCCTCCACCGGCTCCGGAATGCACCCGGTCTTCCCGCCCACCGAGGGTTGACGCGCCTCCAGCGGTCGTGCGGTGCCGCGGACGGCCCCCCACGGATCCCCCACCCGGATCTTGCCGAGGTGGGCCGGCGCGGCAAGCCGCGCTCCGCGCTTGCTAGCTAGCGGGGATCCGATGCGCGAGGGTCGCCGGTCCAGTTGGTGCCGTCCCCGAGCCCCTCGGATGGGCGTGCGGGCGGCAGCTTCTCGAGCCATCCCCGCACGGGGGCTCGCAGCCAGATGGGAGGGTGCATCGCCACCAGGTACGCGGCCCCTCCCGCCACGACCAGAGCGACCACGGCGCGCGCCACCCGACGGCTGCGGAGGCGCAACCCCGACAGGCCACGGGGAGAGGCCGGCCGGAAGCCGGGGGGCCGTGTGTCCGAGCGGAGCGAGCCCGGCCCTGGGGGCCGCGCCTGGACGTTTTCGACCGCTACCAGGCTGAAGGCCGTATCACGCGAGCGCGGCGAAAGGAACGACTCGCCGCGCACCGAATCCCGGTCCGAAGTCGGCCGATGATCCTCGAGCGGGCCGAAGACCAGGGTGTCATCGCCGACGCTCTCCACCCGCGCCGGTGTCGCCACCGCGACGCTGACCTCGATCGCCTCGTAGTCCTCCCCCTCCGCCTGTTCGGCGCCGCCGGCTCCCCCGGTGCCAGACACCTCCGCCGCGGGCGCGCCGGTGCCAGACACCTCCGCTTCGGGCACAGTGGTGCCAGACACCTCCGCTTCGGGCACAGTGGTGCCAGACACCTCTGCCTCGGGCAGGGTGGTGCCAGACACCTCCGCTTCGGGCACGGCGGCCTTGGTGCCAGACACTTCCAGCTCTCGATGCCGGGACACCTCGGCGGGGGTGGCGACGGGCGCGGGCTCAGCCCCGCCCCCCCCTCCTCCCATCCCCTCGCCCCACGGAAGCGGGGAGAGGGCCAGGGAGAGGGGCCCCACTTCACTTCGCGCCGCTTCACCGGGCATGGCCGGCGGGAGCGGGGTCTGCGCGGACGGGGGAACGTCCTCGAGCTCGAGGTCCTGGCTCGCGAGCTGGATGGTGCCCGCCCCTCCTTCGCCTCCTCGGCCGCCCACG
Source organism: uncultured Myxococcales bacterium (assembly GCA_964540815.1). GTDB lineage: Bacteria > Myxococcota_A > Polyangia > Fen-1088 > Fen-1088 > CAZIOH01. The sequence continues at coordinate 8,510 of CAZIOH010000042.1, read as the reverse complement.
GCCGCCGCCAGCGCCTCCGCGAGCTCGGCGGGCGGCTTGGCGCCGTCCTTGCCAGCCAGGGTCTCGAGCCATCGCTTGAGCACCGCGGGCCCGCTGGTCTGACCCAGCTTGAGCAGGATGGCGTCCAGCCGATCGGCCATCTGCTCCGCGCTCTGCCAGCGTCGGGCAGGGTCCGGACGCAGCGCCCGCGCGATGAAGCGCTCGACCTCGGGGTTGAAGTCCTTGATCAGCTCCGACGGCTTCTCGTATCGCGCCTTGCGCACCTGCATCAGGACGTCGAGATCGTTGGTCCCCTCGAACGGCTTGCGCCCGGTCGTCAGTACATAAAGGACCGTCCCCACCGAGAAGAGGTCCGACCGCCCGTCCAGCTCCCCGCCCACGGCCTGCTCCGGCGACATGTACGCGAACTTGCCCTTGATGACGCCGGTCACCGACTTTTCGCGCTTGCCGATGGCCTTGGCGATCCCGAAATCCGCCAGCTTGACCTCGCCTTCCCGGCTGAGGAGCACGTTCTGAGGCGTCACGTCCCGGTGAACGATCCCGAGCGGCTGCCCGTTCCGCTTGCGGGTGTGCGCGTACGCCAGCGCCCGGCACAGCGAGCTCACCACGTAGAGCGCGAGGGGCAACGGAAACTTCATGCGGGCCTTCTTGGCCCGCCGCCGCACCTGCTCGAGGCTCCACCCGTCGACGAACTCCAGCACCAGGAAGAACTGGTCGGCCGCCTTCCCGAGATCCAGCACCTGCACGACGTTGCTGTGGTTCAGGGTCGAGGCGATGTGGGCCTCGTCGACCAGCATGCGCACGAACGAGGGATCCGCCGACAACGCCGGCAGGATCCGCTTGAGCACCACCTGCTTTTGAAACCCCTCCGCCCCGGTCTGGACCGCGAGGAAGATCTCCGCCATTCCGCCGTGCGCGATCTTGTTGACGACGTGGTACCGGACCGCTCGCGACATCGTGGCGGAGAATAACCGGAACTGGCGGTTTGGTGGTTTTCCCCAACCGCCGGCCCGGGCCCGCCGACGGCGCGTCGCGTTGCCCGGTGCCACCCGGAGGGCGCGCCCCCCGCCGCGATCACATGCCGAGGCCGCAGGTCTTGATGGTCATGCAGGCGGGCGTGGACTCCTCGAGGCACAGGTCGGTCCCGGTCGCGTTCACGCAGTCTTCCACGGTACCGACCGTGAGATCGAGGCACCGGTTGCCGAGCGCCGCGAACGCGTTCACGCACGAAAGCTGCGACGGATAGGGGACCTCTTTGCCCCCTCCCGGACAGAACACCGCGGGTCGGCCGTAGCCGCCCTGCTTGCCATTGATCCAGTCGCACAGGGTGGCGGCATCGGTCGACCCGAGCGAGGCGATGGTCGAGTCGAGCGGCAACCCGGAGGTCGGGCCCAGCGTCTCGTCGCCGGCATCCACCGCCGTCGTCGCCGTCGTCGTCGTGTCGGTGACCCCGCCCGGCAGCGGCGTGACGGTGCACGCTGCGCAGGCGGCGACGGCGAGCGCCAGCCAGCACCGGCGCCGCCACGGCGGAGCCATCGCCGCCTGCAGAACGGACGCCGCCCTGGACCCGAACGCGATCGTGCACATGTGCGGCATTGTGGCCCGGAGTGCTAGGCTCGCGCCATCATGTTCGAGCTCGTGGTCGGAGGGGTGATCCTGGGTGGCGTCATGTCCCTGCTCACGGGCGTGCGCGTCCTGCGGGAGTACGAGCGGGCCGTGGTGTTTCGCATGGGCCGCGCGCGCAAGGATCTGCTCGGTCCCGGGCTCAAGCTCCTGCTCCCGTTCGGCATCGATCGCCCCCGCGTGATCGACGTGCGCACCAAGGCCATCCAGATCGCCCCGCAGGAGATCATCACCCGCGACAACATCTCGATCAGCGTGGACGCCGTGGTCTACGCCACCATCGCCTCCCCGCGCCACGCCGTCCTCGAGGTGGAGGACTACTGGCCGGCGACCTTGCAGCTGGCCGCCACCACCCTGCGCGCCGTCCTCGGGAAGATGGAGATGGACGACATCCTGGTCCACCGGGACGCCATCAACGCCGAGGTCCGGACCATCCTCGACACGCGCACCGAGCAGTGGGGGGTGGAGATCTCGGCGGTCGAGATCAAGGACATCCAGCTGCCGAAGGAGATGCAGCGGGCCATGGCCCGGCAGGCGGAGGCCGAACGCGAGAGGCGCGCCAAGGTCATCGCCGCCGAGGGTGAGGTGCAGGCGGCCGAGAAGCTGGCCCAGGCGGCCGCGATGATCGCCCAGCATCCGGGGGCGCTGCAGCTCCGCCTGTACCAGACCCTGGTCGAGGTGGCGGGAGAGGCCTCGTCGACCATCGTCTTTCCGGTGCCCATCGACCTCGGGGGCGCGGGAATGGGGCCGTCGGCGAACCCGGCCGCGCTGCAGGCGGCGATGCAGTCGGCGGTGGCCCTGACCGCCAGCCAGCAGAAGCTCGGGCCGGCGGCAGGCCGGGGTCAGCTCGGCGAGGCGTCGCGCGCGGCGGCCGCCGCCCATCCCGCGATCGCTCCGCTCGATGCCGCGGGCGCTCCCCTCGAGCCGGCCCTCGGGGCCGACGACCGCGCCACGCGCCTGCGCAAGTAGCGCACCGGTGGGGCGCCGGTGCGGCCCCCCGGTGTCGGCAGGCAAGGCCGGTTGGAACCGTCCGGGCCAAAAAGAAGCGGGAAGCGGGTCACATCGGGAACATAATTGGCCGTGATGCGGGCGGGCGTCCCAGGAGCGGCGTGGATGGTTCACGTCGCGTGCGCGTGCGTGTACCTGACCATGGCCGTCCTGGTCGTCGCGCGCCGACCCGGGGCTGAGCTCAATCGGGTGTGCGGCGTCCTCATCCTGTGCTTCTTTCACTGGAGCGCGTGTCTCGCCGTCTCGCACCACCCGAGCACGTCCGCCGCCACCGCGGAGCTGTTCTACGATCTCGGCTCGCTGGCCTGGGGGAGCTTCGCCAGCCTGGCGGTGCTGTTCATCGCGGTGTTCTGGCGATTTCGCCACCTGCGCGCACCGTGGTTCTGGGCCGTCCTGCTGATTCCGCCCGCCATCGTGATCCATGCCCAGTGGACGGGGAGCCTGGCGTTGGCCTATCCCAGCTATCCCTGGGGACACGGGTTCGTCTGGAGGCACTCGATCCAGGCGACGTTCTTCATCGTCTACTACGTGGTCTACATGGTGGGTGGGCTCGGCGCGCTGCTCATTGCGTCCTTCGCCTCGGGCCCGCCGGTGCGTCGACGACAGGCCCGCATCATCGTGCTGTCGGCTGTCGTGCCGCTTGGGGCCGGGTCGCTGACCGATGTGTGGCTGCCGCGCGCCGGAGCCCACGGCTTTCCCAACATGGCGCCCGATTTCACGGTGATCTGGGTGCTCGGCCTGGTCTACGCCATCGTCCGCTACCGGATGCTGGAATTGACCCCGGCGGTGGCCGCCGATCGCGTGGTCGAGACCATGCCGGATGCCCTCTTCCTGCTCGAGCCCGAGGGCCGCATCGCCTGGGCCAATCCGGCCGCCGGGGCGCTGCTCGGTCACTCGAACGCCGAGCTGCGGCACCTGTCGATAACGGAGGCGTTCCATCAACCGGCTCCCGCGCAACCGGCTCCGGCTCAGCTCGAGCTCTTGCGGAGCGGGCGACGCGATCTCGAGGTGCGACGCAAGGATGGCGCCGGGCTCGCCGTCAGCCTCTCGGTGGCCGAGATTCGAGGTGGGCTGGCGGAGCTCGCGGGGTGGGTCGCCGTCGCCACCGACGTGACGGCGCGCAACCAGGCCGAGGCCGAGTTGCGGCGTGCGCGCGACACGCTCGAGAGCCGAGTGGTGGAGCGCACCGAGGAGGTGCAGGAGATCAACCGCCGGCTCGTGCGTGAGATCGCCGAGCGCCAGCGCTCCGAGGAGCACTACCGGCTGCTCATCGAGAGCATGCAGGAGGGGCTGTGGGTCCTCGATCCCGAGGATTGCACCACCCTGGTCAACGCTCGCCTGGCGACGATCCTCGGGTGCACACCGGCGGACCTGGTCGGCCGTAAGCTCGCGGACTTCGTGGGTGAGGCCTCGCGTGAGGCGAGCGCGGCGACCCTGCGGGCGGCTCACCTCGGCGAGTCTGGACAGGGTGACTGGCAGCTGCACGCCTGGCCTGGGGCGGGGCCGGGGGGACAGACACCCACGGACGGAGCCGGCACGGGCACCCCGGCCCCCCAACCGGGCCGGCGGCTCGACACCATCGTGCAGCTCTCGCCGCTGCATGGACCGGCCGGGAGCCCGTCGGGGGGATCGGGAACGCCGGCCCCGTCGGGCGGAGGGGGCGGCCGGGGGGCGTACCTCGGTGCGGTCCTCACGGTCATGGACGTCACCGAGCGCGAGTCCATGCGGGTCCAGCTGTCGCGCGCGGAGCGCCTCGCCAGCATGGGCCTCCTCGCCGCGGGGGTCGGGCACGAGATCAACAACCCCCTCACGTTCGTGATCGGGAACCTCGAGGAGATCGTGCGCCAGGCGGGCGCGCCGTCGGCGCGGCCTGAGGCGCCCCTGTCGGCCGGCGTCGCGCAGCTGGCCGAGGAGGCGCTCGCGGGGACCTTCCGGGTGCGCGAGATCGTCAAGGAGCTGCGGCGCTTCTCGCGCGCCGAGACCCACGCGATCTCGGCCATCGACGTGCACGAGGCCATCGAGGATTCCATCAAGCTGGCGCACAACGAGCTGCGGTTCCGCGCGCGCCTGGTGCGGCAGTTCCAGGCCGGCCTGCCGCCCGCCATGGCCAACCGCACGGGGCTGTCCCAGGTGGTCTTGAACCTGTTGGTCAACGCCGGGCACGCGATCGGCGAGGGCCATCCCGAAGACAACGAGATTCGGCTCCGGACGGCGCGGGTGGGGGACGGCGTGGTCATCTCGGTGAGCGACACGGGCTCGGGGATTCGTCCGGAGCACCTCGAGCGGATCTTCGATCCCTTCTTCTCGACCAAGCCGGAGTCGGAGGGGCAGGGGCTGGGGCTCGCGATCTGTCACGAGATCGTGGCGACCGCCGGGGGGAACATCCGGGTCACGAGCGCGCTCGGGCGCGGGACGGAGTTCGTGATCACCCTGCGCGCCAGCCTGGCTCAGGCGCAGGAGGCCCCGTCCTCGACGTCGCAGCCCGGGCCGGCGGCCACCGGGCCGGCCGCCCCTCGCCGGGGCTCGCCGCTCGGACCCGATTCGGTCGCTGCGGAGGACCTGCCGCGGGCGCTGATCATCGACGACGAGGATCTGGTTCGCAGGGTGCTGCGCCGGCAGCTCGACGGCGCGTTTCGGGTGGAGGACGTGGCGTCCGCGCACGCGGCTCGGGCGCTCATCGCGGCCGACCCGGGGTATGACCTCGTGCTCTGCGACATGATGATGCCGGGAATGTCGGGTATGGCGCTGGCGGACTGGATCGCCGCGCACGCTCCGGCCCTGAGGGGCCGCATGGTCTTCATGACCGGCGGGGCCTTCACCGTCGAGGCCCAGCGCTACCTGGCGCAGGCGGCGAATCCCGTGCTGGAAAAGCCCTTTCAGGCCACGCAGGTCTTGCAGGTCGCGCGCGAGCTCCTGGCCCGCCTCGGGACGCGGTCGGGGCGACGCCGCGAGGCCGAAGGCGGCCGGGAAACCACGATCTCGACCGCGGACGCGGACGCGGACGCGGACGCCGATGCCGGGGCCGCGAACGCCGCGGCCACCTCGACGCCGGATTGACCCCCCGGTCGGATTTCCTTGCCCGAGGTGCCCGCGCGTTCTAAGGACAGGGCATGGCGGAAGTGACGGTCGAGCGGCGGGCTCAGATGTTTCCAGTGCTCACGCCCGCGCAGATGGCCCGCATCTGCTCCATCGGTCAGCGACGGTCGGTGAAGGCGGGGGAGATCCTCTTTCACATCGGCGATCGTGACACCCTCTTCTTCGTGGTGGTGGCCGGGGCGGTCGAGCTCCTGCGCGAGGCGGGTGAGCGGGACGAGCGGGTGGCCCTGCAGGGCCCGGGCGAGTTCACCGGCGAGATCAACATGCTGTCGGGGCGTCGCACCCTGGTCCGGGCGGTGGTGGTCGAGGACGGCGAGGTGGTGGCCGTCGACCGCGAGCACCTGCGCACGCTGGTGCAGCGGGACGCGGAGCTGAGCGAGATCTTGATGCGCGCCTTCATCCTGCGGCGGGTGGCGCTGATCGCCGAGTCGGCCGGGAACATGGTGCTGGTGGGCTCGCGCCACTCGGCGAACACCATGCGGCTGCGCGAGTTCCTGGTGCGAAATGCCCATCCCTTCACCTACCAGGACGTGGAGTCGGATCCGGGGGTGCAGGCGCTCCTCGACCGCTTCGGGGTGGGGGTGGACGAGGTCCCGGTGGTGGTGTGCCTGCGCGGTAGCGTGCTGCGCAACCCGTCGATCGAGTCGCTGGCGGCCGAGCTCGGGCTCAGCCTCACGCTCGATGCCAAGGTGGTGCGCGACGTGGCCATCGTGGGCGCAGGTCCGGCGGGGCTGGCCGCGGCGGTCTACGCGGCGTCCGAGGGCCTGGATGCGCTGGTCCTCGAGGCCTCGGCACCGGGCGGGCAGGCCGGCACCAGCTCGCGAATCGAGAACTACCTCGGCTTTCCGACCGGGATCTCGGGGCAGGCGCTGGCGGGGCGGGCGCTCAGCCAGGCCGAGCGCTTCGGGGCGGACGTGGCCATCGCCCGCACGGTGGTGCGGATCGACTGCGACAGCCGGCCCTACCAGGTCATCCTCGAGAACGGGGAGGTGGTCCATACGCGGGCCATCGTCATCGCGACGGGCGCGCGCTACCGCAAGCCGGATCTGCCAGAGCTGTCGCGGTTCGAGGGAAACGGCATCTTCTACAGCGCGACCCACCTCGAGGCGCAGATGTGCAAGGACGAGGAGATCGCCATCGTGGGTGGAGGCAACTCGGCTGGGCAGGCGGCCGTGTTCCTGTCACAGATTGCCTCGGGCGTGCACATGTTGGTGCGTGGGGAAGGGCTGGCCGAGAGCATGTCGCGCTACCTCATCCAGCGGATCTCCGACAGCCCGAAGGTGGAGCTCAAGACCCACACCCACATCGAGGCGCTGGAGGGGAGCGACTGGCTGGAGCGGATTCGTTGCCGGCACACGCCGACCGGCGAGGCGGAGACGTTGCCCGTCCGCCACCTGTTCTTGATGACCGGGGCGGATCCGCACACCGGGTGGCTGAAGGGGTGCGTGCGGCTCGACGACAAGGGGTTCGTCAAGACGGGGGCCGACCTCGGCTCCGACGAGCTGGCGGCTGCGCGCTGGCCGCTCACGCGGGCGCCCTACCTGATGGAGACCAGCATCCCGGGGGTGTTCGCGGTGGGGGACGCGCGCTCGGGCAGCGTCAAGCGGGTCGCGTCGGCGGTGGGGGAGGGATCGATCTGCGTCCAGCTCGTGCACCGCGCCCTGCAGGAGCTGTGAGGCGCGGGACTGGCCTGGCGGCGGCGAGTGGGCTCACGCGACGAGGGGGTCGAAGCCGACCTCGTCGACGAAGCACCAGCCCCAGGTCTCGCCAGGCTCGAGCGAGCGAATGATCGGGTGCTTGGTGGCGTGAAAGTGCTTGGTGGCGTGGCGGTTCTTGGAGTCGTCGCAACACCCGACGTGCCCGCAGTGCATGCAGAGCCGCAGGTGCACCCACGAGTCCCCGAGGGCCAGGCATTCGAGGCAGCCCTTGCTCTTGGGGTGCATGTTCGGCTTGATGGTCTCGAGGTGGGGGCAGGACTGGTCCTGGGTGTGCTCCTGATTCTCGTCCGCGTCCGGGGTCTTGGTGGTCATGGTCGGATCCTTTTGACGCGCATTCGCAAGCCGCGCAAGGGCCAAGGTTGCGCCGGTCCGCGATGCCGGCGGACGTGGGCTCCGCCTCTTTGCTAGATTCCATCGGTCATGGCCCGCCGAGCAAGGCGCCCGCCACCTACGAGGATCTTCTGGCGTTGCCCGAGCACCTCGTGGGGGAAATCGTCGATGGTGAGCTCTACGCCTCCCCCGACCGAGCCTCCTGCACGCAGGTGCCGCCTCGGCGCTGGGAGAGGAGCTCGGGCCCCCCTTCAAGCGTGGCAGGGGCGGACCGGGCGGCTGGGTGATCCTCGACGAGCCCGAGTTCCACATCGACGGACAGAGCATGGTCCGGATCTGGCCGGCTGGCGGCGCGAGCGAATGCCGGCCATCCCCGACGAGGCCTTCTCGAGCCTCGCCCCCCGACTGGGTGTGTGAAGTTGTCCTCCCCATCCGCGGCGGTCCTCGACCGGCGCAGGCAGATGCCCCACTACGTTCGCTCAGGTGTGCGCCACCTCTGGATCGTGGATCCTGGAGCCCGGATGCTCGAGATCTACCGCCCGGAAGGCGGGCACTGGACCCTCCTCGGTACCCACAGCGACGACGACAAGGCGCGCGGCGAGCCCTTCGACGCCATCGAGATCGATCCTCCCGGTGCTCTGGGCGCGGTGAAACGGCGCACCGACCCCTGGTCCGTCAGGTAGCATCGCCGGATGCTGAAACTGGGCCCGTGGGGGCAACTTGGGGTCATGAGCT
>CAZIOH010000041.1:49963-54934 GCA_964540815.1 uncultured Myxococcales bacterium | reverse complement strand
GCAATTCCGAAACATGTTCATCGACGAGGCCCACATCTCGATGAGCCTGTCGCACGGGAACATCGTGCCGGTCCTCGACGCGGGGATGGCCGGCGAACGGATGTTCCTGGCGCTGGAACTGGTCGAGGGCTGGGATCTGGGGGCGATCATGGCTCGGGCCCAGGCCGCCGGGCCCGAGCACCCGTGGCCCCCGTCGCTGGCGCTGTTCGTGGCGGCCCAGATCTGTCGCGGGCTCGCTTACGCCCACGCCAAGCTCGGCCCCGACGGCCGACCGCTCCGCATCGTGCACCGGGACGTCAGCCCGGCCAACATCCTCCTCTCCGAGCAGGGCGAGGTGAAGCTGACCGATTTCGGCATCGCCAAGGCCGAGCGCAAGCGCGAGAAGACCGCCGCCGGGGTCATCAAGGGAAAGATCGGCTTCATGTCGCCCGAGCAGGCCCGCGGGTACCCCCTCGACGCGCGCGCGGATCTCTTCTCGGTGGGGGCGGTGCTGTACCTGATGCTCACGGGCCGCAAGCCCTTCGAGGGCAGCAGCGATCTCGCGTCCCTGATGCGGGCCCAGAAGGCCGATTACGTCTCGCCGGAGTCCTTGAACCCGTACCTGTCGCCGGACGCCACCGCCATCGTCAACCGGGCCATGCGGCGTGAGGTCGAGGCCCGTTACCAGACCGCCGACCAGATGCTGCTCGATCTCGAGCGGGTGCTGCGCGAGCGCTACCACTCCGCGGGGCAAACCGAGCTCAAGGCCTGGCTCGGCGAGCTCGCCCGGCGCGACGGCCAGCAACCGATGGGACGGGTGCTCGCCGGGGCCACGGGCGACGCGGGAGGCCGGATGGACCCCGACCACCCCGAATCGGCCGGCCCGATGTTCATCGATCGGGCCGGCGACCTGTCGGCCGGTACCTCGGTCGAGCTGTCGGATCTGGATGTCCCGCAGCCGAGCGTGCCGGCGCCGTCTGGCCCTTCGGCGACGAGCCGGCGACCGCTCCCAGCGCCGGTGGCGGATGCTTCTGCCCGTCGCCGCGTGCCGGGCCCGGTCCCCCCGCCCGCGGGGGCCGCGGTGTCGGCGGCACCGGGGGCGGCAACACCGGCGACACCGGGCGGGGCCGGGCCTTCGCCCTCGGGCCCCGTCACGGGAAAGGCGACCGGAGCCTTCACCGTGGCCTCCGCGGCCGCCTCCGCCGGAGCCTCCCCGGCGGCCTTCGCGGCGACCGAGGCCGTGCCCGTCCAGCCCGCGCCACGCGCATCGACGGGGGGCATCGTGGCCCCGGCCACGCTGCGATTTTCCCGGCGCTCACGCACCGGGCTCGGCTTCCTCGCGGGCGCCGTGTGCATGCTGGGCGCGGTGCTGGCCATCCGGTCGCTGGCGCGATGGGCAGGCGAGGAAAATGGAAACGCCAGGAGCCCGACCAGCACCAAGACCAGCAGCAGCACGACGTGGCCCCCAGGCCCGAGACCGTCCGGTCCCGCGGGGAGCGCGACCGCCCCGACCCCGATCGATGCTGGGACGGGCTCGGACGGGGCGAAGGGCGTCGGGCTGGCCGCGAACGAGGTCGGGGACGGCGGACCGGCGCCCCCCCGGCTGGAACGCCCGGACGGAGGCGCGACCGGCGCCGGCCCACCCGGCCTCGCGACCAACCCCCGCCCGTCCGTTGCCCACGACGAGGACGAGGAGAACCTGCTCGCGCGCGCCATCGCCGACCGGCACACGGTCATCGGAGAGGACGAGGCGGAGACCGAGCCGGAAGGCCGAGCCGCGGCCGACGAGCCAGGTCCGACCGCGTCCTCCGCCGCCGCGTCGAACCCGGCCCGGACAGGCCGCGCGGAGGGAACGCGCCGTGACCACGCCGCCGCACCTCGCGCCAAACCCGGAGGCGCTCGGCCGAGCGCCTCCGGCACCGCCCCTGTGCAGATCCGCATCACCACGAGCCCTCTTGGAGCGGTGGTGCGCACCAAGAAGCAGGTCATCGGTCGCACGCCGCTGTCCATTCGCTTCAAGCCCGGGAGCACCTACGAGCTCACCTTCGTCAAGGCAGGCTACGCGACGACCCGACGCCCACTCCAGGTCAGGCCCGGCAAGTCGGGAAGCCTCAGCGTGGCGCTCAAGAAACTGCCCTCCTCTCCCCCCCCCTTGCGCCAGCGCATCTTCCCAGGCCGCTGAGCAAGTGCATTCCCCGTCCGCACCAAACCCGTCCTCGTCCTCGTCCTCGTCCCATGCCCGGACGCCACGTAGGACGGCGACGAGGACGCGTCCTGGTGACATACGCGGGCCGCTGGGGTTCGTGATAGACGTGGGGCCACCTCGGAAACGACACCATGACCACCAAGCGTTCAGCCCCTGAGATTCACAAGTTCGGCGGCGCGTCTCTGGCTGACGTTGCCGCCTTTCGCCACGCCATCGCCATCGTGCGGGGACGCCCAGGTCCAAGGGTGGTGGTCTGCTCGGCCCCCTCGGGGGTGACCGACGCGCTCCTCGGTACCGCCAAGCGCGCGCGCCACGGGCACTCGGAGGATCTGGTCACGGCCTCGCTCGCCCTGCGCCGACGCTACCTCGCCATCCTGCAAGCCCTGGTTCCGACCAGGAAGGCGCGGCGCCCGGTGGCCGACGAGATCGGCCGCTCGTTCGACGAGCTCGACGCCCTGGTCCGGAGCCTGGTGGTCCTCAAGGAGCTGACCCCGCGCACCAGCGATTTCATCGTCGCGCGCGGCGAGCGGCTCTCGGCGCTGCTGTTCTCGGCCGGGCTGGCCGCCGCCGGTACGCGCAGCCGCTACGTGGACGCCGTCGAGGTGGTGATCACCGACGGCCCGTACGGGGGGGCCTCGCCCAACCTCGGCGAGACCGATGCCGCCGCCCGGGCGGCGCTGCGCCCGCTCCTCGACCGACGCATCGTGCCGGTGGTTCCCGGGTTTCTCGGCGCCATCCCCGTCGGCGAGGACGACGTGGCCGAGGACAACCTCCCCGTCGCCACCCTCGGGCGCGGCGGGACCGATCTCACCGCCTCGCTCATGGGTCGCGCCCTCGGCGCCCGCGAGATCCTGCTGTGGAAGGACGTCCCCGGGATGCTCACCGCCGATCCGCGCCAGGTGCCGAACGCGCGGGTCATCCCCCAGCTGCACGTGCGCGAGGCCGCCGAGCTGGCCTATTTCGGCGCCAAGGTCCTGCACCCGCGCGCGCTCATTCCGGTGAGCGGGCGCAATATCCCGGTCTTCGTGCGCCCCTTCGCCGATCCCACCTCGGTCGGCACCGAGATCTCGGGGCGGCGCACCCTCGATCGGTACCCGGTCAAGGCCCTGTCGGCGATGACCGGCCAGGCCCTGGTGACGGTCACCGGCAGCGGCATGCTCGGCGTCCCCGGGATTGCCGCCCGCACCTTCGCCGCGCTCTTCGACGAGCGCATCAGCGTTTCGCTGATCTCGCAGTCGTCGTCCGAGCAGTCCATCTGCCTGTCGGTCCCCGAGGATCTGGCCCGTCGCGCCTCGCGCCGGCTGTCCGAGACCTTCCGCGAGGAGATCGCGCGCGAGGAGATCGACGGGATCGAGGTGCGCTCCGGGCTCGCGACCCTGGCGGTGGTGGGCATCGGGATGGCGGGGCATCCCGGGATCGCGGCCCGGGTGTTTCGCGCGCTCGCGGACGCCCACATCAACATCGTGGCCATCGCCCAGGGCTCGTCCGAGCTGAACATCTCGTTCGTGGTCGCGGCCGCCGACGCTCCTGCCGCCCAGCGGGCGATCCACGACGCCTTCCAGCTCTCGAAGATCGGCGGGGGCGCGGCGACCGGAGGCCAGCACATCGACGTGGTGCTGCTGGGATTCGGGCAGATTGGCCGGACTCTGGCCCAGATGATCACCCGGGGCCGCGCAACCGGCGGCGCCGGCCGTGGCGGCGCCACCAGGCGGGGCGGCGCCGCTCCGCGCGTGGCCGGTGTCCGCACGGGACGCGCGGCGACCGCCCGCGACGGCGGCCGCGCGGTTCGCGTCGTCGGCGTCATCGACCGCAGCGGCTACGTGTTCGATCCAGGGGGATTGTCGGCGCGCGACGTGGCGGCGCTGGTCGCGCACAAGGAGCGGGGCCTCGCCTTCGCGCAGGCCCCCGGAGGCCAGACCGCCACCGCGCTTCAGGCGGTGCAGGCCCTGTCGGACCACGCCCTGTCCTCGCCCGTCCTCGTCGACGTGACCGCCGACGAGACCACCTCCCTCGTTCGGGAGGCGCTCGGCGCCGGCATGAACGTGGTGCTGGCCAACAAGCGCCCCCTGGCGCGCACCCGTGCCGAGCAGACCGCCCTCGACGCGCTGGTGGTCGCGTCGGGACAAAAGCTGCTCTTCGAGGCCACAGTCGGCGCCGGGTTGCCCATCCTCGATACCCACAAGAAGCTGGTCGAATCGGGAGACCGCGTGCTCAAGATCGAGGGCTGCGTGTCGGGCACCCTCGGCTTCGTGCTCACCGAGCTCGGGCGCGGCCGCCCCTTCTCGGAGGCGCTGACCCGGGCGATGGAGAAGGGCTTCACCGAGCCCGACCCGCGGGACGATCTGTCGGGCGCCGACGTCGGACGCAAGGGCCTCATCCTCGGGCGGCTGCTCGGCTTCGCGGGCGAGCCCGAGGACGTCAAGGTCGAGTCGCTGGTGCCCGAGGCCTACCGGAAGCTCTCGCTCCCGGCGTTCCTGTCGCGGCTCGGCGAGCTCGACCCGGAGTGGGAGCGGCGGGTCGCGGCGGCGCGCGCCAAGGGCGGTGCCCTGCGCTACGTCGCCACCGTGACCCGCAAGAAGGTCTCGGTCGGGCTCGAGATCGTGGACGCGGGCAGCCCCTTCGCCGGGCTCAAGGGCACGGACAATCAGATCGTGTTCACGACCACCCGCTACCGCCACAATCCGCTGGTCGTGACCGGCCCCGGCGCCGGCCCGGCGGTCACCGCCGCCGGCGTGCTGAACGACATCCTCAGCTCCGCTTCCGCCCCCAGGTGAACCTGAAGGACG
>CAZIOH010000041.1:0-49863 GCA_964540815.1 uncultured Myxococcales bacterium | reverse complement strand
CCTTCCTCGTTCCCGTCGCGTCCGGGCGTGGGCGAGGACGTCTCTGATCTCTGAGAACCGTCCTTGGAGCCCTGGGAGAGCCCCTCACGGCAGATTGAAGGGAAAGACCGCCGTCAGTCCATCCGAGGGCGGGAAGGCAGCGCCCTTGACGGCGTTCTCGACGCACGCCCCGACGGGGGTTCCCTCGAACTTCCCCCTCACGTCCGCCGCGCTCACCCTGCCGTTCTTGCCGATCTTGACGGTCACGAGCGCCACGCCCGGGACCTTGAACTCGGTGTAACAGTCGTGGACCCTCGGCCTCCTCGCGTCCATGCCCGCGGCGAAGGCCACCTCCGACAGCGGCCCGGGCCCGGTCCCGACCGCGCGTTCCTTGTTGTTTGCCCTCGACTCGGGTGCCCTCGGCTCTCCCGGCGCAGAGCCTGCCGGCGGAGGGCGACGCGCCGGACGCGCGGGATGGGCGGCGGCCACGGTCAAGCTTCCGGCCGTGCCCATGGTCGGGACGCCGCGACCGCCGAGTGCGTCGAGCTTGGCCGCGGCGAGCTTCGGAGGCGGGAGCTTCGCAGCCGCGAGCTTCGCGTGGTCCGTCGCACCCGCGCCGCCGCTCGGCGGATGCCCACCCGCGGCGCTGACGCGCGGGATCGCCTGCGAGGACTTCGAAGACTGCGAAGATTGCATGGACGCCAAGGTCGGGCGCTGTTCCGTCTCGGGCCCGAGCGCCCAGGATTGCTTGAACTTGCCGCCCGCGACGAGCTCGATGGGCTCTGTTCGATTGAAGCCGAGGTCCTGGCGCTTGAAAATGAGCACGTGACGGCCGCACGGGATCGCCTGGGAGTACGGCGTGTGAAGCCCGGTGTTCTTCCCGTCGATCCACACCTCGGACCAGGGATGGGTCCCGACGGCCAGGCTGCACGCGGCAACCGCCGCGTCGGCGCGCGGGGCTGGCGCGGGGATCGGGGACGGCGTGTGGAGCACCACGCGGCTCCCGGTCCGCACGGCAGGATTGGGGCCGACGCCGACGGTCTTGCCGATTCTGGATCCGCTTGACCCGCTGGACACGGGCGTCGGGGGGGCCGCCCGATCGCCGGCCGGGAGCAAGTTGGCAGGGCCTGCCTGGGCCAGCGTGGCCCGCACCTCCTTGATGACACCTGGCTCGACGGACACCTCTCGTTGCCAGGGGAGGTAGCGGCTGTCGCCTTTGATCTCGAGGCGGTGGTTGCCGGGTGGGATCCGGTAAGCGCGAACATCGGTCCTGGCCTGACCTGCCCGACTCGGCATCGGAACGCCGTCGAGCCAGACCAGCTCCCCGGAGGGCTCGCTGCTGATCTCGAGCCCGGTGTCGGCGGCCGCCTCGAGCGCCACATCGAGGGTGACGACCCTCCCCGGGCTCACCTCCACCCGCTGGTCGAAGCGATCGTAGCCCGGACGCACCACCGACACGTTGTGGGTTCCGACCGACGGCTTCGCCACGACGGGCGCGTGACCGGACACCTCGGTCCCGTCGATCCGGATGGTCGCATCGGCGGGCACCGCACGGATGACCAGCCGCCCGGGTCGGTTGGTCCACCACAGATAGGCCCCCGACCCGACGCCGATCGCCAGGAGACCGAGGACCACCCCGCCGAGCTTCCGCTCGCCCTGCCGGTGGATGGAGCGCGTGACCGCACGGAATGCCGAGCGGGCCCGCGATGGCCTCCCGGTCAGCGGCGCCCCGCCGCCGACCGGGGAAGACGGGATCGCGTACCGGCGGGCGCGCGCACCACCCGCCGCCAGGCCGGCCGGCTGCGCACCCGCGGGATGGGGTGGGCGGAGGATCACCGGGTCGACGGCTCTCGCCCCGGCGGCGGGGCCCGGAGCCTTCGTCCATCCACCCGTCGACGCGACCGGCATCATCGGAGCGGAATCCGACCCGTGCGGATTGGCGGCGCGCCTCAGCGCCGTGCCGAAGTCCAGCACCGACTCGAACCGGTCGCGCGGCAGCTTGCTCAGTCCCCGCATCACGACCGCCTCGACCGCCGGTGGCACGTCGAGGCCGAGCGCGCTGAACGAGATGGGCTGAGCGTTCACCACCTTGTAGAGCACGTTCATCGGGCCATCACCCTGGAAGGCCATCCGCCCGGTGAGCAGCTCGTAGGCGATGGCGGCCAGGGAGAACTGATCCGCGCGCGCATCCAGCGACGAGAGCCCGCCGGTCGCCTGCTCGGGCGCCATGTAGTTGGGGGTCCCCATCATGGTCTGGGTCTGCGTGAGGGCGCTGAGCCCGTTCAGCGCCTTCGAGATTCCGAAATCCAGGATCTTGATCAGCCGGTGGTTGGTCCCGGGGAGCGGCACGATGAAGACGTTCGCGGGCTTGAGATCGCGGTGCACGATCGACCGGCTGTGCGCCGCGTGCAGTCCCCGCGCGGTCTGCTCGACGATGTCGCAGACCTCCGCGAGCGGCAGGGGACCCGAGATCGAGGAGAGATCATGACCCTCGAGGTACTCCATCACCAGAAACGGGCGGCCATCGCCCAGATTGTTCGCGTCGCTGATGCGCACGATGTTCGGGTGATTGAGCCCCGACGTGACCTCCACCTCGCGCTGAAAGCGCAGCAACACCTCCCGGTGCCGGCCCATCTCCGGGAGCAGCAGCTTGAGGGCGACCCGACCCTTGGTCCGCTCGTGCAGCGCCTCCCAGACCTCCCCCATTCCACCCGCGCCCATGCATCGAATCAGCCGATAGATGCCGTTGACGAGCGAGCCCGGCCCCAGCCGTTCTCCAAGCTCGACACCCTCGACACCTTCGCTCGCTGGGGACACGTCCCTCCCTCCTTCCCCCTCGACCGGGTCGGGCCCAGAGCTTCCTCGAATTCGCGGGATTGCGCAAGCGGGTGGAGGATCCGCTCTACCTCGGACACGACGGAGCCGGAAACTGCTTGCCGCTGTCGACGAAGTTGGCCGTCACCGCGAGGTCGGGAAGCTCGAGCGCGTTCCCGTAGATGTCGGTGAGGGTCAGCGTGACCGACCCACCGAACCCGTTGGTCATCGGGGGCTGCCAGACGTTGAAGTCCGATCGCGTCAGGTTGACGCTCGCCACCCCGGGGGAGGCCATCCGGACCGATGCGAGCTGGTTGCGGGCGCCGAGGATCAGCACGGACGCGTCGCCCGTGCTGTTGAAGCGCGCCTGAATCGTGCCGGGATCGGTGCACGGCACGAACGCGAACTGGACGTCGATGTTCTGCGTGGTCCCCGACAGGATCTTGATGGCGGCGGCATCCATGGCCAGGGTCGCGCCGTGGGCGGTCGGGTTCTTGGAGATGAAGTCGATGATCTCCACCTCGACCGACTGGCCACCGGCGGTGGCCTGCACGCAGACCCCACAGCGGGCGGCGGCGGCGTAGATGTCCACGTCCACCGAGCCATAGTAGCGCCCGGTCGTGGACAGCTTGGCGTTGGGGAATCCGCACTTGCCGGATCCGGCCTTGGTGTTGTTCGGCCCGGCCGAGAACTGATACACCGTGCCCATCATGGCGGGGATCACCGGACACACGGCGGCCTCACCGGCCGCGGCGTCGCCCGCATTGGTCGTCGGATCGGGCGAGCCCCCCGCGTCGGACGGGGGGGGCACCGCCGCGCCTCCTTGCCCCGGGTCGAAGGCGTCGGCTCCGAGGGGTTGCCCGCCCGCCTCGGCGGCGGACGCGGCGGGGTCGGCGTCGAGCACCGGCGGTGGCATGGTCACGTCCCGGGCGCCCGCCCCGTCCCCGGATGCGCTCGACCCACCCGCGGCGTCGGGTCCCCCGGCATCCGGCGGATACAGCCCACGGTCCGCCGCGCCGTCGCCCGTCCGCGCGTCGGCGCCGGCGCCGGCCTCCCCGACCGCCCCGTCCCGGGAGGGGTGAATCCCGACCAGGCTTCCGCATGCCGCCACGGAGAGGACCACGGACAGCACCGCGAGAGCCGCCACCCCGCCCGCCCCGACGCAAGAACACCTCACGCCATCCGGATCGCGGCGGTTCACCATCCGCTCTCCAGCACCAGGCCCGCTTGCTGCCCAGAGATGGCCGGAGCCAGGACCAGCGGGTGTGAGCGGCCGGCCTCCTCTTCCGCCTTTTCGTCGTGCCAGCGATAGAACAGGTAGCCACTCGCCGACGCCGCCGCGAGGCCAACCACGAACGCGACGTTGGCGTCGCGGGCGGCATTCTCGGCGCCGATCTGGGCCTGCTTTCCCGCGTCGGTGCGGCAGACGTCCATCGGACAGTCGGTGTTCCGCTCGTCCCAGCGCGAGAAGGCCTGCCTCCCGTAGATCGCGCCGACGAGCAGGGCCGAAGCCCCGATTCCCGCCGCCACGCAGGCGAGGGTGAAGGTCAACGACCGTGGCCTCACGGCCTCCTCCGAGCCGCCCGCGTCCCCGAGCGCCAGCGCGCTCCGCGCGGTGGGGGGGCCCGACCCGGGGGGTGGCGGCGTCGGGGGAATTCGCGGCGGAGAGGCGCGTGGTGGGGGGGCAGCCGGAACGGGTGCGGAGGCCTGCGCTCCAACGGCACCCGAGACCGTCCCGCCCCCGGCGGACGCGCTCACCGCACCACCCGGCGACGGCGGCAGCTCGATCACCACCAGCAGCTTCTGCGCGCGAACCCCGACGTTGGCCTGAAACGTTCGCGTCAGGCGTCCCGGTGCCTCGGCGACGATCGCGTGCGCGCCGGGATCGATGGGCGTCGGGACGTTCCACAGCGGCTCACCCCAGCTTTGCCCATCGAGCGTCAGCTTGAGGCCCGGAGCTCGCTGCGCATCCGGGACCTGGATCGTGATGACGGACAGCTTGGGCAACAGGGCCGCGAGATGCTCGCGCGACAGCGCCACCCGATCCTCCCGGTGGTCCGCCTCCGAGGCCACCTCGGCCAGACGGAACTGCGACCAGGCCGTGGCGGTCTTACCGATGGCCTGGTTGCAAACCGCCAGGTTCAAGAGGGTTCCAGTCGCGGGATCGAGCCGGTTGCTCTCGCTGAACTTCTGGCACGCCTGCACCGCTCGACCGGCGGCCATCAGGGAGCGCCCATCCTGGAAGAGAGCTTCCGCGTTCCCTTGAGAGCTCGCGGCCGGGGCCGACCCGGCAGCGGCCGAGGCCGCCGTCGCGGGGGACCCCGACACGGCAAGGAGAGCCAGGACGGCGGCGAGCACCCAGGAGAGGCGGGAGAAACAGCCGAGGATGAGGCGCCGCCGGTCTGGCGGGCAGTCGGGGATCGAGGATGGCGCCACGGTGATTGATCTCTGTCGTCGGGACGGGGTCACCGGCGGCTGTCACCGACGGCTGTCCAGGGGATCCGAGCTGGGGGGGGACCCATTCGTTGGCGCGCCCGAACGAACGACCTCCCTTTTCGGGGCGCCGTTGGCCGAACGCGGCCCCATATGAATAACAGATTCGAACGACACCGGGCTTGGATGTTTGGGCCCGGTCGCCCCGGCGCGACGAATGCTCTGGGCCCGCTCCCTGGCATGCTCGACCGCGACAGCCGTGAGCTCCGGGGCCGGTGGCCCGCCGAGGAGATCGCTCGGCGGCGAGGCTGCCCCCGACCGAGGCGAAGGTGAGGCGGGGGCCATTTCCTGGTCTCGGTGGCCTCCCGGTGCCGAGAGCGGGGCGGGCGCCAGCGCTCCGGCCGGCTCGGACCGTCCTGCGGCGGGAGAAGGCGCCTGCGCTGACGCCGCCACCGGCGCCGACCGGGGCGTGCCACGCCCGGTTTCGACGGTCGTGGACGACGGTGGCCTCGGCCGCGCGAGCAGGGCCAAGGCCCCGAGCAACGCCGCGCCCAGGAGCGCCCCGCCGCCGATCGCCAGGCGCGTCCATCGCCGCCGGAGAGAGGAGGGCCCTGCCGCGGACGGCAGCCCGTCTCGCGTGTTCGGCTCCCGCGTGTCCTTCGTGTCCGGGGCCCGCGCGCTCGGATCACGGTCCTCGGGGATCTCCGCGACCGCCAGGCTCACCCGTGCGCGCGCCGGCACCGGCGCCGGCACCACCACCGGCGGGAAGATCCCGCTGTCCTCGATCGCCGCCGAGCCGACGCCCGCGATCCGCGTCGCGCGGACGGCCGCGTCGAGGGCCCACCGCGGGGCCCATGGACGAAGGCGCTCCGCCAGCAGGCCGACGCTCGAGATGCGCTGGTCCGGATCCTTGCGCAGGCTCGCCACCACCACCGCCGACAGCTCCTCCGGAAGCTCTCGCCGGAGCGTGCTCGGAGTGGGAGGCACCACCGTGAGGATGGCCGCGATGATGTCGGCGACTGTCGCTCCCGCAAAGGGTAGCTCCCCGGTGAGCAGCTGAAACAAGATGACGCCGAGGGCCCAGACGTCGCTGCGCCCGTCCACCGCCAGCGGCGTGCGGACCTGCTCGGGCGACATGTAGGACGGCGTTCCGAGCAGGATCTGGCTCGAGGTCAGCGATCCGACGTCAGCGGACTGCAGGCCCTCCGACTCGGCGAACTTCGAGATCCCGAAGTCGAGCACCTTGATGAACGGAGAGCCGTCCAGCCTGCGCGAGAGGAACAGGTTCCCGGGCTTGAGATCCCGGTGCACGATCCCGAGCGCGTGGGCCTCGGCGATCGCCTCGCAGGCGTGCAGGATGTAGCCGACGCTGGTGGTCACGGGCGGACGCTCACCGCGGCTGGTGATCGCCGAGAGATCCCTGCCCTCGAGGCGTTCCATGACGATGTAGTGGCGACCAGTCTCGTCCACGTCCACGTCGACGACCCGGGCCACGTGCTCGCTGTGCAAGGCGGCGGCGGCCCGCGCCTCGCGAAGAAATCGTGAGACGCCTTCGGGCTGGAGGTTCTTCGCGACCGAGAGCAGCTTGATCGCCACGGGCTGGCCCAGCTGTTCGTGCAGCGCGGCGACCACCACCCCCATCCCACCGGTGCCCAGAACGCGCTGGATGAGGTACTTCCCCGCAAACCGCTCACCAGGCTGCATTCGGAAGGGCAGCTCTTCCGAGCACATTTCCATAATCTCGGCTCAGCCTATCGCCCCCGGCCGGCACCGTCCACCCGATTGGCTTCGAATCAGGGTGTGCAGACGCGGCGCGGGACGATGGAATCAGGGATTACAAACCAGCGAGAGGACCAGCGACTGGCAACTCCCGATGTTCGTGAACGTGAGCTGCCGGGTCAAGAAGACGTCGGGATCGAAGGGATCCGTGACGGCACACATCACGTCGCTGAGGGGGGTGTCCTCGTCTCCGACCCACAGCTCGAACATCTGCCCGCCCGGCAGCACATCGCTCGCATGGAAGGTCCCGGGGTTCTTGCCGAGGGCCAGCGGCTCGTTCCAGGCGGGAATGGTCGTGTCGACGAGGGTGCTGGTGTACCCGACGGCGTTGTCGACGGGAATCTCGAGCTGCACGAACGGGTCCGGCTCCGAGCCCCCGAACTTTTCCCGGGGACCGTCCCACGGATCGCCATTTGGCATCAGCGGATCGAGGACGGCCGACACCGCGGTCAGGCCCCAGGTCGAGCCGGGATCGACCTCGCAGACTCCACGGCTCGAGCAGCGCAGACAGTCGGCGCAGGCCGCGCAGGCGCGCCCATACGAACCGCAGCGCGCGCTGGTGAGGTTCGTGATGCACCGGTCGCCGGAGCAACAGCCGTCGGGGCACGAGTCGGGGTTGCATGCGGAGGCGTGCCCGCCAGCTCCGGCGCCGCCGCCGGAGCGGCCTGCCAGTCCCCCGGCTCCTCCGCCCGACGGCGCGCCACCGACCGCGTCTCCGCCCGAACCCGGAGCTCCGGCTGCCGAGCCTCCGGTACCAGGCTCGGCCACCCCGCCGGTGCCGGTGTTGCCGCCGGTGCTGGTGTTGCCGCCGGTGCCGGTGTTGCCGCCGCCGCCACCGGCACCGCCGCCGGCCATGGTCCCACCGCTGCTGGCATTGCCACCGCCACCGTTCTGGGCACCCCCACTGCCGAGAAGACCGCCGCTGCCAATCGGGCTTCCGGCACTGCCGCCGGTGCCGGTGTCCGCGCCTCCGGTGCCGCGGGCTCCGCCCGAGCCCATCGGAAAGCCGGGTAGGTCAACGCGCCCGCCGTCTCGCGGATCCCCGCCGAGATCGATCCCGGCATGATCCACCGAGCAGGCCACCGGCGCCATGCAGAGGATCAAGCAGGCCCGCCTGAGCACGGCCTCACCGATCCGGGGCCGTATCCTCGCCGGGACTGGACCCCCGTCCTCGTCGGCACCACCCACCCAAGACATGAGAGTCATCGCGCGCCCCGAATATATTCCAGTCTTCGGGCGTGTGGATCGCATTTCGCGGCGCTGCAGGTGCTGGCAGGTGCTGGAGTGAGTGATGGCGATCGGGTCAGGGCCCTGGCTCCCGCCGGCTCGGACGGCGGGCGATCTGTGGCGCATCGCGGGGGATGGCATCTATCCAGCCCGCGCGGGCCGTGGGAAAGGCGTCCGCGTACGGCACGTAGGGTTTGACGTCGAGGATGGGCGTCCCGTCGAGCAGATCGATCCCGCGCACGAACAGGTTCGAGCCCTCGACGCGCACCAGCGCCACCGCCGAGAGCCCGATGGGATTCGGACGATCCGGAGAGCGCGTGGCGAAGAGCGCGCGCGGCTCTCGCGTGCCGCGTGGTGGACGCACGCGCGTGGACCAGTTGCCCCCGCGGTGAAGCCAGCTCAGCACCCAGATGCGGTCGATTCCGACCAGATCGGTCAACGCCTCGGATGGGATTCGCGTGGCGTCGAGCTCGAGCACCGCTTCGACAGCCGCCGCGTCCACGGCCGCGGCTTGCTGGGGGGTCCCGAACCGGCGCTCGTACGGCGAGCGCACCCACCCGATGGGCTCGACCGAAAAGGGACCGGCCGGCCTCGAAGCCTCGGACGGCTCATGAGCTCTGGTCATGGACTCTCGTCATCGGGTCATGGTCATCGGGTCATCGGCTCTGGTTCAGCAGTCGATGAGGGCCTTGATCACGCCCGCCGCCGGATCGAGCAACTTCGAGAACTCCGTGGCCACCTCCGACAGGCGGAGCCGGTGGGTGTTGAGGGCCCGATCCGGGATCTGACCGTTGCGCATGGCCGTGAGGACCAGCTCGAAGTCCTCGAGCGTGGCGTTGCGGCTCCCGAGCAGGGTGGTCTCGCGCTTGTGCAGCTCGGGATCCGAGAACGTGAGGTTGTCGCGCACGATGGAGACGAGGACGTAGGTACCTCCGTGTGCCACGAACCCGAGCCCGCGCTCCATCGCGCGCGCGTTGCCGGTCGAGTCGAAGACCACATCGAAGAATTCCCCGTCGGTGAGCCGCGCCAGCTCGGCCACGTCGCCGTCCGGTGAGCCGGCCCCGCCGCCGCCGATCTGGACGGTCGACGCCACGCCGAGATGCTGGTGGGCGAAGTCCAGGCGATCGCGGCGGGTGTCGAGCGCCGTCACGTTCACTCCGCGCAGCTTCGCGAAGATCGCCACCGCCATGCCGATGGGGCCCATGCCGACCACGAGCGCGCGCCGCCCGGGCGGCAGGCCGACGGACGCCGCGCGCCGAACGGCGTGGGCGCCGATGGCCAGGAACTCGAGCATGGCGGCCTGATCGAGGGTCACGCCCTCGGCCTTGTGCACGAACGCGCGCGGCAGGCTGAGGTATTCCGCGAAAGCGCCGTCGCGATGCACCCCGAGGACCTGGATGCGCGTGCAGCAGTTGGTCTTCCCGCGCCGGCACGCGATGCAGGCGCCGCACGAGAGGTAGGGCATCACGAACACCGCGTCGCCGCTGGCGAGCCCGCTGTCGGGCGGAGCCTCCTCGACCAGGCCAGCGATCTCGTGTCCCATCACCCGTGGGTACTCGAGGAACGGCTGGTTGCCCGTGAAGATGTGCAGGTCGGTCCCGCACACCCCCACCCGCCGGACCCGGATCAGCACCTCGTCCTCGCGGCGTCGGGGCTGGTCGCGTTGCAAGGCCCGCAGCACCCCGGGCGTTTCACAGATCACGGTCAGCATGGATCACCTTTCGGGCGGCGGGTCGGGGGGCGGCAGTGGGTGGGGGGCTGACAGTCGATAGAATGCCCGGGCGTTCTCCCCGAACACGCCCCGGATCGCGTCGGGTCCGAGGGAGAGGCGACGGCAGAGGCGCTGGCAGGTGCCAAGCCACGCCCCGTAGGAGCCGGCCAGGTTCAACACCGGCCAGTCACTGCCCCACAGCACCCGTCGCGGTCCGAACAGCGTGAGCACGGCGTCCACGTACGGCACGTACCGGTCGTCCGACGGCACCTCGGTCACCTCGCCCTCGGCGGCCGGGCCACCCTCGACGAGGGCGCGCGGCCCGGCCTCGGTGGGCAGGCCAGAGAGCTTGCAGTGGACGTGACGGAGCCCGGCCAGAGCGTTGAGGTGACTCAGCCACGGCTCGATGAGCCCGCGCGCGATGAGCGGCTTGGCCGCGTGGTCGATCACCACCGGCAGGCGTGGGTGGCGTGCGGCGAAGCGACCGAGGGCAGGCAGGTGCCTCGGCATCACCAGGGCATCGAAGGTCAAGCCGTGCTCCACCATGGCCTCGATGGCCGGGTCGAGGGCCGGATCGTCGATCCACGCGTCGTCGGGCAGATCCTGCAGCATGGGCCGCAAGCCCTTGAGGCGAGGATTCCTGGCCAGCTCGGCGATCTGGGCGGGAGCGTCGTCGGCCGCGAGATCCACCCAGCCGACGACGCCGAGCACGAAGGGATGCCGCTCGGCGAGCGCCAGCAGAAAGTCCGTGTCCGCGCGGGTCGGCAACGACTGCACCAGCACCGTTCCCGCCACCGCGCTCGAGGCCAGCAGCGGCGCCAGATCCTCGGGCAGGAAGTCCCGGTGGATCTCCGCCAGGCTCGGCGGCGGCCACTGACCCGCGCGATCGGCCAGCCGCCAGAAGTGCTGGTGCGCGTCGATCAACACCTCGCCGACTCCGCCGGGCTTCGGAGGCCGATTGGCCCACCTGGCGACGCGCGCCGGTCTCCTCGTCGGGTCATGTCGGCCTTCTCGGGGCCATTCTTATCGCGATCGGGGGCGCATCGCAAAGGTCCGATCCGACGGTCCCCGCCGCCGCAGCAGGCGGATGCCCATCAGCGCCGCGTAGACGATCGCGAAGATGGTCGGCTCGCGGAGATCCGACTTCACGCGCCACACGAAGTGCACGACCCCGAGCAGGGCCGACGCGTAGACCAGGCGGTGTAGCCGCTTCCAGCGCCGCGCTCCCAGCCGCTTGACCCAGCCCGAGGTCGAGGTGATGGCGAGCGGGATCAGCAACACGAAGCCCAGGAACCCCACCGTGATGAACTTCCGCTTGACGATGTCCCGGCCAATCTCGGTGAAATCGAAGAACTGATCGACGCCGAGGTAGACCGAGAAGTGCAAGAGCACGTACCCGAACGCGACGAGCCCGAGCGTCTTGCGCAGCGCGATCGGCCAGCTCATTCCGGTGAGGATCTGCACGGGCGTCATGGCCAGCGAGAGCAGCAACCACACGAGCGACCACCAGCCCAGCCGATTCATGGCCTCGGCGATCGGATTGGCCCCGAGCCGACCCTGCGCGAGCTCCGAGCCGATCCGCGCCAGCGGACCGAGCGCGAGCGCGATGATCATCGCCTTTGCGAGGGCGACGAGGCGGCGCCGACGCAGCGCCGCCGCCCGTCGCTCCCCCTCCCCCTTGGCGCTCGGTAGCGGTGCGGGCGGGGTGGCGGTCGACGCTGGCTGCGGATCTCCCATGGGTGTGGTCTCGTCCAAGTACGCGCCCCATCCCCCGCGGTTACGGTGTCGCCTGCCGCGAGCGGTCGATCGGGCGCGGCCGCGCGCCAGGCGCGGTCATCGGGCGCGCGTTCGGCCCTGAGGCCTCCGCCACCCGGAGGCCAGAGGCTCTCCAGTCGCGCAGGGCCCGGTCGACCGTCTCGGCCGCCGCCGCCGAGTGGATCGCCGCATACTCGTCTCGGGCGCGGCCGGCGAGCGTCAGCGCCCGGCGACGATCCGCCGGCGAAGCGTCCGCCTGGGTCCACAGCGCACGCGCCAGGGAAAACGCGGTCCCGGCGTGCTCCTCGGACCCGACCTTGGCCCCCCCGGGGCTCGTGTCCCGGGCGGCCTCGCGCAGGGTATAGGCCCGCTCGAGGGGCGCGAGGACCGCGGGACCCGTCTCGCCGAGCGCCAGGCGCGCCTTGCCGATGCCGGTGAGCGCGTACCCGAAATAGGGATGGTCCGGCGGGAAGTCTTGTTCCCACATCTCCTTGGCCCGCTCGAAGTCCGCGAGGGCCTCGCGCGGCAGACCGAGCGCCAGCCGGATCTCGCCTCGGTTGTAGACGTGCAGCGGGAGATCCGGATGCTGCGCCTTCTCGAGCACCACGAGCGCCTTCTCGTTCTCCCGCAACGCCTCCTCGTTGCGTCCGAGATCGTGCAGCACGTTCGCGACGTTCCCGCGCGAGAGGGCCACGTCCCAGTGGTCGGCGCCGAGATAGGCCCGCTTGGTCTCGAGCGCGCGCCGGTACATGGCCAGCGCCTCGGTGCCGCGCCCCATCAAGCGATCGTCGTCGCCGATGGCGTTGTAAAGCCAGCTCTCGAGCCGCCGATCTCCCCCGAGGCGCTTGACCACCGCCTCGGTCCAGGGGATGGCCTTCAGCAGCTCGACGTCCTTCCCGAGGTAGCCGAGCAGCATGACCTTGCCCACGGCGGCCTCGGCCAGCACGCGATCGTGTCGGGATCCTTCAGCGCGCACGATGGCCTCGTCGAGGTGGTCCAGGCCCTCGGCTTCCTGGTGGTTCCAGAACTCGACCCATCCCGATTCGCGCAGGGCCTCGGCGGTGAGGGGGTCGTATCCGACGGCGCGCACGTCGGCGAGCAGCGGCGCGCTGCGGCGGGCGCCCTCCTTGTATCGGCCCGCGCCATAGAGCGCCTTCAGGTCGGCCACCCGGCCGCGCAGCTCCTCCACCCGCGCGGCGGTGGCTCGGTCGGCGGGCGACCGCACCACCGCCTTCAGCACCGCCACGTCCCCGCACATCGACACCGGCGACAGATCGGAGGCGGCGCCGAAGGCTCGCGCCACGGTCTCCCCGTCGGCCGACGAGAACAGATCCGTGAGGGAGCGGAGCTCGACCTGGGCGCGCTTGAGGCACGACATCCGGAGATCGAGGACCTCGGTCGACTGTTCGCCGCGCACATGGGTCGCCTGGCAGGCATCGGTGTACATCGCCGCCCAGGCGTTGCCGTAGCCGTCCAGCACCGGCCGCAGCCGAGCGAATGCGCTGGCGGCGTGCTTGACCCCCGTCGCGACGAAGGAGCGCCGCACCGCCTCGGCGCGCGCCGCGTCCCAGACACCCGCCAGCTGGTCGCTCGCCCCCTGGCACAGCGGTGGCCGGCTGACGACCTGGGCCGTCCGCGCGACGGACGCCACCACCAGCGCGGCGGCCGCCACCTTCACGAGACGGGTGTGCTGGCGCCCGTACCGGCGCACGCGGGCGACCACCCGGACGGGCCAGGAAGGTGGGCGCGCCACCTCCGCGGCCGCGAGCAGGCCGGCGACCGCCACCGCGGACGGGGGCCGGCGTTCGGGATCCGGGTCCACGCATCTTTCGACCAGCCCCGCGAGCGCGATCTCCGGCGCGCTCGCGCCGGGGCGTGGCTCGACGATCACGAGCCGGGTTCCGTCGGGCGCCCAGTGGGGTCGCTTTCCCGACAGGAGCTCCGAGATGATCATCCCCAGCTGGAAGACGTCCGACCGCTGGTCCGACCGGCCGCCGCGCGCGGCCTCGGGCGGCATGTAGGCTGGGGTCCCGCCGTGAACCGTGGTCTGATCGTCGTGCTCGATGGCGAGACCGAAGTCCGTGAGCACGAGGCGCCCATCCTCCATCCGCAGCACGTTCTGCGGGGTCACGTCCCGGTGGGTGATCCCGACGGCGTGAATGGCGGCGAGGCCGGCGCAAAGCGCGCGCGCGTCGGCGATCCGCTCGGAGAGGGGGCGCAGCTTCCGACCGGCCGCCGGGCTGGAGGCACCGCCGCCCGTCGACGGGACGTGCGCCAGAGGAAGGGAAGCCGCGGGGCCAGGCAGGGCCCCAGGGGGCACCCCTGCCCCCCAGCGGCCGCCCTCCAAGTGGCCGGACTCGTCCATCAGCAGGTCACGCAAGGAGCCTCGGGTCGCGAGCTCCATGGTGACGAACCACCGCCCGCGGTCCTGGCCGAGCTCGAACACCCGGCACACGTTGGGATGCCGGATGGCCCGGGCGACCTTGACCTCCCGTGCCAGGCGGCGAATCCAGCTCTTCTCGAGGGCCCGCTGGGGGTGCAAGATCTTGACCGCGACGAGCTCGCCCAGCATGCGATCCCAGGCGCGGTAGACGGTCCCGCTGCCACCACGTCCGAGCACGGCCTCGATCTGGTAACGGTTGGCCATCACCGTTCCCGGATTGACCCCGGCGACTACGCGAAGCGTTACGCTTCCGGCCACGTCGGTGCGATCCTCGGCCTGATCGGCGCGTTGATCTCCACTTTGATCTTGGGCATCGACGGAAGAGTCGGATTCAGCGACGCGAGCGCTAGACTCGTCGCCTATTCTTTCTGGTCCGTTCGCCACCCAGTAACGGTATACCCTACCCCAATTCCACCATGGCCGAGGCGCCCTCCGTGCCCCACATAGACGAGATAAGCGAGACCGTACCGCGGCGACGCTCGAGCCGCGACACGGAGCGACTGGCCACCCTGGCCCTGGTGGGGAACGCCGCGAAGCCAGAGAGCCTGCGCGCCGGAAGGCTGCTGGTCATCAGCGACCTCACCGAGATCGGTCGCCGGCCGACGGGCGGCCCCGGCCGCACGCGGGTGACCCTGGACGATCGGACGGTGTCCAGCCTCCACGCCAAGATCGAGCGCCAGTCCGACGGGCACTTCATCGAGGATCTCGGGAGCACCAACGGCACCGTGGTGGATGGCAGGCCGGTGACCGGCCCGACCCTGCTGCGGGAGGGGAGCGTGCTCTTCATCGGGGCGCAGGTCATGGTGTTTCGGACCCTCTCGGCCGCCGAGATCAACGCGGTCGAGGCCGACCTCGAGGCGCCGTTCGCGCCGGTACCGACCATGAATCCGGAGCTGGCGATGCTCTGCGCGAAGCTGCGCCGGCTGGCGCCGTCGTCCACCGAGCTCTTCCTGCTGGGGGAGACCGGGGTGGGCAAGGAGGTCTTCGCCAACGCCATCCACCGGATGAGCGGCCGCACCGGTCCGCTCATGGCCATCAACTGCGCGGCGCTGCCCCACGAGCTGGTCGAGAGCGAGCTGTTCGGGTACGAGCGGGGGGCCCACTCCACCGCCAAGGCGAAGAAGCTCGGCCTGATCGCGGCGGCCGACAAGGGGACCCTGTTTCTCGACGAGCTCGGAGAGATGTCGATCGAGGTGCAGAGCAAGCTGCTGCGCTTCCTGCAAGACCGGACGTACATCCCCATCGGGTCGACCCGGGTCGAGACCGCGGACGTGCGGGTCATCGCGGCCTCGAGCCGGGTGTTCGGAGCTTCGGGGATGCCGGCCATCCAGGAGGCGTTGCTCGGACGCCTCGGGGCCCATCCGGCCCAGATCCCGGCCCTGCGCGAGCGTCGCGAGGATCTCGGCCACCTGCTCTCTTTCTTCTTGCAGGCCACCCATTGCGACCGCGGGGTGGAGATGGAGGCCTTCCAGTCGCTCTTCCTGTACGAGTGGCCGCACAACGTGCGCGAGCTGCAGAAGGTCGTCGCGGAGGCGGAGCTTCTGTCCCGAGGCAGCGAGGCCATCTCGTTCGAGCACCTGCCGCAGTCGCTCTTGGGGGCGGTGGAGCGGTCGGTGGCGAGCGACGACGAGCTCGACGAGGGGTCGCAGGATGACGACGACGACGACGACGGCGGCGGCGGGGTGGTGCGGGCGGCGGTGGCGCCCGGTGCCGACACCGAGGTCGCCTCGGGCAACACCGCCCGCGGACGCACGGGCTCGGCGCCGATCCGGGTGCGGCGGCGCGTCCCGTCGGCCGACGAGCTGCGCGAGCTCATGCGCCACTACCGAGGCAACGTCTCCCACGTCGCCAAGCACCTGGATCGGCAGTGGGCGGTCATCTCGCGTTGCCTGCGCCGCTACCAGATCGATCCCGCCGAGTTTCGCCCTCCCGGCGCGGCTGGGGCGCTCGCGCCGGTCGCGGCCGAGCACGACGGTACCGCCACTGCCGGCGAGCTCGACGACTGACCGCGGCCGGTTGACGCGCGATTCAGCACGCGCCTCCGGGGATGAAAGAAATCCGTCCGCCGGTGGTATTGTCATCGTGGGTGCGATTGCGGGAGACGTCCATGACTCCGAGGCTTGCGCTTCTGCTCCTGGGATGTGCCTTCATGTGCGCTCTCGCACCCGGGGCCTGCAGCACCAGCGGATCGAAGCCGCGCGGTCCAGACGCTGGAACCGGGGGTTCGGCCGGGCCCGACGCCCGCACCGATGTGCCCGACCGGCCATCCGGTAGCGGCGGCGATGGCGGTCCGGCGAGCGGTGACGCCGCCGGGCCCTGCACGGCCACCAACGGCAAGGGGGACACGCCCATCGGCATGGCCTGCTGTACGAGGTCCGATTGCGCCAGCGGGTTTTGCGCCGACGGGGTGTGCTGCGAGAGCGCCTGCGACACCGGGAGGTGCATGTCGTGCAACCTCGCCGGCTCCCCCGGGAGCTGCCGTCCGGTCCCCGACGGGGTCAAGGGACGCGACCAGGATTGTCCCGCCTCGGATCCCGCGACCTGCGCCCAGGACGGAACCTGCAACGGCAAGGGTGCGTGCCGCCTGTATCCGGCCAGGACGCCGTGCGCGACCGGCGTATGCACGGGGGAGAGCTTCACCGGGGGCAAGGCGTGCGACGGCAACGGGCAGTGCGTGGCCGCGCAGGACGACCCGTGTTACCCCTACAGCTGCGCCGGGCCGACCGCCTGTCGCTCGAGCTGCACCAGGGACACGGACTGCGCCACCGATGTGGCGTGCGGGCCGGACGGCAAGTGTGGGCCTCTGCCGACCGGGCGCGGGCCGTGCAGCACCGGTGCGGACTGCCTCTCGAAGAATTGCTTCGACGGCGTCTGCTGCAACACCGATTGCAGCGGTCCCTGCGTCTCCTGCAACCTGCCCGAGTCCCTCGGCAAGTGCGTGCCGCTCGGCAAGGGTCTCGTCGACCCCACGTGCGCGCGAGCCCCGGTGTCGACCTGTGGGCTGAGCGGCGCCTGTGCCGGCGACGGGAGCTGCGCCTTCTATGACCAGGGGACCGTCTGGACCGCGGGGACGTGTTCCGGGACGATCGCTACCACGCCCGGAACCTGCAGCGGGGACGGAGCGCGGCTGATGCCGGCGCAGAAGGACTGCGCGCCCGCCCTGTGCGGGAGCAGCGATTGCATCGTGATGTGCAAGTCGGACAACGATTGCGTCTCGCCGAAGAAGTGCGACCTCACCACCGGCAAGTGCGGCCCCGGGGCGATGGGGGCGAGCTGCACGGACGGATCTGAGTGCCAGAGCACCCACTGCGTCGACCACGTGTGCTGCGAATCGGCCTGCCAGGGGAAGTGCATGACCTGCGCGCTTCCGACCGCCCCGGGGCAATGCAAGCCCGTCCCCGCGGGCGGCGACGATCCCACTGGGACCTGCAGCGACATGGGGCCCACCTCGTGCGGCACCGATTCGAAGTGCGACGGCAAGGGCGACTGCCGGACGTACACCGATGGCACGCCCTGCGCCCCCGAGACCTGCGTGGACGGGGCCCACACGCCACAGGCGACCTGCTCGGGGGGCGCCTGCATCGCGCCTCGAGGCGGAACCTGCGACCCGTTCCGGTGCAACGGGAGCCAGTGCTTCAGCATCTGCACGCAGAATAGCCAGTGCTCGACCAACAACACCTGCGTGAAGGGCTCGTGCGGCCTCAAGGCCTTCGGCTCTCTGTGCAACCAGCCGAGCGAATGCCAGCACGCCCCCGACAACAATCAGTACTGCGCCCAGGGGGTCTGCTGCACGACCGCTTGTGACGGCCCATGCCAGGCCTGCAGCCTGAACGGGCAGGGCCTGTGCACGGCCGTGCCCGACGGCGCCCGGGATCCGCAGGCCAAGTGCGCGACCCTGGCGGCCTCGACCTGCGGAACCACGGGGAAGTGCGCGGCGGGCGCCTGCCAGACCTTCGGGACGACCCAGCAGTGCAAGGCGCCGACCTGCGTGCCCGGCTCGAACAACGACCTGCAGGCGGCCTACTGCGGAGGCAAGGGTCTCGCGTGTCCGATGCAGATCTCGGTGTCGTGCGGCGTGTACGCGTGCGACGCTGCCACGGGGCTCTGCAAGAGCAAGTGCACCTCGAGCTTGGATTGCACGATGAACAAGGTGTGCCTTCCAAACGGCACCTGCGGGCAAGCCCAGAACGGAGCGCGGTGCATCTCGGACGCCCAGTGCCTGAGCGGAGCCTGTGCCGAGGGGTACTGCTGCAACACCCGGTGCAGCTCGCTCGGGACCGGGACCTGCATGAGCTGCAGCTTGCCCGGGCACGAGGGGACGTGCACTCCCGTTCCGCTCGGTGGGACCGACCCCGGGGGGCGATGCACGCCGACCGCCAGGACCACTTGCGGGTTGAGTGGAACCTGCGACGGCACCGGAAAGTGCGCCGACTGGGACCCGTCGACGGTGTGCAGCGCCCAGATCTGCGCCAGCGGCACGCTGACCAGCTCGGCCACCTGCGACGGGGGTGGGAAGTGCACGGCCGCGATCCCCAGGTCCTGCGGCAACTACACCTGCAACGGGAACGTCTGCCGCACCACCTGCACGCCGGCGACGGGGGCCACGGACTGCGCGCCGGGGATCACGTGCAACTCCACAGGCAACACCTGCGGCACGGTCTCCCCCAACGGGACCAAGTGCCTGGTCGACAAGGAGTGCGCGAGCGGAGCCTGCGTGCAAGGGACCGGCGTGGACAAGATCTGCTGCGCCACCGCCTGCCCCGCGGACTCGGCGAGCGCGCCGAGTTGCTTCACCGGGATGTGCGTCGCTACCGGCGCGGGCGCCGGCCTCTGCGCGCAGAAGGGGGCCGGGGCGGCCTGCGGCGCGCCGGGGAGCTGTGCGGGGAGCAAGGCCACGAGTCCCCGCGCCTGCAACGCCGCCGGGACCTGCGGCGCGGCAGTGGTGTCGACCTGCCCGGCTGCCGACCTCTGCCACTCCGCCAGCACCTGCACCGGCGGCGTGTGCTCGGCGGCGTCCAACCTGGCGGACGGGACCCCGTGCAACGACAACACCGTGTGCGATGGAGCCGAGACCTGCGTGGGCGGGGTGTGCACCTCCGGGGTCGGGCTGACCTGCGCGTCCACCAATCCCTGCCAGATGGCATCGTGCGATCCGGTGAAGGGCTGCGTCACCACCAGCGTCGTGGACGGCACCGGCTGCAACGACGGCAAGAGCTGCACGGTGGGTGACAAGTGCACGGGCGGGACCTGCGCCGGCACGGTGAGCTGCGACGACGGCAATCCCTGCACCGCGGACGCGTGCGGCCAGGACGGCACCTGCACCCACATGCCGGTCATGAACGGATCCGGCTGCAGCGATGGGAACGCTTGCAACGGGTCGGAGACCTGCCAGGCGGGTGCGTGCACGGCTGGCACGCCCGTCACCTGCACGGCCAAGGACGCGTGTCACCCGGCCGGGATCTGCGACAAGTCCACGGGAGCATGCTCGAGCCCGCTGGCGCCGGTGGGCACTCCGTGCGACGACGGGAACCTGTGCACCACCGGCGAGACCTGCGGCGCGACCGGGACCTGCGGAGGCGGAACCGCGACCGTCTGCCTGGCTCCGGCGAATGCCTGCCATCTCGTCGGTGTTTGCACTCCGGCGACCGGCATCTGCTCGACTCTGGTGGCGGCGAAGGGTGCCCCGTGTGAGGACGGGAACAAATGCACCATGGGCGACACCTGCGACGGCGCGGGAGCGTGTACCGCCGGTACGTCGGTGGTCTGCCCGACGGATGCCTGCCATCTCCCCGGCACCTGCGAGCCGGCCACGGGCTGCTCGGCCCCCCCCGGAAACGACGGAGCGACCTGCGACGGCCCGACGTGCGTGGGGTCCGGGATCTGCATGGCGGGGACGTGCATGTGTCCACCGTAGCCGTGTGTCTCGTCTGGATCCCGCAACCGCTAACGTGAGCGTAGGCAGAAACCTTGATCACCCTTCGTAGACCTTCGCCGACCCATGGGCGCCCCGTGCGCCTCGGTCCGCTTGCGCTTGCGTCCGTGCTCCTGCTCGGGGCGGCGGCCCTCGCCGGATGCTACAAGCCCTCCATCTTGCCCGGAGGGCTGCGGTGTGCGGCCGGCTCCGGGCAGTGTCCGGACGGATTCACCTGTCTCTCCGGGGCGTGTGTCCTCGCGGACAGCCAGGACGCCGGGTCGAGCACCGACGTCGCCGAGGTCGGCGCCGATGCCTCTGACGGACCGGTCGCCTGCATCGTCAACCAGACGCCCTTGTTCGCAGGGTGCATGTCTCGGACGGGGGTGTGCGATCCCGTCTGCGGCACTGGGTGCTGCCAATTGGAGAAGTGCTCCGCCGTCAACCGGCCGCAAAACGGCGGGACCTCTCGAGCCGAGATCGGGTGCGTGCCACTCAAGCGGATCCGCGAGATCAATCAGTCTTGCTCGCCCGTCAACCGCGGTACGCCCGAGCGCTCCGACGACTGCCAGCCGGGGCTGGTGTGCGTCGACTTCGACACCACCAGCAGCTGCCTGAAGCTGTGCCGTGACGACGGCGACTGCCCCCCAGGCGTCCAATGCGAACAGCGCAAGCTCGACATCTCGGGCACGGTGAGCGTCTCGGTCTGCGGGGTCGCGACCACGGATTGCGATCCAACCGCGGTGACGTCGATTTGCCCATCGGGTACCACCTGCTACCTGGCGCCGCCGGCCGGAACGATCTGCGATCCTTCCTCGGGCGGGCTCTCGACCAATTCCGACTGTGTCTACCCGCGCGAATGCCTGCCGACGCTCACCTGCCCCTCGACCGGGATGGGCAGGGGCACCTGCCACCCGGTTTGCGATTCGACCGTCACCCCCGCCAAGTGTCCGCCCAACACCACCTGCATCAAGGTCGGGAACTTGCGGTACGGCTACTGCGACTGAGCGGTCTTCATCGGGCGCTAGCTGATCACGCCCGCCTCGCGCAGCATGCGCTGGCTGTGGCGCTCGTGGCGCTCGATGATCGGGGGCAGATCGAGGCCCGTGAGGGCGCCAGCTTCGATCACCGGTCGCCCGTTGATGATCGAAAGCCACGCCCGCCCCGGTGCTCCGGTGACCAGCGCCGCCACCCGATCGCCTCCCGCGCCGGCGTGATCGAGGCCGTCGCAGCGGAAGGCCACCAGGTCCGCCGCCTTGCCGACCTCGAGGCTGCCGAGCTCCGCGCTGCGCCCGAGCAGCGCCGCCCCGCCGATGGTGGCCAGCTCCAGGGCTTCGCGCGCCGAGAAGCGGTCGGCCCGCGATTCGAAGCCCGGCCACCCGACCCGCTGGAGCAGCATGGCCTGCCGGGCCTCGCCCAGCAGGTGATTGCCGTCATTGCTGGCCGAGCCATCCACGCCGAGGCCCACGTCGACGCCGGCGTCGCGCAGGGCTCGGACCGGCGCGATGCCACTCGCGAGGATCATGTTGCTGGTCGGGCAGTGGCACACTCCCGCGCCGGCGCGCGCGAGCTTGGCGATGCCCTGCGAGCCTGGGTGGACCACGTGCGCGAACCACACGTCGTCGCCCAGCCACTCCACCGACTCGGCGTAGTCGATTGGGTCCATGCCCATCGTCGCCCGGCAGAAGCGCTCCTCGTCCAGGGTCTCGGCCAGGTGGGTGTGCAACCGGACCGCTGGAAACGACCGGGCCAGCCGCGCCGACGCGCGCATCAGGTGCGGCGTGACCGAGAAGGGTGAGCACGGCGCGAGCCCGATCCGCAGCATCGAAAACCTCGACGCATCGTGAAACCGGGCAATGAGCCGCCGGGAATCCTCGAGCACGTGGGACTCGTCCTCGACCAGCTGGTCGGGCGGCAGGCCGCCCTTGCTCTGCCCGAGGCTCATGGAGCCGCGCGTGGGATGAGACCGGACGCCGAGGGCCTCCGCCGCGGCGATGGTGTCGTCGAGTCGCACTCCGTTCGGGTAGAGGTACAGGTGATCCGCCACGGTGGTGGCTCCGCTGAGCATGAGCTCACCGAGGCCGACCAGCGCGCTCACGTGCGCGGCGTCGGGATCGAGGCGGGCCCACACGGGGTAGAGCAGACCGAGCCAGTCGAAGAGCCCCCGCCCGCGGGCGGTTCCGATGGCGCGGGTGAGCGTCTGGTACAGGTGGTGATGCCCGTTGACCAGGCCAGGCAGCACGATCGCCCCGCGCGCGGAGATCCGGCGCGCCGGGGCCCGGCCCACCGGCTCGGCCGCGATGAACGCCTCGACCTCTTCATCCGAGCCCACGGCGGCGATGGCCTGGTCGTGGATGAGCACACTTCCGCCCGCGATCTCGCGGCGACCGGCGTCCATGGTCACCACGAACTCGGCGCCGTGGACCAGCAAGGCTTGAGGTCCCGAGGCTGCCCCTGTGCTCGAACCGCTCATCTCGATTGGCTGGAATCTAACCCCGGATGGACCAGAACCTGCGATCGAGCCCCGCCGCTCGCCCCCGCCCCCGACCGGCTCATTCGAGCCGGGCGGCCACCACGGCGTCCTGCAGCGCCGCGATCGCCTGGCGGATCCGCGCCAGCAGCTCGGGATCCGAGACCTCACCCTCGGCGTCGAGCTTGGATCGCGAGAAGACATGAGCGCCCGCGTCGACGACCGGCAAGCTCATCGTGCGAAGGACCTCCGCCAGCTGGGCATGGGCGTGGGCCGCGCCCCCCGGGGAAGCGCTGAGCAACAACACCGGCTTGCCGAGCGCCTCCACCGCCGAGACCAGCCAGTCGAGGGCATTCTTGAGAGAGCCGGGCATCCCGTGCGCGTACTCCGGGCTCGAGATCATGAGGGCGTCCGCGGCGGCGATTCGCGCCCGAAGCGCGCGGACGGCCCCGGGGAGGGGCTCGACGTCGAGGTCGGGGCTGAAGTGGGGCAACGCCCCCACGCCGTCGAAGGGCTCCACGGTCACGGCCGGGGGAGCGACCAGCGCCGCCGCGCGGAGGATCGCCGCGTTCGACGAGGTCATTCGCAAGCTGCCGGAGAGGCCCAGGATCTTCACGACGCCATTCTAGTGTCCTGTCTTTGGAAATCCTCAGCGGCGCAGCATCTTGCGCGCGAGCTCGAGGCGCTGCTGGAGCTGCTTGATCGAGGCCTCACTGATCCGGCGGATGCCGGCGCGCCGGTTGAGATCGCCGTTGAGATCGGCGTGGCTCTTGCCCGAGAGGCGCGCCAGATCCGCCACCGCCTCGCTGTTCTGCTCGCGCAGGGCCCGCCGCCGCGCCAGGGGGCTTGGGGCCGCCGGCTCCGCTCGCTGCTCGGGCGCCGGCAAGGGCACCGGGGCCAGCGGCACCTGCGCGCCTGGCGCCCCATCGGCCCCATCGGCCTCCTCGCTCCCCGCGAGGTCCGGGATGCGCTCACCGTCGCCAGCGTCCTCGTCGAAGACGCGCGGCGCCTCCCCGAGACGCCGACCCTCGGCGTCGAGCGGGACCGCCGAGATGGCGGTGAACAGTGAGAGTTGCCCGTCCTCGGCGGCCTCCGGCTCGGCCTTCTCGCGGCGGGGCTCGGCGTCGTCGCGCGCCGGCGCGTCGTCGCGGTCGACCCGCCGCAGGCTGTGGCGGCGTTGCTCGGCGATGGCGGCTCCGAAGGCCCGCAGGCGCTGATCGTCGGGGATGAACATGTAGGCGGCCTGGCGACCGAGGTGACTCACCCAGCGCACCAGCCGTCCGACCGCTTGCCGGAAGAAGAGATCGGTCACGGTGTTGGTGGCGTAGACGCCGACGCGCAGGCGGGGGATGTCGACGCCCTCGGAGATCATCCGCACCGCGACGATCCACGGGGCGTTGCCGGTCGCGAACTGCTGGATGTTGCGCGAGGCCCCGGGATCGTCGGAGGTCGCCACCATCGGAGTGACCCGCAGCCGATCGCGCAGGATGCCGGCGATGCCGCGGGCGTGCTCCTGATCCATCGCGATGACCAGGCCCCCGGCCCGGGGATCGCGCCCGCGCAGGTGGGTGAGCTGGGCGTTGGCCTGCTCGAGCACGGCGGGCAACCATTCGCCTTCCGCGTCGAGGGCGGTTCGCAAGCGCTGGTTGGCGAGCTCGCGGGTCAGGGGATCGTCGAAGGTCGCGGCGTAGTCGAGCCCTCCGGGAGCCGTCCACTCCATGTGACCATTGATGCGCGGGAAGTACACCGGACGCACGACGCCCCCGTCCTCGAGCGCGCGGCCGTACCCATATTCGAAGTCGGACTCGGCCAGATCCCCCGCATACCGGACGAAGGGGATGGTGCTCTGGTCGGAGCGAAAGGGCGTCCCTGAGAGCGACAGCCGACATGCGGCCGGCCCGAAGGCCAGGCGCACCGCATCGCCCCAGGCCCGGCTCTCGCCGGCGTGGTGAATCTCGTCGAGCACGGCGAAGGCCCCCGCCACCAGGCCCTGGAGTGCCCGCGGGTTGGCGGCCACCTGCTGGTACGTCACGACCACGCCGTGAACGTCGGATGGCAGTCCCCCGTAGGCGGGAGTCCAGTCCGGATCGAGGTGCAGACCGAAGGGCTCGGCGGCGTGCGCCCACTGCTGCTTGAGGTGCTGCGTGGGGACCACCACCACGAAGCGGCGAGCCCGTGCCGCCAGCAGCGCCCGCTTGACGGCGGTCAGCGCGAAGGTGGTCTTGCCCGCACCGGGGGTCGCGACCGCCAGGAAATCGTCGCGCCCGCTCCCCTCGAAACGCTCGAGCGCCTCCCGCTGCCAGGCGCGCAGGCGCACCCGGCCGGGCGCCCGGGCGCCGCCGTCCCCGCCGGAACTGGCGCCCCCGGCGCGTACACCCGTGGGTGCGACCGGGCCCGACCGAGGGGCGGCCGGGGCGCGCGCAGGATCGGTCGGAGGATCGGTTGCGAACGCGCTGTCACCCATGCCGGAGGCACGACCTTGTAGCCGGTCCCCGCCCTCCCGTCGAGTGGAAATTCGTGCGGCGCCGCGCACGGAGGTGGTCGTTCGACCGACGTGGTCACTGCGGGGGCGAGGCCGCGGGCGCGCTGGGTTCGCGGACCCCCGACTTGGCGTCACCGGGCGCCGCGGCGCTCGGGCGCTGCACGGGGGGTGGGGGCACCTCGCCGGCGGCGTGCGCCCCCTTGGACTTTCCCTCGTCGGAGTGGTGCTCGAGGATGGCGTTGATCTCGCCCCCCATGATGTAGATGAGGCCGGTGATGTAGAACCACGTCATCAGGACGATGACGCCGCCGAGCGAGCCGTACGTGATGTTGTAGCTGCCGAAGTTGGACACGTACGTGGTGAACCCCCACGTCGCCCCCAGGGAGAGCAGCGTGCCCGCCACCGCACCCGGCGTGATGAAGCGAAACTCCTGCTTCACGTCGGGAAGCAGGAAATACGTCACCGCCGCCAGCGAAATCGCGAGGAAGGCCGTGACCGGCCAGCGCGCCCACCGCCACACGAAGACGTAGACGTCGCCGATCTGGAGGTGGCGCGCCACCCAGAAGCCCGCGTCGCCCCCCGCCACCAGCGCGGCCACCCCGACCAGCAGGAAGAGCGCCCCCCCGAGCGTCAGCCCGAAGTTGAGCCCTTCGGTCTTCCACAGGGGGCGGGTCTCCTTCACGTCATAGGCGAGGTTCAAGGCCTTGCGGGTGGCGTCCACGCCCCGTGAGGCCGAGTACAGCGTGATGACGATCCCGAGGGTGAGCAGGTTCGGCCGCGGCTTGCCGATCAAACCCTGCACGTGCGTGTCGATGAGCGACATGGCCTCGGGCGGCAAGATCGCGCGCCCCTGGGTCAGCACCCGGCTCACCGAGGACTGCACGAAGGGGATGTACGCGGTGAGCGTCGCGAGGAAGACCAGAAAAGGAAAGAACGAGAAGAAGAAGTAGTAGCTGAGGGCCGCCGCGCTGTCGCCGACCGCGTCCTTCTGGTACTCCTCGTACAGCGCCTTCACCAGCGCCTTCCAGCCGATGCGCCCGCCCCCTGGGATGGGGAGCCCGCCCGTGCTGGAGCTGGAGGACGCAGGCGAGGGGAGGTGAGCTCCGCTCTCGCCGCGTGGCGGCGGGCTCTCGCTCATGCCTGACAGAGCGCGTCGCCGAGCTCGTGCTCCAAGAACTCGCGCGCGCGCTGGCGAAGCCGCTCCTCCAGCTGTCGCACCCTCTCCCGGCTGATCCCGAAGCGCGTCGCAATCTGCGTGGAGGTCACGGGCTCCTCGGTGAGCAGACGGCAGCGGAAGATCTCCAGATCGCGGTCGGTCAGCGTGCTCTGGAAGGTCGAGAGCTTCTTGCGCAGGATCTCCAGGAACTCGCCCCGCTCGACCTGCGCATCCGGGCCATCCTCCAGCGCCGCCCGCACCAGATCACCGGCGGCGATCTCGCTGTTGTCCCGTCCCCGCAACGGAACGTCAAGCGAGCGCTCGGGGGACAGCCGCCGTTCCATGTCCGTCACCTGCTGCTCGGACACGTCGAGCGCCACCGCGAGCTGCTTGGTATCCACGTGGGTGCCGTTGCGCTCGAGGCGGGCGCGCTGCTTGTCCAGGTTGAAGAACAGGCGCCGCTGCGCCTGGGTCGTGGCGACCTTCACCATGCGGCAATTCGAGAGCACGAAGTTGAGAACATACGCCCGAATCCACCACGCGGCATAGGACGAAAGCTTCACGCCTCGGTGGGGGTCGTACTTGTGAACCGCCACCACCAGCCCCGAGTTGCCCTCCTGGATGAGATCGAGGAGGTTCTGGCTCGCGCGGCGATATTCCCGCGCGAACTTGACCACCAGGCGGAGGTTGGCCGTCACCAGTCGGGCCGCCAGAGCCGGATCTCCGGTGCGGGCGAACTCGACGGCGATCTCGTGCTCCTCCTCGCGCGAGAGGACCGGGTACCTGCGGAGCTGGCCGAGGTAGGCCTTGAGCGTGGAGTCGCCGGTTCCGTCGGAAGTCGAGGCGGCCGCGGATCGTCCCGGGGTCTTGCCCGGGGTGGACAGCTTGGGGACAGCC
Organism: uncultured Myxococcales bacterium; assembly: GCA_964540815.1. Classification (GTDB taxonomy): domain Bacteria; phylum Myxococcota_A; class Polyangia; order Fen-1088; family Fen-1088; genus CAZIOH01. The sequence goes on along the minus strand of CAZIOH010000041.1, from coordinate 22,806 downwards.
GCTGGGGTCGAGCTCGTCCGGCGCGGGCTCCAGGCAGTCGGCAGGGCGGGCTCCTCGGGGGCGGCGACGACGTGGAGGTGGGCCTGGGCCTTCGTGAGCTTGATGGGTCCCCGGCGGACGGGAGCGTGACCTCGGGCTTCGTGAATTTTTTCTGCGGAGCTGAGCATGCGGCCTTCACATCGCAAGGTGTGTGCCACCGGATCCCGCGCGGATGCCCCGGGCTTTTTTGGGGCGATCTCGCCTTCGGTGTTTCGTCGACGAAACACCGAGACCGCAGAGGGAGGGAAAAGTATCAGCGCGCCGGGCACGGGGTGCTGCTCACCCACTCCCCGGTCCGCGGAGCCAGCAGCCGCGCGTCCCGTCCCTTCCGAGGCGAGGGGGCGCCGAGAGGGTGCGATGCGGTTTCCGAATTTCCGTCCCCATTCCGCCCTTCTCCCGCCCCGCGGGGGCCTTTGGCCCACAGGCCCCCTCAGCGCGCGATCGACGCGGTGTCGAGCCACCATGGGTGCTTGGCCGTGCCGTCGAAGGTCTCGCTGGTCTTGTACTTCTCCCAGCTCCCCTCCGCCCCGGCCGCCGCCGTCTTTTCCAGCCACGCCGTGGCCGGAGGCGGCTCGGCGGTGCTCAGTCGATAGGCGGCGTCGATCGCTTGCTCGAGGATGCCCACCGTGTCGCATCCCGTGATGACCACCGAGGTCGGCAGGGTCATCGGATACTGGAGACATGCGGTCGGCGAGATGGTCCGCTCGGCGAGCGGCCGACTCTTGAAGAACAAGCCGGAGCCGAAGGGCTTCATGCCGAGCACGCCGATTCCCTGCCGGACCAGCACCGGGAGCACGCGGCGCTCGAAGCCATCGCCCTGGTGCGCGTCCATCACGTTGAGGGGCATCTGGACGGTGTCGAAGTTGAACCCGTGCGCGGAGGCCTTCTTCAGCATGGCGAGGTGAATGCCGGAGCTTTTGTGGCCGGTGAACCCGATGAAGCGCAGCTTCCCCGCCTTCCTGGCGGCGACCAGCGCCTCGATCGCGCCGTCGGGTCCGAAGACGCGCCCGGGATCCGTGGCGCGGATGACCTCGTGGATCTGAACCAGATCGATCACGTCGGTCTGCAGGCTGCGCAGGCACTGGTCGATCTGGGCGGCCGCCGCGGCGCGGGTCCGCCCGTCGATCTTGGTCATGAGGAAGACCCGCTTGCGATGGCCATCGCGCAGGGCCTTGCCCATCCACTCCTCACTGCGTCCGTCGTTGTAGTCCCAGCAGTTGTCGAGGAAGGTCACGCCGTGATCGATCCCGGTGTGGATGATCTCGGCCGCCGTGCGCTCGTCCTTGGCGATGCCGATGTGGAAGCCCCCGAGCCCGAGAACCGACACCTTGACGCCCGTCCGCCCCAGCATCCGCATCGGCATCACGCCTCCCGGCGGCAACCGGATGTCTTCGGGGCCGGGCGCACCCGGCTGGGGTTTCTTGGGGACGTCGCCACCACCCCCGGCTGGCTCTCGGGCAGCCAGGGCCAGCCCCGGCCAAGCGGCGGCTGCCAGTGGATATGCCTTGGACATGGCCAGAAAGGCGCGTCGGGTGGGCATTCCTGTGTTCCTCGTGGGGCGGGGGCGGAGCTCGGGCGGCGGAGAATGCGTCAGACCGCGAAGCGATCTGGATCCGCCTCGAAGGCGTCGCGACAATCGCTGGAACAGAAGTAGTACGCCTGGCCGCCGTGCTCGAGCTTGAGCGCTTCGGGCTTCGCCGGATCCACCTCCATGCCGCACACGGGATCTGTCTCGCGCGCGAGAGAGCTCGGTTCGGCCGGGCTCAGGGGACCCTCGTCCCTGTACGTGGTCACCCGGCCATCGTCAAAAGAGGTCGATTCGGGGTCGCTCGCCATGTCAGTTCCTTCCCGCACCACGGAGGTGCGACGCGCGCTCGGCGGGACCAGACCGCCCAGCCCTCGGCTGGTATGCATGTGGTCTGCCAGTGCGAGTCAACATGGAAAGGAACATCGTGCCCGCGAATTCCCGGCATCGGGAGGTCACGCACGTCCGGCCCCGGGGCCGAGGTGGTTACGCGGGCGTGACGATCCGGAGGGGACGTTACCGACGGGCAGCGTGCGCGGGTCGGATGACGAGACGGGGAGGAGCACTCGCGCGGTGAAGCCGGAGCATTAGTGCACCGCCGTCGGAATAGCATCATATTTGGCCGACGATCCGAGCCGGCCTCGGTATTGACGCTATTTCGAGGCGGTGCACTAGGCAGCCAGGGGAGGCTGCAGCAACGGCTCGCCTTCGCTGAGCGGCGCGACGAGGGGCTCGAGCGCCTGGCGCGTCACGATCCCGATGATGAGCCCGCCCACCGAAGCGGGGAGGTGGTCGAGACCCTGGCGCCGCATCATGGCCAGGGCCTCCGCGGGGGTCGTGTCGAGGGAGATCGCACGACCGAGCGGCGTGGCCACCCACGCCACACTCTTCGAGCGTGGGACCCGCTCGAGCTCGACCAGGCTCGCCGTTCCGCTGATCCCCGTTCGGTCGGTCACGAACGCGAAGGCAGCCGCGTGGTGGCGCAGGATGGCGGCGGCCTTGTCCGCGGGGAACCAGGCCGGCAGACTGACGAGCTCGCGCTTCACGGCGGGAGCGATGCCGTGGCCGGCGAGGAGGGGCGCGGAGATCGTGTCGAGGTGGGAGTGAAGGTGGCCCATATGCTCCTTGCCTTCAAATCCGATGCCAATGAAAAGCCGATGTCAGCAGGTTTCGTTGGCCCCGAAAAGCCGCCACTTTCCGCTGGAATGTGCGGCTCGAGGGCGCGGCGGGCAACTTGCCATCGAGCAAGCGCCTTGCACGCACGCAAGAGGCCACGAAGGGATTGTCGCGGTCCTCGAGCCGAGGCAGGCCGATTCCCGAGGACCTGACTCTGGACTCAGGAGTGCGTCATGAGCTCGGGGCGGACCCAGCGATCGAAGTCATCGCCGCTGACCAGGCCGAGGCGCAGCGCCGCCTCGCGCAGGGTGCAGCCACGGGCGTGGGCCTCGTGGGCGATCCTGGCGGCGGCGTCGTAGCCGATGCGTGGGGTGAGCGCCGTGACGAGCATCAACGATCGCTCGACGAGCTCGCGCATGCGCTCGACCCGGGGCTCGAGCCCGGCCATGCAGTGGATTCGAAAGCTGTCCATCCCGTCCGCGAGGAGCCGGGCGCTCTGCAGGAAGTTGTGGGCGAGGAGCGGCTTGTAGACGTTCAGCTGGAAATTGCCGGAGGCGCCGCCCCAGGTCATGGCCACGTCGTTTCCGAACACCTGGGCCGAGACCATGCACAGCGCCTCGACCTGTGTCGGGTTGACCTTGCCCGGCATGATGGAGCTCCCGGGCTCGTTCTCGGGGATCTCGATCTCGGCCAGGCCGGCCCGCGGCCCGGACGCGAGCCAACGCACGTCGTTGGCGATCTTGGTCAAGGCCACCGCGAGCGTCTTCAGGGCGCCGTGCGCCGAAACCAGCGCGTCGTGGGCCGACAGCGCCTCGAACTTGTCGGGCGCGCTGACGAACGGGTACCCCGTGAGGAGCGACAGGCGCTCGGAGACCCGCGCGCCGAACTCGGGGTGGGTGTTGAGCCCGGTCCCCACCGCCGTGCCTCCGATCGCCAGCTCGCCGAGGTGGGGCAAGCTGCTCTCCAGGTGGAGCCTCGCCTGCGCGAGCTGGGCGGCCCAGCCCCCGACCTCCTGACCGAACCGCACCGGCGTGGCGTCCATCAGGTGGGTCCGCCCGATCTTCACGATGTCGGCGAAGGCGGCGGCCTTCGCCGAGACGGTCCCCGTCAACGCCTCGAGCCGCGGCAGCACGTCCGCCCGGAGCGCAGCCGTCGCGGCCAGGGCCATGGCGGTGGGAAAAACGTCGTTCGAGGATTGCCCGTGGTTGACGTGGTCGTTGGGGTGGACGAGCCTGGAGGCACCCAGCCCCCCGCCCAGGAGCTCGCTGGCGCGGTTGGCGAGGACCTCGTTCACGTTCATGTTCGTCTGGGTTCCGCTACCGGTTTGCCAGACGGACAGGGGAAACTCCGCCGGGTGCTGCCCCGCGAGGATCTCGTCGGCGGCCGCCACCACGGCCTGCGCGATCCCGTCTGGCAGGAGGCCAAGCTCCCGGTTCACGAGGGCGGCGGCCTTCTTCACCAGCACCAGCGCGACGATCAGCGCCCGCGGCATGCGCTCGTCGGAGATACGGAAGTGCTCGAGGCTGCGTTGCGTCTGGGCGCCCCAGAGATGCTCGGCCGGCACCTCGATGGGCCCGAAGGTGTCGTGCTCGGTGCGGGTCGGACCGCCGGGCGGCGGCGGTCGGGGATGGATGGGCGGCGAGGACATCTGGATCGACTCCGATTGTACTCGACCTCGTGAGTCGCGGAGCCCGTGGTCGCGAAGGGTCTTCCTCGGACTTCGCTACTTGCGGTCCGCCGAGCGAAACACCTCGGCGGGGGCGAGGCCGAGCTTGGCCACCGTGGCGTCGTCTGGCGCGCCGGTGGCCGGGAGCTGGTTCTCGCTCTGGAACCGGCGCAGGGCCTCACGGGTGGGCGCATCGAGCGCTCCCGAGGTGTGGGCGCTCTCGAGCTTGCCCGAGGAGACCAGCTTCTCCTGGATGCGTCGCAGGGCATCAGGCCGGAGCAGCCCCGCCGGGCCGGTCGCGATCGGGGTCCCGTTCTCGGTGGAAGCGGTACGCTTCAGCTTTCGAGCAGCAGGTGGTGGCGCGGTCGCCGGGGACGTCGTGGCGGTGGCGGGGGTGGAGTCGGTCCGGGTCGCGTGTCCGCACCCGCCCGCTCCCCCGAGGTCGAGCGCGAGGTCGAGCGCGAGGCCGAGCACCAGCCCCAGGTGCATGCGGCGAGCGACGTGGGTGCGGACGGGTGCCAGGGGCGCCACATCCACGTCCCACCATCGTCGCGCCTCTCGTGTCGTCTGCCGTCCCGTCTGTCGTCTGGTCTTTCGTCCGATCTTCATGGGCGTACCGGCTGAGCCTTCGGGGGCCCCGACCCCGTCTTCACCGCCTGGATGGCCTGATCGACTGGACCCTCGGGGCGCGGGGCGGTCTCGGGGGGCAGGTTATCGAATCCCGACGTCACCCCGCGCACGAACGCATTGCGAATCACCCCGAGCACGGTGGGCCAGAGCTGCAGGTCTGGGCCGGTGAGCTTCCCCTTGATGGGGATGGTCGTTGCGATGGCGCGTCGATCCCCCACCCGATCCGATCCGAGCTCGATGGTCTTGTCCGCCAGCCATGCCTTCATCCGGTTCCAGACCCCGGATTCGGTCGGACGAACCTCGATGTTCTTCAGCAGAGGCTTGATGCCGCCATTGATGAGGCCAGCCTGCGAGACGAACTCGGCGAACACGTCGATGGTACCGTGCGCGGGGTTGAGCCCGCTCTTCGGCTCGACGAAGCGGTACAGCTCGGATGCCGCCAGGCCCTTGAGGGAGATCTGCCCCGCAAAGCTCAGGGGGCTCGCGAAGGGGTCGGCCGAGACGAACAGCGTCAGCTCGCCGGTGTGCCCGACCACCGCGTGACCGGCCACTGTGGCGGGACGGCCGCCCGCCAGGCTCGCGCGGGTGGCGAGGTTCTGTGCGGCCAGCTCGAGCCGGTGGATCCAGAGCTCCTCGGGGTGCCCGCCTCCGCCCGCCTCCCGGAACAGCAGCTCACCGTCGAAGATCTCGACGCGATCCACCTTCATCCCCACGATCTTCTCGAGCGAGGTCGACAGATCGGGCGCTCGGGTCGCGGTCTTCGTGCTCGCGGGGGCCGGAGGTGGCGCCGACGGAACGATCACCAGCTTGGGATTCTCGAGTCGGAGACGGGCGAGCAGGTGCCCGTGCAGGATCTGCCCCCAGCTGAGCTGGGCGTAGGTCTTCTCGACGTAGAGCATCGGATCGCGCGGCGCGTGGTCCGGCGACGTCGCGGTCTTCCCCTCCTGACGGTCCTCGAGCTTCTTGGCCCGGCTCTCGGGCCACAGCGCGAGGTCGGTGATCTCGACGCCGGGATCGAACAGGGTCACGTGAACGTGGCGGACGGTGCCCGTGTACCCGTCGAGTCCAGCCAGCGCCTTGCGCGTCTGCCATTCCGCGATGGGATCGAGGAGCAGCCGGATCACGATCAGCAGCGCCAGCAACACCGCGAGGCCAATGAATCCGAGCTTGAGCCGGCGTCCGAGCCCTGGCGACGACCGCCAGGCGAGGAGGCGGTCGGCGAGGGTGCTTTCGTGGGCGAGGTGGCTGGCCATGGGATGAGTCAATCTCGGGGCGCGGTGTCCCCGGGTTCGTGGGCCCAGAACTTGTTCAGGAGACCCGAGCCGCCGCTCGAAGCCAGCGCCACGGAGGAATGCAAGGTTTGCTCGACGGAGCGCCAGCTCGACTCGACCCGTTGCCGGACCACCGGGGTGTCCACGCCGCCCATCCAGACCGCGCCGAAGACCGCGACCAACACGAGGACGGCGTCGAGCCCGACCCTCTGAACGTAGCTGTGGCGGTTGCGGCCGAGCCCACCGGGGAGGACGCCTCGGCGCGGAAGACCCCTGCCAGACCGGCGAAAGCGGAGACGTTCGGTCTCCCTGCCGTCGGGATCCTGCAATCTCCGGGGTTCCGGCTCCGCGCTCGGCAAGAGCTCGAGGGGTATCGCGCCCGGGTGGTCGTCGCGCAGCTGGTCGTCGAGGAATGCGTGCGCCAACCCATGGTCGTGCAGCTCGGCGACGGCGGCGGCGGCGGCGCGCGCGGGGCGAACGGGGAGCAACCCATCTTCGAGCATTGCGCGCGCCAGGGCGTGTGCAAAGTCGACCATCGTGTCGAAGCGTAGCTCCGGGAGGCGGGCCATCCCGCGGGCGAGGACCGCCGCCACGTGGTCCAGGCGGCAGGGGGGCCCCTTGGCCAGCGAGAGGCCCCGCGCGAGCCCGCGCGAGAGCCCGCGATCGGTGAGGACCCGCTCCGACGTATCGAGGGGATCTCGCGGACCCCAAGGTGTGCGGCCAGTCAACAAGACATGCACGATCACCGCGAGCGAGAACTGGTCCGAACGACCATCGATCGCGCCCCCCGGTGCGCGGAGCAGCTCTGGCGCCATGAAGTCCGGCGTCCCGGCCAGCACCCATGGATCGTCGGGAGGGTCCCGGCCGAGGTCCTGGTCAGGATCGCGCACCCCGCGTGGGTCTTGCGCCGCGCCTTGCACGCGCCGCACCTCCGAGATGCCAAAGTCGATGATCTTCACGAGATCCGGCTCTCCCGGGCGCTGCACCAGCATGATGTTCTCGGGCTTGAGATCCCGATGGACGATCCCCCGTGCGTGGGCGGAGTCGAGGGCACCCGCCAGCTGGCGCACGATGTCGACGATCGCCTCGGGTGCGAGCGGCCCCCGCCTGCCGAGGACCTCGGCCAGATCCTCGCCAGCGACGTGCTCCATCACGAGATAGGGCAAGCCGAGCTCGGTGACGTTGAAGTCGATGATCTGGACCACGTTCGGGTGCCGCGCCGCCACCATCAGCTCTGCCTCGTGGCGAAAGCGCGCGAGGTCGGCCGGGGCGAGCTCGGTCTCGGGGCTCGGCACCTTGAGGACGAACTGGCTGTGCAGCCGCTCGTGCGCGGCGAGGTAGATGTCGCCCATCCCGCCGCGGGCGAGATGTCGCACCAGTCGATAGGATCCGCCGAGCACGTTGCCGGGGACCAGGCTCGCCCATGGCCCCGCGCCCGCCCCGACGGCGGTGCCGGGGGCGGTCTCGTCCGATCGGCCGACCCACTGTCCGGCGGGTTCGGCGTCGTGTTCGACGTTGCCATCGTGCCGTGGCTCGGCAATCGCTGCTGCGTTCATGGCCGAGCTTGGTCACTTCAAGAGCCATGCCACGTCGGAAATCTCGGAACGGGCAGGGCCAACACGCCGCTTTCAGCGGGCTCGAGGAGGCGCCTGGTCGCGCCGGCGGAGGCCCGGGGGTTACGCGGCGGTAACGCGCGAGACCGGCGGCGCGTTACATTCGCGGACGGCTCGGATCGAGGCTCTGGATGGGGCGTGTTACGTTCGGCGGGTGAATCTCTCCTGGTTCGGTTTCCTCCGGTGGATGCCGTTGCGCCGCGCGCATGGCATTTCCCTGGTGCTCGGGGTGGGCATGCTTGGCGCGCTCGTGGGGTGCCGCGGGACCTCGGACTCCTCCACCTGGGAGGCGGTCCTCGAGGCCAGGCGGCTGACCTCCGACGCGCGCGTGCAGTTCAACAAGGCCGCGGACGCCGCCAACCGGTCGGTCATGGCGGATACCGACGCCGCCTCGGTGTCGTTCGCCCGAGAAGCGCGAGAGACCACCACCCGGGTCGAGGCGGACGCGGCCCGGCTGCACCCGATCTTGCAGTCGCTGGGATACGCGGAGGAGTCGCGAGCGCTGGAGACCTTCGACGCGGCCTTCAAGAGCTACCTCGAGCTCGATGCCAAGGTGCTGGCCCTCGCGGTCGAGAACACCAACCTCAAGGCGCAAGGACTGTCGTTCGGGCCGCTGCGCGAGTCGGCCGATCGATTGAGGGACGCCTTGCAGAAGTTGACCGAGCGGGTGGCGGGCGCTGGCAGCCGCCGCTGCCAGGCCGAGGCGCTGCAGGCGCGGGCATTGCTGGCGGTGCGAGAGATTCAGGTGCTGCAGGCGCCGCACATCGCCGAGCCGGACGACGCCGCCATGGCGAGGCTGGAGTCGCGGATGACGGCGCTCGATGCGACCGCACACGAGGCGACGACCGGGCTCGCGCGCCTGGTCGCCCCGAGCGGCGGCGGGGAGCTCGGGACGGCGGCCATCGCCGAGCTCGACCGCTTCAAGGCGCTCTCGGCCGAGCTCGTGGCCCTGTCCCGACGCAACACCAACGTGCGCTCGCTCTCGATGTCGCTGCGGGAGAAGCCGCCGCTCGCCAGGGCCTGCGACGACGCGCTCGGCACCTTGCAGGACTTCCTCGCCAAGCGCGGGCTGAACGCGACCCGGTAGCCGTGGAGCGCGATGCCCGATGCCCAATGTCCAATGTCCGCAACGGTGAAGGGTGGGGAGCGATAAGCGGATGTGACGGGGCGGGAATTTCGGATCATCGGGAGAGACTTCGGGCTCTGTGAAACGCTGGCGCGGGCGCGGACCGTCGCGGCGACCGGCGTGCCGGTGCTGATCACGGGCGAGACGGGGACCGGCAAGGAGCTGCTGGCGCGGCTGATTCACGACGCCGGTCCGCGGGCTGCACAGCCGTTCGTGGCCGTGAACTGCGGTACGCTCTCGCGCGAGCTGGCCGACAGCGCGCTCTTCGGGCACGAGCGGGGTGCCTTCACGGGGGCGGCCGGTCGGAAGGTGGGCTGGTTCGAGGAGGCCCACCGGGGCACCCTGGTGCTCGACGAGATCGGGGAGCTGCCGCTCGAGCTTCAGGCCAAGCTGCTGCGGGTCCTCGAGACCGGGCGCCTGCGGCGCGTCGGCGGAACCGGCGACGTCGCGGTGGATGTCCGGCTCATCGCGGTCACCTGGCGGGATCTGCGGCGGGAGATCCTGCGGGGCGGGTTCCGGGCCGATCTCTTCCATCGCCTGTCCGCCTTCGAGCTGACGCTCCCGCCGTTGCGCGCGCGCGCCGCGGACATCCCGCTCCTCGTCGAGGGCTTCCTGCGGGAGCTCAGTCCCACACCGGTCCGCACCTTCGAGCCGGCGGCGCTCGAGCGGCTGATGGCGCATCCGTGGCCGGGCAACATCCGTGAGCTGCGCAACGTCGTCACGAGGGCTGTCATCCTCGGTGGCGAGCCGATCGACGTCGGGGCGCTCGAGCTCGGAGCCCCCGGCCTCGGGACCCACCTCGGCGATCGGGATGAGGCGGATGGCTGGGACGACCGCCAGGCGGACGGCCGGCGCGGTGGACCGGCGCGGGGAGACCCCACCGGCAGCGCGGCGATCTCCGGCACCCCATCCGGCACCACCTCCGGCGCGAGGTCCGGTACCCACGGCGGGCCCGGTGGCGCCCCCGACACGTACAGCGTGCCCGTGTCGGGCCGAACCCTCGCCGAGATCGAGAAGTCCGTCTTCGAGTGGGCCCTGCTCCGCAACGGAGGCAGCCGACGGCAAGCCGCCCGGGCCCTCGCCGTCCCCCGCTCGACCTTCTGCGATCGCGCCAGACGCTACGGGCTCGCGTGAGAATGTCTCTCGGCGTGCACAAAATGATGAATATTCCGGGGACGCCGGGCACGGGCGGGAACGTGAGAAACCCTGTGCTTGGATGCGATCGTCCTGGCGCCTCGTCAACCTGCCATCTAGCCATCCTGCCCCGCGACTGCGCCGTGATACGCTCGACGAGATGCGAAGGATGGCGCACGTGATCGTGTTCGTCTGGGCAGTCTGGCCAGTGGTCGCGCACGCGAAGACAGGGCTTCTGAGGGACGGCGATTGGGAATACCAATACGACGACGCCCGGATCTCCAGTGTGCTCCTCGCTTCCGTCATGGCGTTCAGCGGACACAGCGGGACTACTCGGAGAAGCGGGGATCGGAGGCCTGGCCAAGCTGGGGAGCCGCTTGGCTCGAGCAGGCCCGGATCGCTGCCAATGACGAGATCGCGAGGGTGGCGCCGCTGCAGAACTTGAAGATTCCGAGCGAGCTAGACTCACCCCGGTCGGCGAACCTGAACGCACTCCGCATTCACCACGAGATCGATCTCGCGTTGTTGGACCTTCTGGATACCTCGACCGCGCGCTCGGTTGGAACCGCAGTTGCGAGGTGTGCGATTGAGCCATCTTGGCGGAGCACCACCACGGGCGCGCTTCCCGGCACCAAGTCCTGGGGATCTGGGCTTCGAGGTGCTTCCTCGTGGTGTAGAAGTGTACCCATCCGAATCGGCGCTCGACGGTGCGATCTTCCTGAAGCACGAAATCGTGTTGATTGGAGATCTCGGGGATCTCCGTCTTGGCGATCTCGAGCGCCCTAGCCAGACTGATCCCCACACCAGGGGCTGTTGTCGTCGTGCGACACTCCATGAGGCACGCGAGCGTTGCGATGACTCGTAGCAGAATGAAGCGAGCCTGCATGGGCGAGTCACCAACCGAGAGCTCGATCGGCAAGCACGCTTGCCCCCGTCGTGAGCGACCGTCACCGATCGCCCTCCTTCGAATCTCGACGTAGATCCGGCGAAGAAATCCTTCGCCACCAGGGCGGTCTTCCGGTCGAAGTCCCCGGCGCTCGCTGCGGGCCCCGCTCGAGCTCGAGATCTCGCCCACGGACGATCTGGGGTTCGAGCTGTACTGCCCCGCACTCAATCTCGGCGGAGCTGGCGACACGATTGACGCTGCCTTTGCCGACCTTGAGGGCACGGTCCTCTGCGTCTGGGAGGAACATCGAGGCACGGCCAGCGAGAGGATGACCGAAGACGCGCTCACGCTCTTCGGGAGACTGCGGGGGCTGTTCTTGGTCTGAAATCCAAATTCGCCCTGCGCGTGACCAGCCAGCACCACCCTGCGCCGATGGCTCGACGCCGAAATGGGCTCGCGTGGGCATTTCCTTCGTGTTAATCCCGCGGGGTGGTCACCAAGGACCCTGCGACCCCTTCGGACGCTTCGCTGCTGGCCCCCACCGTCGACGGCACCGTCTACCGCTGGCGGTTCGGCGAGGCGTCGTTCACGGTGGACGCAGGCCTCGGCGCGCGCATCACCGAGTTCTGCGTGGGCGCCGAGAACATCCTCACCAGTGCCGACGTGAACCCGATCAACTTCGGCTCGACCTGCTGGACCAGCCCGCAAAGCCAGTGGGGCTGGCCCCCGCCGCCCGAGCTCGACCGGGAGCCCTACGAGGTGGTCGGGACGCCGCCCGAGCTCGAGTTTCGCAGCCGCCCCGCCGCCGCGCTCGGGATGGTGATCGCCAAGCGCTTTCGCGTCGATCCGGAGCGGGAGACCTTCTCGGTCGCGTACACCTTCGAGAACCTCTCGCAGACGCCGCGGACCCTGGCGCCCTGGGAGATCTCGCGACATCCCGTGGGGGGATTGACCTTCTTCCCCAAGGGCGACGGGGTGGAGGGCCGCTCGACCCTGCGCTCGCTGGATGCCGAGGGCGCGGTCTGGTTCGACTACGACGCGGGGGCGATCACCGCCCACCAGAAGCTCTTCGCCCACGGGGCCGAGGGCTGGGCCGCGCACCTCGACATCGCGCGCGGAATGCTGCTCATCAAGACATTCCCCGCGATCGCGGCGGCGGAGCAGGCTCCCGGGGAGGCTCAGCTCGAGGTCTACGCCGATCCCGAGCATACCTACGTGGAGCTGGAGCAGCAGGGACCGTATCGGACATTGGAGCCGGGGGAGAAGATGGACTGGACGGTGGTCTGGCGTTTGCGCCGGCTTCCGGCCGCGATCGCGGCGAAGGCTGGCAACCGGGATCTGCTGGCGCTGGTGCGCGCGATGATCTGACTCGGCGTGACGTGAGAGGAATCGGTCTCGTTCACTCCGTGGGGGCCGGTGGCGGCTCGAGATCGCCCGACGACTGCGCCGGCGTCGTGGGCGTCGGCGTCGGGCCCGAGCCGGGCGCGGCGCCTCCGGGGGCACCTCCCGGCAAGCCCGGTCCTGGACCGGAGCCCCGCGGGCGAATCCGCGCGCCTTCCGGCGGTGACCCGCGGATGGGCGGGACCAGCACCGCCTCGGTGTCGGGCGGAGGCGAATCCGGCGGCGGCGGCGCCGCCGGCTGGTCCTCCTCGGGCGCCGCCACCGCGACCGGGGGAGGTGGTGTCGGAGGAGGCGGTGGCGTCGGCGGTGGCGTCGGGGGAGGCGGTGGAACGCTCACGGGCGCCTCGGGGGCGAGCGGCGGCGCTGCGGGCGGTGGCGCAACGACGGGCCCGGGCGGGGGCGCCGCCGGCGCCGGCGCCGGCGCGGGAGAGCCGGTCGCGGCGCTCGGGACCACCGCCGAACGCGCACCCATCCGGCTCGGGCCGGGACCGGGCCCCACCGGTGACGAGGGCGAGAGCATCACCTGCAGGCCCGCGATGGGGCCAGCGAAGCGCAGACCGTAGAACCCATCCGGCCGCAACCCGGGGGCCCCCGCCACCTGCAGCACGCTGGCGATGGCCGAGGCGCTGCGGAGCATCGCGTCCCCGAGCTTGAAGCGCAGGTAGGCGTTCACCGCCGAGTGGGCGAAGGGATCGCGCAGGAGGACTTCGCCCTCGAGCGTCACCTCGGCATCACCCGATTTGATGGCCACCCCCTCGGCACGGGCCACGCCCTTCTCGATGGCAACGCGCCCGGCGAAGTCACCGAGCCGCACCCGCGGCAGGGTCAGGCCAGCCGCCAGGAAGGGGTTCGAGCCCCCGAACTTGACGGCGGCCTTGCCATCTCCGACCGTGCAGGCGGCGCAGTTGAACTCGATCTCTCCGGTCGAGTCGGCGAAGCGATCGGTCCTGGCGTCGAGGTTGGCGAACAGGTGCAGGACCCCGGTGACCGGGAGGTTCCAGCTCTCCCGGGGGCCGGGAACCTGCGCCAGGTTCACGTCGTCCACCCGGACCCGATAGTGCATCGGGCCGCCCTTGCGCGATTCGGCGCCGAGGGCGATCCGGCCGCCGAACCCGTTCACCACCACGTCGACCGCGTTGCCGCCCGAGAGGATCACCGGCAGGAAGGGCGCACGTGCCGAGTCGAGGTGGAATTGCATGGGCTTGCCGTTCGCGCCCGAGGTCCGGGAACGAACCCGGATGTCCGTGAAGGCCACGCCGAAGGGAAAGGCCGCGCCCGCCGAGTCGATCTCCGCGTCGTAACCGGCCTGCGCGGCCATCGCGATCGCCATGTCCTTGACCCGGCCGTAGGGGAAGCAGATGGCCAGCGCCGTGACGTAGGCGGCGATCCCGAACAGGGCATACAGGGCCACGCGCCGAAACACCCGCAGGCGCTCCCAGTCGACCTTCACGGCTCCTCCTTGCGCCCGGCCGGCGCGCCGCGCCCGTCGGACTTGGCGACCGGCTTGTCGCGGGGCTCGACCTTCTTCTTGGCGGCCGCGCTCCCGTCCTTGACCCGCTCGAAGGCCACCGCGGTGACCTCGGCGTCGAGCTTGTCCGCCTCGGAGAAGCGGCGCTTGAGATCGAGCCGCGTGCAGAAGATCGGGCGGCGCCCGGTCTCCACCCGCTTCAAGAACTTGGTGAGCGCCTGCAGATCGACGCCGCGAATCTTGATCTCGACCTCGCGCACCAGCCAGCGCTTGCCGACCGGCGTGGGTGGATGCTCGTTGCTCTCGGCGATCTGCACCGTCTCCTCGCGGGCGGCGCTCTCGATGTCCGCGACCAGCTGCGGAGGCTCGGTCCCGAGCCGCACCTCCTGCGCGGCGGTGCGGGCCTTGGCCTCGAGGTACTCGTCGCGGTTCTTGTTGATGGCGGAGAGGGCATCCCGGATGTCCGCGCCGCTCTCGCGCAGATCGCTGATGGCGCTGAAGACCAGGTACACCCCGAGCCCCAGCGCGGCGGCCAGGATGGTGGCGGCCAGCACCGTCACCGTGCGGCGCTCGCGCGCCGGCATGCGCTCCCACTCGGCCGCGAAGTAGGCCGAGGGCCGGGAGACGAAGCGCTGGAATCGAGTCCGGATCATCACCATCAGGTTCATGCGCGCACCAGCACCTTCATGGACACTTGGAGGTCACGTTCAACGTGAACTGTTTGGACTCGTCGGACACCTCGGTGACGGCCCCCTTGGAGACCTCCTCGTAGCAGTCGATCTCCTTGAGGCGCTCGGCGATCTCGTCGACCGCGGTGGCCGAATCCACCGTGCCCTTGATGAAGGTCTTCTTCGGGCGGATGTCGATCTCCGCGATGTCGAGCTTGATGCGATCGGCGGCGGGCACCCGCTTCGAGATCTGCTCGAAGAGATCGAAGGCGGTGGCGCGGGGCACGGGCGCCAGCTCCTCGCGGAACCCCTTGCGCATGGCCAGGGCCACCTCCTTGGCGTCGGTGCGGGGCTGACCGAAGATCTCCTGGGTGGCGGTCTTGAGCTGGGCGTCGAGCTGCTTGCGCTCGGCTCCGAGGTTCGAGAGGGAGGCGTAGACGTCGAGGCCCACCACCGCCAGCAGGGCCGCCCCCAAAAGCCCGAGGTGCATGGCCTTCTGGCGCAGGACCGAGAAGTTGGCGCGGTAAACGAAGGGCCCGCGCCGCAGATCGATCTCGCGCTCTCCGCGGCTGGCGGCGAGCGCGATGGCGGTGGCCTGAGCGAACGGGGTCGAGTCGGAGGCCAGGCGCGGCAGACGCATGGTCATGGCCACGTCGAGCTCCGAGTCCACGGTCCCGTCGCGGCTCTGGTCGGTGTCCGCCGCGCGGAGCGAGGCCAGCACCGCCGACGCATCGAGGGGGGCCCCACCCTGCATGACGTTCGGGACCACCAGGTACGACACCGGCATGCCGAGCTCTTGCTCGAGGAACGGCAGGAGCCCCTTCAGCCGGGCGCCACCGCCTGTCACCTGCAGGCGCGAGATGTCGGTCCCGCCGGTGGCGCGCACGCTGGCCAGGGTCTGGCGCAGGTCGCGCACCAGGGGGGTGAGGGCGGCCCGCAACACCGCGTCGACCTTGACCGCGAGCGGGGTGCCCGCCGGGCCTCCGAGCGAGGCCGCCGGCAAGAGCCGGGCGTCGTTGCGCTTGAAGCGCTCGGCCCGCGCCCGGTCGATCCCGAGGGCGGCCCCGAGGGCCTCGGTGAGGTGGTGCCCGCCGCGGGTGATGGTGCGGGCGTACATCCGCCCGCCGTCCTGCCCCACGAACAGGTTGGTGCGCAGGTGCCCGAGATCCACGATGGCCGGGAGGTTCACCGGCGCCGGCAGCCCCGCGGCGTCGAGGGTCAGGCTGGCCGGGGCGCCAGGCGACGGACCGTCGGGACTGGCGGGGCCGTCGGGTCCGTCGGGAGAGATCTCGAGCGCGTGGTAGATGACCGGGGCGGCGAAGAGCGCCCGGGGATCGATCCCCTCGTTGCGCAGGGCCTCGAGGAAGGCGCCGACGTCCTCCTGGCGGGCGGCGGCGGCGATCACCGTCGAGCCCGAGTCCCCGCGCCGGACCGTGACGTGATCGTAGACCACGTCGTCGAGCGAGTGCACGATCTGTCCCTCCAGCTCGAAGCCGATCACCTGATCGATCTTGCGCGGGTCGACGAAGGGCAGCTCGAGGGAGCGCAAGGAGAGCTGATCGCCCGGCATGGCGAGGTACAAGGTCGAGTCGGAGGACACCCGTTGCAGCCCCTCGCGCACCGCCCGGGCCTGGCGGACGAGCAGGCTCTCGCCCGCCGCGGCCGCGACCACCGCTGCGGCGCCGGTGGCGCTGGCCACGGACACCCCGGGACCCGGGTTCTCCGAGACGAGCTCCTCGAAGGCCCCCCGGAAGACCGACTGGCGAAAGCCCACCTCGAAGACCACGAACTTGATCGAGTACGCGCCGACGTCGATGCCACAGATGGGATGAGCCATGATCCGCGATCTACTCCTCTCGCCAGTACTGAAGGACGCCCGAGGCCTGCTCGGCCTGAACGTTCTGGGTCATCGGATTTTCCAGGGTGCGGGCGGTGTCGATGATGGTGGTGATCTTCTTCTTGACCTTGCCGGCCGAGCCGGTCGCCACCACCCGGTAGGTGCGGATCGGGCCCACGTAGGCCACCGCGTCGAGCGCCGCGCGATCGAGGGTGATGGGCCGCATGCCCTGCAGCGCCCGGTAGCGGGAGTCCTCCGAGGACACCGCGCTCTCGGGCTTGGCGAGGACCCGCATGAAGGTGTCCAGGCTGTCGAATCCCCCCGCCGAGGCCCGATCGCACAGGATGGTGGCGAGCGGATAGATCTTGGCGTCGTCGAGGATGGTCGGGTCGGCGGTGGCCGCCTTGGCCGGATCGCCGATGGCGGCCGCCCGGATCACCCCCATGACGAGCGGCGCGCAGTCGCCGGCCCCGAGGCGGTTGCTGACCCCCCCGAGGTTGACCCGGCAGTTCTTGGTGGTGTCCGAGCTCGGATAGACCGTGAGGTACGGCCCGAAGGCCTCCAGGAACTCGTCGCTGACCCCCCGCACGAGCTTGATCTCCTCCAGCGAGTCGTAGCGGTTGTCGTGGGCCTTGTACTTGTCCTGCTGGGAGTCGTAGTGGTAGTCCTCGGCGGCCGACGCGCCCTCGGGCGAGAACATCTGCTCGTCGATGTCGGCCCAGTCGAGGAGGGCCCGCGCGACGTCCAGCCGCGAGACGAACTGGCCCTTGCTGTCGGACTCGCTGAAGAGCCGATCGTAGCGCGGCGAGAAGGTGAGCCCGGCCAGCAGGCGAAAGACGGTGAGCTGGCGGGTCTTGGTCTGGGCGTTGAGGCTGTCGATGCCGGCGCCGCAGTTGAGATCGATCTTTCCGTCCTCGGGGGTGATCTCGGCGTCGAACCTTCCCGACTTCAGGCCGAGGCCCTTGGCCTGCGAGATGTCGAGGCCGATCAGGCCCCCCAGGCTCTCGGCCTCGTCCTTCGAGCCGCTGAAGAAGCCCATCAGCAGGTCGGCGTAGTCGGTGACCCTCAGGCTGATCCCGAGGCCGCCGAGCGGCGAGGAGCCGCTCGACGAGCCGCTGCCGCCGCCGGCCCCGCTGCCGCCGCCCATGGCCTGCTGCAACATCTTCTGGGCCTGGCCCATGACCGGCTCGACGAAGCGTTGCTGGATCTTGATGAGGAGGCGCGACAGGTTGATCCCCGAGCGGGCCATGTAGTGGGCCCGGAGCTCGTCGCGGGCGTTGGCGGCCTGCGCGGCGTCGACGTTGGTCCCGAAGGTGAACTCGCTGACGAGCGCGATCATCATGGCCAGCCAGGTGATCACGATGAGCAGCGCCACCCCGCGATCGCGCGGCCTCACCGCGCGCACCCCGTTCGGGCGCAGGCGGTCGGCCCAGCGGCGGGCGAGGCGAGAGAGGCCCGTCCAGCCCATCATCGGTACCCCACGACCTCGGTCATCTGGATGCGCGCGTCGGTCGAGTAGGCGACCTCGCGACCCTCCTCGTCGACCACCGTCAGCACGATCTTGACGTGCGAGGGCAGGAAGGCCGACCCGGCCATCCGGCTGTCCCATTCGTCGCGCCATTCCTTCTTGCGGTACTCGTAGTAGGTGAGCTTCATCCGGACGACGTCCGGACACAGGACGTAGGCCTCCCCGGCGATGGCCGCGGGATCGAGCGCCTGCAGGCGCTTGGTCTCGCGTCGCATGAGGTTGAGGACCCGCCGGTCCTGCGGGTCGCGGGCCCCGTAGTACATGATGTCCGAGGTGTCGGACTCGTTGGCGCCGCCCTTGAGGCGCTGGTGGGCGAAGGCGGCGAAGGTCAGCTCGTCGATGTCGGGGCGGCTCACCGCCAGGAAGCGGGTGCGCGGCTCCTGGGCGGAGGTGGCGTTGTTCTCGGAGAGGAACGCCATCTCGATCTCGCGGGCCATGCGCAGCAGCGCCACCCGGACGGTGTGGGTGCGCTCCTGCGCGGCCTCGACCCGCTTCTTGCCGCGCGAGGCCTGGCTGAACGAGCTCCACATGAGGGTCATCACCATGGCCAGGATGGCCATCACCAGCATGACCTCGATCAGGGTGAACCCACGGGAGAGGAGCCGGGCCGGCCGAGCCGCCCACCGGGCCCGGCGCCCGTTCGGCCGCTGCCGCTGCCGCTGCCGGCGCGGCGGGCAGGTTCGGGACGAGAAGAGCCGTCTCATCGGGTGAGCCCCGGGGTCGCGCTGCGGTTCTGGGAGGCCGACCCCGAAGTGGTGGCGCCCGGCGTCCCCGGCGTCCCGGGCGTGCCAGGTGCCCCCGGGGTCCCGGGCCCGCCGACCCCGAGGGACATGGCGAGATCGAGGCGCGCCGGATCGGTCACGTACATCGTCACCTCGACGGACTGCTCGGCGGGGCGTCCGTGCTCCCTCCAGTAGACCGTGAGGGTGACCCGCCGGATCGACTCCTGCAGCCCCACCCGGATGGGCTCGAAGAACACCCCCATGAGCCCTCCCACCATTCCGGTGAGCGCGCTCATCGGATCGGCGCTCTTGCCGGACTCCCCGACCTTCGGGGCGTTGTCGATGGACTTGTTCTGCGAGTCCTTGAGGGCCTCGGTGGGCAGCTCGATCTTCTCCACGTCGGAGGTCCAGCGGTACTCGGGGAACCCCTGCTCCTCGAAGGTGCCCTCGTCCTCCTCGTCGAGATCTTGGAAGCCCTTCTCGATGACCTTGTCCTCGATCGAGACCATCTTCCCGCGCGCCAGGAAGGTCGCGCTCGTGATCATGCGCGAGTGGGCGGTGGCCCGCACGTTGTTGGTGACGATGCTGAGCAGCACCACCAGGGTGAGCCCGAGGATCGCCACCGCGGCCATCACCTCGAGCAGGGTGAAGCCGGCCGAGCCGGCGAAGCCCGTGGAGCTGTCGCCGGCCTGCGGACGCCGCGCGAACGTCACTGGGCCACCGCCGTCCCCTCGTCGTCGACCCGGTCGTCGTAGGGGGGCTTGACGTACTCGCGAAAGGTCTGGACCCGGCCGGTGATGGGATGGATCACCAGCGAATAGATGGTCTCGCCGTCCTCGTCCGACAGGTGAATGATGGCGGCCTCGCTCTGCCCGAGTGGAAAGAAGTAGATGTAGGCCCGCCCTTCGGTGACCGGCTCGTCCATCCGGGGGGTGTACACGTCCATCACGCGGGTGTTCTTCATCGTCACGGGCTTGAGCGTGGTGCTCTGGAAGGCCCCGAAGCGCACCCGCTTGGGCCTGAAGTCCTGCACCTTGACCTTGCTGTCGTCGTCGGAGCTGAAGCCGGAGCCCGAGCCCGGCGCAGATGAAGACGCGGACGACGACGAAGATGAAGATGACGATGAAGATGAAGATGACGAGGAAGACGAAGACGCGGAGTTCTCCGAATCCTCGGCCTTCTGCTTTTCCTCCGCGTCGAGGGCGGCCTCGATCTCGGCGCGCTTCTGGCGCCAGGTCTCGGTCTCGGGATCGCGGGGGATGTAGAACTTGCTGTCCGAGACCTCGGCCCAGTATCGGCCCTCGGTCACGTCGATGACCAGGCGATGGTACTGCCCGGTGGTGGAGGCCCGATCGAACAGGAAACGAATGGCGCCGGAGAGCTGCGCGGTCGAATGCCGCAGATCGCTCTTGGCGAGCGCCCGCAGCCCGCGCACCCCGAGGCCCGCCATGATGCCGATGATGACCAGCACGACCAGGATCTCGATCAGCGTGAAGCCGCCGCTATGAGACCTGCGTCGTCGCATGCTCCCGCCCTACTGGATCTCCCAGGAGCGGATGTCGTCGGCGGTCCCGTCCACCTTGTCGGGGCCGAACGAGTACACGTCCACCCCCTCGGGATCCTGGGTCCCCGGGCAGCGGAAGATGTAGGGAGCTCCCCAGGGATCCTTGGCGTCGGACTTGGACAGCTCTCCCTGCCCGATCAGCTCCTCGATGCCCTTCGGACAGCCGCTGCCCGGGCCCGCCATGAAGCGGCCGGAGGCGTCGACCACCTTCTTGACCCCGATGCGGGCCGCCTGGGTCTTGGCCTTCTTCAGCTGGCTGAAGACCTTGATGGACACCCCGGTCACGATGAGCCCCATGATCGCCAGAACGATCATGATCTCGAGCAACGTGAATCCGGACGAGCCCGAGCGGCGCGGCCGTTCGCTGCCGGCCAGCGCGGCCCGAGCCAGGGCGCGCCAGCCTCCGGGGGCGGCCTTCCGGTCAGGATCATCCGGCAACCGCTGGAGCAGACCGCTAGATTTCGTGTGCATGGAATCTTCCTCCCTGTGCCTGTGCCTGTGCCTGTGCGTGTAGCTGTGCAGGTGCATGTGCCTTCAATCGTTCATTGAGCGAAATTCTGCATGTCGAGGATCGGGGTCAAGATCGAGAAGACGATGAACACCACCACCACCGCCATGGTGACGATGATGGCGGGAGACAGGATGGTGGTCAGGCGCGCCACCTTCCCCTCGACCTCCCGCTCGTAGGCGCCGGCCACGTTCTCGAGCATGGTCTCGAGCTGACCGGAACGCTCGCCCACCGCCACCATGTGGACCATCATCGACGGGAACTGTCCGGACTTCTTGAGGGTGGCGGCGATGGACTCGCCCTCGCGGATGGCGTCCCGGGCCTGCTCCACCACCTTCTCGAGGACGGTGTTGTTGAGGACCTTCTTGGTGATCTCCAGCGCCGACAGCACCGGTACGCCCGCCGACAGCATGGTGGCCAGCGTCCGCGCGAAGCGCGCGACCCCCACGAAGCGGATCAGCGGTCCGAGCAACCACAGCTTGAGCAAGGTCCGATCCAGGGTGCCACGTCCCTTGGGGGTCCGTGACCAGCGCCGGAAGCCGAAATATCCCCCGATCCCGAGCGGGATCAGGGCCCACCAGTAGCTGCCGGCCAGCTGGGAGATGAAGATCAGGAGCTGCGTGTTCCAGGGCAGGGTCTTGCCGAGATCGTCGAAGACCGAGGTGATCTGGGGGACCACCACGATGAGGAGCACGCCCATGACCACCGAGCCGAGGACCATCATGATGATGGGGTAGGTGAGCGCGCCCGACACCTTGGACTTGAGCGCCAGCTGCGAATCCATGAAGTCGGCGAGGCGCATCAGCACCGAGTCCAGGTTGCCGGCCGCCTCGCCGGACTTGACCATGTTGACGTACAGATCGCCGAACAGCGCCGGGTGCTCGGCCAGCGTGTCGGCCATCGTCGCGCCCTCGTTCACCTTCTGGCGGACCCCGGCCAGGATGCGCTCGAGCTTCTTGTTGTCGGACTGGTCGGCCAGGGCCCCGAGCGCCTCGGCCAGCGGGATCCCCGCGTGGAGCAAGGTGCCGAGCTGGCGGGTGAAGACCGCCACCTCCTGGGGCCGCACCCGCTCCAGCATCTGCTGGAAGTCGACGTTGCGCCGCAGGACCGAGCCGCCACCCGCGCCACCGCCCGCCCCCGCCGCCCCCGCCGTCCTCTTGGCGCGCGCGCTCAGGACCTCGCCGAGCTCGGTGATGAAGATCCCGTCCTTGCGCAGCGACTGGCGCAGCGCCTTCGGCCCGTCGGCGTCGCGCGTGCCACCGACCGACTTGCCCGCGGCATCGAGCCCCTTCCAGGCGTAGAGCGACATGGCGTTTCTAGTCCACGTCCTGGGTGGTGATCATCAGGACCTCGGCGGTGGTGGTCATCCCGGCCAGCACCTTCTCCGCCCCATCGTCCCGCAGCGAGCGCATGCCCCGGGAGGCCGCGTGGCGCTTGATGGTCTGCGCGTCGCTGTTCTTGATGGTGAGCTGCCGGACCCCCTCGTCGATGATCAAGAGCTCGTAGATGGCGGTCCGGCCCTTGTAGCCGGCCCCGAGGCAGGCCGCGCAGCCGCCCTCCCGCGCGCGAAAGAGCTGACCAGGGGGCGGGGCGCTCTCGGCGTCGTTCTTGAAGCGCACCCGGCGCGCGCCCCCGGAGAAGAACTTCTGCGGGTCGATCCCGATGCTGGCGATGTCCTCCGCCGACGGGGTGTAGGGCTCGCGGCACACGCGACAGACCCGCCGCACCAGCCGCTGGGCCAGGAGCGCCATCAGCGACGAGGCCACCAGGAACGGTTGCACCCCGAGATCCACCAGCCGGGTGATGGCGCCGGGGGCGTCGTTGGTGTGGATGGTGGAGAGCACCAGGTGCCCGGTGAGGGACGCCTGGATGGCGATCTCGGCGGTGGGGAGATCGCGAATTTCGCCCACCATGATCACATCGGGATCGTGACGCAGAAACGAGCGGAGGCCAGCCGAGAAGGTCAGCTCGATCTTGTCGTTGACGGCGGTCTGCGAGATCCCGTCCAGCTGATACTCCACCGGATCCTCGATGGTCAGGATGTTCAGATCGGGGGAGTTGATCTTGGCCAGGCAGGCGTACAGGGTGGTGGTCTTGCCCGACC
>CAZIOH010000040.1:0-56742 GCA_964540815.1 uncultured Myxococcales bacterium | reverse complement strand
ATGCACCTCTGCATCGACGCGCGCGGGTTCCGCATGTTGACATAGGAACACAAGTCAGGGAGCACAGAGAATCTGGGTGACGTGTCGCCACCTACCATCCCTCACGTGCCCCTCCATCATGGGTACTGGTATCCAGAAGACAAGGAACAATCGACCACCGCATCAGTCTCGAACAGATCGAGGCGCACTGGCAGGCGGGGAAGCACGCACGTGATCCGTGACACGCGCGGGTGCGCGAGAGGGCGAGCCCGCCTAGTTTCGGGCGGCCCTCTCCGCACTCTTGGGGATTGGTCATGTCGCCGGCGAGCCGCACAGTGCCCAGGCAGAATCCATGTAGGGAGTCGCCTGCACGGGTGGTCGTCGCTCCCGTTGATAAGCTCCGGACAGAACACATGCTCGAAACCAAGTCATCCATCGATGGAAGCAATGGTCTTGCCGCACGGATGGATGCCGGCACCCTGACCTTCAGCCTCGACGCCGCGTCGGTGGCGAGCGAGCGGGCGCCGGTGACGAGACCGTCATGAAGGTGAGTCCCTTGGCAGGAAAGCCGGCCGACCCACCGATGCTGGTAGACGTGCCCCGGCTTGTCTCGGCGTGCTACACGGAGAGGCCCGACCCGACCGTACCCGAGCATCGGGTCACCTTTGGGACCTCGAGCCACCGGGGGTCATCGTTCGACCGGGCCTTCAACGAATGGCACATCCTGGCCATCTCCCAGGCCATTTGCCAGTACCGCTTCCAGCAAGGGATAGATGGGCCGCTGTTTCTCGGCCTCGACACCCATGCTCTTTCGGTTCCGGCCTTCTTCACCGGCATGGAGGTGCTGGCGGCGAACGGGGTGGAGATCGTGATCGCCCAGGGTGATGAGTACACTCCGAGCCCCGTCATCTCGCACGCGATTCTCACGCACAACAACGGGCGGACGTCACGGCTCGCCGACGGAATCGTCATCACGCCGTCACACAATCCACCCCGCTACGGGGGGTTCAAGTACAACCCTCCCAGCGGTGGGCCGGCCCCGTCGAACGTCACCGACTGGATCCAGGCGAAGGCGAACGAATTCCTCGGCGCTGCCCTTCTGGGATTGAAGCGAACTCCCCTCCAGCGGGCGCTCAGCGCCTCGACGACTCACCGATACGACTATCTCGGCACCTACGTCGCCGCACTCGCCGACGTCATCGACATGAACGCCATCCGCTCTGCCAAGCTCGACCTCGGAGTCGATCCGCTCGGTGGCGCCGGCGACCACTACTGGGGACGCATCGGCGAGCGCTACGGCCTGCGTCTCGCCGTGGTGAGCGAGGTGGTGGACCCGACCTTTCGCTTCATGACGCTGGATTGGGACGGTCAGATCGGAATGGACCCTTCCTCGACCTACGCGATGCAGCGGTTGCTCGGGATGAAGGACCGGTTCGATCTCGCCTTCGCCTGCGACACGGACCACGACCGACACGGCATCGTCACCCGGACCTCGGGACTGCTACCACCTAACCACTACCTGTGCGCCGCCATCCTCTATCTCTACCAACATAGCCCCAGGTGGGGGAAGAACGCTGCGGTCGGGAAGACCCTGGTCAGCAGCCAGATGATCGACCGCGTCACCGCCAAGCTTGGCCGAACACTCTTCGAGGTGCCGGTGGGCTTCAAGTGGTTCGTCGATGGCCTCCTCGACGGCTCGGTGGGCTTCGGCGGCGAGGAGAGCGCTGGCGCCTCCTTCAGCCGGATGGACGGCAGCGTCTGGACCACCGACAAGGACGGGATCATCCCGGCCCTGTTGGCGGCGGAGCTCACGGCCCGGATGGATCGCGATCCGGGAGAGATCTATCGTGAGCTGACGCGGGAGCTCGGGGACCCCGTCTACGACCGAGTCGAGGCGACCGCGACGCTGGACCAGAAGAAGCTGCTGGCGACCCTCTCAGCCGAGCAGGTCAAGCTGACCGAGCTGGCGGGCGAACAGATCGACGTCGTCCTCATCCGCGCCCCGGGGAACAACGCTCCCATCGGAGGGGTCAAGGTCGTGTCCAAGAGCGCGTGGCTCGCGGCGCGGCCGTCGGGCACCGAGAACATCTACAAGATCTATGCCGAGACCTTCCAGGGTCCGGTTCACCTGCGGCGCGTTCTGGAGCAGGCGCAAGAGATCGTCAGCAACGCCTTGGCGAAGGCGAAGGCGACGGCACCGCATCCGAGCACGACGCGCCCAGCTTCGGCGGTCTCGGGAGGGACCCCATGAGCCCACAAACCCTGGACTTGCCCGACGGCCTGCAGAGCGTCGGAGGAGCTGGGCCATGAAGGCCGCCAATCCTATGATCCTGACGCTCAATGGGGGCTCGTCGAGCATCAAGTTCGCTCTGTTCGAGGTCGGCGAGGCGCTTCGACGGCGGGTTACTGGAGCGGTCACTCGGATTGGGCTGCCGTCGGCCACGCTCGAGGTGAAGGACGCACATCTGCGGGACAACCTGTCGCGGCAGGTGGAAGCGCCGAATCAAGCGGCCGCGGTGGGCGTGCTCATGGACTGGCTGGCCCAGCACGGGGGCGCAATTGCCGCGGTGGGGCACCGCGTGGTCCATGGCGGACCGAATTACAGTCAGCCCGTGCGAATCACCCCGGAGATCATCGAGGAGTTGCGCAAGCTCAGTCCGTTCGACCCCGAGCACCTGCCGGAGGAGATCCTGCTGATCGAGGCGGTGCATCGGCAGTTTCCCGCCCTGCCTCAGGTCGCCTGCTTCGACACGGCGTTTTACCATGATCTCCCCCGGGTGGCCCGGATGTTGCCAATTCCGCGCCGCTACGAGGCTCATGGAATACGTCGGTACGGGTTCCACGGGATCTCGTATGCCTTCCTGATGGGAGAGCTTGCGCGCCTCGGCGATCCGACGGCGACGACGGGCCGAGTGATCCTGGCGCATCTCGGGAGCGGCGCGAGCCTGACCGCCGTGCGTGACGGCAAGAGCATCGACACCAGCATGGGATTCACGCCGACTTCGGGATTGGTCATGGGCACCAGGACGGGAGATCTGGACCCCGGCCTCGTCTACTACCTGCAACGAGCCGGCGGGGTGACCGCGGCGCAATTTCAGCGTCTGGTGAATCAGGAGTCCGGGCTGTTGGGCGTCTCGGAGACCAGCTCCGACGTGCGGGACTTGCTGCGGCGGGAAGCCGATGACGTCCGAGCCGCGGAGGCCATTGCACTGTTCTGCTATCAGGCCAAGAAGTGGATCGGCTCCTTCGCCGCAGCGCTGGGGGCCCTGGACACGCTGGTCTTCGCGGGCGGCATCGGCGAACATGCTCCAGTCGTCCGGGCGCGAATTTGCGAGGGGCTGGCCTTCCTGGGCATCGAGCTGGACGGTTCACGCAACGGGGAAAGCGCAGGCGTCATCTCCACCGATTCGAGTCGCGTCACGGTTCGGGTCATCGCCACGGACGAAGAGCTCATGATTGCCCGCTGGGTGGTGCAGGCCTGTCCGTCGCTCCACCCGGCGGAGTCGCAGGAGGAACCTGATGCGGGTCGGTATCGCGGCAGATCACGGAGGGTTTGAATTGAAGGCGCACTTGACCGGCGTGATCACGGCGGCGGGACACGAGATCGTAGACTTCGGCGCCCACTCGTTGATGTCAGGGGATGACTACCCGGATGTCGTGGTTCCACTCGCGAGCGCCGTGGCGAGGGGCGAGGTCGCGCGGGGCGTGGCCATCTGTGGCAGCGGGGTCGGGGCATGCATCGTGGCGAACAAGGTCACGCGCGTCAGAGCAGCATTGATCACCCAGTCGTTCTCTGCCCACCAAGGGGTCGAGGACGACGACATGAACGTCATGTGCCTCGGTGGCCAGGTCACCGGAGGTGAGCTCGCCCGGGAGCTGGTCGAGGCGTTTCTCGGCGCCCGGTTCAAGGGAGACGAGCGGTTCAAGCGCCGTCTCGCGAAGATTGCTGATCTCGAAGACAGAAGGGTCTGACCCACATGAATTCACACAATCTGTTCGAGACAGTGCGGGCCATGGTAACCGGTGACAAGGGCTTGCTCGCGATGGACGAGAGCACCCGAACCTGCAACAAGCGATTCGCGCGGCTAGGCATTCCTCAGGATGAGGAGAGCCGGCGCGCCTATCGGGAGCTGCTGGTGACGACGCCCGGCCTCGGCCAGTTCATCAGTGGTGCGATTCTGTTCGACGAAACCATCCGCCAGAGCACCACGGACGGCAGGGCCTTCGTCAAGGTACTCACGGACGCGGGAATCATTCCCGGCATCAAGGTCGACGCCGGGGCCAAGGAGATGGCCAATCATCCCGGCGAGAAGGTGACCGAAGGTCTCGATGGCCTGCGCGAACGGTTGGCCGAGTACGCATGCCTCGGCGCTCGATTTGCCAAGTGGCGCGGCGTGATTGCGGTGGACGATCGCAACCCGACTCGCGGATGCGTCGAAGCAAACGCGCAGGCGCTGGCTCGCTACGCCGCCTTGTGCCAGGAGGCCGGGCTGGTCCCTGTCGTCGAGCCGGAGGTCCTCATGGCCGGAGACCACACTCTGCAGCGCTGCTCGGAGGTCACAGAGGAGGTGCTCCGTGCGGTCTTCAATCAGCTCTTCGCTCAGGGGGTGGTCCCCGAGGCCATGATCCTGAAGCCGAACATGGTGCTGCCGGGCGCGGCATGTTCCAGGCAGGAGACCGTGGAGCAGGTGGCCGACGCGACGGTGCGGTGTCTCCTGCGGGCCGTTCCCGCCGCTGTCCCGGGGGTCGCGTTCCTGTCGGGCGGCCAGTCCGCGGAGCTGGCCTCTGCTCGTCTGAATGCGATGCATGTGCAATTCAGTTCGCGGCTGCCGTGGGCGCTGACCTTTTCGTTTGCCCGAGCCATCCAGCAGCCGGCCTTGGAGATCTGGCGTGGCGTGCGGTCCCAGGTGTCGGCGGCGCAGAAGGCTCTGCTTCACCGAGCACAGTGCAACGCAGCCGCGCTCCGGGGCGAATACGACGCTGCCCTCGAGGCGGAAGCGTCAAACCCGAAAATGCCGGGGAGCTCCTTGGCCGACCGGGTGTCGACGACGCTCTGATCGGCGGTGCCAGGCTGGCCGCCGACCAGTTTCTGGGCATCGTTCGCACCGGGGTCAGAGCCACGAAGGCTGTCTGCAGGCCCACGACATCGGGAGCTCAGCACGAGGGGTGGCGGTGATCCTGTCGGCGGCGCTCCACATCGATTCGCCACCATTCTCTTCGCCGGGGACGCTGATCTTCAACTACTCCGTGCCAGCGCAAGAGCCGTGATTGTCACTGGCCGCCCTCCGGAATGGAGGGACCGCGGTGTGCAGCGGGCTCAGGGTGGGCGCACCCAGCGAACAGATTGACGCCCGTCGTGAAGGCGCGGACTTGCAACTACGGCGTGGTCGAGCGAGGAACCACGTTGGCGGCAGGACTTGTGAGCGGGACGGTCATGGCCTCCGCACTCTGCGAGACGTGGCTTCCCCGGAATCCCAACCACACCGTGCCAATCAAGATCCCCACCACGACGAGCGCTGCGACCAGGATCAGATCCCGCCTGCCGCGGCCCACCCGCTGAATCTTCTTGATCTCGCCTTCGACGCTGTCGGTGGTCAGGTCGTGGTTCATCCGTTACACCGTGGCCCACTCTCCTCGGAAACTCCATCGTTGGAAACCATGAATGCCGGTGCTGAAACTGCTGAGGTCCGTCTCCATTCGTTCCCCGCCGGACCAGCAGCCTTGGGTCATCTTGGGGATCTCCAAGCCGTGGCGCAGATCCCCATCGCCGTGATCCTTCGCACCCTCTATACCCCGGAGCGCCCCCAGCTCCGCCGACGTGGCCTTCCCTCCGACGTGTCGACCGTGATCCCCTTCGCATGGGCCTTGGCCTGTCGATTGAGCGCAGCCTCTCGATCTTCTCCTAACCATTCAAAGTCCCGAAATCGACGTTACTCACCTGTCGATCGGAAGGCCACGCCCCCATTCTGGTCTCGGCCGCGGTTGATACCGTCACCGCAACCGTCCGACACCCGGCGGAGGAGTCCTCGGTCCTGGAGAACGAGGAACCGCCGCAAGGAGCCGCAGATGCCGAATCGCCTCGACGAGACCCTGACCCCGGATCCTCTTGCCTGGATGGACGCCTACTGGCGGGCCGCCAACCACCTGGCCGTGGGTCAGACCTACCTCTGCGACAATCCCTTGCTGAAACGGCCGCTGACGCTCGGCGGTGGCAAGCAAATGTCGCTCGGGCACTGGGGGAAGACCCGCGGGCAGACCTCCATCTACATGCACCTCAACCGCGTGATCAAGAAGTTCGACCTCGACATGCTCTTTGTCTCGGGGCCAGGCCATGGCAGCCCGGATGGCATGAATCTGTTCGACCGCTGGGTCGACATGACCGTGCTCAACAACCTCGACCGCTTCCACCGGCTCATGCACCTGATTGACCGCGACCCGAGGGCCGGAGTCAAGGGAGTGTGCCTCAAGCAGGTGCTCATGGACAACCTCATCGAGCACCGGCAGTACATCTGCAAGCACAGACAGGAGCTGCCTGAGCTTCGCAACTTGACCTGGGGAGGCCGGGAGGCCACGGTCGGGGCCGGGTCGGGTGCATGACGGGCGAAGCCTGGCGCCTGCTTCGGGCGGCGAATCTCTCCGTGGGGGGGCTCTTCGCGGTCCTCTTCGTCGGGCTCATCGGGGCGCTCCTCGGCACCGCCTTCTACGGCGGACTATGGTGGACCGTCCGCAGGGCCGCGGTCGCACGGCGTCCAGCTCGCTGGTTCCTCGGAAGTCTTCTGGTGCGGATGAGCATCGCCCTGCTGGGAATCTATGCGGTCGGGCGGCACTCTGGAGCCCGAATGCTGATCTGTCTGCTGGGATTCATGCTGGCCCGGCCGCTCGTCCTGCTCCTCGAGCGCGAGCTCGGTCGGCAGGGCGCGGTCCGCTGTGCCGCGGGCCACTGATTCGCAGGGGGCTCGAGCATGGCTATCGACGAGACGGCTCTGACCCTGACGGCAGCGACCCTGGTGGCCGGCGATATCTGGCGGGGTGACCCCGCACGTGCGGCCGACGCGCAGCAGGCCCTCTTGCACCGCGCGCTCTGCAATCGCGCAGCCCGCCGCGGAGAGTACGACGCCGCCATGGAGTCAGCGACCTCCCGGAGGCCGCAATGAACGCCGGGAGCATCGCGTCGATCCGGGGCAGCGTGGTCGATGTTCGCTTCGACCAGCGCCTGCCGGACGTCTATTCGGTTCTGCGATCAGGGGCCTCTCGGCAGATCGTGATCGAAGTGCTCGCGCAGCTCGACCCGCGCCACGTTCGCGGGATTGCCTTGACGCCGACCCAGGGCCTCGCGCGTGGCATGGCGGTGGAGGACACCGGGGGCCCCCTGAAGGCTCCGGTGGGCAAGGGGGTCCTCTCGAGGATGTTCGACGTCTTTGGGCACCCCATCGACCGGCTGCCGGCTCCCACCGATGTCGCCTGGCGCAGCGTCCATCGGGAACCACCGCCGCTCGCCGAGCGCTCGACCAAATCCCAGGTCTTCGAGACCGGGATCAAGGCGATCGATGTGCTGGTGCCGCTCGAGCGCGGCGGGAAGGGAGGGCTGTTCGGCGGGGCGGGCGTGGGAAAGACGGTGTTGTTGACCGAGATGATCCACAACATGATCAAGCACCAGGAGGGCGTCAGCATCTTCTGTGGCATCGGCGAGCGCTGTCGCGAAGGCGAGGAGCTCTACCGCGAGATGAAGGAGGCAGGGGTGCTGCCGAACATGGTGATGGTCTTCGGGCAGATGAACGAGCCCCCGGGGAGCCGCTTCCGGGTGGGGCACGCGGCGCTGACCATCGCCGAATATTTCCGCGACGAGGAGCACCGCGACGTCCTGCTCCTCATCGACAACATCTTTCGCTTCATCCAGGCAGGGATGGAGGTGTCGGGCCTGATGGGCCAGATGCCGTCGCGTCTCGGCTATCAGCCCACGATGGGGACCGAGCTGTCCGCCCTGGAGGAGCGCATCGCGAATACCGCGACCGGGGCCATCACCTCGATCCAGGCCGTGTACGTCCCAGCCGACGACTTCACCGATCCAGCGGCGGTGCACACCTTCTCCCACCTTTCGGCTTCCATCGTGCTCTCGCGCAAGCGAGCGAGCGAAGGCCTCTTTCCTTCCATCGATCCCTTGGAGTCCAATTCGAAGATGACCACCCCGGCGATCGTGGGTCAGCGCCATTATGCGCTGGCCAAGGAGATCCGCCGGACCCTCGCGCAGTATGCCGATCTCAAGGACATCATCGCCATGCTGGGACTGGAGCAGCTCTCCCCGGAGGATCGGAACGCCGTGGGAAGAGCGCGCCGCCTCGAACGCTTTCTCACCCAGCCGTTCTTCACCACCCAGCAGTTCACGGGACTCGAGGGCAGGCTGGTCAGCCTCGAGGATGCCCTCGACGGATGCGAACGAATCCTCCGCGATGAGTTCAAGGATTTCCCGGAGAGCGCCCTGTACATGATCGGGTCGATCAAGGAGGTCAAGCCCAAGACTCAATCGGTGGTTCCGGCGGTCGCCGCGGCGGTTGCCCCGGCGGTGACGACCACCCCACCGGCGGCGAAAGCCTCGCATCGGTAGACCATGGAAGCGCCGCTCATGACCCTCAAGCTGTTGCTGCCCTTTCAGGTGTTCGCAGAGAGCGCCGGGGTGTCGCGCATCGTCGCCGAGAGCAAAGATGGCTCGTTCGGCATCTTGCCGAACCGACTCGACTGCATCGCGGCGCTGGTTCCTGGGATCCTCAGCTACGAGACGCAGGCGCGCCGCGAGATCTTCATTGCGGTGGACGAGGGGGTGCTGGTCAAGACGGGACGCGAGGTGTTGGTCTCAGTCCGCCGCGCCTTGCAGGGGACGGAGCTTGGCCTCTTGCGCAGCGCGATCGAGCGGGATTTCCTGACCCTCGACGCGGAGGCGCAGCGCTTGCGCGAGGTCATGGCAAAGCTGGAGACGGGCTTCGTTCGACGTCTGGCGGGGCTTCGCGATGAATGACCCGCCGCCAAACTCCACTCGTTCGCCTGTCCGGGCGACGACGCCCCCCCCGACGCCCCCTGCGACGGCCAAGGAAGCCCCGAGCCTCGCCGCGCAGATTGGCGCGAAGGCGGCGCGCAAGATGGAAGCGCGGCGCAACCCCGGTGCCAGCGTCTACTCCGGCCTTGGCATGATGGGTCTGGTCGGATGGTCGGTGGTGATTCCGACCCTCCTCGGCACGGCCCTTGGAATCTGGCTCGACGATCGGCACCCTGGCTCCCATTCGTGGACCCTGGCCCTCTTGGTGGCGGGGTTGGCGCTTGGGTCCATGAACGCCTGGCATTGGGTGTCGAGGGAGGATCGAGCCATGCGCGAGGACCAAGAAGATGCGCCTTAGCCCGGACGAGCGAATCCTCTGGCACCTTGGGCCTGCCAAGCTCAACGCGACGATTCTCTTCACCTGGGTGCTGATGCTCGTCCTCATCCTTGGTTCGAAGCTCATCACCCGCCGGCTGTCCACGGGGCGCGAGCGGTCTCGCTGGCAGAACGTGCTCGAGATGGTCATCATCGGCATGAAGGATCAGATCGGCGGGGTCGGCCTGCACCCCCCCGAACGCTACCTGGGATTCCTGGGGACTCTGTTTCTGCTGGTCGCCACGGCCAGCCTCGGCACGATCGTTCCCGGGTTCGAGCCGCCCACTGCCTCGCTGTCAACCACGGTTGCCCTCGCCCTGTGCGTGTTCGTGGCCGTACCGGTCTTCGGCATCAAGGGACAGGGCCTCGGCGGATACCTCGAGACGTACGTGCAGCCGACGCTCATCATGTTGCCGTTCAACATCATCAGCGAGCTGTCGCGGACGCTGGCCCTGGCTGTCCGTTTGTTCGGAAACATGATGAGCGGGGCGATGATCGTCGCCATTCTCCTCACGGTCGTGCCCTTCGTCTTTCCGATCGTCATGACGGTCCTCGGATTGCTCACGGGGATGGTGCAGGCGTACATCTTCAGCGTCCTGGCCGGCGTCTATATCGCCGCCGCAACGCAAACCCATGGGCGCAAACACCGCGCGAATGCCGCGCCCACCAAGGTATGACCCGCTCGGTATCCTGCACCCGGCACCCGCCTTTAACCTGCACCAGCAGCAATATCCCGCAAAGGAAAATTCCATGGACCAAAGCACAGTCATCGCGGTGGCATCGATTGTCATCGCCGGCATCACGACCGGCTTCGGCACGATGGGGCCAGCGCTGGCGGAAGGTAAGGCGGTGGCGACCGCCCTCACCTCCTTGGCCCAGCAACCGGACGCCTCCGCCACCATCACCCGCACGCTTTTCGTCGGTCTGGCGATGATCGAGTCCACCGCGATCTATTGCTTCGTGGTCTCGATGATTCTCATCTTCGCCAACCCCTTTTGGAACCACGTCATCGCCCAGGCCGCGGGGAAATAGTCCGTGCTCATCGACTGGTTCACGGTGGGCGCGCAGGCGCTCAACTTCGTCATCCTCGCGGGGCTGATGAGGCGCTATCTCTACAGGCCCATCCTGAACGCCGTCGACGCACGGGAGAAGCGAATCGCCGCGGAGCTGGCGGACGCCGACGCGAAGCGGGCAGATGCCCAGAAGGCCCGCGACGAGCTCCAGCACCAGCACGACGAGCTCGACCGCCAGCGTGCGGCCCTCTTGAGCAAGGCGTCGGAAGAGGCACAGATAGAGGGTCGCCGTCTGCTCGAGGAGGCCCGGCGCGCGGCGGACGCCCTGAGCGCGAAGCGCGAGGAACTGCTCCGGAGCGAGGCCACCAATGTGAGCCAGGCGCTGACTGGCCGGGTGCGACAGGAGGTCTTTGCCATCGCGCGAAAGACCCTGACGGATCTCGCCACCACCAGTCTCGAGGAGCGCATGGGGGATGTGTTCACCCGCCGCTTGCGCGCTCTGAGCGGCGAGGCGAAGGCCCGCCTCGGTCACGCGCTCGAGGACCATTCCAAGCCCGTCGTGGTGCGCAGCGCGTTCGGAGTCCCCGAGGAGCAACGCGCGGTCATCCGGAACGCCGTCAACGAGACCTTCTCCGCGGCCGTCGAGCTCCAGTTCGAAGTGGCGCCCGACCTGATGAGCGGGATCGAGCTATGCGCCAACGGCCAGAAGATGGGGTGGAGCATCGCGGACTATCTCGGGTCGATGGAGGAGGGCGTGGGCGCGCTGCTGGAGGAGAAGGCCAAGGCCCCGCTCGAGCCCAAGCCAGACCTGAAACCAGGCCCGCAGGCAAGCCCGAAGCTCGACCCCAGGCTCGCACCCAAGCCGCCGGTGGCCGACGGAAGGAGTGCATGAGCCTGCCGGCGAACGGCCTGCAGGCCGCCTTCACCCAGGCTCTCGACGCCATCGCCGAGACACGGGGAGCGTTCAACCCGGAGTTGCTGCTGCATGAGGTCGGTATGGTCACCTCGGTCGCCACTGGCGTGGCGAAGGTGTCAGGCCTGCCGAGCGTAGGCTTCGAGGAGCTGGTGCGCTTTCCGGGCGGTGTGCTCGGAATCGCCTTCAACGTCGACGAGGACGAGATCGGCGTCGTGCTGCTCGGCGAGTATTCGCACTTGCATGCGGGCGATGAGGTCCAGCGGACTGGTCGGGTCATGGATGTGGCCGTGGGTGACGGCCTCCTTGGGCGGGTCATCGACCCCCTGGGCCGGCCGCTCGACGGGAAGGGCGCGACCGGCCTCACGGACCGGAGCCCGATCGAGCGGGCGGCGCCCGCGATCCTCGACCGGGCGCCGGTCACCGTGCCACTCGAGACGGGGCTGAAGGTCATCGACGCGCTGATCCCGATTGGCCGGGGCCAGCGAGAGTTGATTCTCGGCGACCGACAGACCGGCAAGACGGCCATTGCGCTCGACACCATCCTCAACCAGCGCGGCCAGGGCGTCGTGTGCGTCTATTGTGCCATCGGGCAGCGCGCCTCCTCCGTGGCCAAGGCGGTGGCCGCCCTGCGGGAGCGGGGCGCCATGGGTCACACGGTGGTGGTGGTGGCGGAGGGCAGTGACGCGCCCGGAATTTCCTACATCGCTCCTTACGCGGCGACGACCATCGCCGAGCACTTCATGGCGGCGGGACGCGACGTGCTCATCGTCTACGACGATCTCACCCAGCACGCCCGCGCCTATCGCGAGCTCTCCTTGCTCCTTCGTCGTCCGCCCGGGCGCGAGGCGTTTCCGGGGGACATCTTCTACATCCACGCGCGACTGCTCGAACGGGCGACCCACCTGCGCGCCGGTCTCGGCAACGGCTCGCTCACCGCGCTGCCCATCATCGAAACCGAGGCGCAGAACATCTCCGCCTACATCCCCACCAATCTGATCTCCATCACGGACGGACAGATCTACTTGTCGCCCGCGCTGTTCGAGCTCGGGGTGCTGCCCGCGGTCGATGTCGGCAAGTCGGTCTCGCGGGTGGGTGGCAAGGCGCAGCGGGCAGCGTACCGCGCCGTGGCCGGGGACCTCAAGCTCGCCTACGCTCAGTTCGAGGAGCTGGAGACCTTTTCCCGTTTTGGGGCGCACCTCGACGACCACACCCGGCTGAGCATCGAGCACGGCCGGAGAATCCGCGCTTGCCTGGAGCAGCCGGAGCTCGCCCCGGTGGGGGTGCCGGCCCAGATCACCATCTTGCTGGCTCTGACGGCCGGGCTCTTCGACCGGATCCCGCTCGAGCACATGAAGGACGCCGAGGACGCGGTTCGCGAGGCGGCCGCGGGGCTGCCCGCGGTCGTCTCTGCGCGGTTTGGAACCGCCAGCGCGCTCAGCGATGACGATCGCAAGACGGTCGTCGAGAAGGCCCGCTTGGCGCTGGGTCACTTCCAGCCCAAGGCGCATCCTCCAGCGTGACCCCCGGGGTCAAGGCCGATAAGACGAGGAGGGGCAAAGCCAATGAGCGATACCACGGCCACCCTCCGCAGAAAGATTGCCAGCGCAGGGGAGCTCCAGTCCGTCGTCCGAACGATGAAGGCCCTGGCCGCCGCGAGCATCGGGCAATACGAGAAGTCCGTGGAGGCGTTGACCGACTACTATCGAACGGTCGAGCTCGGGCTCAGCGTGTGCCTTCACGAGGAGGAGCCGCCGGTCCGGGGTAGGGCGCGCGAGGCTGGGGTGGACGCTCGGTCCGTCGCCGCGGTGGTGTTCGGCTCCGATCAGGGGCTCGTCGGTCCGTTCAACGAGCTGGTGGTCGACGCCGCGACCAAGGGTCTCGCCGCTCTTCCCGGCTCCAAGCAGGTCTGGGCGGTCGGGGAGCGGGTCCGTGCGCGGCTGGCCGACGCGGGGGTGGCCTGTGCGGGGATATTTGCCGTTCCAACCTCGGTTGCCGCCATCACGTCTCTCGTCGGTCGGATCCTCGTGACCAGCGAAGCGCATCATGCCGCGTCCCAGGTCGCCGAGCTTTACCTCTTCTTCAACCGGCGGACCTCCGGTGCGCTCTACGCGCCCGCCACTCAGCGCCTCCTCCCGCTCGACGATCTTTGGAGGGACAAGCTCACCAAGCTGCGCTGGCCCCAGAAGTGCCTGCCCGAGGTCATCGGCGACCGGGCCGCGACGCTGCGCTCGCTCATCCGCTCATACCTGTTCGTGTCGCTGTTCCGGGCGTGCGCCGAGTCCCTGGCGAGCGAGAATGCGAGCCGGCTCGCGGCCATGCAACGGGCGGACAAGAACATCGAGGATCTCCTCGAGACGCTCCAGGGCGCGTTTCATCAGTTGCGCCAGACGGGCATCGACGAGGAGCTGTTCGACGTCATCTCGGGCTTCGAATTTCGCCGATGAGCCGG
The DNA here is from genome assembly GCA_964540815.1 of uncultured Myxococcales bacterium. GTDB lineage: Bacteria > Myxococcota_A > Polyangia > Fen-1088 > Fen-1088 > CAZIOH01. The sequence continues at coordinate 42,982 of CAZIOH010000040.1, read as the reverse complement.
GGATTGGCCTTCACTGTTGCCAGAGGATCCGTGGAGGTTCGAGCGGCTGGAAGCCCCTTCGGCTCTCGGAATGACGCGCACGGTATAGTCGCTCGCGGGCCTGTTGGCCGGGATCGTGACCGCGTGACTGAGCGGGCCGCCTCGGGCGGTGCGGGGTGGACTGCATCTCTGTGGCGGTCACCCCCGCGAGGACCTGGGCGCAAGCGGGCCATGCTCTCGCGCACCCCCGCCATCCACCTGTTTGGAATTCCGCTCCCCCGACGCTCGTGGAACTCGGGGATCACCCGTCCTTCGAAGAGATCGTAGAGGGCCGCCGCCTCGGCCGCGTCCCAGGCGGGATCCTACCGTGCTCCTTCCCATCACCGATCGCCGGCCGCGATGCACGGGGATGCTGGTCGCGTCGTTGGTGTCGAGCACCGGTGATCACGGTGAAACTGGGACCCACGCACCCCGGTGGCGACCGGTGAAGGAGCTCGGCGAGCGCGACATCATCAAGCGCATCCACGGTGCCCTGCCCCAGCCGGGCGACTGGTCGCGCTACCTGGTCGTCGATGGCAAGAGCGAGATCGAGCCCATCGAGGGCGTCCTTCGACGTAAAGCCCTCCACGACGAGCTCCGCGGGGACATGTACGGCGTCATCGAGGACGCGCACGGCCAAGCGCACTACGTGCCACTCGATTCCGCGGCTGTCGAGCGCCCGTGAAGGGGCCATCGTCCGGGCGGCGGTCAAGAAGGAGTCCTGGGCCAAGCCCATGGACGCAGTCCTCGAGAAGGTCCCGGTCGAGAGCGGCGGTATCTATGACCCGCAACGCCACCTCCGCTCCCTCGAGTCTCGGTCCGTGGTGGTCGGCGGGGTGAGCGTCACGTCGGACGCGGTCATTGACGCCAACGTCCGTCGACCGCAGCGGCTCGCGCGCCACGAGCTGGTCGCCCAGCTTCCGGATGGCCGCTGGCAGGTGCCGCCAGATCTCGTGTCACAGCTCAAGGCGCGCGAGACCACCCACCCCCCGACTCCGCGTGCAGGTCGACGAGATTGCGCTGGCGCTGGGCGATCAGGTGAAGGTCCGTGGGCCCGCCTGGCTCGACTCGGCGGAGCCGCGGGCGGTGTACGGCTTCGGGGACGAGGTTGCACGGGCGAAGGAACAACGGGCCCTTCACCTCGAGCAGCTCGGCATCAAGGGCAGCGCGTCCGAGGTGCGCCGGTCGCTCGACGCCCTGGCGCGCGCGGACGCCGGCAGGAACGTCGTGGAGGCGCGTGGCCTCGCGTTCGTGGCGGCGCCATCCGCGGGCTTCCAGGGAGTCCTCGTCCCTTGCCCGGGATCGACGCCCGGCTCTCACAGTGGGCACGTCGCGATCCTCGACGAGCGGCGGCGTCAGTTCAGGGTGGTGCCGAATGTCGCCGGCCTCGACCGATACAGGGGGCGGACCGTCGAGCTCGCGCTTGGGGGGGACGGCGCCCTCCTCGTGCGGCGCCGAGACCTCTCTCGGGAGAGGTAACCATGGCGAGCAACCAAGCGAGCAAGGACCGCCGTCCCGTCGTGGTTAGGCATTTCGTTCCGTTGTACGTTTGCTGAACGCCGGACTCCTATCACGCCGGGGTGGTCATCCCGCTGTGCGGCCGGTCAAATTCGACGCGCCGAGGACCGCCATGCAGACCTGCGTGAGCGGCAGCCCATTGCGAAGACCGCTCATACTCGCGCCCCCTCGCGCCGTGACCGACAGCCGGAGAGGGCAGCCCAGGGCGACCCGATGGGTGAGCTCAGCCAGGATGATCCTGAAAGGAGAATCCTCGCGGCGAGAACGCTCGGGAGCGAAGCGTCCGCTTGAGCTTGGACTGTGACTCACTTCCGATCACCGCAGCGGGATACGAGAACCCGCTGCGGTGTCTAGGTCTCTTTGGCTCTGGCCGAACGACTCACCAACCGTTGTGACCGCGACCGTGGCCGCGAAGCTCGTGAACCCGGGCTCTCCCTCGCTTCCTTCCGCTGAGCCGCGGCGGGGGTCTGGGCGCCGCCCTTGTTCTTTCCGTCCCGTCCCAGTATCGCCCTCCCCCTCGCCGGGTATGCCGTGCGGTCCACCTGCTCCCGGAAGCGCCGTTTTGTCGCGCCGTGACCCGGCCCGCGCGAAGACAGCGAGTGACCCTTGTCCACGCCGCCTCTGGAGAAGTCTGTCGCCCGCGAGGCGAGCTTCCGATCGAAAACGAGCTCCCGGGTGACCAGCCGAAAACGGCGATCGTCGAAATCGCCCGCTGTCGGGCGCTCCCCCCGGTTGCGCCGGGTTCGGCCGAGGTCGAGATCGCCGACCAAAGTCTCGATTCAACATTCCTCACCTGTCGATCGGAAGGCTACGCCCCCATCCTGCTGTCGGCCGCCGGTTGTCCTCATCCGACCTCGCCTAAACAAGTCGCCAGCCCGCGCGTCGAGATCGTGATCGCGCACACCGAGTCGAAGACCAGCTAAACCCTTCACCAGCTCCGGGATTCGCTCGGGCAGCCCCAGGCTCGATCGGCAAGATTCTTTGGTGAACCGCCGCAAGGAGCCGCAGATGCCGAATCGCCTCGACGAAACCCTGACCCCGGAATTGCTCGCCAGGATGGACGCCTACTGGCGGGCCGCCAACTACCTGGCCGTGGGTCAGATCTACCTTTACGACAATCCGCTGCTCGAGCGCCCGCTCGCGCTCGGGGACGTCAAGCACATGTTGCTCGGGCACTGGGGGACGACCCCCGGGCAGAACTTCATCTACGTGCACCTGAACCGGGTGATCAAGAAGTACGACCTCGACATGATCTATGTCTCGGGGCCGGGACATGGCGGACCCGCCGTCGTCGGCAACACCTACCTCGAGGGCACCTACACCGAGATCTATCCCGAGATCAGTCGGGATGCGGCCGGGTTGCGTAAGCTGTTCCTGCAGTTCTCGTTTCCCGGTGGGATTCCGAGTCACGCTTCCCCGGAGTGCCCCGGATCGATCCACGAGGGTGGTGAGCTCGGCTACTCCCTCAGCCATTCTTTTGGCGCGGTATTCGACAATCCCGACCTGATCGTGGCGTGCGTGGTCGGTGACGGCGAGGCCGAGACTGGACCGCTGGCCACCGCCTGGCACTCGAACAAGTTCCTCGATCCGGCCACCGACGGGGCCGTTCTGCCGATCCTGCACCTCAACGGCTACAAGATCTCGAATCCCACGGTCCTGGCCCGGATCACCCGCGAGGAGCTCGAGCAACTCCTTCGCGGATACGGGTGGACGCCCATCTTCGTCGTGGGGCACGAGCCCGGACCCATGCACCAGGCGATGGCCACGGCGCTCGACCAGGCTGTCGAACAGATCCAGGCAATCCAGAAGCGTGCGCGCAAGGGGGGCATCCCCGATCGCCCGCGGTGGCCGATGATCGTGCTCGATTCCCCCAAGGGCTGGACGGGCCCGAAGGTGGTGGATGGTCAGCAGATCGAGGGGACATTCCGGGCCCACCAGGTGCCCCTGGCGGTGTCGCCCACCAGCCCGCCCGGACACCTGGTCGAGCTCGAAATGTGGATGCGCAGCTATCGGCCGGAAGAGCTCTTCGACCCGCAGGGCCGGCTCAAGCCAGAGCTGGCCGAGTTGGCGCCGGTGGGCGAGCGCCGGATGGGCGCCAATCCCCACGCCAATGGCGGGATCCTGCTGCGCGATCTGCGCCTGCCGGACTTCCGGGATTATGCGGTGCCGGTGCCCACCCCGGGTGTGCTCGGCGTGGGTGACACCCACGTGCTCGGGCGGTTCTTGCGGGACGTGACCAAGCTCAACGAGGAGGGTCGGAATTTCCGGGTCTTCGGCCCGGACGAGACGCTGTCGAACGGGCTGGAGGCGCTCTTCGAGGCGACCCGGCGCCAGTGGGACGCGGCCACGGCGACGAACGATGAGTTCCTGGCCCCGGCCGGCCGGGTCATGGAGATGCTGAGCGAGCACCAGTGCGAGGGGTGGCTGGAAGGGTACCTACTGACCGGGCGCCACGGGCTCTTCAACTGCTATGAGGCCTTCATCCACATCGTCGACTCGATGTTCAACCAGCACGCCAAGTGGCTGAAGGTCACCGCCGGGCTGTCGTGGCGACGCAAGATCGCCTCTTTGAACTACCTACTCGCCTCGCACGTTTGGCGTCAGGACCACAATGGGTTCACCCACCAGGACCCTGGCTTCATCGACCACGTGGTCAACAAGAAGGCCGAGATCGTTCGGGTGTACCTGCCGCCCGACGCCAACTGCCTGCTATCGGTCGTGGACCACTGCCTTCGGAGCCGACACTACGTCAATGTGGTGGTTGCGGGCAAGCACCCCGCACCGCAGTGGCTCACGATGGATGCGGCCCTCAAGCACTGCAGCGAGGGCCTGGGGATCTGGCCGTGGGCCAGCAACGATCAGGGGAGCGAGCCGGACGTGGTCATGGCCTGCTGTGGCGACGTGCCGACCCTCGAGACCCTGGCAGCGGTCTCGATCGTGCGCCAGCACCTGCCAGAGCTGAAGGTGCGGGTGGTCAACGTGGTCGACCTCATGAAGCTGCAGCCCGCGTCCGAGCACCCGCATGGGCTACCGGACCGAGACTTCGACGAGCTCTTCACCCGGGACAAGCCAGTGATCTTCGCTTTTCATGCCTACCCCTGGCTGATTCACCGGCTCACCTATCGGCGGACCAACCACCACAACATTCACGTACGCGGCTACAAGGAAGAGGGCACCATCACCACACCCTTCGACATGACGGTGCTCAACGACCTTGACCGCTTCCATCTGGTCATGGACCTGATTGACCGCGTCCCCAAGGCCGGGGTCAAGGGGGTGTACCTCAAGCAACTCCTCCTGGACAAGCTGATCGAGCACCGGCAGTACATCTGCAAACACGGACAGGACTTGCCCGAGATTCGCAACTGGGCCTGGGGAGCCCGAGCCGAGGCCGGGTCGGGGTCGGGCCCATGACGAGCGAAGCCTGGAGCCTTCTTCGGGCGGCGAGTCTCTCTTTCGAGGGGGGCTCCGCGGTGCTCTTCGTTCTGCCGGGAATCAATGCCCTCGGACGGCACTCTGGAACACGGATGCTGATCTGCCTGCTGGGCTTCGGGCGGATTCGCCCGCTCGTCCTCTGGCTCGTCCGCGAGATCGACGGCGATGGGGCGGCCCGCTGCGCACCTGGGCGGGCTCGACCATGAACATCGACGAGAAGGAGTTGACGGAGACGGCAGCGGCCCTGGTGGCCGACGACAAAGGCTTGCTCGCGATCGATGAGAGCAATCCCACCTGCAACAAGCGCTTCGCCGCGCCGGGAATTCCGCAGACCGCCGAGGTGCGCCGCGCGTACCGCGAGCTCATCGTGACCACGCCCGGTCTCGGGGTCGCGATCAGCGGGGCCATCCTCTACGACGAGACGATTCAACAGCGGCTGGCCAATGGCCGGTCCTTTCCCGAGGCGCTCCTCGAGGCTGGCATCGTCCCGGGAATCAAGGTGGACCTCGGAGAGTCGCCCCTGGCGGGCTTCCCGGCAGAGCAGATCACCGAGGGCCTCGATGGCCTGCGGGGCAGGCTCGAACAATATCGGCAGATGGGCGCACCCTTCGCCAAGTGGCGTGGGGTCCTGTCGATCGGCGATGGCCTGCCCACGTCGACCTGTATCGATGCGAACGCCCACACCCTCGCGAGGTATGCGGCTATGTGTCACGAGGCCGGCCTTTGCCCCGTCGTCGAGCCGGAGGTCCTGATGGACGGCGACCACTCCCTGGAGCGGTGCCGGGCGGTCTCGGAGCAGGTCATCGAGCGCGTGTTCCACCAGCTCCGCGCCCAGCGGGTCAGGCTCGAGGGAATGATTCTGAAACCCAGCATGATTCTCCCGGGCCTCGACTGTGCCCGGCAAGACACCGTCGCCGAGGTGGCGGATGCCACGGTGAGGAGCCTGCTGCGGTCCGTGCCGGCGGCCGTCCCGGGCGTGTTGTTCCTATCGGGGGGACAGCCGAGCGTCCTCGCGTTGGAGCGCCTCAATGCCATGAACCTGCGACACCGTGAGCGACTGCCCTGGGCTCTGGGATTCTCGTTCTCACGCGCCATCCAGCACCCCGCGCTCGAGCTCTGGCGGGGAGATCCCGCGAATTCGGTGGTCGCCCAGCAAGCACTCCTGCACCGCGCACGCTGCAACCGCGCAGCCCGCCGAGGTGAGTACGTCGCTGCCATGGAGTCAGGGACCTCACGGTGGCCGGAATGAACGCGGGGGTGATCGCGTCGATCCTGGCACCCCATCCACCGTCGGGGGACGCACTTCAGCGGCGCGGCGTCTTGTGACGCGGAGAGTCCTGAAGCTGAATTCGCAGGGCTGGCTGTCCTGGGTCTGATAAGTCGCCTGAACCGTGGAAGCACAGGGAAAGAAGGGCGCCGCCGCCCCGGAGGCGGGGCTCTCTAGCGACGAGGCTCGCGCGCGACTCGGGAGCTCCGGACCCAACGAGATGCCGGACACAGCCCTGCGGCCGTGGCGCATGGCGCTGGCGAAGCTCTGGGCGCCGGTGCCGTGGATGCTCGAAGCCGCAATCCTCCTGCAGCTGGCTCTACGCGAGTACGTCGAGGCGACGGTCATCGCCGGGCTGCTCGTCTTCAACGCTGCCCTCGGCCTCTTCCAGGAGGGGCGGGCCCAGGCCACGCTCGCAGCGCTGAAGTCGCGCCTGGGGCTCACGGCCGCCGTACGACGCGATGGTACTTGGAAGCGCATCCCTGCAAGCGAGCTGGTGCCCGGTGACACGGTGAAGCTTTCGCTCGGCGCCGTGGTGGCCGCGGACGTCGAACTGGTGAGCGGTGCCGTGCTGCTCGATCAGTCGATGTTGACCGGCGAGTCCGTGCCAATTGAGGCTGGTCCGGGACTGAAGACCTTCGCGGGGGCGCTGGTGCGGCGCGGAGAGGCCACCGCGATCGTCACCGCAACCGGGGCGCGTACGGCGTTTGGTCACACCGCCGAGCTGGTACGTACCGCCCACGTGGTCAGCACCCAGCAGAAGACCGTGGTCCGGGTGGTGAGGAACCTCGCGCTCTTCAATGGGGTGCTCATCACATTGCTCGTTGCCTATGCGCTCGTTCGCCGGATGCCGGGAGGCGACATCATTCATCTCTTGCTCACGGCGGTGCTTGCCTCAATCCCCGTCGCACTGCCCGCCACGTTCACCCTGGCAGCGGCGCTCGGCGCGAGGGCCCTGGCGCGAGTCGGCGTGCTGCCGACGCGATTGTCCGCGGTGGACGAAGCCGCCACCTTGGACGTTCTCTGCGCGGACAAGACGGGGACGCTGACGCTCAACGCCCTGACTGTCACCGCGCTCCGCCCCGAGGCGGGTTTCGACCAGGCTCACCTGCTCGCGTTGGCAGCTCTCGCGAGCTCCGAAGGCGGGCAGGATCCCGTGGACGTCGCCATCCGTGCGGCCGCCGAAAAGCAAGCCATGGCAGATCCGCCCAGGCTGACCAAGCTCGTTCCGTTTGATTCCGCAACCAAGCTCAGCGAGGCGACCGCCCTCGATGCGAAGGGTAGCTCGGTGCGTGTGGTGAAGGGGGCTTTCGCGGCGGTGTCCAGGCTGAGTGAAGCTGCCCCCACCGCCACGGCCGCGGCGCATGAGCTCGAAGGCAAGGGCTTCCGAGTTCTCGCGGTGGCCGTGGGTTCGACGTCGCTGAAGCTCGCGGGAGTCATCGCCCTCAGCGATCCACCGCGCCACGACGCTGCCGCGCTCGTCGAGGAGTTGCAGGCGCTCGGAGTACGCACCGTGATGGTCACAGGCGACGCACCGGCGACGGCGGAGATCGTCGCACGCGAGGTGGGCCTCAGAGGAGCCATTTGCCCCGCCGGACCAATTCCAGCCGGCGTGCATCCGCAGGACTTCGCGGTTTTTGCCGGTGTGTTGCCGGAGGACAAGTACCGTCTCGTGCAGGAATTCCAGAAGGCCGGCCACACCGTCGGCATGTGCGGGGATGGCGCCAACGACGCGCCCGCGCTGCGCCAGGCGCAGATGGGAATCGCGGTTTCGACGGCGACAGACGTCGCCAAGTCGGCCGCCGGCATCGTGTTGACGAAGCCTGGCCTGGGAGGGGTGGTGGCCGCTGTCAAGGAAGGTCGAATCACCTTCCAGCGGATCCTGACTTACACCATGAACTCCGTGACCAAGAAGATCGCGCAGGTGCTGTTCTTGGCGGTGGGGATGATGATCACCCGGCAGGCGATCCTCACCCCGATGCTGATGGTCATCATCATGATCACCGGCGACTTTCTCGGCATGGCCTTGACGACCGACAACGTGAAACCATCGTTGAAGCCAAACGTCTGGCGGGTGGGCGCTCTCACCTTGGCCGGCGTGTTCATGGGACTCTCGGAGCTGGTGTTCTGCGTGGCAGTCCTCGTCGTCGGCAAGGTCCAGCTGGGCTTCGGAATCGAGACCTTGAGAACCCTCGCCTTCGTCGTGATCGTGTTCGGCAACCAGGCGACGACCTACACGAATCGCTCACGACAGCGTCTCTGGTCAATCGCCCCGAGCCGCTGGCTCGTGCTGTCGTCAGCAGTCGATCTGTTGATCGCGACGAGTATGGCGAACCGCGGGCTCGCCATGGCTCCCCTTCCCTTGGTCGTCATCGCCGCCACGCTCCTCGGGGCGGTGGCCTTCACCTTCCTCGTGGACCTTGTGAAGGTCCCCGTGTTCAGGCGGCTCGAGGTCCTTTAGGTCCCATGGAATTAGCGGTCCAGAATGCGGGCCAGGCGGGCCGTGAGGCCCACCCCGTCGATTCTCAGCACGCCGGGCGCGCCCGGGCCCACGACGGGCGGCGTGAGGTCGAGCGGCTCCGGGAGGGACCGAAAGAAGCCCTCCAGATTGCCGTGCGGACGAGGGGCCCAGCTGGTCCAAATCAGGCTCACAACCCACCTTGGAGCCCCGTTGATCGCAGCGTCGGCAACCGCGAGGAGCGCCATCTCGCCCAATTGGTTCGAGCAGCCAGTCGCAAACCGGGTGCGGATTGGTTCGAGGAGCGGGCGTCCTGGCATCACTCCGACGAAGTCGAGCACGGCCTGCACGCCTGGCTCTTCGAGGCTGGAGAGGCTGAGGCTATCGGAGCGGCGAGAGTTGTTTTCCGAGAGGCGCGCCCAGGCGCCAGAGCCACCCAGTCGGTATGCTGGCTCCGGCGCTCCAACCGGGTGGTTGACCGGGAAGGTACCCGGGAGACGAGCGTCCTCCGCAGCCAGGTGGCCGAGGCCCCTGATGCTGAGCACCGCAAGCCGGGCGTGCGTGCGCTGGACCAGGCGTAGGAGGGCTGCGGCGACCGCTGCGCTCCGCGTCGTCGGGACAGTTGTCAGGCCGACCTCGGTGGGCTCTGGGAATTCGAGCACACAGGTGCACTCCCCGCCCGCCTTGGCGGCATTCTTCGCCAGATTGGTGACCGCGATTCCACTCATGAAGATTCCTCTGCCTCCCAAAGCCGCGTTACCCTCTCCACGCTTGCAGTTCGGCGCGTTTCAACTTTGAACCGGCAAGCCGGAGCAACTCACCGCACCAGCGAGCGTGCGACGGTTGGTCAGGGGGAAGGGAGGCCTGGCGGTGCCGCTGCGTCGCCCTGCCAATATTGCGGTCGGCCATAGTAGTCGAAGAGCCGAGTCTCGTATTCTCGATTGATCGGTGCCTCTGGATCCCACGCGGGGCTGTCCTTGATGGCCTCCCTGGACTGGGCGACGAAGACTTTCCCCTCGGCCCAGTCGATACGCGTCGCCCAGTCAGGCGAGATCAGGACCTTCTTGCTGAACCACCAGGCGCTCGTCGCGACGGCCAGGTACCTGACGGCCCACAACAGGTCGTCCACGACGAAATCGTCGACGTGGCCTACATCCTCGCCCTGCCCGTCCACGTGATATTCACGCACCTCGCGTGCACTGCGAAGGTGAATGTCATCGGACCGGACGATGGTTGCGGGCATCGCAGGCCCACCGAGAGGAGGCGCATTCCAGGGCCCGTCCGCCATCGGTGAATTCGAATCTCCCATGCTCCAAAGTGTGGAGTCGCCCCAGTAGGCCGGATACCCATAGTATCGGTAGTTGTCCCACTCATGCTGGCGCGACACGGGCAGGGCCGTGTCGACGCTCGGGCTGTTCTTCACGAGGTCCATGGTCAGGTTGACGTGAAAGCAACGGTTCGACCAGTCCGCCCGCCGGAACGAGATCGGGGAGATCAGCACGCGGCGGCCGGCGAGAAAGCCGCCCGTCTCCACGATCAGGTGACGGACCACCCACTGCTCGTCATCGAAGAGAAAGTCGACGACTCTCCCAAGATCGCCGTCGCTCGCGGCGACGGTATAGCGTTCGAGATCCTTGAGGCTTCGCAACATGACGGCGAGAAGTGCACCATCCGGGCCAGTCCCGTCGCCCGGGTGGGGCGACGTCTTGGGTGCGAGCCGAACGCCCATCGGATCAGGCCACCGAACTGTCGGTGAGCGAGACGCCACCGAGATTCGTAGGCAGGGGCGGTGCACGACGCCGACACGGCGGCAACAGTGCGATCGGGTTGGTCCCTGAAATGCAGGACACGCCGCGAAGCAGTCTCGCGAAAACACGGCTGAACGCGTGTGCGCCCAGCCGTGACGCGCGACCCTTCGAAAACCAGGAGTGTGCCCCGTGAACAAGACAGACAAGCAACTGCAGCAGGACATCGAAGAAGAGCTCCGCTGGGATCCCAGCGTCAACGCGGCCCAGATTGGGGTCACCGTGGACGGTGGCGCGGTGTCGCTGACCGGCGCCGTCGACACCTATGCACAGAAGTGGGCCGCCGAGGACGCCGCGAAGCGCGTGAGCGGGGTTCGTACGATGGCACAAGATCTGTCAGTCAAACTTCTCTCCGACCATAAACACAGCGACGCAGAGATCGCCGCGGCGATCCAGAGCGCCCTCAAGTGGGACGTGGTCGTCCCGAACACCGTGACCGCCAAGGTGACATCCGGCTTGGTCACCCTCGAAGGGCAGGCCACCTGGAACTTCGAGCGCGAGGCTGCCGAGCGTGCGGTCAGCTACCTCACGGGCGTCGTGTCAGTCGTCAACAACGTCGCGCTCAAATCGCAGGTGTCCCCGACTGACGTCAAGGTAAAGATCGAGGCAGCACTGAATCGACAGGCCAAGGCCGACTCCAAGGGGATCAAGGTCGACACGTCGGGAGGTAAGGTCACGCTGACGGGTCACGCGTCTTCATGGCAATCCACCGAGGACGCCGCTGACGCAGCGTGGGCGACCCCGGGCGTGACCGAGGTCGTCGACAGGATGACGGTTTCACACTAGCAAACTCGGCCGCTGCGCGATGTCGGCCTCCGAGCCGTCACGCGCAGCGGCACTGCTCCGTTGGCGGATCAACGAACAAGTATCAGGTGCGAAGGCCGATCCGCGGGGCGGGGACGTTAAAGTATTGGCGGACGTGTGCCACAATCTGCTTGTCGGTCGGATGGCTGGCGCTCTCCACTCCCACGATCTTTGGCACCAGCGCCCGATCATGATCATGCACGTACCTGATGAACTTTAGCTTGGTCACCGAGGGGCCCAGGAGCAGTACCGCACTGGCGGAAGCCAGCGACCGTGCGACGTCGCGGAAGAATCGGTGCTCATCGTCCGGGTGGTTGCGGGTCCTCGTGTCTGCGTCCTCGGGGTGCCGGTGAACGTGGTTCGGGGCCCAGTTGACGATCTCCTCGTCGAAATTCTGGGCGTCCACCCGAAAGATCCTTGCTTCGTGGTGGTCCATCCAAACCGCCATCTGGCTCATGAATTGTCTCCTAGTCTCGTTCTTGCTTCTGGCACCAATCGCGCTGAAGAACCGCAATCGCAATTCCCTGACGTGCTCGACATCCCAGAGAGACGTGCACCATCCGGGCCAGTCTACTCGCGTCGAGGTTGCGGAATCCTTGGGAATCCGGAGCATCCTGCATCGGGGCGTCCAGTCGACCCTGGCGGCCTCTGCGGCGCTCGGGTAGCGCGATTCGACCGGGCAGCCAATGATTCGACCATCGGCTACGGCCGTGTGATCAGGAAGCGGCCGGCGCACCCGAACGATGCGTCCAAACGAGTCCGAGGGACGCGATGACGACCCCGAGGCCCAAGTACACGGCCTGCAGCGGTGGATGGCCCGAGTAGCCCACCACCGCGATCTCCACGGCCAGCCAGATGAGCAGCGCACAACCCACGACGAAGGCCGAGACCGGCGCCAGCCTGTGTCTTCGACACGCCAGGATCGCCGCGGCGAAGGACCCGATCCCGAGGACCCCAAATAGGACCAGGCCCGGCACGAAGTAATCGGCGAAGGGCGATCCCCGCAGGGCCGAAACCGGCAGCGGAAGGATCTCTCGGCGGGGGCCCATCATGAGCGCGATTCCACCCCCGATCGCGCCGAGACCGAGGAACATCTCCAGGGCGAAAGCCGTCGCGCCGAGAGGGCCGAGGCGGGACGTCGGCCGTGCGCGCGCCGCGGCGGCGAATTCACCAGAGGCCATGGGCGGCCTCGAGGCGGGTGCGGAGCTCGGAGCTCGGTCCTCCTTTGACTTCGCGACTTCGAGCTTCGGGCCATTCATTCGAAGCGCAGAGCGTCGATGGGATTCATTCTCGCGGCCTTGCGCGCCGGATAGAACCCGAAGACCACTCCAATTCCCATCGAGATCCCGAACGCGATCAGGATCCAAAGCGGGGTCAAGACGAGCGGCCAGCGCATGATGGACGCCAGGGTCGCCGATCCCGCCACCCCGAGCACGATTCCGATCAGCCCGCCGGCCGCCGACAGCGCCACGGCCTCGATCAGGAACTGCAGGAGGACCTTGTTCTCGCTGGCGCCGATGGCGAGGCGAATCCCGATCTCGCGGGTCCGCTCGGTCACGGAGACCAGCATGATGTTCATGATCCCGATTCCGCCGACCAGCAGCGAGACGGCCGACACATTTCGCAGCATGCCGGTCTGGGCGTCTGCCGCCTTCTCCTGGGTCGCGGCGAGATCCGCCAGATTGCGGACGGTGAAGTCGTCGAGCAGCCCGTCAGCCAGGCGGTGTTGCTGGCGGAGGATGCCCGTGGCCTGGCTCTGAGCGTGTCCGACCTCGTCGGGGGAGGTGGCGGAGACCAGGATGCTCCCGACGTGGATCCGGTCCTGGCTCATCATCCTCGACTTGAAGGTGACCCAGGGCATCACCACCAGATCGTCCTGATCCTGGCCCTGAGAGGATTGACCCTTGCCGCCGAGGACGCCCACGATCTCGCAGGGCATGGACTTCACGCGAACGATCTGCCCGAGGGGTTCGCCTCCGCCGAAGAGCTGGGTTGCGACGGTCTGGCCGACCACGCATACCTTGGCCCCCGCGTCCGATTCGGCGCTGTTGAAGAGCCGCCCACGGGACATCGACCACTCGCGAATGGCGAAGAAATCCGGGGTCGACCCAAAGACGGTGGTGAGCCAGTTCTGGTTGTCGAGCACCACCTGGACTACCGTGCGGTCCACGGGCGCCGCGTAGCGGGAAGCGCTTGTCCCCTTGATGATGGCCAGCAGATCGGCGTGGGTCAGTGGCTTGCCCGTGCCCGGACCGCCGCGCGCCCCGCCGAGGGTGCTCGAGCCAGGAAGCACGATGAGCAGGTTGGTCCCGAGGGTCGCGAGCTGAGCCTCGAGCACTGCCTTCGAGCCCTCGCCGGAGGCCACCGTCACGATTAGCGCCCCCACCCCGATGATGACGCCAAGGGAGGTGAGCAGGGACCGCATGCGGTTGCGCCGCAGGGCCCCGAAGGCGAGCGGCAGAATCGATGCAAAGGCGGAGGCAAAAGCGTTCATGTAGCCAATTCTTTGCAGTCGCCGTCAGGCAGCTATCAAGCCGCCGTCAGCCGTACTCTTGGGCATCGCCCCGAGATCGGCGGCGGCGTCGTGCGGGACCTGGACCTCGTCGGAGAGGATACGACCGTCGCGGACCATCAGGCGCCGGCCCGCGTAGGCGGCGATGTCGGGCTCGTGGGTCACGAGGACCACCGTGATGCCGCTCGTGTGCAGGGACTGCAGGAGCTCGAGAACCTCTACCGATGTCCGGGTGTCGAGGGCGCCGGTGGGCTCGTCGGCGAGGATCAGCCGGGGGCGGTTGACGAGCGCGCGCGCGATGGCCACCCGCTGCTGCTGTCCACCGGACAGTTGCGCCGGGGTGTGCAGCTCACGTCCCTCGAGCCCGACCCGGGCGAGGGCCACCATGGCCCGCTGCCGCCGCTCGTCGGCGGGTACTTCGGCGTAGATCAGGGGCAGCGCGACGTTGTCGAGCGCGCTCGTTCGGGCGATGAGCTGGAAGCCCTGAAAGACGAAGCCGAAGGCGGAGAGGCGCAGCGCGGAGAGCTCCTGTTTTTGCAGGCTCGCCACCTCGCGTCCCTCGAAGCGGTAGCTTCCCGAGGTGGCACGGTCGAGGCAGCCGAGCACATTCGTCAACGTGGATTTCCCGGAGCCCGAAGGGCCCATGATCGCGACCATCTCGGCCCCATCGATGCTGAGGTTCACGTCGACCAGGGCCTGGACTTCGACCTCGCCGGCGAGGTAAGTCTTCGAGATTCCGGTGAGGCGGATCATCGGTTCATGACCCACGCGCGGCTCCTCCAGGTGGCGCCGCACCGCGGGCCAACTTGCCCCGCAAGACGTCGAGGACCACCGCGGTTCCCGGCTCGAGGCCCGACAGCACTTCGGTCAGGTTGCCGTCGGTCACGCAGGTCTTGACGGCGGCGCGCTCGGCGCGGCCGGAGCACAGGACGTAGACCGCGGCGCTCTGTCGAGCAGCCCCGGTGGCGTCCGGCGGAGCATCGGTGGGGATGTGCAGTCCAGTTCCCGTCTCCGAAGCCGTGGCCGACGGTCGGAAGCGCAAGGCTTCGTTCGGCACCGCGACGACCTGCTTCTTCTCCACGATGAGAATGAGAACGTTGGCCGTCATTCCAGGGCGCAACTTCCCCTCGGGGTTGTCGACGTCCAGCACGACATCGTAGGTGACGACATTTTGCGCGTTCTGATGTGCGTTCCGCACCTCGTGAACATGGGCTCGAAAGACGTCGTCGCGGAAGGCATCCCGTGAAGGTCGCCGTCTGCTCGGGTCGCACCCCGCCGATGTCGGCCTCGTCCACGGCCGCATGGACCTGCATGTGGCGCAGATCCTGCGCGATCGTGAAGAGCGTAGGCGCCGTCAGGGTGGCGGCCACCGCCTGCCCGACGTCGATGTTGCGCGAGATCACCGTACCGTCGACCGGGGACCGGATGATCGAGTGCTCGAGATCGAGCTCGGCGCGGGCCAGCTGCGCCTGCGCGGCCGCGACCTGGGCCACGCTCGATCGCGCGAGCCCCTTGGTGGCTGTCCGAGTGGTCAACGCGGTCCGGGAAGCGCGGTGACTCCACCGTTTTGACGGGGAGCTCCCTCCTTTTGATGGACGCCCGCCGCTACGTGCGCCAGGAGACAGTGACTTCGTCGACCACCTGGGTCACACCGGGGGCGGCCCAGGCCGCATCCGAGGCGTTCTCTATGGACTCCCAGGACGACGCATGCCCGCTCAGCGTGACCTTTCCGCCCGACGTCTCGATCCGGATCGATTGTCCATCCCGTGTGGCCTGGCGTTGCAGCGCCGCCTCGACCTTCTCCCGGACCGCAACGGCGTCGATCTGGGGCTTGATGGTCACGCTGTTGTGGACCGCGACCACCCCGGCCAGATTCCGGACCGCCTTCTCGGCGGCCTCGCGCTCATAGTTCCATGTCACCGTCCCGGAAAGAGTGATCGAGCCCTGGTCGACGACAGCTCGGACCGAATCTGGAACGAACACATCCCACTTGAGGACAGTCTGAGCCGCAATCGCGAGGTCGGCATCGCTGTGGCGGTGGCCGTCAAGGACCTTCACCGTCAAATCCTGCGCGACCGTCCGGACCCCGGAGACCCGCTTGGTCGCATCCTCGGCGGCAAACTTTTCGGCATACGAGTCCACCGCGCCCAGCAGCGTCACGACACCCTTGTCCACGCTGACGCCAATCTGGGCGGCATTGAGCTTGGGATCCCAGCGCAGCTCTTCCTCGATATCCTTCTTCAGCTGTGTGTCGGTCTTTTCCACGGGCGTGCTCCTTGTCGAACGGGTTTACGGGCGACGCGCCGAGCTCCTCGAGACGACGTCTTCGGCCGGCGCCTCTGCACGAGGTGGGCCAAGCCCAGCATGTGCGGGGGAATCACTACGGGCGGGACGCGGGCGGGCTCGTCGAGATCCCGTCCCAGTTCGGTGCTCCGGTCGACCTGGTCATGGCAGTGCCTCGCCCTCCGGGAGATCGATGGTGCGGTCGTGAGGCAGATAGATGCCAGCGTCGAGCGACTGGAGCAATGCGATGACCTTCTCTCTCACCTCGCAACGCAGATCGAAGAGGTTGCCGGGGCCATCGGCCGACACCAGCATTCTGATCTGCATGGATCTCTCGCTCGAACCCGTGACTTGCAGGACGCAGGTCTGACCATCCCACAACTTGCTCGCCTTGCAAACCCGCGCCAGTTCCTCGCGCAGGGTCGCGAGGGGCGCCGTGAAATCCACCCAGAGCTCCGCGGTGCCAAGCAGGTTCGTGCGGACGCGCGTCCAGTTCTGGAACGACTGTTCGAGAAACTTGCTCACCGGGACAATCAACCGGCGTAGGTCCCAGAGTCGCAGGACCACGAAGGTCAGGTGAATCTGCTCGACCGTGCCGAATTCGGTGTCGACGACCACCGTGTCGCCAATTCGAATGGGTTGGGTGATGGAGAGCTGGATACCGGCAACGAAGCCGCCCAGGGTCTTTTGCGCGGCAATCCCGATGACCACGCTGGCGATGCCGGCTGAAGCCAGGAGCGACACGCCGATGTTCCTGACCGCGTCGAACCCGCTCAAGATCAGAGCCAGGGCAATAAGCACCACGAGCCCACTCGAGACGCGGTACGCGACTCGCAGTTGCGTGCGCGCACCGCGGCTCGAGAACTCGTCCGTGCCGACCAGGTTCTGCTCGAGGGTGCTGGCCAGCGATCCCCCCCCAACGACGAGTAACCACGCGACGGCGCCAATCAGGAGCTGACGAGTCATGGTGTCGACGATCACGCTGATGTGGCCGACCAGATCAATCAGGTGGACGGCCAAATCGAAGGCTCCGACCGCGACCAAGCCGGCGATCGGGTTCTGGACGCTGCGGCTGAGGGGTACGAACCAGTCGTTCCCGGACCGCTTCGAGAGCGGCCTCGAGAGGCGATGGAACAGCCGAGAGAGCGCGGCGCCGATTGCCACCGCCCCCGCGAGAGCCGCGATCATTGCCAGCACCTGCCACGCAGCCACTCCCAGGACGGAGGTCTGCGCCAGAGCCGGGAAATGCTCCCGGACGAAGTCGGGTGTCCCGGCCTCGGGGTGCGCGAGCGGGAACGCGATCGGGAGCGACCTCACGACATTCACAGGGTCAGCACTCTAAGCCATCTCCCCGCTCGACGCAGCGTCGCCGATCGGAAAGGTCGAGGACCAGCCCTGGGCTACGACGTCATGGCGCCGTCGAGGCTCTTGTCGTCGTGCAGCCTCTACGCTTCCACTCCTTCAAGTTTGTCTCTGTGCACGAGGCCGAGCCTTTCGAGGAAGTTCCAGTCGTCGGGGGCATGACTCCAGAAGAACGTCACCCTCCACCCCGGCTTCTCCATCGCCGGCGCGTGCGCGAAGGTGAGGAACGAAACCATCCCTGTACCCACCACGTAGATCTCGCCGAAGCAGGCGACGATCGCGTTGGCGAGCGCGAACGAGGGGCACACCTCGCCGAAGTCGAGCTCCATCTGCACCCGCAGCGCATGCGCTATTCGCCCAATCGCCTGCGTCGCTGGGGTGCCCGACGCCGACGCGGCATCGGTGGCGGCGCGCCCTCCTGTCGCGCCCACCATCGATACATCGGCTGTGTGGACCGGATGGGTCCGGCAACAGTTCGTCCCGCGCACGATCTGAATCGCCACGTGCGGGGGTCCATCGTACGGAGCCACCACCACCATCTCGCCCCGCGCAGTCGGGTGCGCGCGGAGGGGACCTCGTCGTACCGCAGCAGTCACCCCCAGCGATGCCGCAAACTCGGCGGCTGGCGCGAGGTTGGCCCCTGGCCCAGGCACGCCTCTCGATCCGACCCCCACGAGGACATCGCCCACCATCGGGTCGCGGCGCCATCCCTCGCGCACCTGAATTTTTCCCGGTACCAACCGTTCAGCTACGCTCATGATGCCCTACAGTCGCGTCGACCCTGCAAAAGCGTTACCCATAGTTGGAATTCGGACTTCGGTGGCTTGGAGTCGCGAGCGCTTCGACCGTCTCTTGGTGGGTCCTCGGCCTCCAATGGCGGAGCGGGGTCTCAGGCGGTCGGGGAAACATTCAGACGATCGACCACCTTGGTCACGCCCGGGGCCGCCCAGGCGTCGTTCGCGGCGTCCGTCCAAGGATTGCCATGAAGTGACGTGTCCGGAGGGCGTCACCTTGCCGCCTAAAAGTCATTCTTGCTCATGGTGAGTTCCTATCCGACAAAGGGTTACGTGGGCCCGGCCCAAGCTGGCGTCGAGTAGGGGCCCTCATCCGTCATGGCGCCGGCCAACTTTCGCTCCGCCGCGGCGGGTGCCAGTTTCATCAGGCTGGGCCGCGCGGGCCGAGCCTCTCGTTCTCGTGGCGTTACACTCGTGTTTCGCGCGCCACAAGTTGTTCCGCCGTTCTCCCATCCCGGACGTGCGCGGGAACATCGCGCCGTTTTTTGCCTGTGTGGACTTCGTCGCCGGAGCATCTGCGCCCGTCAAGCAAAAACCGGATTCCCAGCAGCTCACCAAGCGCCTCCCGTAGCGGCGCTCGGTTGGGAATCGGCCTCACGGCTACGTGAGCGCGGTGGGTTCGAGATCCGACGGCTTGCTCGCAAGCTCCCCATCGGTGAGGCGGGCGTAGACCTCAACGAGGTTCCCGTCGGGGTCCTCGAGCCACAGCTCGTGGAGTGGTGTTCCCCGCCACGTCGTGCGAGGCGGCTTCTGCACGGTAACGCCAGCGACCTCCGCCAGCTCGTACGCGCGCACCACCGCGCCCTTGTCGGCGACGCCGACGCCGAGGTGGTAGAGCGTGTCGTGGTGCAGCTCCTTGCCGTCTGACACAACGAGGACGAAGTTCGTGTACAGCTGCGGACGAACGAAGGTCGAATATCTGTGCGTCCACTCCTTCGGTTCGGCGCCGAGGAGCCAGGCGTAGAAGCGCGTGCTCTTCGCGAGGTTCTTCACGCGGACGCTTGCGTGGACCTCCCCCGGACTGGGGCCTTCGGGCAGGTCGAGGAGAGCGTCCAGCACCTCGAGACGGCCCTGGATCTGCTCGCGCGCCGTCCGAAAGCGCGCAAGCATCTCGTCGCGTGACAGCGACGGGTCCTTGCTCGCCGGATCGGGAATCGGCCAGTGAAGCCTGCGGGCCTTGCCGAGAAAGACGGGGCAGACCTCCTCCGCGCAAAGCGTGATGACGGTCCCGACCGTGGCAGGGTCGATCGTCTGCACCGACTTCGAGTGGTGGGCCGTGAGGTCGACGCCAACCTCGCTCATCACTTCGATCGCGTACTGGTTGACCTGGGAGGGCGCGCTGCCGGCGCTCTGGACCGCGACTCGCGGGCCGAAGAGCTTCCGCGCGAGGCCCTCGGCGATCTGGCTACGCGCCGAGTTCGCGACACAGAGAAAGAGGATGGTCCTGTCGGTGTTCATGCTGTTCACGCTCATGTCTGCGAGGCAGAAGGTGTCGCACACGGAGGAGCCACCACCTCGATCGGGGTGCTGAGGAAGAAGCGCTTCTGTACCCAGAGCGAAACGCTTACTAGCCCGATGAGTACCGGCACCTCGACGAGGGGACCGATGATGGCGGCGAAAGCAGCGTCGCTGTGGATTCCGAACGCTCCGATCGCAACCGCGAGCGCCAGCTCAAAGTTGTTCGAGGCAGCGGTGAAGGAAAGCGTCGCCGACTGCTTGTAGTCGGCGCCAACGCGCTTGCTCATGAAGAACGATATGCCGAACATCAAGACGAAGTAGAAAAGGAGCGGCGCGGCGATGCGCAGGACGTCGAACGGGAGCTTCACGATGGCCTCGCCTTTGAGCGAGAACATCACGACGATCGTGAAGAGCAGCGCCACCAGCGTGATGGGGCTGACGCGTGGGACGAAGCGCGTCCGGTACCATTCGTGTCCCTTCGCCTTCACGAGGAGCCGGCGCGTCAGAAAGCCGGCGGCAAACGGTACACCGAGGTAAAGACCGACGCTCCTCGCAATCTCGCCGATGGTGATGTGGAGCACAGCGCTCTCGAGCCCGATCCAACGGGGGAGCACGGTCGCGAAGAAGTAGGCGTACACCGAGAAGAACATGACCTGGAAGATCGAGTTGAGCGCGACGAGCCCAGCGCAGTACTCGGTGTCGCCCCTCGCAAGATCGTTCCACACGATGACCATCGCAATGCAGCGTGCGAGTCCGATGAATATGAGCCCAGCATGTAGCCAGGCTTGTCGTGCAGAAACAGCACGGCCAGCCCAAAC
Source organism: uncultured Myxococcales bacterium (assembly GCA_964540815.1). Lineage (GTDB taxonomy): Bacteria > Myxococcota_A > Polyangia > Fen-1088 > Fen-1088 > CAZIOH01. Next base: position 22,450 of record CAZIOH010000040.1, on the reverse strand, counting down.
ATCAGCAGCGGGCCGATGATCCAGTTCTGCACCATCGAAAGCGTCAGCACACGCTTGTTGCGGAAGACCTTGCCAAGTTCCTCGTACCTGACCTTCGCGAGGGGGGGATACATCATCAGGATGAGCCCTATCGCGATGGGGATCGAGGTCGTCCCGACGCTCATGCTGTTGAGCGCGGCGGTGAAGCCCGGTGCCGATAAGCCGAGCGCGACGCCGAGTCCCATGGCGAGGAAGATCCACAGCGTGAGGTAGCGGTCGAGGAAAGAGAGCTTGCCGAGAAGCCCTGGCTTCGGGGTTTGCATGTCAGTCACCTTTGACGTTCCCGACGCCTGGCACGGCAACTCCTTTGGGTGCGGAAGCTCACCTTCGTCATGGGTGTTCATGGCGCGACTTTCTTCGCCACGGCGCGGATGGTTCCGCTCACCTCGCAGGACTTGGCCAGGGTGTTCGTGATGGTACCGAACCTTTGAATGTTGCGATGGAGGAGCTCGACGCGGGCCTCGGGCTCGTCGGTGACGATCGCGAGCTCGTAGCGCATTCGCGCGATATGCGGCGGCGGCTCTTCGCGCTCGGCCACGACCTTCACCCGTGGCCGATTCGTACGCGAACGGCAGCATGTGCGAGAACCGCTCGACGTTCTTGAGGACCCAGGCGCACAAGGCCGCGCAAAGTACGTCTGCCGGTCCGGGTAGCTCGTCGAGCCGGCCTGCCGTCCCGTCGAACGGTGTCGCGAGTCCGTGGGCGTCGAGGCGCCCCTCGCCGCCGGCACGAACGCTCCCCTTCGCCTCGTAGGTTTGTGTGGTGGCTACGCCTGGGGATTCCGGACCCATCGCTCGACCTCCGCCTTGGTCCTGATTCCGCCCGCGTGAACGACGTGCTCATCGATCATAAAGGCGGGCGAAGCCATCACGCCGTAGGGCACCATATCGCTCACCTCCGTGACCTTCTCAGGCTCGATAGTCGTTCGTCCGGAACAAGTCGTCCGGTACCGGCTGTGCGCTCTGGGCCACGAGGCATTTTGCGAGCAAACGGCGAGCCAAGCCAACGCCAGCAGGTAAGGCCCCTTTCGACTTCAGGCGGTGTGGACTTCTGGCGACCCAGCGAGGTTCTCGAGACGATGTGTTTGACGGCCAAAGCACGGGGAAGGCCAAGCCACGCGGTGCGGGCGCCGTCAGCGCGGGCGCGGCGCAGGAGGGCTCGTCGAGGTGTCTGCCTTCGTCGTCGCTCGCGGCGTGAAGTGCGGCTTATTGGCGCCACTCGGGTGAGGAAGGCCGCCGCGCCATGAATGCCTGCGCTTGACGAGCCAAGCGATGGGCCGCAGGAAGCCGCCGACCGGCCCGCAGCTCTTGCACCCGAAGAGCGGCCGCACGGCGGCGAGGGTGGCGTATCCGAGGTCGAGCAAGGCCTGGAAAGGCCGGAGCCCGAAGAGGCTGAGCGCGAACAGCCCCGCGAACCACCGGGTGTTGGGAAGTTTGCCAAAGACAGCGGCCACGGCCTCCCCGCCGACCTTCATGGTTCCGTCGGGCATGAGCAGATGGATGGTTGCGTAGGCCTGCCAGATGTCGAGTCGGGGATTGAGGAGCTTGAGCGCCTCTGGATCCTCCCCGATCGGACGAACGACGAGGGTGACATCGCCCGCCGCGGTCTGCGCGGATTTGCGCACCCACCGGGCGATGTGGCGGCACACCCCGCATTCGTCATCGAACAGCAAGACGGATGTGGCGGGGGACAAAGGTACAGTCCCGTCGAGCTCACGCATCGTCCCCCCCCCCTCGGGGAGAGAAGGGGCCTGTCACCGCGGTCATGAGCGTGGACAGCGCGGGGCGGACGCCGTCGACGCGCCCCACCTCCGCTCCGTCCAGGAACATCAGGAGGGTCGGCGTCCCCTCGACCTGGTACTGCTCGGCCAACTCGGGTTCGACCGCGAGGTTGACCCTGAAGAACCGCTCCCTGGACGCGAGGAGCTCCGCTACCTGTTGGAGGATCGGCTCGAGCTCGCGGCAGTGCCCACACCCATACGACATGAATTCGACGACGATCGGGCCTCGTGCTTCGAGCACCAGTTGTTGAAAGGTCGACCCCGTCACCGTGGCGATCCGGTCGCGTGGGGTCGAAGCCCGGGGAGAGGCTTCTGGTCTTGGACCGGTTCGAGCTCTTGCAGAGATCATGGAGCCTCCGATGCGTCAGCCGTGCATGAACTTGAAGCCGACCTGTGTGCCCATTCCCAGGGCGTAGCCGAGCTGGACGTTGAGCGCGCCGAGCGACTCGAGTAGACGCGCGTTCGCCAGTGGCCCAGCGTCCACGGCGTCGAAGCCGATTTCGCGGGCCATCACCAGCACCAGGTCCTTGGCCTCCGCGTGATCGCTGGCTGCGAAGGTCGTAAGACGCTGGCCGCCCAGGCTCCCAGTGGCCATCAGCTCCGCGAAAACCGCGTTGAACGCCTTGACCACTCTCGCTCGCGGAAGTCTGCGCTGCAGGCTCTCGGCGCCACTCATCGCCAGGCCGAGGCTCACGTTTGGCCCGAGGACATTGGTCACGTCCACGAGCGGCTTGCCCGCGATCGCCTCCCCGGCCACCTCGATGATCTGGTCGATGGCAACGAAGGGGACGGCCAGGACGACGAGGTCCGCCCAGCTCGCCGTGTCGCGGATGGCGGCGCGCTCACTCCCGACCGCGGCCACCTCGTATCCGGCACGCGCGACCCCACGCGCCAGAGCACTTCCGACGTGGCCATCGCCAAGAATACCAACTTTCGGCTTCGCCATGCACGTTCTCCTCTTCCAGGGCGTGAGCAGGATCGCTGTTGTCAGCAGCTTGGCCCGAAGCTACGGACGCGGGGTGCGGGCGGCGTCTTCGAGCCGAAACTCGGCCAGAATCCTGGTCCAGGTCGTTTCGTGCACGGCCTTCCTCGGAAGAACCCGCCCCATGGCGGCGATGGTGCCCCGGGCCCGCTTCACGCCTTGATCGAGCGATTGTAGGTCGAGGAATTCCTCGCCATGGGCAAGTGCAGTGGCGGTCTCCGCCGTGCTGACATTCGCCACCTCGTCATCCGACAGGAGGCCGAGGACGGCCCCGAGGTTGCGGGAGTAGATCTCAAGCGACGAAGGTCCGGTCGAATTCATGGCATTGCCTTTCGATGGCGGGATGGCGCGGTTCCCACGAACTCCGCGGCCTGCGGTCTCGAGACCTGAGCCCTGCACCATCCAGGCCACGTCGCCCCGCGTTGGACGAATCGGGGACCGCCTCAGCGCGCGGAGACTTGCTTTGGCGGCGGAAACCTTGCCCTGTCCGGGATCATGCCGTAGCCCTTGAGCTTGCGGTAAAGGGTAGCAGCTCCGATGTGAAGCTGGGCCGCCGTCTGGGTCTGGTTGCCGGCGTTGAGCTCGAGCGCGGCCAGGATGTATTCCTTCTCGACAATCTCCAGCGAGCGGACGGCCCCCACGGTAGGCATCGGTTTCGAGAAAGCGCGACGAATTTCCTCGGGCAAGTCCTCGACCTCCAGCCGGTCGCCCTCGGCGAGGGCGACCGCCCGTTCGATGGCGTTGGCGAGCTCCCGGACGTTGCCGGGCCAGTCGTAGCGAAGAAGCTGGTCGGCGGCGCGCGGAGTCAAGGCGCCAATCTTGCGCTTCATCCGGAGGGCCGCATCGGCGAGCAATACCCGGGCGAGCGGGAGCACGTCGTCCCGACGCTCTCGGAGGGCAGGCACGTGCAGCTCGATGACCTTGAGCCGATAGTAGAGATCCTGCCGGAAGGTGCCGGCCGCGACGCCTTCGGCCAGATCGCGGTTGGTCGCCGCCACCAGTCGGACATCGACCTTGCGGCTCTTGTTTTCACCCACCCTCCGGATCTCGCGCTCCTGCACCGCCCGCAGGAGTTTCACCTGGATTCCGGGCGACACCTCTCCAATCTCGTCGAGCAGCAAGGTTCCGTTGCTGGCGGCCTCGAACAACCCGGGACGATCATGGGTGGCCCCGGTGAACGAGCCGCGGGCATGTCCGAAGAGTTCTGCCTCGAGCAGCGTCTCGGTGAGGGCGCCACAATTCACCGGGACGAAAGGACCGGCCGCCCGTGTGGACCTGTCGTGCAGCAGGCGGGCGATGCGCTCCTTCCCGGAGCCGCTCTCACCGGTGATGAGGACGGTGGCATCCACCCTGGCCACCCGCTCGGCGAGGTCCACGAGACCACGCATGCCCGGGCTCTTGGCCACGATCCCCGAGGGCTCACCCTGGTCGCGCGACACCCGGACCAGAGCGCGCCGATAGGCCCTGAGTTTGACCTCGGCGCTCTTCAGGGTCTCGGTCACGCGGTGGAGGGAGATCTCCAGGCACTCCTTCAGTCGCTTCGTCTCGAAGAAGCCGAGCTCGTGACCTCGCTCGTGTCCCCATTCTTGGCGCGTCTGACCGACGATATGGCAGGCGGCGTCACCCGCGCCCATGCACCGGTCCTCGAGCACGAAGATCTCCTTCCCGGTGATGCGGCTCAAGTAGCCGCTCTTGAGCCCGCAGATGGTCCAGCAGACAGGCTGTTCCGAGCGACCGAAATGCAGTAGGTGCTGCTCGGCCTCGTAAGAACCGACCATCATCGCCCCTTTCTTCGAGCAAGGGTCTTCGTCCCCAGGCTCGCTCCGACACAGTCCCTCAAGCGCGTGGAGGCGATTGCCCGCGCGCCGCCAGTCCTCGTCACTCTCCCATTGGAACTGAGCGCGCATGGCCTCGGCCATGCGCCAGCCGTGGGCGAACCCGAACTGGGTCAGCACCGCTTGCGCCGCAGTCAGGCCGAAGTTCTCGACCAGATACTTTCGCAAGAGGCCCATCGCAACCGCATCGAGCAGGAGCGCACGCTGGCCAGCGAATCGAATGACTCCGCCGTCGGCGTCGAGTTCCAGCAACTCTTGGTGATCCAGGTCCTCGACTCGCAAGCACGGCTCCTTCGAAGTGAAGGAGATACTACTTCACAAAGACGGAGTCGCTGCCTACATGATCGCACGTTACAGAAATGCCACGATGTCACCTAAACCACCCGATTGCGCCCGAATCGACATCCACACTGGGCCCTCGGGACAACCGCCCTTCGCAGTCCGAACGGAAAGGACCCAGAACGGCGACCGGTCAACGGGAGGAGCGGGTCGTCGACGCGACAGCTTCATCGGCGGCCAGGCGTGCCTCGAGCGCCTCGAACGTGGCCACCAGCGCGTCTGCCATGGCCCCTTCCGCATAGGTGACAGCTGCCGAGGCGTGCTCCTCGACCCTATCGGCATGGGCCTCGAGCTTGGTCATTTCTGCCTTGTCGCGCCAACTCGCGATCATGGCAGCGCCGGTCGCCTCCTTTGCCTTGATCCAGACTTGGATCCTGGCCCCGGCGGTCTTGGTCTTCTCCCGTGTGGCCTCCACGAAGTGGCGCGCGTCGCGGAGCTTCGCCTCGAGAGCGCCCTTGTCGTCTTGCTGCACGGACTTGATGTCGGCGCGGGCGCGCTCGAGCTGCCCTTCCATCTTGGTCAGGCTCTGGCGTAAAGATTCGGTGAACTGGTCGATCTTCGAGCTCATGGTCAGGGCCTTTCTGGCTCTCATGCTGGTGGGATCGTCGGTCATGGGCTTGCCGTTCAGCCGCGCAGAGCTTCGACTGCCTTGTGCAGACGCGCCGTCGCCGCGTTGACGTCGCCTTCGAGCGCGTGCCAGCGATTCGAGGCCGCGTGATTCATCTCGGCCACCTTCTCTTCTGCGCTCTTCACGTCCTTGTGCAAGTCCGCCACCTGCTGGTCGAGTCGGGCCTTCACGTCGGTGCCGGCCGCCGCGGCCTTCTTCTCGAGGTTCGACATCGCCGCCTTGGCCTCGGAAATCTCGTGCTGGGCATCGGCCATGACCTGGTCCCGTCTGGCGGAGTCATTCGCGTACTCGAAGCGTGGCATGGCCGCGACGATGGCCTTGGTGGCTCCCGGAATGACGAGCCTGCCGCCGGTGTCTTTGATTTGCGTGACCGGGATCGCGACGTCGTGCTGGCCGATGCCGATGAAGCCGCCTGCGCCGATGATCAAGTACGATACCGTTCGGTCGGGCGAGATGATCAGATCCTCCACCTTGCCAACCTTGTCGCCCGCGTCGTTGTAGACCACCTTGCCCAGGATTCCCTTCTTCACGCTCCAGCCCATGGTGAGGCGCGTCGCCTCGACGACGCTCACCCCGATGGTGGTCGATCCCGCGACCTGTGCCCATGCCGGCGCGCCGATTCCAAGCGAACCGAGCACAGCCACCCCCGCGCCAAGAAGCAGCCAGTGCGGCTGGGTGGCTCGGGCGCCGTGCAGTCTCGCCTGAGCCCGGGTCGGAACGGTGATGTCATCGGTTTTTGCTCTCATGGTCAGTCCCCACTTTCAGGTTGCGATTGGGTCCGCATTGGTGATCGTTCATGGGGCCACAAGCTGCGCACCCCGGACGATCCTGCGGATCCACGTTGTGCTTCAAATTTCGTGCAGAGAGGTGCTGCATCAAACGAGCCGACAGTCTCGCTACCAGCCGAGAGCAGGGATGCGGAAGCGGAGGAGAAGCTCGAACGGTAGGAACGCGAGGCGCGTGGCCAGCTCTCGCTGTCCCCCGAATACAGGCGAAGTTTCACTCCCGAGCGGCACCACCAGCATCGGTCGATAGACCAGTTCGAAGTTGCGAAAAAGCGCAATGGCGAGAGGAATGCCGAGCTCGAGAAACGTCCGGTGCCCGGCGCTGGCGTCGAAGGTCACGCCGAGGCCGAGTCCGCTGCGGAGGGTGAGCCAGGTCCTGGCTCCGTAGGCGAGCGTGATATCCTCGCGCACGGGGATGTGCCAGTGGCCGGTATCGAAGGTCACCCCCACGCCCGTGCTCAGATGACCGTCGACCCACAGATGTTCCCTCCAGGCCGGGTGGGGGCCGGTTGCTGGCCACCGTGCCACCGGATGCGCGAGCCCGACCAGAAGCAGCGTACGGTATTGCGACCGAAAGGAGTCGGCGTCGCTCCCATCCACATGCAGCCGCAGGCGTTCGTCAAACGAGCCGAGCGCGACCGCGACCGTGGGTACGTACCTGGGTGCGACAGCGACATCGGAGTCGTCAGCGCCAAGGGCAGCGGTTCGAAGGCAGAGCGCCGATCCGAGTGCGACGAGGACCGCGAGGGTCGCCATCGAAGCGCCCGTCGAACGAGGCGCAGCGCGGGCCCGAGGTCCTTGGAGATTCACAGCCTGACCCAGGCGAGGGGACGGCGCGGGCTCTCGAGGGCGACGTCCCAGGGATAACCGATGCGAAAGAGCATCTGGGCGCGACGCCCACTCTGGCCAACCAGGCCTCCGAGAACACCCGTGAATCGAGGATCGAGGCCCTTCGTCTCCTCTCGGTCCTGCATCTCCGCCATCTGATTCAAGGGCTGGACCGCCATGCCCTGGCTGATGGCCCACAGGGCGATCCGCTGGTAAGCGCGGCCGACGCGCAGCTGGTCGTCTCGGCCGTTGGAGGACGGCGATGAGAGAATGCCGTAAGCCGAGGCCGTGGCCTGAATGCCCCGCGTGGCATCCAGCCAATAGCTATTGGACGTCGCGTCGCTCGGCCGGCCGAGCGACTTGCCGAAGAAGCGGGTCGCCGCTCCGTTGCCGCTCGCATCGAGGGTGATTCCGTCGCGATGCTGCAAGATCTCGTCGGCGGTATGCCGGTACCACAGATTGCTGTCGTGGCTCATCTCCGGATCGGCGATGAAGGCCACGGTCGCCTCGTTGGTGCCGCTGCGAAAGGTGGCCATGTCGGCTTCCGCGACGAGGAGGGTGAGCTCGACACCAGGCTCGGTGACGAGCGCCGCCACGGCCGCTGGCAGGGCGGTTGCGGCGGAGGCGGAGGCGTAGCGCCCGCGATTGGTGTGGCGGGTGGGGATGGCCAGGAAGAGCGGATCGGCAACCGGGGGCAGCTCGATGACGGCGAGGGTGACCGACGCGACCAGCGTCGGGGTGGCGGGATCGGGCAACAGCACCACGTCCGCCGAGCGCCCCGAGGACTTGGCCGCGATCACCAGATTCTCGAGCGCACAGCCGAGCCCGATGTGCAGCTCGCGCATGAGTCCGTCCACGCTGCCAGTGTTGCGAGCCAGATCTGCATGGAGGTCGATGGCGGTCGACGTCACGTGCAGCAACCAAGGCTGGGTGTTGTGGGGATTCGACGCAAGGATGGCCGCCTCGGCCGCCACCATCTCGGGCGGACTGCCGCTGCTTGGAAAACTCCAGGGCGCATACGCGGGCCCCCTCTCGGCTGGGAAGTATCCGCATCCGGCGCCGCCGCGGAGAACCACCACCCCAGCGGCCGCACCCCCGATTCCCTTGAGCCAGTCTCGTCTGTCGAGCCTATTCATCACAGAGCGTTCCTTTCAGGACGGCTGACCGCCCGTTGATTCCTCCCGCCACTTCAATTTCCGGTCCAACAGCAATTCGGTGCCCGAGGGATCGCGCAGGGAGCGGGTGTGGTCGTGGTTGCCCGCACCGCGAGGCGTTGACGGCCGACGGTCACGCGGAAATCCCTGCGTTGCCCATCGACCCGCACCCGGTCGAATTGACTGGATCGCCCATCGTTATGATTCGAAGTGGGCGGTCGGTTCGGGGGCCACGGGAGAGCATCTGCGCCAGCGCCGAGCAAGCCGGCTACACGAAGAACTGAGGCCTTACCGATATATCCTCGCCGACCCGGACTACGTGTTTGCCGCGCGATCGCCCTCGGCGATGGGAATCGTGAACCGGAACGTGGCGCCACGTCCCAGCGTGCTTTCCGGCCAGATCCGGCCCCCGTGCGCGTCGACGATTCCTCTCGCGATCGCAAGACCGAGGCCGGTCCCCTTGTAGCCTGCGTCGTGGCCGCGCCAGTAGCTCTCGAACAGGTGCTCGAGGTCCCCCTCGCCGATTCCCGGACCGTCGTCTGCGACGGAGAACAGAAGCTCGCGCTCTCGCGCCTCGACGAGAAGGCTGACCTGGCCCCCCTCGGCCGTCACCTTGGTCGCGTTGCCGACCAGGTTGGACAACACCTGAAGAATCCGGTCACGGTCGCAGAAGGCCTTCGGCAAGCCCGGCTGAAACTCCGCCGTCATCCCTAGCCGCTTCTCCTTCGTGATACTCTCGAAGCTCCCGAGCGTCTCTTGGAGAATCGGGCCCGCATCGTGGGCCCCACGCTCGATCTTCAAGCGTCCGGCCTCGATGCTCGCGACGTCGAGGAGGTCGTCTATAAGCCGCAGCATGCGCTCGGATGCTCGCCTGATTCGCGTGATCGCATGGGAAAGCTCGTGTCGTCGTTCACCCGGCGGGTTGCTCTGCAGACCATCCATGGTCAGAAGGATGGCCCCCAGGGGATTCCTCAGATCGTGCGAGACAACCGCGAGGATCTGTGCACGTGCGCCGACGGCGCGCTGTGCCTCCTGGTACAACCGGGCGTTCTCAGCGGCCATCGCCTCGGCGTCCTGTCGGCGCGAGATGTCCAGTCGCCGCGCGTGGTCTCGATCCAGCGCGATTGCCAGCTGGTTGGCGATCGCGTTGACGAACATCAGATCGGCCCTGTCCAGGGGCCGAGCCCCTTCCAGCTCAAGAACGCCAAAGGGCGGTCGGTTGGCCACGACCAGCGGAATGACGATCAACCGGGTCGCCAAATTCTCTTCGGCCCTCTCGTCAGTCTTCGGCTGCGGGGGCAGGGGCGGGGTGGTCATACCCGCCTGCTCGCTGAAATCGAGGGTTGTGTCCGATGCGATGCCACTGAGGTACTTGTACGCCGTCAGCGCGTGCTGCTTGACGGTTCGAATGTGCTCGGGCATCTGGCCGGGCGAAGGCGTTATGAACATCTGGAGGTGGCCGTCGTGGGTCTCGATCAGAATTGCGCTGCGAAGCGGCAGGGTCTGGGCGACGATGTCCAGCACGGGGTCGAAGGGTTTGCGCGACGTTCTCGAAGCTCGCAAAGAGCTTGCTGATCGCGAAAACCTGCTCCAGCCTCCTGTCTCCTCTATTCGGCACGACCTTGGTTATCCTCTGGCATTCTAGATGCCAGAGGGCCCACGCGCATCCCCCCCCTGACCACGGTCACGGTATGCGTCCGGCGGTCGTGGTCGCTGCCGCGTGTCTTGACGATCGTCAGCGTGGGCGTCAGACGGCGCTCGGTATGGTCATAGCGAAGCATGAAGAGGTTGTCGGCGATCGGGGAGAGGCCAATCTCGGTCACGCGCTCGGTTGAAGACAGCGAGGGCGCCTCCAGCGTCATGAAGCTGGTGATGCCCAGGGTCTTGAAACGGACCACCAGCTTGTAAAGGACGTGACGGAACTCGTCCATTGCCATGTGATCGGTCAGCATCTCGGTCGCCGCGTCCAGCACGACGCGACAAGCCGACAGGGCCGTGAGCCGGTCAGCCAGCAGGCTGAGGAATTGACCTGCGCGGATGCTCTCCCGTGAGATGTACAAGATCTGAATCAGCCCGGCCTCGACTGCCTCCTGCACCGGCAGCCCCAGCGCCTTGCGCTCGCCATGAGCTGTTCGGGTCCCTCCTCCAGCGTGACGTAAAGACCTGGCTCTCGGCGCTTGGCGCCGGCCAGGAGGAACTGCAGCGCCATCACCGTCTTGCCGACGCCGGGACTGCCCGACACCAGGGTGGCGCTGCGTCGCAGAAGTCCTCCATCCAGCAACTCGTCGAGGCCGGGTATCCCGGAGTCGACGCGCCTTGCCACCTCCACAGCCGGAGGTGGCGCATCCCGCACCAGGTCATCGGTGTAACGAGGGAAGACCGACACCCCGCCCTTGCCGATCAGCATGTCGTGCCGGCCCTTGAGGTGCGCCGTGTCCCGCAGCTTGTAGATCTCGATGTAGCGCTGGCGCTCCAGCCCCTCTTCGGTGGAGGTGAGGATGATGACCCCGTCGACCACGGTCTCCTCCACCCCGAATCGGCTGACCTGCTGCGACCCGTAGGGGATGTCGGTGGGAAAGAAGCCGACGGCGCCGGCGTTCTGGACGATGCTGCACAGCTGAAAGATGCGCTCGCGGCTGATCTGAGGGTTGGTCACCTTGTGAAGGAACACCGACACCGAATCGATGACCACGCGCTTGGCCTTCAGCGCATCGATGTGCTGCTGCATCATCAGCAGGTGGGATTCGACCAGGATGTCGGGCTGCGGGATGAAGACGACCTCGACCATGCCACGATCGATCTCCTTGCCCAGGTCCCAGCCCAGGCCTTCCGCGGCTGCGCGCAGGCGCTCCTCGGTCTCTTCAAAGGAAAACAGGATCCCCTTCTCGCCGGCCTGCGCGCCCCGACAGATGAACTCCAGCGAGAGCACCGTCTTGCCGGTTCCCGCGACGCCGGCGATGAGCAGACTCGAACCCCAGGGGATGCCAGGTCCCACGATCTCGTCCAGCTTGGCGATGCCGGTCTTGCAGCGCTCCGGCCCGGCGCCGGGCGTTGGCTCGCGCCTTATCGCCACGTGGGCCGCGAACAGCTCGATACCATTTGGCGTGATGAGGAAAGGATGTTCTTCGCGGCTGTGGTTCGTTCCGCGCATCTTGACGACCTTGCAGAATCGCTGTTCTTCGCCCAGCGATTCGCGCTGCGACAGGGCGATGACGCCGTCGACTATCGAGAAGAAGGGATTGGTCGCGTACTCCTCGGCCGCGTATTCGCCGAGGAGGAGCGCCGTGGTCTCCCAGGCCATCAGGTTGACCGCGACCTCGTAACCGAACTTGCGCAGCTCCTCCTTGGAGGTGCTGAGATCGTCGAAGACCTTGAAGCTGTCGATGACGACGATGGCCGGCTTGACCTCCTTGAGGTGGTCGAGGATCAGCGCCGCGACCGCCCCCAGTCCCTTGGTTCGCAGGATGACGCCCAGATCGACAAAATGGACGCTGCGATCTTCGAGCTTCCGCGGATCGAAGAATGAGAACAGCTGCAGGTAGCGAAGGCTCTTTGCGGTCGGTTCCGACAGTGTGCTGAAGAAGAGGACGCGGTTCTCGGGGGAGGCGTTGTGAAAGCAGATCTGCTGGGTCAGGATCGTCTTTCCCGAGCCCGGGGAACCGCTGACCACCGTCATGCCGCCCTTCGGCAGACCTCCGTTCAGGATGAGGTCGAGGTTGCCGACCCCGGTCGCGACGCGCGCAATATCGTTTCTCTTTTCGCCGTTCTTGGACATCACCCTTTACCCTCGCCCTCTGGTATTGAGTCGTTTGACGGGGTGACTGCGCGCCCCTTTGTCGCCGGAACGGCGTTGGTTGGTTCGACGTGGGAGAGCTCCGCGTGGAGCTCCGTCGTGAGGATCCCGGCGGTCAAGTTGCCGAGCACGGTCAAGAACTCCACCAGGACGAATCTGATCCCTTCAAGCGCGTCGGTGGAGCGCATGGCGCCGCCGTTCTCGCGCAGCTCGTCGAACCGGATCCCTCCGCCGTTCGGTTCAACCCTCAGCGATGAGAACAACGGCAGCTTCTGGGAGGCATCGTGCAGCACGCGGTCGGCGATCGCGGTCAGCGTGACCTCGCCCAGTATGGTCACGGTTCGCGCCCACAGCGCGCCCAGCGCTGCTTCAAAAGCTGTAGCAGGGGGGCGACCGACAGACCAGCCCCGGCGCGTTGGAGCCAGGCGTCCACGGACGCGGCATGTTCGCCTTCGTCAATCACGAGACAAACACTCTCCTTCCTCGCTACTCTCCATGGGCGCCATGCACAATCCGCGGGACATCCACGAGGTCAGACGAAGCGATGGGCCTTGCCGGTGCAAGACCCGATAGCGTAACACATCGCGCGACATCGCAGCGCGTGGGACGTGTGGTTGTGGGTCCTCGTATCCGCATCCTCGGGGTGCCGGTGAGCGTGGTGCGGGGCCCACTTGACGATCTCCTCGTCAAGCTTGTGGCCGTCCATAGCTCCTCGCTTCATGGTGGTCCATACAAACCGCCATCTTGCTCTGATCGTCTCCCAGGTATGGCTGGACCAGCGAATCCCGCGTCTCCGCTGTGTCAATTGAGGTCCTTCTTGCGTATGTCGTTGCAAAACCGGGCTGCTGAGGCTATCGCCCGAGAAGGCGACAGGGGAATTCAGCCCCAAGATCATTGCGCTGGTTGATGATCGTGCTTATCACCCCATCGAGCTTTCCTCCCTTCGCCAAGGCGCTCAGGAGTTGACCATGAACACCGATGAAGAGCATGCGCCTCAGGAACGCGACGCATTCGCCGTAGCAGTTCCGGAGCCGGCAGCGGGACGATTCCTCGTCCGGGTTGGTGCGGCCGCAATAGGTGGAACTGGCGTGCGCCTTCTGAATCCGAAAAGGGCCATGGTTCCGCTCCCTTTGACTCTTGGGCAAGAGGCGGCGGGGTTCGTGGCGAAGTTCGGACCCGCTGTGAAGGGTCCACAGGGGGCGCAGACGGTGCTGGTGGCTGGAATCTGGGGATGCGCGAGCTGTGTCGCGTGCCTGAGTGGTCGCGATGGCACATGCGAATACTGGGCTCGTCCGCCCACCATGCTCGGTGGCGAAGTCCTGTTCAGCGACTTCGACAACTGGGGAATGACGTCGACCCCGGAGCGCCGGCGCGCTCTCGTAGGCGACCGGGATCGCGTGAAGGCCGCACCACGTACCAACGCGGGAATTGCTCCTTGCCGCGCGATCAACCTCGCCCTTCCACATCTACGCGCGGCTGCGACGGTGGCGGTGATCGCCGTTGGCGGAATCGGGCCCGTGGTTGTTCAGGTGTTGCGCAGCAGCACCGCGTACCGGGTCGTAGCGATCGACACAAATGCGGTGCGGCTTCAGTCGGTGAAGAATAGCGGAGCCGATGACGGGTTGGTCTCACAGGCGACCCCGGTCACGGATCCGACGCCGTGCGGGCTCAGAGCGAGGTCGAAGCTCGACGTCGTTGGAATCCTGGCCAATGCCATCGTCGCGCGCTACGGCGCGCTCGTCGCGGCGGGCCTCGGTACCGGGTCATTCCTAGTTGTCGCCAACGCGTCAACGGCGCTTGCTGGTACCTGCCGCGATGAGCGCGATCTATGAACGAGCTTACGGCTGCGTCAGGTGACGGCAGTCGGATCGCGCTCGTCGTCGATGACAATATCGCCTTCGCCGAGAACGTCGTCGAGATCTTGGAGCTGACTGGGTACGTTGTTTTGGCCGCGGCCAGTGCCGAAGAGGCCCTCCCCAAAGCACTGGCTGGTCAAGTCGCTTTCATCGTTACGGACTACCGTCTTCCGGGGCTGAATGGGGCCGAGCTGATCAAGAGCGTCCGCCGATACGGGCAGAAGATTCGAGCCGTCATCATCAGCGCCTGTTCAGACGAAGAAACGATCAGAGAGGCCTACGAAGCCGGAATTGCTGATTTCATCTCCAAGCCAATCGACTTCGTCCGGCTGACCAGGGTGCTTGCCGCCCCGACCTCGCCCAAAGCGGTGGGGGCGTGGAGTCGTTCGCGGGCACCCTGAGAAGTCCGCTCTTCTTCAACGCCATGGAGCTGGTTTGGACATCGGGACCCCGGGTCGACCGCCGGATGACCCACGACCGGAGGTCGACCTAGGTCGATGGTAGGCTTCCCGAGCGCACCCGGCGCGGCCGCCAACGTCGCGCTCTCAAACGTCGGCTCTGTCGCGGTGCGGCTTGTTCCCGTCCACCCGGGGCCTATAGTTTGTCAGGCTATATGACCGGGGTCGCGGCCCCTCGCCCACGATGGCGGCACGACGGCGGGAGAGGGTGGGAGGACTTCTCGGAACCATGTCGGACGCGGCGGGAGACCAGATTCAACGGTTCCACGATCGGCTGAAGGTGGTCTCCGAGGCCGGCAAGGCCTTCGCGGACGCGACGACCGACTACGAGCGACTCCTGGACGAGGTGGCGCGCATCTTGAGCGAGGTCCTCGGGGACTCGTGCGCTGTCTTCTTACTCGACGAGGGCGGCGCTAGCATGCGGGCGGTGGCGCTCCACGCGGTTCACCCGGACGCCCTCGACGCGATCCGGCGGACGTTCGCGGCGCCGCTCGTGCTGGCCGAACAGCCCGCTCTTCGCCAGATCCTCGCGACGGGTGTGGCGCTCCTCGTGCCTAGGCTCGATCCCAAAGCAGCACGCTGCGACACGACTCCCGAGCAGGTCGAGTCCCAGCGAACGCTCGGTCTGCATAGCTTCCTCGTGGTCGCGTTGCGTGCCCATGGACGGGCCATGGGCGTGATCAGCCTGGGCCGCTTTCGCCCCGAAGCCCCGCCCTTCGAGGAGAACGACTGCGAGCTGGCCCAGAACCTGGCGGACCACGCCTCGCTGGCCATCGAGAATGGACAGTTCTACCTGGCCGCGCGCACGGCCCGGCGGCAGGCCGAGCAGGCCGAGCAGGCCGTTCGCAGGTCGGAGGCGATGCACCTCTTCTTCTTCGAGTCGAGCCCCCTCGCGACGTTCATCTTCGACGTGGAGAGCCTGCGAATCGTGGCGGCCAACACCGCCGCGCTCGAGCTGTACGGCTACTCGAGGGAGGAGTTCCTCGCCCTCGCGCTCGACGATCTCCGCGTGCCGGAGGACCGCGCTCAGCTTGCCGCGGCACTGGTGGCCGCGCACGATGCGGTCGTGGTGGGGACGGCCCGGCACCGCCGCAAGGACGGGCGAATCATTCACGTCGAGGGCAGAAATCATCTCACCTCCCTCGGGGGACGCCCTGTGCGCTACGTGGTCCTCCTGGATCAAACCGACCGCCGGGAGGCGGAGGCCGCCAAGCTCGAAAGCGAGAGCAGGCTGCAACGCACGATCGATAACCTGCTCGAGGGGTACACCATCCTCGGGTACGATCTCCGCTATCTTTACGTGAACAGGGTCGCGGCACAGCAGGCCCGCCTCGGGAAGGAACGACTGCTCGGGCGGACCCCGATGGAGTTGTATCCCAACTTCGAGGCCTCGGGGATGTATGCCCTCCTGCAGCGGTGCATCCGCGAGGGTGCACCGGTTCAGGTCGAGGAAGAGCTGACCCTCGCCGATGGCCACAAGGTCCACTTCGAAGTCAACATCCAGCCCACCCCGGAGGGTCTGGCGATCCTCTCGATCGACACGACCGAGCGCCGGCGTGCCGCCGAGGCTCGCGAGTCTCTGGAGGAGCAACTGCGCCAGTCCCAGCGCATGGATGCGGTAGGGCGCCTGGCGGGTGGAGTGGCGCACGACTTCAACAACATCCTGTCGATCATCCTCGGCTACGGAGAGTTCCTGCTCCAGGATCTGGCTGCCGGGGATCCCAGGCGGGGCGACATGCTGGAGATTCAAAGCGCCGCCGAGCGCGCGGCCCAGCTCACCAGTCAGCTCCTCCTGTTCAGCCGCCAGCAGATACTCGAGCTCAAGGTGCTCGATCTCAACGCGGTGGTCGGCGGGCTCGAGAAGATGCTGAGGCGCCTGCTCGGCGAGGATCTCGAGCTGCTGGTGGTACTCAGCCCGGGGCTGGGTCGGATCCGCGCCGACCAGGGCAACATCGAGCAGGTCATCATGAATCTGGTGGTGAACGCACGCGATGCCATGCCGTCGGGCGGCCGCCTCACCTTGGAGACCGCGGACGTGTTCCTCGATGAGGTGTTCGTACGCGCTCACCTCGATACCGAGCCCGGACCGTACGTGATGCTGGCGGTGACCGACACCGGAGTCGGCATGGACAAGGCGACGCGACTCCGCGTCTTCGACCCGTTCTTCACGACCAAGGAGCGTGGCAAGGGAACCGGTCTCGGGCTCTCGACGGTCTTCGGCATCGTCCGGCAACTCGGGGGTGGAATCTTCGTCTACAGCGAGCCGGGCCACGGCACCACCTTCAAGGTGTATCTCCCGCGCTCCGAAGACCAGGTCGACTCTCCCCGCTCCCCGTCGCCGGCCGTCAATGTCCACGGGACCGAGACCATCTTGCTGGTCGAGGACGACGAGGCGGTACGGGCCGTCGCCCGTCGCGCCCTCGAACGGACCGGATACCGAGTCATCGTCGCGCAGGACACAGCCGATGCACTGCGGCTGCCCGAGCACACCCACGAGCCAGTCCACCTCCTCCTCACCGACGTCGTGATGCCCAGCATGAGCGGGGTGGAGCTCGCGACCCGGCTCCTCGCTCACTGGCCCCATCTGAAGGTCGTGTACATGTCGGGGTACACCGACGGGAGCATCGTCTCGCACGGCGTGAGCCAGCGCGGGGCTTCGTTTCTGCAGAAGCCGTTCACGTCGGAGCAACTCGGCCTCAAGCTTCGAAGCGTGCTCGACGACGACCGACCAGCCACCCCGGGTGGGCCAGCCTGACCGCGGCCGGCCTCATCCGGCGAAGGGCGAGCTGACCCGGGCGGGGGCCCGGGGCGAGGAGAGCCCTGCGACACCGCCAGCGGCCGGGTAAAGCAGCGCTGGGTATTGGTGGAGAGATACCCTCGCCTCTTCGATGAAGACGTGTTTGTGCTGATCACGGAGCGATTGACTATCAACATACGGGCGCGAGGCTAGAAACGGCAGACATAAGGGCCGCTCACCACGCCGGCGACGCGCCCGGCTGTTCGGGGGCGAGGCCCTGCGCGCGGCCGCCCTGTTTGCCCACAGCGTTCCCCGGCCGTGTGCATCACAGCCGCTCGCAAGGCCGGTGCCATCATGGGAGCCCGCGGTCGACCAGCGAATGGCCCTCATCTCCCGGGGGGAGGAACCAGGAGCCGGCCGGCTTTCGTGGCTCGGCATTTCAAGGCTCCCTCGAAGCCCCATACACGTCCTTCTGTGGAGGCTCGCCAGGGACGACCCTGCTGTGCGCGCGACGCACCGGGCGGTCGCCCCATTGACTGCGCCAGTAAACATCGCGATAGTCAATTACGACGGGAGCTTGGGCCACGCGGATGGGACACCGCCCGTGGAACGGGGCGGGCAGAGGGGATGTCTGGTTCGTTCCGCTCGGGCTGCCGCTCCTACTCGGCTGCATTTCAACAGACCGCCGGTTCGGGGGGAGGCAAAGAGGGTGAGGTGTCGAAAGGGGAGGTGGCAATTGCGTGAGACCGAAACAAGGTGGAGGGCGCTCCTCGAGCACTGGCCCGGCCACATCTTGACGATCGACGGCGAGAACCGCCTCACCTCGATCAGCCGGAGCAGCGCAACCATCGACGCCGCACAAGATCTCGGCCGGGATCTCTTCGACTTCGTGGCCAGCGAGGAGCAGGCCGAGCTTCGCGCCGATCTCGCTCTGACGCGCGCCGGTGAGCCTGCAGCCGTCCGGCGCAGGCTGAGGCGGCTCCCGGACGGGCCCCCGCGCTGGTACGACACGCACCTCATGCCCATCGAGGAGCTCGGCGTGATGATCGTGACCAACAATGTCACCCAGGAGGAGGAGGCGAGGCGCGCGCTCGGCGAGCGGGAGCAGATGGCGGCGCGCCTGGGCCTGCTGGCCGACGCGTCGCAGGAGTTCTCGGAGGTGACCGGTGACTACGATCGACTGCTCGACGTCATCGCGAGGCGACTGGGCGAGCTCCTCGGGGATCTCTGCACCATTCGCGCCGTCAGCGAGGATGGCAAGATGCTGGAGCGGGGTGCGGTCTATCACCGAGACCCCGAGACCGTCGCTCAGGCGCACGACCTGCTGGCGGCTCACCCGCAAGCCGTCGGGGAGGGCGTGACCGGCCGGGTAGCCGCTTCTGGCCAGTCCCTTTTCATTCCTAGCACCTCGTCCGCCGAATACATCGCCTCGACGGTGCCCCAGTACCGGCCGATCCTGGAGCGCTTGAACGTGGGGAGCGTAATGATGGTCCCGATGTCGTGCCGCGAACAGGTCATCGGCGTCGCGACGCTCTTCCGAACCGGCTCGGAGCACCCGTACACGGAGGACGATCTGAACCTCGTCCGAAACCTGGCGGACCACGCCGCGCTGGCCATCGCCAACGCGCGGTCCTACGCGGCGGAGCACGCCGCCGCCGACGCGGCACTGCGAGCCAACCAGGCCCTGCATGATTCCGTGGTTGCGCACCGCCTCCTCTTCGAGGCCAGCCCGATTCCGGTGATCGTGTTCGACGTCGAGACCCTAGGTTATCTGGCCGTCAACGAGGCGGCCCTGTGCCTGTACGGCTTTCCCCGCGACGAGATGCTGGAGATGAAGGTCTCGCATCTCCGCTTCCCGAGCGAAGCCGCTGCCGTCAAGGGGGCGGTGGCGGCGCTCGGGGAGGCGCCCGCCCAGGGAACAGTCCGTCATCGACGCAAGGATGGCTCGCTCTTCCTTGCCGAGTACGACTCGCGCATGCTGATCTTCGGCGGTCGTCGCGCCCGCATCGCGGTCATCAGGGACGTCACGGCCCGCCACGAGGGCGAGGAGAGGCGGTCCCTCCTGGCAGCTATCGTCGAGTCCTCCAACGACGCCATCATCAGCAAGCGGCTCGACGGAACCATCACGAGCTGGAATACCGCTGCGGAACGCCTATTCGGGTACTCGGCGGCAGAGGCCCTGGGGCAACCGATCGGTCTCGTAATTCCTCCCGACCGAATGGTCGAGGAGCGCGCTCTCCTCGGCCGTGTCGCGGCGGGGGAGCACATCGAGCACTACGAGACGATGCGCCAGCGTAAGGACGGGACCGCCGTCGAGGTCTCGATCTCGCTCGCACCGATCCTGGACGATTCGGGTCAGGTCCTGGGCGCATCCAAGACGGCGCGCGACCTCACCGCGCAACGGAAGGGCGAGGCTGTCCTCAGGAATGCGGAGGACCAGCTGCGCCAGGCGCAGAAAATGGATGCGGTAGGCCGTCTGGCCGGTGGCATCGCACACGACTTCAACAATATGTTGTCGGTTATCATGAGCTACAGCGGATTGCTCCTCGCCGAGCTGAAGCCGACCGATTCGACGAGGGACGAAATCGAGGAAATCCATACGGCCGCGCTCCGCGCCGCCGAGCTCACCCGCCATCTCCTCATGTTCAGCCGGCAACAGATCGTGGCCCCCAGGGTGCTCGCCTTGAATGAATTGCTGGCCGGGACGGAGAAGATGGTCAGGCGCATCGTGGGCGAGGACATCGATTTCATCACCGTACCCGCACCGGTACTGGGAAGGGTCCGGGCCGATCCGGGCCAGATCGAGCAGGTCATCATGAACCTGGTAGTTAATGCTAGGGACGCCATGCCGACGGGAGGGCAGCTGAGCATCGAAACTGGGAATGTCGAGCTCGACAGCGACTATGCGCGCGAGCATTGGGGTGTCACGCCCGGCCCCCACGTGATGCTGGCGGTCAGCGACACCGGCGTCGGGATGGACCAGGCCACCCAGTCCCGCATCTTCGAGCCGTTCTTCACGACCAAGGAGGTCGGAAAGGGGACAGGCCTCGGGCTCTCGACCGTGTTTGGCATCGCCCAGCAGTCGGGCGGGAGCGTGTGGGTCTACAGCGAGCCCAACGTGGGGACGACCTTCAAAGTGTACTTCCCTCGGGTGGAGGCCGATCTCGACGTCGCAAGACCGCCCTCGTCGGTGCCCGCGACCCTGCGGGGCTCGGAGACCATCCTGCTGGTCGAGGACCAGGAACAGGTGCGCGCCGTGGCGGCTAGCATTCTCCGGCGCAACGGGTATCGGGTGATCCTCGCGCCGAGCGCCGGCGACGCCCTGCTGCTGGCCGAGAAGCACCGGGGCGACATCCACCTTCTGCTGACGGACGTCGTGATGCCCCAGATCAGCGGCGTCGAGCTGGCGCGGCGGATCGCACCGCTCCGGCCCGAGCTGAAGGTGCTGTTCATGTCTGGGTATACCGATGACAGCATCGTTCGCCACGGGGTGCTCGATGGCAGGATGGCCTTCCTGGAGAAGCCCTTCACGCCCGAATCGCTGACGCGAAAGCTGCGCGAGATCCTAACGAGCGGCGTGAATTGAACCCCGTAGTGTCCCGAAAACCATCGCCGCCGTTCACCCTGCCTGGCGGTGCTAGTAGTTCAACAGCACGGGGGCGATTATGAGCGCAAGCACTTTGGTCTCAATCGCCATCCCTTCGGTAAGGAGATCGAGCCCGAAGAGCTCTTCCACCTGGGCGCGATTTTGGTCCCCTTGAGGCGTTTCCGCTCATCGGGTCCAGGATCACCTCACGGCGTTCGTCGACGGTCCGTCGGCCATGCCGTGCCTGTTCAGGCGCCTTAGAGGCCCGACGGTCAGCGGTGTCGCCGGCCTTCCGTTCGCTTCGTCCTTCGCCGAAGGACGCTGGCGGGAAGGAGTAGTTCCAGGGCGAGATCCATCCCCCCATGGACTGCTTTGCCGAATCCGCAATTTCAGGAGGTAGCGGCCATCGCGAGTGTCGTCCCCCAGAATATCGCACCGATATTCCGGCCGTCTCTCGACGACACCAACCTCGCGCTCAACTCGCCTGAGCGACCATCTAAGTTGGTCAAGTGCCAGCATTTGTTTCCGTTTGGCTTCGTTCAAGACGTCCGACATTCCTGCGGAAGGACCACATTGCTCTGCTCCGCGTCAAACGTGTCGCTCTCATCGCCTACTACCCCGTGGTGGCCGTCCAGAGATCCGAAGGCCAGGGAGCATCGCACCCACGGACCGGTCGGCCACCGTTACGGGATCATCGCCGCCTCCGCCCCAGCGACTCGGGACAACCCGGCTCGCGTTGCGGGCGGGCCGAAACAGAGTGGCCGACCACGCCATAATAGCCACGCGTTTATGTAATAAATAATACAACTTTACATTGTCCAATAAGTGCAGTGTGGACTCGCAAAGGAGTTACCGCAATGCAGCCCCTCACCCGCCCCGCCCTGGCGCCCGAGCCACCGTCGGACCCGTTCCGCAAGCGATTCAGCCACCCCCTCACCGCGACGGTCATGGGCCTGGCGGGCCTCGTCGGCGCCTTCGGGACGGCCTGCGTCGGCTCGTCGCCCGGTGGCGAATCCACCACTCACGAGAGTCAGGCCGCCGCCCTCGCCTCCGAGAACGGCCTCAGCTCCATCAACGGCCTGAGCTCCATCAACGGCCTGAGCTCCATCAACGGCCTCAGCTCCATCAACGGGCTCAGCACGACGACGGGCCTCATGACAAGCGCCGATGGACGCAACACCGTCTCGTACGTCGTCCGGTGCGCCCTCCCGGCCGGCCGGACGATCTCGAAGGTGGTGAACGGCACCACCTACAAGTTCTCGGGCGAGATCGGGATGGCCCCCGAGTGGGAGACCGCCGCCTGCGGCAAGGACTGTCAGGAGATGGTTTCCGCCTGCGTCCTCGCGCACGTTAACACCTCGGGCGAGCACATCCCCCTTTGGCTCGACAGCGACAGCTCCGCCATCGGCTGGGGCCAGAGCACGAGCTATCCGTACCAGGAGGGCTCGTTCTTCGGCAACATCTTCGTGAGCCCGCCGACGGCCCTCTACTGCAACGGCAAGGACTTCGACAGAGGTCTCGTCCCCTGACGCCTCGGCGCCAACACCGCCAACGCCCCCTACAAGAACCCCTCGAACACGACCTACTGCAAGGATTACTGCGTCGCGGCCGACGGCAGCGCCGGCAACGACGGCTACAAGTCGTGTGGCA
>CAZIOH010000039.1:55796-58139 GCA_964540815.1 uncultured Myxococcales bacterium | reverse complement strand
GAGATGTCGGCCTTCAAGTCGCAGCAGTTCCGCTGGGCCAAGGGCTCGGTGCAGGTGGCCAAGAAGCTCCTGCCGACCATCCTGCGCTCGAACGCGACCTTCTCGCAGAAGTCCGAGGCCTTCTTCCACCTGACCAACAACCTGGCGTATCCGCTGCTGCTGCTGCTCTCGCTCCTGCTGTTGCCGAACCTCGCGCTGCGCACCAAGCACGGGATTCGCGAGGTGCTGCTGATCGACCTGCCGCTGTTCTTCGGCACCACGCTCAGCATCGCCTCGTTCTACCTGGCGTCACAAAGAGAGATCCGGCGGCTGACCAACCCGGGCGCGCGCGCGGGGATCCCCTGGGCGGTCCTCCGTCGCCTGCCGCTGGTGATGTCGGTGGGGATCGGACTTTGCGTGAACCAGACGCGCGCGGTGGTCGAGGCCCTGCTCGGGCGCGAGACCGAGTTCGTGCGCACCCCCAAGCACGGAATCCGGGGGCGGCTCGAGTCGTGGAGCGGCAAGAAGTACCGCGCCGCGAAGTCGCTCACCCCGTTCATCGAGATGGCCATGGCCGGCTACTTCGTCATCGCGATGGTCTTCGCGCTGCGCAACGGTCACTACGTGTCCATGCCGTTCCTGGCCCTGTTCCTCTGCGGGTTCGCCTACGTGGGCTGGGGCTCGCTCTGGCAGGGGTATGCCGGGTCCCGGCTCGAGTCCCGGTTGGGCCGCCTCACGGGCGCGCGCCGCGCGCGGACCGTCACCGGCGGCGTCGTTCCAGGTGTCGCGACCCAGGTGGTCCCTCCTCCCGCCTTTCCCTCGATCCTGCCCAAGGCGGCGCCTCTGCCCAGCCGGCCCACCTCTTCGGGAGCCGAGGCCCTCGGTGGCTTCCGCGCCGTTGGTCCCGCCGAGCCGGCGCTCCGCACGCTCACCACATCCGAGTAGCCCGGCGCCGAGATCCAGGCGCGATCAAAGCGCCTTCTTGACCAGATCTTCGATCTTGGTGCGGGCGACGGCGCCCACCAGCTGGCCGACGACCTTGCCGTCCTTGAAGACCAGCAGGGTGGGGATGCTGCGGATCTCGAATTGCTGCGGGATGCCCTGGTTGGAGTCGATGTCGCACTTGCCGACCTTCAGCTTCCCGGCGTACTCGGTGGCGAGGGCATCGACGTGCGGCGCGATCGCCCGGCAGGGTGCGCACCAGGCGGCCCAGAAATCCACCAGGACCGGAGTCTTCGAATCGAGGACCTCGGTCTTGAAGTTGCTGTCGGTGACCTCGAGGAGATTTGCGCTCGCCATGTTGCTGATCTGATTAGCATGCGTTCCAGGCGCTGTCATGGCTTCCGGTGGCCGGGCTCGGGCTCGTCGCGGTCCTCGGGCGCCGATCGAGCGGACAGGGAACGGGGACGGGGACGAGGACGGGGGGGTAGGGAGCGGGGGGATGGGGGAGTCCGGCAGCGCTCGAGAGGGCGGGGCGTGCTACAAGATCTCGGGTGACCACCTTGACCACGGTGGAGATTTTGGCCTACGCCTTCGCGTCCGCGTTCTTCCTCGGCAACCTGTTCTCGCCCCATCCGGCCGCTGCCAAGGCGGGACGCGTCGCGCTCGCGCTCGGTGTGCTCGCGCAGATCGTCGACATCGGCGCGCGCTGCCTCGCCGCCCAGAACCCCGTGTCCTCCACGCCCGAGGCCGTGGCCTTCGTCGGGTTCCTGGTGGCCTCGGGCTACCTGCTCGCCACCCTCCGCTACCACCTGACGGCGGCCGGGGCCTTCGCGGTGCCGGCCGCGCTGATCTTGCTCCTCCTCGGGCGGGGCGTGCCCGCCGAGCCAGACGCTCCGCGCATGGGGGCGCTCGGCCGCACGCACGTGTTCCTGGCCACCCTCGGCGTCGCGGTCTTCGCGCTGGCGGCCGTGCTGGCGGTGCTCTACCTGGTCCAGGAGCGCCGCCTCAAGCGCAAGCAGTTCGGGCGCGCGTTCGATCTGTCCACCGACGAGGCGCCGCTCGCGCTGCTCGATCGTCTGGCGCTGAGGTGCGTGTCGGTGGGCTTCCCTATCTTCACGGTGGCCCTGGTCACCGGCGCCGTCTGGATCGGCCGGCTCGGCGGCGTCAGCAGCGCCGAGGCCCACCGGCCGGAGTACTTCTTCGCCATGGCGGCATGGCTGGCCTTCGGGGTGTTGCTGGTGGCGCGGCTCGGTGCCGGCTGGCAGGGGCGGCGGGCCGCCTGGCTGACCCTCGGAGGATTTGGCGGGACCCTGCTGGTGCTCATCGCGTACATCTTGAGGTACGCGGCATGACCTTCCGCGCGCCGAAGAGTCCGATGAAGAGTCCGATGAAGGGGCCGATGAAGGGGCCGATGAAGGGGCC
>CAZIOH010000039.1:16961-55696 GCA_964540815.1 uncultured Myxococcales bacterium | reverse complement strand
AGAGTCCGATGAAGAGTCCGATGAAGGGGCCGATGAAGGGGCCGATGAAGGGGCCAAGGTAGGGTCATGCCGGGCGGGATCGACTTTCTGGTCATGGGGCTCTCGCATCGGACGGCGCCCCTCGCGGTGCGCGAGCGTCTGGCGGTGGCGCCCGAGCAGATGTCGGGGGCCATCCAGCAGCTCGGGAGCCTCCCGGAGGTGCGCGAGGTGGCGGTGCTCTCCACCTGCAACCGGGTGGAGGTCTATGCCGTGTCGCCGGATCTCGACGCCGCCATCGTGGCGCTGCAGCGGGACTTCGCGGCGCGGGCTGGCACCACCGAGGCCGAGCTCACCCCGCACCTCTACGTGCGCGTGGACGTCGAGGCCGTCCACCACCTCTTCCGGGTCGCGTCCAGCCTGGATTCGCTGATGGTGGGCGAGCCGCAGATCCTCGGCCAGGTGAAGCAGGCCCACGACTCGGCGCTGGCGGCGCGGGCGGTGGGGCCGGTGCTCGGCGCCTGCTTCTCCGGGGCCTTCCGGATCGCCCGGCGGATTCGCCGCGAGACCGAGATCGCGCGGAACTCCGTGTCCATCAGCTCGGTGGCCATCGAGTACGCCCGGCGCATCTTCGACGGGTTCGAAGGGCGCACGGTGCTGCTCATCGGCGCGGGGAAGATGGCCGATCTGGCCGGGCGGGCCCTCGGTGGACAGGGCGCGCGGCTTCTGGTCACCAACCGCACCCCGGCGCGGGCCGACGAGCTGGCTCGGCGCGTGGGTGGCACCACGGTCCCCTTCGAGGGCCTCGAGGGGGCCCTGGTCGACGCCGACATCGTGATCTCGTCGACCGGCGCGCGCCAGCCGATCCTCACGCGCGAGCTCTTGCTCCGCATCCGGAAGCGGAGGCGCGGGCGTCCGCTGTTCCTGGTCGACATCGCGGTCCCGCGCGACGTGGAGCCCGGATGTGGCGACATCTCGGGGATCTTCGTGGTGGACATCGACGATCTGCAGAAGCTGGCCAACGAGCACCGCGAGGAGCGGCGGGGTGAGGCCGATCGCGCCGAGGTGATGGTGGAGCAGGAGGTGGCGCGTTTTCTCGAGGCCTACCGGGGGCGCCGGGTGGGGCCGGTCATCACCGCGCTTCGCAGCCGGGTGCTCGACCTCGCGCGAGGCGAAGCCGAGCGCGGCTTGTTGCGGGAGCTCGCGCACCTGGCCGAGCGCGATCGGCAGGCGGTGCTCGGCATCGCCGAGGCCATCGCCAAGAAGGTCCTGCACGGCCCGCAGGTGGCCTTGAAGAAGGGTGGCGCCGATGCGGTGGAGGGAGCGGCGCTGATCGCGGCGGTCCAGCGCCTCTTCGAGCTTCCGGTTGGCGAGGAGCACCCGCGCGGCGCGGGCATGGACTCGAACCAGGGGGAGGACGCGAACGGCGCGCCGGAGGCCGCGCGGCCACCCCAGTCCGCCCAAGGCGTGGGGGTCGCCCCCAGCCTGGATGCCGCGGAGGCCGCGGAGGTCGCGGCGACCGCAAGTGGTGGCCACGTCGCGGGTGTCGTCGGCAACCTGCTTTCCCGGCAGGGAGGAAAACCATGACCACCACGCCCATCGTCAAACCCCAGCCGTCTGCGGGCCAGCGGGGCGCCAATCGCATCGTGATCGGGACGCGCGGCAGCGCCCTGGCGCTGTGGCAGGCGCGGCACATCGCGGCCGAGCTCGGTCGCACCACGCCCGGGCTCGAGACCGCGCTCGAGATCATCGTGACCGAGGGCGACCGATTTCAAAGCGGCCCGGTCATCGAACGCGGGGGCAAGGGCGTCTGGGTCAAGGAGATCGAGGAGGCCCTGCTGCGCGGGGCGATCGATCTGGCGGTGCACAGCCTCAAGGACGTGCCGGCCGCCCTGGCGCCGGGGCTGGTCCTGGCGGCGATCCCCGAGCGCGCGGACGCGCGCGACGTGCTCATCAGTCGTTCGAATCAGTCGCTCGCGGCGCTGCCCGGCGGGAGCCGGGTCGGGACCTCGAGCTTGCGGCGCGTGTGCCTGCTGCGAACGATGCGCCCCGACCTCGAGGTGGAGCTGCTGCGCGGGAACGTGGACACGCGGCTGCGCAAGGTCGCCGAAGGGGTGGTGGACGCCGCGGTGCTGGCCGCCGCCGGCCTCGACCGCCTGGGGTTCTCGGACCGCATCGCGCAACGCCTGTCGGTCGACGAGATGCTCCCGGCCATCGGCCAGGGTGCGCTCGCGATCGAGACTCGCGCCAACGACGCCCGGGTCCGCGAGGCGTGCCTGCCCTTGGTCCATCCCGACACCGAGATCGCCGTGACCGCGGAGCGGGCCTTGCTGTTCGGGCTCGGGGTGGGGTGCCGCACCCCGGTGGCGGGCCACGCCGTGCTCGATGGCGATGGCGACGAGATCTGGCTGCGGGGCCTCGTCGGTCGCCCCGACGCGTCGCTGGTCGTGCGCGACGAGGGCCGCGGGCGGCGGTCCGAGGCCGCGCGCCTCGGGCGCGAGATGGCCGAGCGCATGCTCCGAAACGGGGCCGATCGAATCCTCGCCGAGCTCGGCGAGCTCTGAGCGCCGAGCTCGGCGATCTGGGCGATCCGACGATCCGGGGCTCTGCGGATTCCGATGGCTCCGCAGGGGCTTTGACCGGGCGCGCCCGAAGGTCTACGATGATCGACGGTGTCGATGTCGCCTGGTGCCGTGAACCGCGTGCGCGCGCTGCCGGACCGCCCGGAGCCTCGGAGAGTGGGGGCGACCCGAGCGCGGGTGCTCGGCGTCGGGGTGTGGGTGGGTATCGCCGCTTGTGGAGCAGGTGGCTGCGGGACCTGGCGCGGCTCGGCGCCCGCGACCACCCCGGGGCCCGTGGCGACGGACGGCGACCGGACCATCGCCGACCTGCGGGCCAAGAACGCGGGCTACGTGCGGCGCATCGAGGAGCTCGAGAACCGGGTGTTCGTCCTCGAGGACCAGCTCGAAAGCCGCACCCACGGAGATCCACCGAAGTCTCGTGGCGGTCTGGCGGTTCGCAAGCTCACCGCCGAGGGCGCCGCCCCCGCGATGAAGGACGGGCCGTCGGGGTCGGTCAGCGCCGAGCGGTCGTCGGCGCCCAAGGTGGTGTCGAGGTCCGCCGACCGAGGGACCGCGTCCTCGCCGTCGCCTCCATCTTCGTCCACCTTGGCGGCGGCCGATCCCGCCGGGCCCCCGGGGAGCCTGGTCGATGATCAGCCGGTCGAGTACGTGGGAGAAGCGCGCGGACCGACGTCGGGGTCGGCGCCGGGGTCGACACGACGAAAGGTGGTGCGTCGTCCGCAGCTCCGCCTCTGGGGAGCCGACGCGCATCCCCCCGGCCAGACCACCTCCAGGGTCGCGGTTGCCGGCCGTGCGCCGCCCTCGGGTGGGTCGGGCACGGGGGTGACCCCGGCCCCCGCCGCGGCCGGTCGGGAGATCGAGCCGCTCCGGCTCTACCGCGAGTCGCTGGCGGCCCTGCGATCGGGCCACGAGAACCAGGCCATCGCCGGTTTTCGACGCTTCCTCGCCAGCTATCCCGCCCATGAGCAGGCCGCCAGTTGCCAGTACTGGATCGCCGAGAGCGACTACGATCGACGCCAGTTCGCCCTCGCGGAGCAAGGGTTTCGCCTGGTCATGACCCGGTACCCGAAGGGAAGCAAGGTACCGGATGCGATGCTGAAGCTCGCGCTCAGCCTGTCCTACCTCGGGGATCGAACCGGCTCGCGCGCGATGCTCACGCGGTTGACCCGGGAGTTTCCCAAGCACGAGGCCGCCCGCCTGGCGACCACCGAGCTCGCGCGTCCGGCCGACCAGCCGCCGCAGGCTGGCCTGGCGCCGCGCTCGCCCCCGGGCGCGAGCGCGAGCCCGGCTGGACTCCCGAGCTCGAGCCAGGCGCCAGGCGGGAGGGCCGCCGTCAAGGCCCAGGGGACCCAGGGAGCCCAGGTGCCTCGGCTGGCCCGGCTGGTCACCCCGTGAGGTCTCCGGCTGGTCTCCGAGGCGGGCTCGCCCGTCCCCGTGGGCGCTCCGTGGGTCTCCTGGTCAAGGCCGTCGCGGTGATCTCGGCGTGGAGCGCCGCCCCGCGACTCGCAGCCGCGCCGGCTCCTGTCGCGCGCACCGCTTCGACCGCCGGGTCGGAGGAGCCGGCGGTCTCGGCTGGCGATCTCGAGCCGCCAGCCGGCGAGGACATCCCACCCGATGAGATGCCCGCCAGTCACCGCGTCGGTCGCGGCGACACGCTGTGGACCGTGTCGGAGAAGTACTTCGGGGAGCCGTGGCGCTGGCCGCAGCTGTGGGCCCTCAACCCCGAGATCACCAATCCGCACTGGATCTTCCCGGGACAGACCATCCGGTTGCGACGCCCGCCTCCCACCGAGGGGGCGAGCCCCAGGGGAGCCGACCCGGCGCCCACCCCCGTCGCGGCCCGCGCGCCGCTGGCCCGGGGGACGCGCCCAGGCGGCCTCGGTGACAGCGCGGAGGTTCGGCAGCTCGGCTTCGTCGACGATGGCACCCTCAAGTCGGCCGGCACCGTCCTCGGGTCGGTGGAGGAGAAGATCATGCTCTCCTCCGGCGATCAGGTGTACGTCGAGTTCCCGAGGGCCGAGCCGCCCCGTCCGGGCGCGCGCTTCTCGGTGTACCAGGTCGAGACCGAGCATCCCATCCGCGAGCCCGGGTCGAGCCTGACCCTCGGATACCTGGTTCACGTCTATGGTGAGGTGGTCATCGACGGCCTCGCCGATCGCAACGCCACGGCCATCGCCAGCGCGCGCCTCGTCGATCTGGTCGAGCCGGTGGAGCGGGGCTACCGGGTCGGCCCCCTGCGCCGCCTGTTCAAGACCCTCGCGCCGAGGCCCAACGCCGCCTCGATGAGCGCGCGCATCGTGGCCGCGGTCTCGCCGAATCTCCTCGTCGCCCACCAGATGTTCGTGGTCCTCAACCGAGGGCTGCGCCACGGGGTGGCGGTCGGGAACCGATTCCTGGTCCTGCGTCAGGGGGACGGGATCAAGCGGGTCATGGAGGACTGGGACGCCTCCGATCACCGCTTCCCGCCCCACGCCGTCGGCGAGATCATCGCTGTCGACGTGCAGAGCGAGAGCAGCATCGGCTGGATCTCCCACGCCACCCGGGAGCTCCGGGTCGGCGATCTCGCCGACATGCAGAAAGGCTATTGATTGAGCAGGGGGACCGCCCCGCGCCTCTGGGTCCCCCCTTGCCCCGCTGGTCAACCCGGCGAAGCCGCGTCGACCAGCCGTTCAGCTCAGGCCGAGGCCTTGGACTGCGGACGCCCGCTCATGCCGCCGCGGGCATTGCCGAGCGACTGGTGATCGGCGGGCTCCGGGAGCAGGATGTTGAGCTCGAGGACGTCGCAGCCTCCGGTGCTGTCGAGGCTGACCGAGACGTGCTGCAGGTCGATCTTCTCGTACTTGGCCAGGACCGCCAGCAGCTCTTGCTGGAGCTGCGCCAGATAGTCGGGGCCTCCCCGGGTGCCGACCCGCTCGCGCGCGACGATGACCGACAGGCGGTCCTTCGCCAGCGACGCGGACTTGGTCGTACGCTTGAAATAGTCGAAAAACGCCATGGTGATTCCTCGGTGGCCTTTCGGGTTGAGGGAACTATCCAAAGAGGCGGCGCAGGAGTCCGCGCTTCTCCTCCTCGATGAACCGCTGCTCGCGTTCCTCGCCGAGGAATCGATAGACCACGTCGAGGTAGGCCTGGGCGACGTCGGTGGTCTCGTCCAGGATGGCCGGCATGCCCTTGTTGGAGGACTGCAGCACGGCCTTCGACTCCGGGATCACGCCGAGCAGCGGGATCCCCAGCAGCTCGAGCACGTCGCCCACGCTCAGCATCTCGCCGCGCTTGACCATGGCCGGCGAGTACCGCGTGAGGAGCAGGTGGCTCTTGATGGGGGCGCTGCCCACCTCGGCGCGGCTGGTCTTGGCGGAGAGCAGCCCGAGCACGCGATCGGAGTCCCGCACCGACGACACCTCCGGGTTGGCGACGATGATCGCCTCGTCCGCGAAGTACATGGCCATCTGGGCGCCCTTCTCGATGCCGGCCGGCGAGTCGCAGATGATGTACTCGAAGCCCATGGACTTCAGCTCCTCGAGGACCCGACCCACGCCCTCGGGGTCGAGGGCGTCCTTGTCGCGGGTCTGCGAGGCGGGCAGGACGTGGAGGTTCTCGATGCGCTTGTCCCGGATGAGCGCGACGTTCAGCTTGGCCTCGCCCTTCAGCACGTTGACGAAGTCGTAGACCACGCGACGCTCGCAGCCGAGCACCAGATCCAGGTTGCGCAACCCAACGTCGAAGTCGATGGCCACCGTTTTATGGCCGCGCTGGGCGATACCGGCGGCGATGTTGGCACTGGTGGTGGTCTTTCCCACTCCGCCTTTGCCCGAAGTTACGACGACGACTTTCGACACATGAGCCTCCATTTTCATTGCCATCGATCAGGAGAACCGACGGGAGAACCGAAAAAAGAACCTGTCCAATCAGGCGCCCAAACTCGGCAAAGCACAAATTTTTTTGCAGGTTCGATCGAGATGCCGGATCAGAGCGCGGCGACCCGACAGTGACCGTCCTCGAGGTACACCTGCGCGGGCTTGCCGCGGACCTCGAGCGGGATGTCGTCCGCCAGCATGTAGGCGCCGGCGATCGCCACCAGCTCCGCCTCGAGGCGTTGACAGAAGATGCGCGCGTCGGTGAAGCCCTGGGCGCCCGCCACGACCCGTCCACGCAGCGGGGCGTAGATGTGCACGTTCCCGTCGGCTATCACCTCGGCCCCGGGGTTCACGGGCGCCAGCACCACCACGTCGTTGCGCTCGGCGTAGATGATCTGGCCGCTGCGCACGGGCTGACGGATCACCAGGGGAGGCCGGTGCGGGCGGGGCGGGGCGGGGCGGACCTGGGCAGAGGAGCTGCCGCCTGCGGTGCCGGGGCCGCTCGCCGCCCGGGGCTCCGCGGCGACGGCCGCGGCCGGGCGTCCGTCGAGCTCGGGGCCCGGCGTGGTGGAGCCCGAGGAGGGTATGCCAGGCGTGCCGGGCGTGGCCGCCGCCTCGCCGGCGACCGAGCGGCCCCCGAGTCGAGCGGAGGGCGGAGCCACGAAGCCGAATCCCGCCTCGGCGGCGCTCCCCCGGATATCGTCGCTGGCGGCCGTGATGGCGACCGGAACCATGTGGCAGGCGCGAAGCGCGGCGGCCATCCCGAAGAAGTCGAGGGCCCGGGCCATCGGCCCGAGCGCGCCCAGATCCAGCAGCACCGGCGCGTGCAAGAAGAACTGGGGCATCTCGGCGATCTTCACCCGCAGCTGACGTTCGATGGTCCGGACATCGGTCGAGCGCAAGCGCAGCACCGTCAGGGGAGCGACCACTCCTTTGAGCTCGAAGGCGGCCGTCGATCCCGTCCCTCCCGTCGCTCCGGCGCTGCCCGCGATTCCGGCGGCTCCCCCGGCTTCGGAGGTTCGTCGGAGAGGCGCCGGGTGGTTGCTCTGGAGCACGGGAGGGGCTTGCATGTCGTTGCGACCATCTTCCGTCGGTCGCGACGCAGGCGTCAACTTTTCGCTGCGGCGACCGGGCGCAGCCGCCCCGCACGCGGGCGCGGAATCCCGTGCTCCTCGAGCCGGGTGATGAGGGTGCGCCGCGAGATGCCGAGCAACTTCGCCGCCCGCGTCTGGTTGCCCGCGCAGGAGCTCAACGCCGATCGGATGCGCTCGCCCTCCGACGGGCCCTGAGGGGTGCGTGCATCCCGCGGACGCGGGGCGCTCCGGGCGGCTCCGGCTTCCGCGTCCGGTGTGGCCTCGGAAGTGAGCGGCGGATTGCCCGGGCGCGTGGTCGGGTCGCGCAGGCTCGACAGCCGCCGATCCTCCCCGCTCGAGATCAGGAGATCCTCGGCGTGAATGACCGCCCGATCGCAGACGATCGCGGCGCGCTCGACCACGTTGCGCAGCTCGCGGAAGTTGCCGGGCCAGCCGTGGGTCGCGAGCAGGTGTCGCGCGCCCTCGGTGAGGGTCGGGCGCGCGATCCCCTCGCGCCGGGCCAGCTCGTCGAGGAACGCTTCGGCCGCCGGCAGGATGTCCGCGGGACGTGCGCGCAGCGGCGGCAAGTGGATGCGGACCCCATCGAGCCGGTAGAGCAGGTCGGCCCGCAGGCGGCCCGTCTGGACGGCGATCTCCAGGTCGCGGTGGGTGGCCGCCACGAATCGCACGTCGACGAGGTGGGGCGTCGTCGAGCCGACGCGCGTGACGAAGCGGGTCTCGATGGTGCGCAACAGCTTGGCCTGCGCGGGCGGAGACAGCTCGCCGAGCTCATCGAGAAAGAGGGTCCCTCCATCGGCCGCCTCGATCAGCCCCGGGCGCGACTGCTCGGCCCCGGTGAAGGCTCCCTTCTGGTGGCCGAAGAGCTCGCTGTCGAGCAGGCTCTCGCAGAAGGCGGCGCAGTTGACGCTGACGAACGGCCGGGCCGCCCGGGGCGAGGACGCGTGAATCTTTCGCGCCAGGACGTCCTTGCCGCTGCCGGTCTCGCCGGTGATGACGACGCTCACCCGCGAGGGCGCCACCCGCGCGACCAGCTCGTCGAGCGAACGGCCGCCGGGCCGCGCGTTCGCGTGTGGTGCCTGCGCGGACACCGGCGGCAGCGGGGCGCGCGTGTCCCACCCGAGCTCCGAGTCCTCCCACCCGTCCGGATCCCACTCCGGACGCTGGGGGGCCGACTCGACCAGGCGCGGTCGCGGAAATTCGCGTGGCGGCTCGAGAGCGGCGGGAGGGGTGACCACCCCACGTGGCTGGTTTCCCGTCAGGATCCGTCGGTGCGTGACATTGAATTCTCGACGCAAGTGATGCCTCCCCCAAA
The DNA here is from genome assembly GCA_964540815.1 of uncultured Myxococcales bacterium. Lineage (GTDB taxonomy): Bacteria > Myxococcota_A > Polyangia > Fen-1088 > Fen-1088 > CAZIOH01. Next base: position 46,875 of record CAZIOH010000039.1, on the reverse strand, counting down.
AACGCGACACCGATGGAAGCTCGCCCCCCGGGCGGGCATCGGTGCGTGGACTCGAATGTGCCTCTGGAACGTGGAACCTGGACGTCGAATCAAGTCCGATGCGTGGTCGGTGCCTTCCGTTCCCATCTTTCTACGCGGCGTCGCTCGCGGATCTGACGCGCTGTCGCGCGCTTGTCACACGCGAGCCTACGGGTGGTCGAGCTCGACCGGCACGGTCAACCAGCGAAGGTTGGCGCCGAGGGTGGCCTCGACCGCGGCCTTGGGATCGATCTCGCTCACGTGCTCCGGGCGGCTGACGGCGATGCGCAGCTTGCCGTTGCCGGTGCCACCGCCCGCGCCGAGATCGCTGCCCCGCACGGTGAGCTCGATGGCGCCCGTCTGGGCGATGCGGAGCTTCGGTCGAATCTCCTCGGACTGGCCGTCGCGGACCAGGAAGGCGCGGGCGGTGACCTGGCCAGAGGCCGCGCTCTGCGGGCGGCACACGATCCTGAGCTCGGTGTCGGCGCCGACGCGTTGAACGGTGGCGACCACGGATTCCTCGTCGGGGTCGTCGTGTGCGCCGCGGAACTCCTTGATGCCGCCGGCGGCGCTCACCCCGTAGACCGGCAGCGGCGTGCGATCTTCGGACGGCACGACCAGACCGACGATCAGGGCCGCGGCCACCGCCAGGCCACCGAGGGCGAGAGCCCAAGGTCGCTGGCGCTGGCGACGCACCCGTCCGGCATGATGGCTGCTCGCGACGGGGACCGCGGTGGAGGCGGCCGAGACCGAGGCGGCGGCCGCGACCGCCAGGACGGGCCCGCCCCCCGGATGCGCCTGCCCATCGGTCGGCGACCCGAGGTCGATCCGCTGGGGCGCATCACCCCGGGTGGGTGCCCGCTCGGCGCCGGCGGGCTCGTCCCGCGTGGTGCGGATGAGCGCGAGGAGCTGGGCCTCATTCTTTCGCGTCAGCTCCAGGACCCCGGGGAGCAGGTCGAGGACCAGCCGTGAGGCCTCGGCCCGTGCCTGCTCACCCGCGTCCTCGCGCGCCTGCCGCCCGACGGCCCGCAGCAGCGGGTCGTCGGCGATCTCGACCGAGGCCGGAGGTGCCCCCCCAGGCCCGTTCCCCGGTCCGCCGTCGCCGGGTTTCAACTGATCGACTCCAGGTGAATGCGTCGGTGTCGTCGCGCGCGATTCCCCCAAATCTCGCGCGATCTCGGATTCTTCGGGTTCTTCATGTCGTACCCCGATGGTTTGATGGGTGCGTCCCCCTCGTTCGTCCAGCTCTCGACATCTCGAGCTCCGAGCCCGCCGATCTGGCTGGGGGGTCCGTCATCCTTACGCCTCGGGGTGGTCGCTTCTGACATCGCCGGCTGCGGATCACAGGTCCGTGGACAAGGTACGGGCCAGCTTGGAGAAGCGGCTTCGCCACTGGTAGAGGGCCTCGTGGGTCAAACCGAGGCGGGTGGAGAGCCGATCGATGGGCTCCTCCTCTATCACCATCCACGTGAAGATCTCGAGCCCGCGGGGCGAGAGCTCCTGACGCAGCCGTTCGAGCAGCTGGCGCAGCTGATCCCGGGACGAGACGATGGCATCCGGGGAGCGGGCCTGGCTGGCGAAGCCGTCGAGGTCGGCGAAATCCGTGGGATCCTCGCGCCAGGGGCAGGTCCGGCCGTTCCGCAGGACGGAGTCCGTCTGGTGTCGCGCCAGCAGACCGACGAAGGACTCGAGGGAGCTGCCGCGGGCGGGATCCCAGGCGCGCAGCGCCTTTCCGTCCGCCTGGAACAAGGACAGGAAGACATCCTGAACGATGTCGGCCGCATCCTGGGTCACGTTGCGCGTTCCCCAGTTCCGGCGAGACAGGGCGGCCGTGACGCACTTCGAGATGATCGGTGCGAGCCTGCGGATCAGAAGATGGAGCGTTGCCGGATCCCCATCCAGCGCACTGCGTACGAGCTCCCGCGGATCTTCGGATTCTGGCAATAGGACCCCTGGATTGTGGTGAGACGCCGCATTCTTAGCAGAGAAGGCAGGGGGGCAAAAGGGGGGCGGACGGCGACTGGCTTCCCGGGTCTGGTCACCAAGTATTTGAAATCACGCCATTATTCCAGGCTCTCCTTGACCGCGGGGGGTTCGGGGGGTATCTCTCGCGCCTCGTGATGGTTGGTTTCACCGGCCACAACAGCAGAGCCGAACCGTCGACAACACTCGGCATGGTCGACGATATGATCGGCGATATCCAGCTCACACCCTGGCTGGTGAACGCCGTGGACGTGCGCTTTCCGCCCGCCCTGCGGGCCTTGCGAAATCCCCCCGCGCATGTGTGGGGCCTGGGCTCGATGCTGCCGCCGGAAGCTCGGGCCCTGGCCGTCGTGGGCTCCCGCGGGGTGTCGCGCGCCGGCTGCCAGATCATCGAAGGGATTGCGGCCGAGCTGGCGGCCGCCTCGCGTTCCCCGGGCGCCCCGGTGACCACGGAGCGTGATGAGCCACACCCGTCGTGGGTGATCGTCTCCGGGGGAGCCCTCGGGATCGACGCGGCCGCCCACCGGGGTGCCCTCGACGCGGGGGGGCGGACCTGGGCGGTGCTCGGGTGTGGTATCGATGTTCTCTACCCGGATCGCCACGCCGCGCTCTTCGAACGGATCCGCGCGCACGGGGGCCTGCTGTCCGAGTACGGTCCCGGGGTGCCTCCGCGGGCCGGGCAGTTTCCTGCGCGCAACCGCATCGTGGCCGCGCTCGGGGGGGCGGTCCTGGTGGGCGAATCGAGGCGGGGCTCGGGGGCGCTCATCACGGCCCGCCTGGCGGCGAGGCTCGGACGGCCGATCTTCGCGGTGCCCGGGAGCTTCGGGACCGACGCCCTGATCGAGGCCGGAAAGGCGCGTCCGGTCGAGACGGCCGCGGACCTGCGCGCGGGCCTCGGGGGCGCGGAGCTCGGCAAATCGCGTCAAGTTTCTCGGGCCGCCACCGATTTGCCTGAGGGGATGCACCCCGAGCTGCGGGCGCTGGTGACGCGTCTCGGGGGCAAGCAGCTCCTCGCCGACGTCATCGCCGCACAGATGGGGTGGCCGTTGTGGCGAACGCTGGGAATCTTGTCGGAAGCAGAGCTCGCCGGCTGGGTGAGCCGCGGGCCTGGTGGAAAATTCGAGGTGAACCTTGGTGACTAAGACTGCATCGGCCGATCGGATCGAACCCGCCACGTCGGCTGCCGCCGACCGAGGCGGAGCCGAGGGAATCGCCGCCACGGCCGCCGACGAAGCTGCGTCCGCCATGCCGATCCGCAAGCCGGCGACCAGGGCGGCGACGCCCAGGTCCTCCGCCCCCCGGAAGACCGGCTCGGGCGGGAGCAAGGCCAGAAAGCCGAGCGTCACCGCCGTGGACGGTGTCGCCCCAGCAGAGGCGGGCACGAGGCCGAAGGCCAGGGCGACGTCCGTGAAGTCCGAGGGCGGCGTCAAGGTCGGGGTCAAGAACAAGGTCAGCTCCAAGAAGAAGATCGGAGCCAGGTCCGCGGTCACGTCCGGAGCGGGCGAGGTCGCGCTCGAGGGGGAGGGCGACGGCGCGTCCGAGCCGAAGAAGCGACGCGGGCCGCCGAGCGGGACCCTGGTCATCGTGGAGTCGCCGGCCAAGGCCAAGACCATCAAGAAGTACCTGGGGGCCGGCTTCGTGGTGAAGGCGTCGGTCGGGCACGTGAAGGATCTGCCCAAGAAGAAGATCGGCATCGACATCGAGCACGATTTCCAGCCCGAGTACGTGGTGATCGAGGGCAAGAAGAAGGTCCTCGACGAGATCACCACCGCGGCGGGCAACGCGGAGCGCGTCCTGCTCGCGCCCGACCCCGATCGCGAAGGAGAGGCCATCGCCTGGCACCTGGCGGAGGAGGTGCGCGGCGCCAACAGCAACATCTTCCGCGTGCTCTTCAACGAGATCACCAAGAAGGCGGTCACCGAGGCGATCCTGCACCCCATCGCGCTCGACATTCACAAGTTCGAGTCGCAGCAGGCGCGCCGGATCCTGGATCGCCTGGTCGGCTACCAGATAAGTCCGGTCCTGTGGACCAAGGTCAAGCGGGGGCTGTCGGCCGGGAGGGTTCAGTCGGTCGCGGTCCGCCTGGTGGTGGAGCGCGAGGATCTGATCGCCGCGTTCAGGCCCGAGGAATACTGGACCGTCGAGGCCACCCTGGAGGGCAAGGCGCCGCCGCCGTTCACGGCCAAGGTGGTGCGGCTCGACGGGGCCAAGGTCGATCTCAGCCGGGAAGAACAGGCGCGGGCGGTGGTCGAGTCGCTGCGCGAGATCGCCCCACGGGTGGCGACCATCGAGCGCAAGGAGCGGCGCAAGAATCCGCCACCGCCCTTCATCACCTCGAAGCTGCAGCAGGAGGCCTCGAGCAAGCTGCGCTTCTCGCCGAAGCGGACCATGGGGCTCGCCCAGCGGCTGTACGAGGGCGTGGAGATGGGCGACGAGGGCCCGGTCGGTCTCATCACCTACATGCGCACCGACTCGACCCGCATCTCGGACGATGCCCTGCTCGAGGTGCGCGAGCTCATCGGGCGGCGTTACGGCGCGAGCTCGCTGCCGCCGCAGCCGATCGTCTACAAGACCAAGAAGCAAGCCCAGGACGCCCACGAGGCCATCCGTCCGACGTCGATGAAGTACGACCCGGACACGGTGCGCAAGCTGTGGGCCGAGAAGGGCGGCGGACGCGACGAGCGCGAGTCGGACGATCTGCTGAGGCTCTACACCCTCATCTGGAACCGCTTCGTGGCCTGCCAGATGGTCCCGGCGGTGTTCGACCAGACCACCATCGAGATCGAGGCGGGGCGGGTGGGCCTGCGCGCGACCGGTCAGGTCATGAAGTTCGCCGGCTTCCTCGAGGTCTACGCGGAGACCGTGGAGGATGCCGTCAACGAGGACGAGGCCTCGGGGGCGCTCCCCGGGGTGGAGGAGGGCGAGATCCTGCGGTTGCTGGCGGTCGACCCCCAGCAGCACTTCACCCAGCCGCCGCCGCGGTTCTCCGAGGCCACCCTGGTCAAGGAGCTGGAGGAGAAGGGCATCGGACGGCCGTCCACCTACGCGGCCATCCTCTCCACCATCCAGGAGCGCGGGTACGCCGAGAAGAAGGAGGGGCGCCTGCACCCGACCGAGCTCGGCGGGATGGTCAATACCCTGCTGGTCAAGAGCTTCCCCGAGATCGTGAGCACGGACTTCACGGCTCAGATGGAGGAGCAGCTCGACCAGGTGGAGGAGGGCCAGGCCGACTGGGTCAAGCTGCTCCAGCGCTTCTACGAGCCCTTCAAGCTGGATCTCGAGAAGGCCAAGATCGAGATGCGCGACCTGAAGCGCGAGGAGCAGCCGACCGACCAGATCTGCGAGAAGTGCGGCAAGAGCATGGTGATCAAGTGGGGCCGCAACGGCCACTTCCTGGCCTGCACCGGCTATCCGGAGTGCCGCAACACCAAGGAGTACACCAAGCGGGCGGACGGGAGCATCGAGATTGTCTCGACCACCCGGCCGACCGACCAGGTGTGCCCGAACTGTGGCTCGCCGATGGTGATCCGGCGGGGGCGGTTCGGCGAGTTCCAGGCCTGCTCGCGCTATCCCGAGTGCAAGACCACCAGCCCGATCTCGCTCGGGGTGGCCTGCCCCAAGCCCGACTGCGGCGGCTACCTGACCGAGAAGCGCTCGAAGCGGGGCAAGGTGTTCTTCGGGTGCTCGAACTACTCCAAGACCAAGTGCGACTTCGTGTCTTGGGACCGGCCGATCCCCCAGCCGTGTCCACAGTGCGGAGCGGCGTTCCTGGTGCAGAAGGTCAGCAAGGCGGGGACACGCATCCGCTGCATCAAGGAGGGCTGCGACTACACCGCCGATCCGGAGATGAACGAGCCGAGCGCGGGCGAAGGCTCGGGCACGGGAGCAGGGGTGGCGTCGGCCTGACACCAAGACCAGGACGGGGCTCGACCTGGATCGGACTCAAACGCGGTGCAGGACCGTCACGCTCTCCACGTGGCGGGTCTGAGGGAACATGTCGAAAGGCTGGACGGTGACGACCGTGAAGCCCGCCGCCGCCAGGTGGGCGAGGTCGCGCGCCGCGGTCTCGGGGTTGCACGACACGTAGACCACCGAGCGCGGCGCAAAGGTCACGAGCTGGTCGAGGAACGAGGGATCGGCTCCCTTGCGCGGTGGATCCACGATGACCGCGGCGTCCGGGCCCTCGTCCACCACGCTGGCGAAGATGTGGGCGGCCGGGGCGGCGAGGAACGCGACGTTGCCGAGCCCGTTCGCGACGGCGTTCGCGCGCGCGGCGGCGACGGCGGCGGCGCTCACCTCGACCCCGAGCACGCGCCGGAAGCGGCGGGCGGCCGCGAGCGCGAAGAGCCCGCTGCCCGAGTAGGTGTCGACGAGCAGCGTGGCGCCGGTCGAGACGGCGCCGTCGATGACGAAATCCACCAGGGCCGGCAGCAAGAACGGGTTGTTCTGGAAGAACTCACGGGCCGCGAACTCCAGGCTGAGTGTCCCCACGCGCTCGACGACGCGCGCGTCGGGGTCGCTCGTGACCCCGCTCGCGCCTTCGCGCAGGAGGAGCGAGGCCCCGCGCCGACGACCGCGCGCCGCCTCGTGCGCGGCGGCGCGCAGGGCCGGGAGGGCGGCGTTGACGCCGTCGGTGGCGAGCGGGCACCGCGGGACATCCACCAGCGCATGGCGACGGCCGGCGCGCAGGAAGCCGATGGCTGGGGCGGCGCCGGCGCCGGCGCCGGGCGGGTCCCGCTTGTGGGGCACCTCGTAGTGGGGGGTCAGCTTGGAGCGGTAGCCGTAGACCCGCGGCGAGGGGATGCAGTCCCGAACCAGCGCGGCCAGGCCGACCGGATCGAGCGCGGCGCGGACGAGCGCGGTCTTCCAGGCGAGCTGGGCGGAAGGCGCGAGGTGTTGCACCTGGCAGCCGCCGCAGGTTCCGAAGAGCGCGCACCCGGGCGCGACCCGGGCGGGGCTCGGGCGGGTGACGCCGAGGAGATCGGCGGCGACCTCGCGTCCGCGCGCCCGCCAGACGCGCGCGCGGACGTGTTCGCCCGGGAGGGTGAACGGGACGAGGACCACCGATTCCGCCAGCCCGTCGGGCGCGATTCCAGCCGCGGCGCCCACCCCGGTGCCGGTCGCATCGAGCGCGTGGATGACGACGTCGAGCTCACGCCCCACCAGGGTCGAGCCGGGCGGGTCGAGCCGGGCGGGCGCAGTCAGGGGGGGCGTCTCGGGATCCATGGGTGGCGGGGGAGCAGCATCCAACACCCGGCACACGTCTGCCAGTGCACCCGCCGAAAGAGGGCGAACCCCCGCGCCGCGAAGCGCGGGGGAGAGCCCGAGTCGTCGGGCTCGGGGGCTTCGGCCCGGTGCCGCCGAACGGAATGGGCCCCTGCCACGAAAGTACCGCGCGGCACGGGCCCCACTTCAGTCCAGGCTGCATCGCGAGAACCTCGCGCAGCGGTTCCGATCGGTTTCCTTAGCGGGCGGCGCGGCATGGGCTACGATCTCGCCCATGGACGCGGCGCTGAAGCTGTTCGAGGGGCACCTGCGCGGCGAGCGGCGCGCCTCGGAGCACACGGTGCGCGCCTACCTGACCGATCTCCGGGAATTCCAGGCCTTCGCCCGCCACCTGCTCGGGCGCGAGCCCCGGCCGGCGGAGCTCGACGTGCTGGTGTGCCGCGGGTACCTCGCCTCCCTGCACGGGCGAAACGATGCCGTGACCCTGGCGCGGAAGCTGTCCTCCCTGCGGGCGTTCTTTCGCTGGCTGGTGCGGCGGCGCCTCCTGGCGTCGAGCCCGGTCGCGGGCCTGCGGCCTCCGAGACGCGCCAAGCGCCTGCCGAGATTCCTCGGCAAGGAAGAGGTGGGCCGCTTGCTCGACACCAGGCTGCCGGCCCGCGCCACCGACCGACGCGGCGTCTCGGCCGAGATCGCGGAGGCCGAGGAGCGCCGGGACACCGCCCTCCTCGAGGCGATCTACGGCAGCGGGCTACGGGTGTCGGAGGCGTGTGGGCTCGATCTCGAGGACCTCGATCGCAGCGACGACGGGGGCGGCCTGGTGAAGGTCCGGCAGGGCAAGGGGCGCAAGGATCGCATCGTCCCGATCGGGCGTCAGGCCGTCGCGGCCATCGAGAGATACCTCGGCGGCGACCTCGGCCGCACGCCCGGGCGCGCCAGCCTGCTGGCCGGGGCGCGCCCGGCGAGCTCGGCCGCCGCCGCGGCGATGTTCCTGAGCCGCCGCGGCCGACGGCTCACCCCGCGGGGTGTTCGGCGCTTGCTCGGGACCCGGGAGCGGGCCACTGGAGCGCCGCTGGTCTCCCCGCATGGCCTCCGGCACAGCTTCGCCACCCACCTGCTCGGCGAGGGGGCCGATCTGCGATCGATCCAGGAAATGCTCGGACACGAGAGCATCCGGACCACCCAGCGATATGCTCACGTCGACATCGATCACCTGATGGCCGTCTACGACAAAGCCCACCCGAGGTCCCGCGCATGAAGCCCCCCCGCATTCGTTCCACCACGGTCCTCGCCGTCCGGCGGGCCGGCCAGGTCGCCCTCGGGGGCGACGGTCAGGTCACCATGGGCAACACCGTCGTCAAGGGCACGGCCCGCAAGATTCGCCGGCTCTACGACAACCGCGTGCTGGCCGGCTTCGCGGGCTCGGCCGCCGACGGCATCACCCTGTTCGAGAAGTTCGAGGCCCGGCTCAAGGACGCGAACGGGAACCTCTTGCGCGGAGCGGTCGAGCTGGCCAAGGACTGGCGGACCGATCGGGTGCTGCGGCGCCTGGAGGCGTTGCTGCTGGTGGCGGACCGGGAGCGCATCCTGCTGCTCTCGGGGACGGGCGACGTGATCGAGCCCGACGGGGAGGCCGCGGCCATCGGGTCGGGCGGGCCCTACGCGCTGGCGGCGGCGCGGGCGTTCCTGTCGGCCACCGAGCTGTCGGCGCGGGAGATCACCGCGCGGGCCTTGACCATCGCCGGGGAGATCTGCATCTACACCAACACCAACCAGAGCATCGAGGAGCTTTGAGCCACGTGTCGTCCTCGCCCGCCAGGCCCAGCGTCTCGAAGCTCAAACCCGAGCAGCTCACGCCGCGGGCCATCGTCGAAGAGCTGGATCGGTACATCGTGGGGCAGAAGGCCGCCAAGCGCGCGGTGGCCGTGGCCCTGCGCAACCGGTGGCGTCGCCAGCAGGTGTCGCCGCCCATGCGCGACGAGATCACGCCGAAGAACATCATGCTCATCGGCCCGACCGGGGTCGGGAAGACCGAGATCGCGCGACGGCTGGCCCGTCTGGCCGGCGCTCCCTTCGTCAAGGTCGAGGCCTCCAAGTTCACCGAGGTCGGCTACGTGGGGCGCGACGTGGAGTCGATGGTGCGCGACCTGGCCGAGACCGCGGTCCAGATGGTGCGCGCGGAGGAGCGTGACCGGGTGTGGCCGCTCGCCAGGGAGGCCGCCGAGGAGCGCCTGCTCGATGCGCTGTTGCCGCCCATCGGCCCGGGAGGGCGCTCGGCGAGCGGAGCCATCCCGATGCCGGCCATCGGAGACGCCACGATGGGGGCCGGGGGCGCGCCGGCGTCTGGCGCGGAGGGCCCAGGGCCGAACGCCTCGCGCGACTCTCTGCGCCGGCTGCTGCGCGACGGGAAGCTCGACGACCGCACGGTGGAGATCGAGACCGCCGAGAGCGGACAGACCGTGATCGACATGTTCTCGGGGACCGGGATGGAGGAGATGGTCCTCAACCTCAAGGACATGATGCCGCAGATGGCGAAGAAGACCAAGAAGCGGCGCCTGACCGTGCCCGAGGCGCTCGAGGCGCTGACCGACGAGGAGGCCGCCAAGCGCATGGACGTCGACAAGCTCGGCAAGGAGGCCATCCGACGGGCCGAGGAGGCGGGGATCATCTTCATCGACGAGATCGACAAGGTCGCGGGGCGGGAAGGGGGAGGGTCGGGGGGCCCGGACGTGTCGCGCGAGGGCGTGCAGCGCGATCTCCTGCCGATCGTCGAGGGCTCGACCGTGTCGACCAAGCACGGTCCGCTCAAGACCGACCACGTGCTGTTCGTGGCGGCCGGGGCGTTTCACGTCTCGAAGCCGAAGGATCTGATCCCGGAGCTGCAGGGGCGCTTTCCCATCCGGGTCGAGCTCGAGTCCCTGTCCAACGAGGATCTGGTGCGCATCCTGACCGAGCCCGAGAATGCCCTGACCAAGCAGTACACCGCCTTGCTGGCCACCGAGGGCGTGACGCTCGACATCCGGCCGGACGCGATCCTGGAGATCGCACGGGTGGCGGCCGAGGTGAACGTGCGCATGGAGAACATAGGCGCACGGCGGCTCCACACCATCATGGAGCGGGTGCTCGACGATCTGGCGTTCGAGGCCCCGGAGCTCGGGCAGACCACCATCCCCATCACCGCCGCCTACGTGCAGGAGCGGCTGAAGGGGATCCTCGAGGACGAGGACCTGTCCCAGTACGTGCTCTGATCCGGGGTTGATTTCGCCCTTGTAACATCGGCGACGCACGCCGCTCGGGGCCTGGCGGATCGGCGCTCGATGCCTATAACTCCTGGATGAAGACGCTTTACACGGCCGTCGCGACGGCCCATGGGGGACGGGAGGGTCATGTCCGTTCCGACGACGGAGTGCTCGACGTCGACATGAGGGTGCCGAAGGAGATGGGAGGCCCCGGGGGGCGCGGCAGCAACCCCGAGCAGCTCTTCGCCGCGGGATACGGCGCCTGCTTCGAGAGTGCGCTGCGCACAGTCGCCCGCATGGACAGGAAGCCCCTGACCGACGCGCACGTGACCGCCCAGGTGTCCTTCAACGTGACCGACGACAAGCGGTACGTGCTCTCGGTCGTCCTCCGGGGGCACGTGGAGGGGCTGTCCAAGGAGGAGACCCACGCGCTCATGGAGCGGGCCCATCAGGTGTGCCCCTACTCGAACGCCACCCGCGGCAACGTGACGGTCGAGCTCGTCGCGGACTGACCCCGGGTCGAGAACTGGGCTTCCGATCAGCCAGCGTGGTTGAGTGTGAAGGCGATGCATTCAGCCCCATGAATGGCGGTCAAATGGCGGTCAAATTCTTCCTGGCGGGGATTGTCGCGCTGGGAATGGGCGCCTGTGAAGAGAAGGTTTGTTCGCCCTGCAGGCCAGGAACGCACCCGTCTGGTACTCAGTCCTGCAGTCCCTGTGTCGCCAATCAGGATGGCTCAGTGGAAGGTCCAGGCGCAGGCGGGGACTGATTGTCGGTCGGCAGATCGGTGATCGGATCGAAGCGGGGGGCGAGGAGGTGGCCGAGGGCGAAGGCGGCCAGGTAGGCCGTGCCGCAGATGCCGAAGAGGATGGCATACCCGGCGGTGACGTTGCCTCTCGACTGGAAGGTGTCGAGCAGCTTGCCCGAGAAGAGCGGGAACAGGATCCCGCCGACGGAGCCGGCCATGCCGCCGAGGCCGACCAGCGAGGCCACCGCGCGCTTCGGGAACATGTCGGACACGCTGGTGTACAGGTTGGCCGACCAGGCCTGATGGCTGGCTCCCGCCAGGCCGATCAGGAACACCGCGGTCCAGTCGCCGGCCCGGGTGACGAGCAGGATCGGCAAGACCGTCAGGGCCGCGACCAGCATGCTGAGCTTGCGCGCGCGGTTCACGCCCACCCCGCGGCGGGTCAGGGCGCCCGTCGCCCAGCTGCCGAGCACGCTCAGGACCGTCACCACCGTGTAGACCGTCACCAGGTGAACCCAGCTCTTCTTGAGATCGAGGCCGCGCGTCTTCTTGAAGTAGTCGGGCAGCCAGATGAGAAAGAACCACCACACCGGATCGGTGAGGAACTTGGCCACCACGAACGACCACGCCTGCCGGTAGCGCAGGAGCTGGCCCCACCCGAGCCTCCCGGTGGCGGTGGCCTCGGTGTCGCGCGGATCGCTCCTGATGTGGGCCAGCTCGGCGGCGGTCACGCGCCTCGCGCGCTCGGGGACCTCGTAGAAGATGATCCAGAATCCGAGCCACACGAAGCCCGCCAGCCCGGCCGCCACGAAGGCCGAGCGCCAGCCCCAGTGCAGCGCGATCACCGGGATCGTGGCGGGTGCGATGATGGCCCCCACGTTCGCGCCCGAGTTGAAGAGCGCCGTGGCAAAGGCCCGTTCGCGCCGGGGGAACCACAGCGCGACGGCCTTGATGGCCGACGGGAAGTTGCCGCCCTCGCCGAGGCCGAGCGCGACGCGGGCGCGGAAGAAGCCCGAGATGCTCCCCACCGCGGAGTGGGCGATGGCCGCCGCGCTCCAGGCGGCGATCGACAGCGCATAGCCGAGCCGCGTCCCCACGCGATCGATCACCGCCCCGAAGACGAGGAGCCCGACCGCGTAGGAGGCCTGGAAGGCGGCGTTCACCTGTCCGAACTGGGCGTTGGTCCATCCGAGCTGCTCGTCGAGGATCGGCTTCAGCAGCGAGAGGATCTGCCGGTCGATGTAGTTGATGGTGGTGGCGAAGAAGAGCAGACTGCACACCACCCACCGATACCGTCCAACAGCTTCATCCTCATCCCGATTCTCAACCCCGTCGGCGGGTCCAGCGAGCGGAATTCCGGCGTCGCGCGTGGCTGCCATCGGCCCGTTTTGCAGGAAAAGGTTTGCGCCCGCAAGGACAATCGCAAATCGCACGGGCAGAGAAAATTTCCCGAGATCACCGCGGGATTTCGGGGTTTTTTGCTGAGCCGTGATCGAGCGGTCACGACACTGTAGGGGTGTCCAGGTGATACGGTGGCCGTTTTGGGGGGAACCAGGAAGACCGCCGTTCACCAGGATTCCGGGGCAGCTTCAGGGCGCCGCGTCGGTAGTCATCGGCGCGGCGCCCGGTAGCTCTCGGGGCCGGCTACCATTCAGCATGGCGATGAGATTCGAGAGACATTCGCGCGTGAGGTGTGACCGGGCGAAGGCTCCGGGTGTGAAGGGTGTGGCCGTCGTGCTCGCGGTGGAACTGGTCGTGGTCTTCGCGGCCTGCGCGAAGGTGGACCAGGCAGGCATGGGGGCCGCATCGGGCTCGGGTGGGGTTGGCCTCGGCCTCGGACTGCCAGGCAGCGGAGGCAGCACAGGGGCCGTGCCCCTGTCGGGCAGCGGCGGCCGGACCCTCATCAGTGGCAACGGCCAGGGTGGGGAGATGAGCTGTGGTCTCGAGACCTTCGACCTCGAGCGCCGTCCGGTGGACATCCTGGTGTTGCTGGATCGCTCGGCCTCGATGGCGCGTGACTCGATGGACAAGGACATCCCGGCCGGATCCACCACGCCCTCCAAGTGGAGCCAGATCGTGCCGGCCTTGACCGACGTGGTGACCACCGTGGGCGGTGACATCTCCTGGGGGTTCAAGAGCTTCCCGGAGGACGGGGCACAGTGCGCCCAGGCCACCCTCACCAGCAAGATCGACGTGCCGATCTCGCCCAAGAACGGGGCGGCGATCGCCGCCCAGGCCAGCGCGACCATGCCCCTCGGGAACGGCACGCCGACCGGTGGGGTGTTCGACGTGGCCAAGACCTACCTGTCGGGCATCATGAACGACCACCGCAAGTTCATCCTGTTCGCGACCGACGGGCAGCCGTCGTGCTCGGGGACCGTCGGCAGCCTGTCCTTCAGCGGTGGCGGCAGCATGGCCGCGGTCGCGGCCGCGACCACCGCGATCGGCAGCGCCGCGGCGGCGGGGTTCCCGACCTTCGTGGTGGGGGTCGCGACCAAGGCATCCGACACCAAGACCCTGAACGACTGGGCGCTCGCTGGCGGCGAAGCCCGCCCCGATCCCAACCCGATCGCCAGCAAGTTCTACCTCGGCTCGACCAAGGACGAGCTGGTGGCGGCGTTCACCGCCATCACGACCGTGGCGCAGACCTGTGTCTTCAACTTCACCAAGGCCCCCCCGGTGCCGACCAAGATCGCGGTCAAGGTGAGCGGCGTGAAGGCGCCCGCCGATCCCACCCACGCCGACGGCTGGGACTACACCGACTCGACCAACATGGCGGTCGAGGTCTTCGGCTCGTGGTGCGACATGATCAAGACCACCGCCGCCAACAAGGTCGAGATCATCTTCGGCTGCCCCAACATCGACATCCCGTAGACACCCCGTAGACAGACGGGCGCGCGCTTCCCGGCCTCCGGGATCGATCCGGCCGATCCGCGTCACACCCGCGCGAGGGCGGCGCGCGCGCCTTCGGTGCAGATGGTCGCGAGGTGGCCGGCCACGGCGACGGTGAGGCCCGGGAGGGCGGGCTCGAGGTCCTGGCCCCAGAGATCCCGGTTGGAGAGGATCGCCGAGCTCACCACGGTGGCATCGGCCAGGGACAGCGGACCCTCGGGGTGGGCGGACCACGCCTGCTGGAAGGTGGCCAGCACCGGGGGATCGTCCTGGATGCGGTACTCGGCCCCGGCCCGCCGGCCGAGGAGGGCGCCATCGCGAAGCACGGTCCCACGATAAAAGGCCACCAGCGCCGCCAGCGCGAAGGTCAGCCGTCGGGGAAGCTGTCCCCGCAGGCGCCGGTAGTCCAGCATGGTCCCGAGGATGCGCGCCTTGAACTTGCTCACCGAGTTCAGCGAGATGCTGAGGAGCTGGTGCTTGATGAAGGGATTGGCGAACCGCTCGGACACCGAGCGCGCGAAGGACTCGAGCTCGCCCCGTGGCAGGGTGAGCGTGGGGAGGATCTCCTCGGCGATCCCCGCCTCGATGAGGCCGCGAAAGGCCGGATCGGCCATGCACGCCCCCACCGTGTCGAGGCCCGCCAGGTACGCCGCGAGCACGCTCATGGTGTGGGCGCCGTTGAGGATGCGCACCTTGCGCTCGCGGTAGGGGCCGACGTCGTCGGTCCAGATCACGTCGAGGCCCACCCGCCGAAACGGCAGCTCGGCCTCGAGCGGTCGCGCGGACTCGATCACCCAGGCGTGAAACACCTCGGCCGCCACCAGCAACCGATCCTGGTAGCCGAGCGCCGCCTGCAGCTCGTCGGCCTCGTCCTTGGGATAGCCGGTGACGATGCGATCGACGAGCGTGTTGGTGAAGAGGCACGCCTGTTCGAGCCAGGCCAGGAACGCCGCGGGCAGCGCCCAGCGGCGCGCGGTCTCCTCGACCGCGCGGCGCAGGTGGTCGCCGTTGCGCTCGATGAGCTCGCACGGCAGCATCACCAGCCCGCGGGCTGGATCGCCCGCGAAGCACTGGAAGCGGAGGTAGAGGAGCTGGGTGAGCTTCCCTGGAAAGGACGAGCAGGGCCGCGCGTCGAGCGCGTCCGCCGGATCCACCCGGATCCCGGCCTCGGTGGTGTTCGACACCACGAAGCGCAGCTCGGGGTTGCGGGCGCACTCGGCGAAGGCCTCGAAGTCCCGGTACGGATCGATGCACCGGCTCACGGCGGTCACGAGCTCGCGGGTGTCGACGATCTGCCCGTCCTGGCGGCCGCGCAGGACCACCGTGAAGAGGCCATCCTGCGCGTTGATGGCGTCGGCCATCCCGTGCGCGATGGGCTGCACCAGGACCGCGCGTCCGTTGAACAGGCCGGCGCCGTTCATCCGATCGAGCATCCAGTCCACGAAAGCGCGCAGGAAGTTTCCCTCCCCGAACTGCAGCACCCGCTCGGGGTGGTGGACGGGCAGCTTGGCGAGCGCGCCGTCGAGGCGGGGCAGGCCGTGACCCTCCGCGGGCGGCCCCGGCGCCGGGGCGCTCACAGGGTCACCCCGTCCTTCCAGATGGCGATCTCGCGGAAACCGTTCTGCTCGCTCTTGGTGCGGGTGCGCCCGCTCGCGACCTCGAGGATCAGCTCGAACAGGCGCTGCGAGAGCTCGGGGAGCTCGGCGGTGCCGAGCGCGATCGGGCCCGCGTCGAAGTCGATCCATCCGGCCTTGCGCCGGGCCAGCTCCGAGTTGGTGCTGATCTTGACGGTCGGGGCGGGAAACCCCATGGGCGTGCCGCGGCCGGTGGTGAAGAGGACCAGGTGCGCGCCCGCCGCCACCATGGCGGTCGACGACACCCCGTCGTTGCCGGGGGCGTTGACCAGCGCCAGTCCGCCGAGGCCCATCGGGACCCGCTTTCCGTAGTCGAGGACCTCGGCCACCGGGGCCTGACCGCCCTTCTGCACACAGCCGAGCGACTTCTCGGCGAGGGTGGTGATGCCGCCCGCCTTGTTCCCCGGGGCGGGGTTCTCGTCGATCGGCTCGTCGTACTTGCGGAAGTAGCCGCGAAACTGGTTGACCAGGGCGACGGTGTCGCTCGCCACCTCGGGGGTGCAGGCCCGCGCCAGCAGCACCTCCTCGGCCCCGAACATCTCGGGCACCTCGGTCAGGAGCACGCTGCCCCCGGCGGCGGTGACCCGGTCGGCGATGCGGCCGACGAGCGGGTTGGCGGTGATCCCCGACAGGCCATCGCTGCCGCCGCACTTCATGCCGAGGATGAGCTCGCTGGCCGGGATGGGCGTGCGGGTGAACTGGTTGGCGTACTTCGCGACCATCCGGACGCGCGCCAGACCTTCCTCCACCTCGTCCTCGACCTCCTGGGCGTTGAAGGACTGAACCCGGGCGGGGTCGAGCGGACCCGCGCTCTCGAGGAACAGCTTCATCTGGTTGTTCTCGCAGCCGAGGCCGAGGATCAGCACGCCGCCCGCGTTGGGGTGGTTGACCAGCCCGGCGAGGATCCCCTGGGTGTGCGCGAGATCGCCGCCGAGCTGCGAGCACCCGTAGGGATGCGAGAAGGCATACACCCCGTCGATGTTGGAGCCGGGGTGCACGAGCTCGCGGGTGGCGGCCGCCGCGATGCGCTCGGCGGCGTTGTTGACGCAGCCCACGGTGTTGACGATCCAGATCTCGTTGCGAATCGCGACCCGGCCGTCGGGCCGGCGGTAGCCGTCGAAGGTGGCGGTCTCGCGGGTGCGGGGCGCGCGGGCGACGCTGGCGGAGGCGCCGGTCGCCGCGCCGGTCGCGCCACGCCCCTCGACCGTCGCCGCCAGATCGCCGCGCAGGATGCTCTGTAAGTTGTGGCTGTGGATGTGCTCGCCGGCCAGGATGTCCCGGGTGGCGGCGCCGATGGGATACCCGTACTTCACCACCAGCTCGCCCGAACGGATGGGGTTCGCGGCCAGCTTGTGGCCGGCGGGGATGTCGTCTCGCGTGACGAGCCCGGCGACCGCCGTTCCGGCCGGGATGGCGGCGAGCGCGACGAGGACGTTGTCGCCCTCGGAGATCCGGATGGTCTGCCTCATGGGCGCCGGCGCCGGGTGGTCGGACGGCGAGGGACTCTTCAGCTGGAGGAGGGGGGGCTCGGGTGTCATGGCTCGTGGTTAGGGTTGCCGGCGGGCGGGTCTTGCGGCTCATCATCCCAGGGTTTTCTCCAAGGTCGAGCCCACGCGGCTGGCGCCCGGCTCGACGAGCGGTTCCACCAGCGGTCTTCTGCCACGGCCTGCGCCCTCGGATGAGCCGGGCGCGCCCCGGGCGGACACTCAAGCGGAGTCCCGCAGACGAGATCCCGCACGGGTCCGGCCCCGGGCCCCGGCGGCTTCACGGAGAGGCACCCATGACCATTCCCCCCAGATCCCGAGCTCCGGCCCGCCCGCTGACCTGGATGCTGGCCTCGCTTCTGGCCACCAGCTTGGCCCTCGTTTCGGCGTGCGCCAGCGTCAAGACCGGAACTGGCGGGCAGCCGGGCGGCGACGGCACGGGCGCGGCCGCCGCGAATTCGGGGGGCGGCTCGCTCTTCGGCTCGGGCGGGACCTCCGTCACCTTGCCGGCTGACACCGCGGACGCCAGCCGTGGCACCATCACCAGCTCCAACGGCGCGACCGGCGGCTGCAAGAACCTTCAGTGTCAGCAGCCGACCTGCAAGGACGGCCCCTGCGCGCAGGCCGCCTGTCCCGCGGGCCAGACCACCTCGGTGAGCGGGACGGTGTACGATCCCGCCGGCAGCACCCCGCTGTACAACGTGGTGGTCTACGTCCCCAACGCCGATCTGGCGGACATTCCCGAGGGCGTGTCGTGTCAGAAGTGCGACGGGACGGCGACCGGCTCTCCCATCGCCACCGCGCTGTCGGATGCGAGCGGTCACTTCGTGCTCAGCAACATGCCGGTGGGTCACGACATCCCGCTCGTCATCCAGGTCGGCAAGTGGCGACGCAAGGTGACCATCCCCACGGTCACGGCCTGCCAGGACACCCCCATCACGGACAAGAACCTCACCCGCCTGCCCCGCAGCCAGAGCGAGGGGCACCTGCCGCAGTTCGCGCTCACCACCGGGCACGCGGACGCCCTCGAATGTCTGCTCCGCAAGATTGGCGTCGCCGACCAGGAGTTCACCACCGACGCGGGGACGGGGCGCGTCCACATGTTCGTCGGCGGGGCCACGAGCGGAGATGGCGCGGGCTCGAAGGGCTTCGCCGCCACCGTGAACGGCGGCGTGGCCTTCCCCAACGCCTCCACGCTCTGGGGCAGCCCCGACAAGCTCCGCACGTACGACATCCTCGTGCTGTCCTGCGAAGGCGCGTCCTACGCCGACGCCAAGTCGCCGTACCGACAGAACATCAAGTCGTACGCGGACATGGGGGGCCGGCTGTTCGCCGATCACAAGCACTCCTACTGGCTCGAGTCGGGGGCGGCGCCGTGGCCACAGACGGCGGTCTACATGAACGACAACAACGATCTGCCCGATCCGAGCACGCTGAAGATCGACGACACCTTCCCCAAGGGGATGGCGCTCGCCGACTGGCTGGTGAACGTGGGCGCGTCGACCACGCGCGGGAGCCTGCCGGTGTTCCAGGGGCAGTACTCGGTGAAGGCGGTCACCCCGCCGTACACCCAGCGCTGGATCTACTACGACGCCGAGGTGGCGCGGCCCGGGGTCGAGTACATGACCATGAACACCCCGGTCGAGAGCTCCGCCGACCAGCAGTGCGGCCGGGTGGTGTTCACCGACGTGCACGTGGTCTCGGCGGCGGCGGGCGGCGTGGCTCCGGATGTCTCGTGGCCGGAGAAGCCCTTCCCGACCGGCTGCACCTCGACCACCCTGTCGCCGCAGGAGAAGGCGCTGGAGTTCATGCTGTTCGACCTGTCGTCGTGCGTTCAACCCGAGACCGTTCGCCCGGTGCCCCCGGCGCCCGAATGATGTGGCAGCCGCGCAGGGACGGGGCGCTCGGCCGGGCGGTGCTGGCGGCGGCGGTCGCCGTGCTGGGCTCGGCGCTGTCCTGTGCGCAGCTGTCCGGCACGCAGCCGGGTGAGCTCGGGACCGGGGGGAGCAGCGGTGGAGGCGGCAGCGGCGGCGGCTCACCTGGCAGTGGCGGGGCGAGCCCGGGGGCGACGGCCAGCGGCGGGCGCGCCGCGAGCGGGAGCGCGAGCGGCGGCGGGAGCACCTCCGCCGCGGCGAGTGGAGGTGCGCCCGGAGGCGTGCCCGTCGGATCGAGCGGCGGCTCAGCGCCGATCCCGGTGGCTGGAAGTGGTGGGTCGGCCGGGACCAAGAAGGTGGATCTCACCGGCAAGAAGGTCCTCCTGGTGGTGGACAACCCGGCCAGCCTGGACGACGGCGATCAGATGCTGAGCGATCTGATGGCCGCCCGCGGGATGGTCGTGAAGCTGGGAGCCGCCACGCCGGCCGACGCGAGCGCGTCCAGCCAGGACCTGATCGTCGGCTCGTCCGGCGCGTCGGGTGCGGATTTCGCCAGCTCCTACAAGGATCTCGCGGTGCCGATCCTGACCTTCGGAAACCCCACCTACCAGCCGCTCGACTTCATCGTGGGGTCGTCGGGGAAGGGCAACGCCCCGAGCACCTCGCAGCTGACGGTCATCGACGCCACGTCCTACCTCGCGGCCTCGTTCGCCGCCGGCGCGAACCTGAACGTGATCAGCCCCACCCGCAACACCCAGATCTCCTGGGCGGTTCCGGGTGGCGCGCCGATCCAGGTGGCGTCGGTGATGGGAAGCCCGACCGAGCTCTGTGTCTTCGCGTACGAAAAGGGGGGGATGATGTCCAAGACCGTCGCGCCGGCGCGGCGGGCCTCGCTGTGCTGGAAGACGGACGCGATCAAGGACCTGGCCATCGACTCGTACCGACTGATGGTCGCCGCCATCGAGTGGGCCGCCGGTGCGCCCTAGCGGGCTGGTGGCGATCGGGCTGGTCGCGACAGCGGCAGCGGCTGCGGCTGCCGCTGCGGCCGCCGGGAGCGCAGCCGCGGGAGGGCCGACCAGCACCGGAGCGTCCGAGCTCCTGGTCGAGATCCACAATCCGCTCGGAGAGGCGCGGCCTTCAGAGACGGTGTCCCTGCCGTTCGCCGACTTGCAGAGGCGCGTCCCCGGGCTCGAGCCGAAGCGGACGGTGGTGATCGATGCCGCGGGGGTCCCGGTGCTCTCGCAGTGGGTGGATCTCGACGGAGACGAGAGGCCGGACGCGCTGGTCTTCCAGGTGAGCCTCGGCCCCTCCGAGTCGCAGGTGGTCACCGTGAAGCCGGGCGCCCGGGCGGCGGTCGACCGCGGACAGTACCGCGTCTACGGGCGCTTCGCGCGCGAGCGCCACGACGACTTCGCGTGGGAGAACGATCGCATCGCCCACCGGATGTACGGGCCCGATCTCGAGACCTGGAAGGCCGAGCCGCTGGTGAGCAGCGGGGTGGACGTGTGGTGCAAGCGCGTGCGCCACCTGGTCGTGAACGACTGGTACCTGACCGACAACTACCATGAGGACACCGGGGAGGGCGGCGACTTCTACTCGGTGGGCAAGGCCCGCGGGTGCGGCGGGCTCGGCGTGTGGACGGCGGACCGCCGCCTGGCGGTGTCGCGCAACTTCACCACCTCGCGCGTGCTGGCGAACGGGCCGGTCCGCCTGGTGTTCGAGCTCGCATATGCCCCCTGGGACCTCGGCGGCGGACGCCGGATCTCGGAGGTCAAGCGCGTCACGCTCGACGCGGGTCAGAGCTTCGACCACTTCGCCAGCACCTTTCGCCTCGAGGCCGGCACCGCCACCGCCGTGCCCCCTGCAGGCGCGCCCGCGGGCGCGGGCACGTCCTCGCCGGCCAGGCCGGCAGCGGTGCCGGCGCCGCTGGTGCCAGTCGCCATCGGGATCGCGCGCCACGAGGGTGGGGCGTTCGAGGTGGATGCGGCGGCGGGCTGGCTGCGCTCGTGGGAGCCGCTGAAGAAGGCCCCTGCCTCGCCGAGCCTCGGGTGCGCCGTGGTGGTCCCGGCGGGCTCGGTCATCGAGGCGCCCGAGACCGACAGCGATCGGCTCCTCGTGGTGAACGCGCGGGTCGGCGTCCCCCTCGAGTACGACGCCGGTTTCGGCTGGCAGGGGAACGGAGACTTCGCCGATCGCGCGGCCTGGGGAGCAGCCGTCGAGGCCTTCGCCCGTCGACGCGCCCATCCGGTCGAGGTGCGCCTCTCGGGTCCGACGACGCCCGGGCTCGACCGGGCTGCATCCGCGGCCACGGACCCCGCGGGGATGCCGGCCACGGGTCACGGGGCGGACGTGCGCCCCGGGCGGTCGGTCGGATCCGGCGCCGCGGTGGCGGGCGCGGCTGCCAGCTGGGGCCGCCGGGCCTGTGACTCGGCGATGGCCCGCGCCCCCGTCCTCACCGACAAGTGGAACTACGAGCCGGGATTGCTCCTCGAGGCGTGCTTGCAGGTGGCGGCCGAGACCCGGGAGCCGAAGTACATTGCCTATGCCCGGCAGGCGGTGGATCGGGTGCTCGACGAGGACGGCAACATCCACGGCGGTTACCGGGTCGAGGACTACAACCTCGACCAGCTGAACATGGGCAAGGTGCTGTTTCCCCTGCTGGCCGCGGCCCGGGGAGCCGGCGACACGCGCCGGGCGGCCCGCTACGAGAAGGCCCTGCGGACCCTGCGGGGACAGCTGCGCAACCAACCTCGGACCGCCGACGGCGGCTTCTGGCACAAGCTGGTCTATCCACGCCAGATGTGGCTCGACGGGGTGTACATGGCCTCGCCGTTCCTCGCCGAGTACGCGCGGGTGTTTCACGAGCCGGCGGCCCTCGCCGAGGCGGTGCACCAGGTGGTGCTGGCCGAAAAGCACCTGCGGGCCCCGGGATCCGGCCTGCTGTACCACGGCTGGGACGAGTCGCGCACCGAGCGCTGGGCCAACCCGCAAACTGGCCTGTCGCCGCACGCCTGGGCCCGCGGCATGGGATGGTATGCCATGGCGGTGGTCGACGTCCTGTCCCAGGTCCCGCCCAGCGAGAAGACGACGGCCGGCGAGGTCGCGGCCGCGCGCGCGGCGTTGCTGGGTATCCTTCGCAGGCTGGCCGCTGCGGTGGCCCGGGTGCAAGATCCAGCGACGGGGGTCTGGTGGCAGGTGCTCGATGCGCCGCGCGCCGGACCCAACTATGAGGAGGCCTCGGCCTCCGCGATGTTCGTCTATGCGCTGTCGAAGGGTGTGAAGAACGGCTGGCTGGCCCGGGGCACCTACGGGCCGGTGGCGGACACGGGCTGGCGCGGGCTCGTCGAACGATTCGTGACCGTCGAAGGCGGCGGCCTGGTCGACGTGAGGCAGATCTGCAAGGTCGCCGGGCTCGGCGGCAAGCCCTACCGCGACGGCTCGCTCGCGTATTACACCAGCACCGAGATCGCC
Source organism: uncultured Myxococcales bacterium (assembly GCA_964540815.1). GTDB lineage: Bacteria > Myxococcota_A > Polyangia > Fen-1088 > Fen-1088 > CAZIOH01. The sequence goes on along the minus strand of CAZIOH010000039.1, from coordinate 24,309 downwards.
ACCAACGATCTGAAGGGCGTGGGGCCATTCATCCTGGCCGCCGAGATCAGACAGGCCGGGGCCGGGGCCGGGGCCGGGGAATGACGGGCAGGGGGGGGCGTCTGGCGCGTGCCGCTGTCCCCTGGGCGCTGCTTGCGGGCCTGGGGCTGGCGGCGACGGGCTCGCGGATGCCCGCCACCGCCACCGCCCTTGCCGCCAGCGGGACTCCGGAGCGGGCCGGGGCCTCCTCCGCGCTGCGGGGGGCCTTCGACGTGCGCGACTACGGCGCGGTGGCGGATGGGAAGACCAAGTGCACGGACGCGGTCCGCAAGGCCATCGCGGCCGCCCGGGCGCACGGCGGGGGAACGGTCCTCTTCGGCCCGGGGACGTACCTCACCGGCCCCATCCGCCTCGAGAGCCACATCACGCTCCACATCGATGCCGGCGCGCGCGTGAAGTTCAGCGACGACTTCGATGACTACCTGCCGATGGTGCGCTCCCGCTGGGAAGGCACCGAGGTCGTGAGCTTCTCGCCGCTCATCTACGCCGACCACGTCGAGGACGTGGCCATCGAGGGCTCGGGCATCCTCGACGGGCAAGGCGAGCGGTGGTGGCAATTTCACCGGGCGCTGCGGGCCGAGCAGAAGAAGACCGGGCGCTGGAACACCGACTCGCGGTGGCAGAAGGAGTTCGCCGCGCGCAATCCGTCCCTCGAGCTCCCGGACGACGACTCCCGCTTGAAGTCGGGGTTCTTGCGCCCGCCCTTCGTGCAGATCCTCGACAGCCGGCGGGTGTCGATCCGCGACGTCAAGCTGGTGAGCTCCCCCTTCTGGACCATCAATCCGGTGTACTGCGACAACGTGACCGTGCGGGGCGTGACCATCGAGAACCCCTCCGACGCGCCCAACACCGACGGGATCGATCCCGAGTCCTGTCGCAACGTCCACATCTCGGACTGCCTGATCGACACGGGCGACGACTGCATCACCATCAAGTCCGGCCGCGATCAGCAGGGCCGCCGCATCAACCGCCCGGCCGAGAACACCACCATCACGAACTGCACGATGCTGCACGGACACGGCGGCGTGGTGATCGGCAGCGAGATGTCGGGGGGAGTCCGCAACCTGGTGGCCTCGAACTGCGTCTTCGACGGGACCGACCGCGGGATCCGCATCAAGTCCGCCCGGGGGAGGGGCGGCGTGGTGGAGAACGTGCGCATGAGCAACATCGTCATGCGCAACATCGTCGAGGAGGCCATCACGGTGAACCTGTCGTACACCAGCGCCCCGCCCGAGCCGGTCTCCGAGCGGACCCCGCACTTTCGCAACATCCGCATCAACGGGGTGAGCGGGGAGGCGGATCGGGCCGGGACGCTGCAGGGCTTGCCAGAGACGCTGCTCGAGGGCGTCGCGCTCGTCGACATCGATCTCAAGGCGCGCCAGGGCCTGATCGTGCGGGACGCCCGGAACATCTCTCTCACCGGGGTCAACGTCGACACCACTGTGGGGCCCGCCATCACCGCGGTCCACGTCGAGTCCCTGGCGCTGTCGGACGTCGGCACCCGCACCCCGCACCCGAAGACCCCGGTGCTCGACCTGACCGATGTGGCGGGCGCCTTCGTGCACGGGTGCGCGCCCGGTCCCCACACCGACGTCTTCGCGCGGGTCGCCGGGCCCGACACCCGCAGCGTGGTGTTCGAGGGGAACGCCCTGATCTTCTCTGGCCCTCCGGCCTTGGCCGGCCTCCCCGCCGTGCCCGTGCAGATCGCCCCCGATGTTCGCCGTGGCGCCGTCACGGGGCAGGCGTCCTCGCCTCCCCCCGGGCCCGACCCGCGCTGATCCGCCGATGCGGTGATGCGCCGGGCGGTGCACCAGTTCGCCGAACAGCGACCGCGCACGCACCCTGCGCGCGCCCACCTGTTCATATCGCTATTGTTATTTTGTGCTATCGGCATTTGTCGCTATTGGCATTTTGCATTTGAGCGCGCCGCGATCCCGCGCCGTCGGCAATTCCGGAACACCGCCATTCTTGCGCCGATTTCAGCGGAATCCGTTGCGCCCGATGCATCGGGCGTGTTCTGATGCCTGCGGCTCAGACTTGCTTGAGGGAGGGTTACATGTCCACAGGTCGTCTCGTTCCGCTGCTCGTGGTCGTCATCTCGTCTCTCTGCCCCCTCCTCCTGGCGTGCGACGACACCACCTGTGGCCCGGGCACCAGCCTGAGTGGGCAGCAGTGCCTGCCCACCAGCCCGGACGGCGGAGCCAGCGCCGGCGTCATCAAGTCCTACGTATCGAGCCTGACCACCGATCGCCCTTCGGGCTCGGCGGTCTACGTCAACCATCCGCTGCAGGTGACCTTCGGCGCGATCAGCCTGGGCGTCGAGAAGGACGTGCTGGTGACCCTCGGGCTCATGGAGAAGCCGGCCGACGGGGCCACGGACGCCGACCTCCAGAACCTCAAGAGCTGCATCCTGCAGGGAGCGGAGATTCACCTCCGCGGCGACGGCACCGAGCAATTCACCCAGTTCAACGCGGTGGTTCCGCCCGAGTGCCTCGATGGCGGCGCCGAGCGAACCTTCAACTTCCAGCTGATCGTCGACCTCGTCGAGAACACCACGGGGCAGGACGCCACCGAGAAGATCCTGGTGTTCAACCAGCGCGATCAGAACAACCCGATCAACCAGAAGTGCCAGATGTTCGACTCCACCACCAACACCAACGTCGCGGGCTGCGCCGTCGATCTCCTGGTGAAGCCGACGCCCGGGCTCGACATCGCCCTCGTCGACGTGGTGCCCAGCACCTCGGTGGTGGTGGCCTATCCGCAAGCCCAGGATCCCAATGTGCCGGCGGGCGCCAGCGAGACCCCTCGGGGGGCGCTCTCCGTCAGGACCGATCTCCGCGCCTACGGACAGAGCGACGCGGACGCCAACGCCGGACAGCTCCCCTCTCCGGTCAACCTCACCTACGAGGTGCTGGCGCAGCCGGACGACGCCAACCTGGGCTGGCAGCCGCTCGGCGTGAACGCCGACTCCATGCTGTCCCCCATCGGCACCCTTCGTCCCGGTCAAACCATCACCACCAACTCCAACCTGATGCTGCCCGCCGCGACGCGGGCGCTGCTGCTCCCGGGCGGGGCCTGGTTCGGGAGCGACAACTTCCTGATCCGGGTTTGCGCCGCGGTGCCCTTCGACGAGCAAGGGGATCCGCTCTCGGCCGGCGTCGACGGGCGCCTCGACAACTGCAAGCTGTTTCCGATTCGTCTGGTCATCGCGGCCGCCCCGGCCTCGTTCTCCAATTCCTACGGAGCCGACAAGGACTACGCCGTCGGCTGGGGATCCAAGGACGCGATCGAGGCCGACTTCAGCGCCTACAGCCACAACGATCTCGATCTGGCTGGCGCCACCTCCGACGCGAAGATCGGCCTCGGGATCGACGGCCTGTTCGGTCGCTTCACGGCCTTCGAGGCCTGGGCCACCGCGTCGGCCACCATCACCCCCGGCTCCGCAGCCCTCGACGCCGGGGTCAAGATGACCGGGAGCAAGCTCTTTGGCTACAGCCTGAGCGCTGCCTCCATCACCTACTCCAAGGACATCAACTTCTCCAAGGAGTACTGCCAGCGGTACGTCTTCGCCGCGCTGATCATCCCGGTCGAGGTCGCCTTCTGCGTCAGCGGGAGCGCCGGGATCGAGATGTCCATGACGCTCACCCCCTCCTCGCTCACGCCGGCGGTCCGCCCATACGCGGCCCTGGACGCCAGCGCCAGCGCGACGCTCGGTGACGCGGGGTTTCGGGCCAGCATCGTGTGTGACGCCACCGTGGTGGGGGTGAACGCCGGCTCGCAGGACGGCGGCTCGGCGACCATCGGGCTCAACGTCACCGGCGCCAATCCACTCACCCTCGGCATCTCGGTCAACGTCGACGCGGACATCGCCATCACCACCCTCGACATCGATTTCAGGCTGCTGCTCGAGGCGCAGCAGCCCGACATCTGCAAGAAGAAGATCGCGGGGGTGAAGATCAAGTATCCCTGTTTCAAGTGGAACACGGTCGAGAACTACACCATCGCCACATTCAATGGCTTCGGTTACAAGTACAACCTCCTCCACCGGACCCTCTCATCGTCCCTGCAGTAGCCCACGCAGTCGTGGCCGTGGAGCTCGCCGCTCGATGAAGTTGCGAACGGGGAAGGCGCGAACGGGAGTCCTGCTCGGCGTCGTGGCCCTCGCTTTCTGGGGGCTCGTGCTCCTGTGGCGAGCCCACCGACCGTCGCTCCGGTCGTCCCGGCCTACCGAGGCCGGGGCGGAGCTCCTCGCGTGTCGGCTCCACCCGGGCGAGGACCTCCCCTTCCGCTTGCACAGCATCACCGACACGGGGGCGGGGGATGCGCGTCAGCACCTCGAGCTCGAGGGGGTGCTGCACTGGCACGTGCTGGCCAGTCGGGGCACGGGGTGGCTGGTGGCTGCCGCGCTCGACGAGCTCGCCGTCGATCAGCGACCCGTGCCGCAGAGTCCGGCGCAGCGCCCCGTGCCAGGCTCCGGGGCGACGAGCCGGGAGCTCCAGGCGGAGCTCGAGGAGCCTTTTCTGGTCGAGGTGGGCCGGGATTGTCGCTTCAAGGGATTCGCCTTCGCGCCGAGGTCCGATTCGCGGGCGCGGAGCCGGATCGAGGCGCTGATGCGGTCGATGGAGATGGTGCTGCCGGTTGCCCCGGTGCGACAGTGGACGGCGCGGCAGGACGACGCCATGGGGAGCTATCAGGGGCACTACCAGCGAGAGACGACCACTGGCGGGGGCACCGGGGTGGTGATTTCACGGCGCCGCGTCCGCTATTTCGCCTTCCGCCTTCCCTCCCTCGGCCCGAAGGTCGCCGGGCCGAGCGCCGAGATCGTGCGCTCCGAGGCCCGGGCGACCCTCGATGCCGTGGGGGGCTGGCTGAGCGCGCTGTCGAGCCAGGACCACCTGAAGCTCTCGCTCGGCGAGCGCCTGCTGGCCGAGGTGACCGGCTCGGTCGAGCTGCACCGGATCGAGAGCCCACCCCTGCCGCGCCTGGTGGGCCTCGCCACCGAACGGTTCGTCTCTCGCTCGAACCTCCAGGCGGAGGAGGGCCCGCCCCAGCCGACCGTGCCGGATGCCGCACAGGCCGCCCTCGATCTGAGCGGCGCGGTCGCCGATTTCGAGCGGCGCCTCGGCTCCGGCAAGGGGGGCCTGCACGGTGCCGTCTCCACGCTGGCCGGCTACCTGGTCGGAAGGCCGGGCGCGATCACCGAGCTGATGGCGGCGCTGCGAAACGGCTCCATCGATCCCAAGCTCCATTCGGCGCTCTTCCTGGCTCTCGAGCGCACCGGGACGCCGCAGGCGGAGCGCGCGCTCGCCGAGGGGGTCGGCGATCGTCGGCTGAGCAGCGTCGACCGGATGCGGGCCGCGGTGGCCCTCGCGGACGTGCCGCACCCCTCGCAGCAGGCGGTCGACGCGCTGGTGGCGCAGGCGCGGGCGCGGGGCGGCGATACCGAGGCCGAGGATGTCTCCCGCAGCGCCCTCCTGGCGCTCGGCACGCTCGATCACAACACCGCGGCGAGCAACCCGGAGCTGGCGGCCGAGGCCCGCCAGGAGCTCGGCGCTCGGCTGCGCGCCATGCCACCGCCCGGCGAGGTGATGACCGACCTCGACGCCGTCGGCAACTCGGGCGACGAGTCGCTGGTCGCCGCGGTCGAGCCGTACACCGACGATCCCTCGCCCATGGTGCGCGCCCACGCTGCCGGGGCATTTGGTCGCACCGTGGATGCCGCCGACGAGGCGCGGCTCACGGCCTGGTTGGTGCGCGAGCCGGATCGCGGGGTGCGGCGTGCCATCGTCGCCACGCTGGCCGCGCGGGTCGACGCAGCCGGCGGTGGACTCTCGAGCAACCTGCTGTCCACCGCGATCTCGTGGCTGCCGCAGGAGCCCGATGCGCAGGTGCGCGGTCTGCTGATCCCCTTGCTGGGCGGCGTCGCCGCGAACGTGCCGGAGGCCAAGCAGGCCCTCATCGACCAGTTTCATCGCGAGCAGCAACCAGAGCTCCTCGAGCTCATCGGCCAGTACGGCTCGGTGGAGGAGCTGCGCTGACGCCTGTTCAGTCCGGGGGGGCGAAGGAGATGACCGGGTGCCGCCGCATCACCCGGAACTGGCTCGCAGAGAACGCGGGCGCCGAGACGGTCAGCGGGGCGTAGGACATGATGTTGTTCTCGTCGGTATCGGCGAGCTGGTCGGCGGTCCCGTCTGCCTCGACCGAGTGGTAGAGGCCGAGGGTGTGCCCGAGCTCGTGCGCGAGCAGCTTGGCGAGCTGCGACGGGCTCCAGTCGATCGGGGCCATCCCCGGCCGGCAGCTCTGCCCCTTGAGGGTGATGCCGTGGGCGCGCCCGGCCGGGGGGAAGCCGTCCGGGATCCGCGGCGTCATGCCGTCGGGCTCGCTCGTCGTCTGCAAGAGCGGGTCGACCACGCGGATGCAGCCAGCGAACACCACCGGAACCCAGCCCGGGGCCCCGCCCACCCCGGCTGGAGGCGGGCAGTCATCGTCCCCCAGCACCTCGCCGTAGAGGGCGTCGAGCGGGCCATCGTCGCCACGCACGAGCTCGAGCGCGCCTGCCTGCTGGCCAACCGATCGCCAGCGCGCCACCGTCACCTGCAGCCCGCCCGGGGCGAGCATGGCGTTCACCTGGCGCAAGGTCTCCGGGAGCACCGCCGCGCGGGTCGCCTGGTCCGTGAGGGGCGAATCACCCAGGAAGGCGAGGCCGAGCGAGACGACTCCGGCTCGGGTGGGCTCCACCTGCGCGGGAAAGACCCCCTCGATCCGCAGATGGGTTGGAGCGTTGGCCGGGGCGGGGAGCAGCGTCGAGCAGTCGCGCGCTCCGGCGATGATCTCGAGCGCATCGGGAGACGGCGGCGGCTGGTCGTTGCTCGGCAGGATGAACAGACCGTAACCAATGCCGACGGAAACCCGCTGAAGGCACCCGACGCAGGAGGAACCAAGCCCGGGCGCGTAGCCGGGATCGCTCGGCGCCGAGGCGACCCAGGCCCCTCCGGCAGGATCCACCACCGATTCGAGCTGCACGCAGGCTGCCCCTCCGGCGGGATCCGAGACCCGCAGGACGACCACGCCCGGGCCGCCCGGAACCGGGACCAAGAGGGGGGCGCTCCGCCCATCCGGCTGAAGTTCGGGCTCGCCGAGGAGGCTCCAGATCGGAGACGGGGAGGTGGGAGCCTCCTCCTGTTGCCAGCAGGAGGTCGGCGAGGAGATCACCGGTGAAGCGCTGGCTCCGCAGCCGAGGAGCGCGAGCAGAGGGAGCGCTGCCCACGGGCGTCGAAGCACACCCCCCATGCCGTTCACCGTATCACGG
>CAZIOH010000039.1:0-16861 GCA_964540815.1 uncultured Myxococcales bacterium | reverse complement strand
TCACGAGAAGTTCTCACGGTCACGAGAAGTTCTCACGGTCACGAGAAGTTCTCACGGTCACGAGAAGTTCTCACCGTCGCGACCAGCCGGACGCGAAGTGCGAACCACCGTGGAAGGGACGTGAACGGCGTGGTACTTGCTTCACCCACCGGGCGGCCTCGAGCGCGCGCGAACGCGCTCGGCGTCGTTCATCTCACCCAGCCGAGCGGAGGCAACCATGACCCCCAAGAACACCGTCTGCCTGTGGTTCGACAAGGACGCCGCGGAGGCGGCGCGCTTCTACGCCGCCACCTTTCCCGATAGCAAATTGTCCGCCATTCATGTCGCGCCAGCGGACTATCCCGGAGGCAAGGAAGGGGATGTCCTCACGGTGGAGTTCACCGTCTTCGGGATTCCCTGCCTCGGTCTCAACGGCGGGAAGGCGTTCAAGCACAGCGAAGCCTTCTCGTTTCAGATCGCCACCGACACCCAAGAGGAGACGGACCGCTACTGGAACGCCATCATCGACCACGGTGGCGCCGAGAGCGCGTGTGGCTGGTGCAAGGACCACTGGGGGATCTCCTGGCAGATCACCCCACGCACGCTCACCGAGGCGCTCGCGGCCGGCGGCGCTGAAGCCAAGCGTGCCTTCGCGGCGATGATGCCGATGAAGAAGATCGACGTCGCCACGATCGAGGCGGCCCGCCGCGGCTGAGCGCCACGCAGGGGCGGATAGCCCCCCCCGGGTTACCAGATGCCGCCCACCAAGGGTACCGATGCTCCCACCAGGGACTGGTGGCCTCTGGAGGTGTCGCAGACTGGCGTGAGGGCCGGGGTCCCGAGCGTCCATCGTCCGGTCGAGCGGCGCTGAACCAGGGCTGAGACCGCCCCAGGCCCCGAGGACTGCGCCGCGCGATCGGTGTCCATTCCGCGCGTGAGGAGGAGCGCCGCCACCATCCCGGCCCCGAGCCCGAGCAGCCCGCCGGCGCCGAGCGCCCGGCGCGAGCTCCCGTGGCTTCCGGTCACCAGCCAGGTTCCCCCCAGGCCGAACCCGAGACCGGCGATCGTGCCAGCATCGATCAGCAGAATGCGATTTCGCCCAACGTCGATACTCGACGACAGCCCGGCGCCGGTGGCGAGACCGACGTCCATGCCGATCGCCAGCGTCGTGAAGATGACCCGCGATGAGGCGTTGTCGGGGGCAAACAGCAACGCCGACATGAGCCCGGCCGCCGTGCCGTAGAGACCTCCCGATCGAACCAGCTCGACGCCGCCCGGGTTCGGGTGGTGCCCCGCCACCCAGATCCCGACCGCGCCACCCGCCACGCCGGCAGGGAGCGCGGCGCCGAAGACCGTCTTGGCGGTGGGCGAGCTCGAGCCCGCCGCGCTCCACAGGAGACCGTTGTAGGTTCCATAGTCGAGCCCGGTGATGATTGCCCAGGCCTGGCCCGCGCTCACGTCCCACTGGCTGGTCGCGTACAGGGAGCCCCCGAGGCCCGCGGCCATTCCGAGCAGCGGGTACATGACGAGCAGGCGATCGTTTTGAACATCGGCCAGCACGTCGACCGAGATGCCCGTCCAGACTCCGTAGAGCGTCGTGGCCAGCACCAGCTGCGCTCGTCCGCCACGATCGGGGTGGGATGCCGGAGTCGAGCTGGGCGCCGTCGAGGTGTCCGGAGTCCGGGATCGAATCTGGGCACAGAGTCGCACGACGTGGGCGGCAAGCGCACTCTCCGGTTGCCCGGAGGCGGCGATCGCCGCCAAGGCGTCCACCCCGTCCCGGCAACCGCTCTCGAGGGCCTGCCGCAGGGGCTCGTCGAGGGCGGTCCCGGGGCCCGAGGAGGGGGCCCCGCGCGGAGCCGGATCCGGAGTCGGAGCGGGAGCCGCCGAGGCCGACCGACCGAGAGCGGATGCGATCACTACCAGGACGGTCGCACCTGCGATCGACTTCACGGGTCGCGTCGGTCGCGGGCAGATCGGGAGACGCGCAGGCACGGCCTTGCCGCGGGCGGGTCGGGTCGCTCGTCGAGGGGAGCGCCCGTCGCCATCATGGGCTCTGCGTCGCGGGAATCGGAGCATGAGGGTCTGGTGGCTCGTCGACCGACCCCATGATACCCCGACCGCGCTGGCGAGATAGAGGGGGCCCGCTGCGGGGCACCGTACGACGGTTGCGACCGCCGTCGGGCGCCCGCCCGTCAGGTCGCGCCCGACGTCCGCCACGCGTCGGGGCCGGGCGACCGTCCCCGGTCGCCTCGAGCCTCCGACCCGCGCTGAACGTCAGTTTCCGCAGAGCATGATGCCCACGGCGTGGGGGCAGTGGATCACCGCCGCAGCTGGAGACGCGGTCGCATTGCACAGATGGTACGACCGGCAGTGGGCCTGTGGTCCGGCGGTCGCGTAGCCCGCCTGACACATCGTCGCGTCCGTGTATCCCGCCGACGGGGGTGAGCAGGTCGCGGCATAGAGGGTGCAGAAATCGGCTCCCGAGAAGGTGGCGGTTCCGGACGCGCCAAAGGGGGTCGTCTGGCACATGGCCTCGATCAGGGCGGCCGGGCTCGTCCCGCCGGCCCCGCCCGCTCCGCCACCGCCCGCGGCCCCGGCTGTCCCCGCGGCGCCGCCCTGGCCGGCGCCGCCGCCTGAACCAGCCGACCCACCTCGACCACCGCCTCCCGCGGTTCCGCCGGCCCCTCCGATGGAGCCCGCCGTGCCACCCGCGGATCCCGCTTGACCTCCGCTACCTCCGACACCGCCGCCTTGGCCGCCCTGGGCCCCGGCCACACCACCGCTCCCGCCGGCTGCGCCGGCATGGCCTCCAGCGCCCGCCGTGCCTCCCGCGGTTCCGCCTTTTCCACCCACGCTCGAGCCGGCCGCGCCGCCGCTCCCCCCGTGACCGGCGCTCCCGCCGCCGGCGCCGCCTGTCCCGCTGGAGCTGTCGCTGCTACAGCCAGTGTGCAGGGTGACGGTGAGTAAACCCACGGACAGGATCGCGAACGGTACGAATAGTCTCTTGGTCATCATATGGTGGCTCCTCGGTCTGCGCTGATATGTAAGCCGGTTCGTCGCCCGGTCAATGGCTGACCGTTTGATTCACGAATTCCCGGGACTGAGCTCAGCTCAGATGCCGCAAGGATTGAGTCCACCGCCCGCGGCGAGGACGCAGAAGCTGGAGACGCCGAGCCCCGCGACGCAGAGCTTGCTGGCGACGCAGCGTTTCTGGGTCTCGTTGAGCAGGTCGTACTTCGTCACGCACGCCGATTCACTGGCGAACTGGTTGCTGGCCAGGCCATAGGCACCCGCGCAGGTGAGGTCGTAGAACGCGCAGAACGCCGCGGTTGGAACCGGGGGCTCGGGCGTCTGCGGAAAGGGATCGGAGCACATGACGGTTGGCCAGTTGTAGGGGACCGTGACGCCACCGGCTCCGCCCGCGGCTCCCGCGGCGCCGCCCGCGGCCCCTGCCGTGCCGGCGGTTCCTGCCGTCCCGGAGCCCGCGGTCCCACCCGCGCCGCCACCACCGCCACCGCCTGCATTGCCACCACCTGCGGCGCCGCCCCCGCCACCGCCGGCCTTGCCACCAGCGCCCGCGCCGCCGCCCGCGGAGCCACCGCCGCCCGCGACGCCTCCGGAGCCGCCGGCGCCCGCATGGCCAGCCGCGCCGCCGCTCGCGGTGCCGCCGCCGCCCGCGACGCCTCCTGCGCCTCCGGAGCCGCCGGCGCCCGCATGACCGGCCGCGCCGCCGCTCGCGGTGCCGCCGCCGCCCGCGACGCCTCCGGCACCGCCGCCGCCCTTGCCACCAGCCCCCGCGGTGCCTCCGCCTTTTCCACCCGAGCTCGCCGCATCGGTTCCAGCATCGGTGGCGCAGGTGTTGTCGCCGCCGCAACCGACGAGATAGAGGCTGGCCGGAAGGACCCCCAGTGTGACGACGACCCACGGAACGAGAACCCTCTTCAGCATGACCTCTCCTTTGGATCCGAAGCGATGATTTAACGGCGGAACCTACCGCCGTTGCGCGCCGGGGGGAAGGGGCAGCGCCGCAATTTCGCCGAGAGTGGCGGCTCGACGGCACCGTGGATGTGCCGGGGACGCCGCCCCGCCGGGACCCGCGCAGCCGGGACCCGCGCAGCCGGGACGCTTGACTTCGCGGGCGCCTTGCAGACTGATCGGGGTGTGCGCCCCGGTCAGAGAGTCGGCAAGTACGTCCTCGGCGAACGCATCGCCCGGGGAGGGATGGCCGAGGTGTGGGCGGCCCGGGTCGAGGGGCCGCAAGGCTTCGTCAAGTCGGTGGCCTTGAAGTTCGTGGTGGACTCGGGCGATCCCGAGATGGAGCGGCTGTTCGTCAACGAGGCGCGCCTGGCCGCCGGCCTTCAACATCCGAACCTGGTGACCGTCTTCGACTTCGATCGGGTGCCCGACGGGGCGCTGGAGCCGGAGGATGGCCCAGGCGGGGTGGGCCGTTCGTACATCGCGATGGAGCGCATCGAGGGCCACGACTTGCGGCGGGTCCTGCGGGTCTGCCGGGAACGAGGTCTGCGGTTTCCCGTGGGTCTTTCGCTTCACGTGGCAGGCGAGGTCCTGCAGGGGCTGCGCTACGTGCACGAGCGAAGAATCGTTGGCTCCGGCGATGGCTCCGGGGTCGGGACCGACCGGGGCAGGGTCGAGGGCGGGACCCTGGTCCATCGCGATGTGTCCCCCCACAACATCCTCGTGGCGTACAGCGGGGAGGTGAAGCTCTCCGACTTCGGAATCGCCAAGGTGGTGACGCGGGTGCCGGGGATCCAGTCCGGCCTCGTGCGCGGCAAGGTGGCGTACGCGTCACCCGAGCAGCTCCTCGGCCAGCCGGTCGACCACCGGTCCGATCAGTTCTCCCTCGGTGTCACGCTGTGGGAGCTGCTGGCAGGGCACCGGCTCTTCGGGGGGACCACCGACGTCGAGACCATGAACCGGGTCCTCGCGGGAGACGTCCCGCCTCTCCCGGGCGAGCTGCACGTTCCCTCGGCCGTCGAGGCGGTGGCGCGGCGGATGCTGGCGGCGAGGCCGGAGCAGCGCTATCCCAGCACCGCGGCGGCGCTCTCGGCGGTGATGGTCCTGCCCGATCGTTCGGGGGACGGCGACGCGCTCGGGGGGTGGATGCGGGAGCAATTTGCTCAGAGCAATGTGGTACTACCGACCACCCAGCTCCTCGACCTGTCGGGGGCGGAGCGCGAAGATGGCGCGGGCGCCGACCGGGGTGAGGGGCAGGGCGCCTTCGCAGGGGGGGATCCGAGCCCTGCCTTGGCTCTGATGGTACAGGCGGGCTCGACCCAGCGTATGGATCACGGCTTTTCGCGCAGCCCGACGGGGCACCGGGTCGGCCCCGGCGCGGGACCACGCCAGCCGCACCCCGGGCAGCACCGCACGGGCGCCGAGCCGGCCCCGGACACCGGAGACCCCTCGGCCAAGGGACAACACCCGGATCGGGAGGCGGCGGCGGAGGCGGCGGCGGAGCCAGCCCCCGTCGAGATCCCCGTGGTCCGCGCACCGGTGGGAACGACCGGGCGACGGCGAAACCTTGCGCCGCACTCGGTGCCGGTGGTGATCGACTTCGCCACGCGGGCGCCGTTGCGTTCGGGACGACCAGGTTGGAGCCGGTGGGGCGTGGTGGCCGCGCTGGTGGCCCTCGCAACCTGGGGCGCAGCCCTCGGCATCCGACACTCGGTGCGCCTCGCCCTGGAGCCCGCCCGCCCCCTCCGCCCCATCCGGCACACCAGATCCGACCCCGACCCCACCACCGACCCGCCCTCCTCGTCCGACCGAACCACCACCACCACCACCACCGAGCTCGCCTCAACCACCGCGACGTCATTGCCGACGGCCGATCCACCGCCCGCCGACCAGCCCCCGTCCGAACCCGCCCAGGATGAACCGCCTTCGGGGGGTTCCCCATCCCCCAACGACGAGGCCCACCCGTCCGATTCGACCGGCAGCGCCGCCAGCGTCCGCCATCGCCCCTTCCGTTCGAACGGCCTATCCCCGAACGGCGCCCCCATCATCGAATGAACCGGTCCCCGATCCCCCAGAGGATCGGAGGTTGGCTTTGCCAACCGGAGAAGGCACCAGCGAAGCAGATCCGGGCGCGATTCTCGTCGTCCGTGGGGAGGGGCCCGTGGGGAGGGGCCGCCCCTCCCCACGCTCAGGAGGTTGGCTTTGCCAACCGGAGAAGGCACCAGCGAAGCAGATCCGGGCGCGACTCTCGTCGTCCGTGGGGAGGGGCCCGTGGGGAGGGGCCGCCCCTCCCCACGCTCAGGAGGTTGGCTTTGCCAACCGAGAAGGTACCAGCGAAGCAGATCCGGGCGCGACTCTCGTCGTCGGTGGGAGGGCCCGTGGGGAGGGGCCGCTCCTCCCCACGCTCACTCGCGCTGTTTGCGCTCGCGCGAGAGACGCTTGCGCACGACCGTGGCCGCCCGGCGCTCCATCACCCTCAGGGAAGGCTTCCGACCGGGCATGGCGGCTTGCTCGCCGTGGTGCTCGTCGAACGTGCCGGGCTCGACGCCGAGCTCGAAGATCGTGACCTCGCGCTGCCCGCGCTCGCCGATGCGCAGCGGCATCACCGCCGCGCCGATCCCGGCGCCCACATAGACAGCGCCCACCGCGCCCGACGGCTGCCCGGCACCGCGCCCCTCGGCCTTGCGGCCGTGGTGTCCCCGCGAGCCATAGAGCCCGTGCACGTAGCGGTGCCCCCCGATCTTGCCGAGCGCCAGCTCGTGCAGCTTGGCCACCGTCACCTGCCCGCCGTGGGTGTGCCCGGCCAGCACCAGCGGCACACCCTCGCGCCAGAGCCCGTCGGCCTCCTCGGCGATGTGGGACAATCCCAGCACCGGCAGGTCATGGCGCAGCCCCTTGACCGCCTCGGCCCGCCGCGCGTGCCCGGTGTAGGCGTCGTCGAGCCCGACCACCTGCAGTCGCTGGTGACGCAATGCGATAGTCGTGTGTCGGTTGCGCAGGACCTCGACGCCACCCGCCCGCAGCGCCCGCTCGACCTCGTCGGCGCCCGACCAGTGGTCGTGGTTCCCGAGCACCGCGATCACCGGCGCGGAGAACCCCCGCACCACCTCGACCAGCTGGTCGAGGTAGAGCTGGCTGTGGCACACGAAGTCGCCGGTCAGCACGACCAGGTCGGGGTGCTCCGCGTTGGCCAGCGCCACCGCCGCCTGCTGGATCGCGAACGGGGTGATCCGTCCGACGTGCAGGTCGGTGAGGTGGGCGATCCGCAGGGGCTCCATCTGCCGGCAGTAGACCCTCGGCCCGGCGAACCTTCGCAATCGAATCCCAGCCCGCTGGCGCGCGCCCCCATCGGTGGCGGCCTCGCGCAGGCGATCGTAAATCTTGAGCACGTCTTGGGTTCGGGTTCCCCGCACTTTTCCTAAAGCTTAGCGCGCAAAGCGGCGCGGGGGTGCAGGTCTTTTCGGCGGCTCGGGGCCGCCTCCAGCACGACCTCGAGGAAGGCCTGGGCGGCGTGCGAGAGGGTCCGGTGTCTTGGGTACAGCAGGCGGATCGGCCGCTCGATGTGCAGCTCCTTGACCTTGACCTCGCGCAGGAGCCCGCGGTCGAGCTCGTGACGCACCACCATGCTCGGCAGGAACGCCACGCCCTCGTTGTTCTGGACCAGCTTGCGGATGGACTCGAGGGTGGGCATCTCGACGTCCATGTTGAGCGGCACCTTGTGCCGGCGGAACTCCCGCAGGACGGTCTCGCGGTAGGGGGAGACCACGTTGTGGGCGATGAAGGTGTCGGTGCCGAGCTCGGCGATCGAGACCGACTTGCGGCGGGCCAGTCGGTGGACGGGCGACACCACGAAGACCAGGGCGTCGGTGAAGATCACCTGGGAGACCAGCCGCTCGTCCTGCGGGTCGAAGCTCACCACCCCGAGCTCAAGGTTCCCATCGAGGAGCTCGGCCGGGATCTTGCTGGACTGCCCGCGACGCACCTGGACCTTGACCTTGGGGTGCAGGTGGCGAAACTGCTCGATGTGGGACAGAAGATAGAGGGTGGAGGATTCGTTGGCGCCCACCGTCAGCCGCCCGGCCGACTTGTCGCGTAGCTCGGCCAGGGCATTTTCCATCTCCTGGCGCAGGTTCCCGAAGCGGCGCGCGAAGTCGAGGACGGTCTGGCCGGCGTCGGTCAGCACCAGCGCCTTGGCGCTGCGGAAGTTGCGGTCGATCAGCTTCTCGCCGACCTCGGTCTCGAGCCGCTGCACCGTGAGCGAGATGGCCGGCTGGGTGCGCAGGAGCTTCTCGGCGGCGCGCGAGAAGCTGCGCTCGGCCACCACCGTCGCGAACACCTGCAGACCGTAGAGCTCCATGGCGGCGACACGTATAACATCCCGTTATGGCCGCCGATAGAACTATAAATTTGCGCAATCCGCCGCAGGAAGACACGATCAAGTCATGAGCGAACGGCCCCCCCAGGACCCCGACGACGTACCCGACTTCATATCGATCTTCGATACCACCCTGCGCGATGGTGAGCAGGCCCCTGGGTGCAGCATGACCGTGAGCGAGAAACTGAAGCTCGCCCACCAGCTCTCCGATCTCGGGGTGGACGTCCTCGAGGCCGGGTTCCCGATCGCCTCCGAAGGGGATTTCGAGGCGGTGCGCGCGGTGAGCCGGGCGGTGCAGAGCCGGGTGGCGGCGCTGGCCCGGTCGACCCCGGCCGACATCGAGCGCGCCGCAGCGGCCCTGGATCGAGCGGTGCTGCCCCCGCGCATCCACACCTTCATCGCGACCAGCGACATCCACCTCAGGCACAAGCTCAAGAAGTCCCGCCAGCAGGTCCTCGAGGCCGCGGTGGCGAGCGTGGAGCTGGCGCGCCGCTACGTCGACGACGTCGAGTTCTCGGCGGAGGACGGGGCCCGCACCGATCCCGAGTACCTGGTCGAGGTGTCGCGGGCGGTGGTGGCGGCCGGCGCCAGCACCGTCAACATCCCGGACACCGTCGGGTACTCCATCCCGGACGAGTTTGGCGCGCTCATCCGCCAGGTGGTGGAGGGCCTGGCCGGCAAGGGTGTGGTCAGCGTGCACTGCCACGACGATCTCGGCCTGTCGGTGGCCAACTCGCTGGCGGCGATCCAGGCCGGCGCGCGCCAGGTCGAATGCACCATCAACGGGATCGGCGAGCGTGCCGGGAACTGCTCGCTCGAGGAGATCGTCATGACCCTCGTCACCCGCCAGGACCGGCTCCCCTACCGGACCCGCATCCGGACCGAGGGCCTGTTCCCGGCGAGCCAGCTGCTCTCCTCGATCATCAGCTTCGGCCCGCAGCCGAACAAGGCCATCGTGGGGCGCAACGCCTTCGCCCACGAGGCGGGGATCCACCAGGACGGCTTCCTCAAGGAGCGCACCACCTACGAGATCATCGATCCCAAGCGGGTGGGGGTGCCCGAGAGCCGACTGGTGCTCGGCAAGCACAGCGGCCGGCACGCCCTCAAGTCCCGCTGCGACGAGCTCGGGTTGACGCTCGACCGCCCCCAGCTCGACGCCCTCTACGTCAAGTTCTCGGTCCTCGCCGACCGCAAGAAGGGCGTCCTCGACGAGGAGATCGTGGCGCTGGCCCGAGAGATCGCCGGTCCCGCCAGGCAGGACATCCCCCGCGTCGCCTGAGGGCCCGAAGGCCCCGACCCGTCAAGACCTGTGATCGTAGCCGCGATCGTGGTCGTGGTCGTGGTCGAACCCTTGAGCGTTGTCGTGCACGTGTACGGGAACGCCCCCGTGATCGTGATCGATCCGGTTCAAAGGTTGCGGAAGATGTTCGGGCCTCTCGATCACGTCCACGGTCCGTTCACGTTCACGTGCAGGGCAACGCTCGCGGGGGCGCCCACGGGTACGATCTCGATGACGATCTCGATCGCGCCCACGGGCTGTCAGGGACGACCTTCGCCGGTCGGACGAGCTACTACCGCCCGGGCAGAGTCCCCGATGCGCGGCGCAAGGTGAGATCCGCGATGGCGATGTCGTAGTGCGCCCGGGCCAGGGCCTCCTGGGCGGCCACCAGGCTGTCCTGGGCCGTCAGCAGATCGACCTGGGTGGCGGTGCCCGCCTCGTACTGGACGCGCACGAGCTCGAGGGTCTCCTTGGCGAGCTCGACCGACCGCTCGGAGGTCTCGCGGGCGCGGGTCTTGGTCTCGATCTCGCGCCGTCCGTTGGCCAGATCGTCGCGGATGGTGTCCCGCAGGACCTCTGCGCGGGCGGTCGCCTCGGCGGCGGCGGAGGCCGCCAGGCGCCGTTCGACATCGCGCGTGCCGCTGTCGAACAGCAGCCAGTCGAGCTGGAGGCCGAGGGCCCAGGCGTGCGACTCGAAGGCGAAGTTGTCGTAGTTGAAGATCCGCACGTTCCCGAAGCCCGAGAGCGATGGGGCCCAGCGCAGGGCGTTCGCGCGCTGCTGCGCCCTCTGAGACTCGGCCGACGCCACCAGCGCCCGGAACTCCGGCCGCACCTGCAGGGCCAGGTCCAGCTCCTGCTCGCCGCCGGTCGTCGGACCCGCCGGCGACACGGGGCCGTCGATGGTGACCGGACGGACCCGGAAGGGCGCCGGCTCCTGGATCAGGGTCGCGAGGGAGCGGTAGGTCTCGTCTCGGCTGAGCTCCGCGTCGCGCTCGGCCTGCTGGGCGCGCAAGACCGCCAGCTCGGCGCGGTCCACGTCCACCTTGGTGACGGTTCCGGCCGAGAAGCGGGCCTTGGCGTTGTCGAGGGTGGCCTGCGCCACCGCGATGCTGGAGTGGCGGGCCGCCAGCACCTCGTCGGCCACGGCGGCGGCGTGAAAGGTCTGGGCCACCCCGAAGATCACGTTGTCGATGGCGGTCTGGTAGTTCTCGTTGGCCGCGACCTCGTTGAGCTTGACCGCCCGCACCGCCGGATAGGCCGCTGGCGCGACCAGCGGGGTGGTCAAGCTCGCCACGCCGTCCAGCTGATCGAGCGGCTGGATGGTGAGGTTCCGGGTGACGGTCGGGGACACCTGCACCGGGAAGAAGAAGGCGCGGTTGTTGCGGGTGTACTTCCCCTGCAGCGCCACCGTGGGGAACAGCGCGGTCCAGGCCCGGTCGACGGTGATGGCCGCCTGCTGGAGATGTTCCCGCTCCGCCGCCAGGGTTCGGTTGGCTCGCCGCCCGAGGGCCAGCGCTTGCTCGAGCGTCAGCTCGCGCGGTGCGGGCATCGAGGACCCGGGCGCCTTCTCCGTCGGGTCAGGCGACTCGGCCCGGGCCGACCGCGCCCATCCAGGCGACAGGAGCCCCGAGACGAGCCACAGGACGAGCCACGAGAAGGCCAGCGCCATCCCGGCGCCAGCCGGCGCCCGGCGCGATCTCCACCTGCCCCTCGAGATGGAGCGGCTCATGACGCCACCCCCATCCGCTGCGCGGGAATCACCGGCTCCACCTGGGGGAGCGGCTCCGGCGCCACCATCTGCCTGACCTCGTCGGCGCCGGTCTCCGAGTCGGGCCGGGCCGCGAGCCCGAAGAGACGCCGGAGCCCGTTCGCCGCGTCGTCGAACAGCGAGTAGGCGACCGGCGTCGCCAGCAAGGTGAGCAGCAACGACAGGATCTGGCCGCCCACCACCGGTCCGGCGGTCGCGCGGTTGAACTCGGCTCCGATTCCCTTGGACACCACGAGAGGCAACATACCTGCGACGAAGGCCGCCGTCGTCATCAAGATGGGCCTCAGCCGATGTTTGTTGCCCCGCAGGATGGCCTCCCGGCGGGACAGGCCCTGGGCGCGCAGCTGGATGATGTGGTCGATCTGCAGGATGGAGTTCTTCTTCACCACCCCGAACAGGACCAGGATCCCGAGCAAGGTGAAGATGTCGAGGCCCTGCCCGAGGATCAGCAGGGAGCCGAGCGCGAAGGGAACCGTGAGCGGGAGCGCGAGCAGGATGGTCACCGGGTGGAGCCACGACTCGAACTGGGCCGCCAGGATCAGGTACATGAAGACGAACGCCAGGCCAAAGGCGATGGCGAAGTTCCGGGCCGTGCGGCCGATCTCCTTGGACTGTCCGAACGGCACGAACCGGTACTCGGGGGGCAGCTTCATCGCCGCCACCGCCTTCTCGAAGGCCGTGCCGACCTCGCCCGAGCCGACCCCGGGAGAGGTGTTGGCCGTGAAGGTGACCTGGCGCTGGCGCGCGTAGCGGGTGATCTGAGACGGTCCGAGCGCGCGCTTCAGGTCCACCACGTCGAGCAGGGGCACGGTGCCGAGCCGCACCGACGGCACCGACATCGAGCCGAGCGATTCCTGACTGGTGCGATAGGCGTCGTCTGCGCGCACCAGGATGTCGTACTCGTAGCCGCTGTCCTCGTAGCGCGAGACCTTGACCCCTCCGACGAGGAGCTGCGCCGTGGTGGCCACGTCGGCCACGTCGACCCCGAGATCCGCGGCCTTGCGCCGCGAGACCGTGGCCTCCACCTCCGGGTTGCCGACGATGAGCGAGGTGTCGGCGTCCACCGCGCCCGGGATGGCCTTGAGCGCCGCCAGCGCCTGCTCGGAGTACTGGGTGAGCCGCGCCAGATCCGGGCCGGTCATGATGTACTGGACCGTCGCCGCGCTGGTGCCGCCACCGCTGAAGGCGGCCACCGCCGACACCCCGATGCGGTAGTCGCGCGGTTGAAGGGGAACCAGCTCCTTGCGGACCTTCTCCTGCAGCTCGTCCTGGGTGATCTTGCGCTGGTCGGGCGCGCTCAGACGCACGAAGATCTTGGCCAGGTTGGGGGTCTTCTCGGCGTTGTCGCCGATGGTCACCATGGTGGCCCTGACCTCGGGCCAGGTGCGGACGGCGCGCGCCATGCGCTCGGCCGCGAGCCGGGTGCCCGCGAGGCTGGTCCCCTCGGGCGTGCGGATGCTGACCTCGAACTGCGCCTCGTCGTTCTTGGGCAGGAAGCCCTTCGGCACCGCCTTGAAGAGCGGAGCGCACGAGCCGAGCGTCGCGACGGCCGCCACGACCACCACCCAGCGGTGGTCGATCGCGAAGCCGAGGACCCGCAGGTACAGCCGCTCGATCGGCCGGTAGAAGACGTCCACCACCCGCTCGAGCAGGTACTTCTTGCGCTCGCCGAGGCCGGGCGGCAGGCGCAGCCAGCGCGAGGCCAGCATCGGGGTCAGGGTGAAGCTGACGAAGAGCGAGATGGCGATGGAGGCGGCCATGGTCAGCCCGAAGCTGCGCAGGAAGCGCCCCGGGATGCCCCCGAGGAAGGCCACCGGCATGAACACCGCCAGCAGCGACAGGGTGGTTGCCAGCACCGCGAGCCCGATCTCGCGGGTGGCGTAGATGGCCGCCGGCATCGGCCGGATGTGCTTCTCGTCGATGAAGCGGAAGATGTTCTCCAGCACCACGATGGCGTCGTCGATCACGATGCCCACCGCCAGCGCCAGGGCCAGCAGGGTGATGGTGTTCAGGGTGAACCCCATCAGCCACATCGCCATGAAGGTGCCGATGATCGAGGTGGGGATGGCCAGCGCCGCGATCAGGGTGCTGCGCAGGTTGCCGAGGAACAGCAGCACCACCAGCGCGGCGAAGATCGCCCCGAGGACCAGGTGCTCCCGCACCGCCTTGACGCTGGTCCGGGTGCTCTCGGTGTTGTCGCGCACCACCTGCAGGTGGTACCCCGAGGGCAGGGTCTTCTCGAGATCACCGAGCCGCTCGCGCAGGGCATCGACCACCTTGACGCTGTTCTGCCCCGACTGCTTGCGGATCACCAGGAGCACCGCCGGCTTGCCGTCGAGGGTGGCGGCGGTGTCGGCCTCCTCCTCGCCGTCGACCACCCGACCCACGTCGCGGATCAGGATCGGGTGGTCCCCGGACTGCCGCACCACCACCTCGGCGAGCGCATCGACCGAGGACAGGCGCCCGCGCACCCGGAACACCAGGCGCTGCGGCCCGGTCTCGATGGCCCCGCCGGGCGCGGTGAGGTTCTGCACGGCGATGGCCCGCTGCACGTCGGCCGCGGTGAGGTTGGCGGCGCGCAGGCTCACCGGATCGAGCAACACCTGGATCTGGCGCTTCTGCCCGCCGACGATGCTCACCTGGCCGACCCCGGAGACGTTCTCCAGGCGCTGCCGCACCACCTTGTCCGCCAGCTCGGTGGCCTCGCGGATGGGCCGGGTGGTCTGCATGGTGACGAAGAGGACCGGCGAGGCGTCCGGGTCCAGCTTGCTCACCACCGGCGACTCGATGCCCTGTGGCAGATCGGACAGCACGGTGGCGAGGTGGTCGCGCACCTCCTGGGCGGCGACGTCCACGTCCTTGTCGAGGAAGAAGGTGATGAACACCTGCGAGACCCCCTCGGTCGAGGTGGAGCGCAGCTCGTCGATCCCGCTGATGGTGTTGACCGCCGCCTCGATCTTGTCGGAGAGCTCCGTCTCCACCTCCTCGGGCGCGGCGCCGGGCAGGCGGGTGACGATCGATACGATCGGCAGATCGACGTTGGGGAACCGGTCGACGTTCAGGCTCCCGTAGCCCACGATGCCGACGACCAGGATGGTCAAGATCAAGACGGTGGCGAAGACCGGCCGTCTCACGCTGATGCTGGCGAGCCATTGCATGGGCGGGCTCCTCAGTTCACTCGCACGCCGTCGTGCAGGGCGGGCAGGGCTGGGTTGGCGACGCGTTCACCCAGCTTGACGCCGTTCAGGATCGGCAGATCCCCGCCGCGCTCGGCGCCGACCTGCACCAGGCGATCCTCGAGCCGGCCCCCGACCTCGACGAACAGGTGACGCTGCAGACCCTCGCTGCGCACCGCCGTGTGGGGGACCGCCGGCAGGGCCTGCTGTCCGACCGCGATCTGGGCGGTCACGAACATGCCCGGCCGCAGCTCGGGCGCCTGGTGGTCGAGCACCGCCTCCACGACCGCGTCCCGGCTCTGCTGCCGCACCGAGGGACCGATGAACTTGAGCTTGCCGCGGTAGGTGGTGCCGTTGGCGGCCGCCGGGACCCGCAGCTCGAGCGGCTGTCCCGGCGCGAGCCCCGCCACGTCGGCCTCGGGGACCGTCAGCTCGACGCGAAGGGCGTCCGTCGACACCATCGAGACCACCCGCGAGTCGACCCGCACCCACTCGCCGGGGCTGACCGAGCGCTCCACCACCAGACCGGAGAAGGGGGCGCGGATCTCGGTGTCGCGCAGCGCCTCCGTGAGCTGGTTTCGGCGGGCCTCGGCGCCCGCCAGGGACCACTTGGCGGTGGCGCACTGGGTGCCCGCGCGCTCGAAGTCCGCCCTGGCGATGGCGCCCTTGGCGAACATCTGCTGCGTCCTCTCGCAGTCGAGGTTGGCCTGCCCCTGCTGGGCCCGCAACGACTCGATCTGCGCCGTCAGCTCCTCGAGCTGGGCGTTCAGCGCCCGGGCGTCGAGCTTCGCGAGCGTGGCGCCCTTGCGCACCACCGAGCCGCGCTCGACGTAGGTGGCCAGCACCTTGCCGGCGGCGCCGGCGGCCACCTGGGCCTGCTCGGAGCCGATGAGGCTGCCCGAGAGGGTGAGCACGCGCGGGACCGAGATCTGTCGAACCTGGACCAGCGAGACCGGCACCGGAGTGGCTTCGAGCTCTGCCGCCGCCGCGGCGGCGGCCACCTCGGCGGGCGGCTTGGTCTCGGCCTCGGAGCGGGCGCAGCCAGCAGCGGCGCCTGCGGCGGCCAGGGCGCCGAGCCATACCAGACAGGCGCCGAACGGCGGCGAAATCCTGGGTCTTGCAACGCGTCGGGCCACGAACGGCGGGGTTTCACTGGCCGACCGCAAGACGGAGGCGACGACAGAGGGGACGAAGGTCATGGCAGGTTCCTGTTCGAAGATGGTGCGGGCATACTTGTTCCGAATGCTTGAGGTTGTCAACGGTGGTATAAGTGAAATATTGTGAACATCCTGCATGACGCCCAGGCGCCCGATCGACCGGGTGATCCACCGAGTGAGCGAGCGACCGATCCGCTGCGTGATCGACCGGGTGAGCGACCGGGTGACGGCTCGCGGGATCGCCCGAGCGATGTCGGGACCACCGCCTCCGTCCCCGACGACTCGGCTGATCTGTGGCCAACCCTGACGGAATTCGCCCTCAACATGCGGGTCTGGTGGCTGGCGCTGTGCAACCGACTGGATCTGACTCCCACCCAGGGGCTGGTCTTGCGGCAGCTCCGTTTCGGTACGCCCGTCCCCATGAACGCTCTCGCCGACACGATGGCCTGCGACGCCTCGAACATCACCGGCGTGGTCGACAAGCTGGAGTCGCGCGGCCTCATCGTGCGGCAGGGGGCGGAGAACGATCGTCGGGTGAAGATGCTGGTCGTGACCGAGCGGGGGCGCGACCTGCAGCGGCAGATGCTGGCGCTGGCGGCCCAGCCTCCGGCGGCCATCGCCGAGCTCCCGGCCGCCGTGAGGCGCAAGACCGCGACCGCCATGCGCGCCGTGATCGCCCGCTGGGCCGCCTGCGGCGTCGAGCTCGACGAGCCCCGAACGAAGTAGCGCTTCGCCG
This sequence comes from uncultured Myxococcales bacterium, assembly GCA_964540815.1. GTDB lineage: Bacteria > Myxococcota_A > Polyangia > Fen-1088 > Fen-1088 > CAZIOH01. The sequence continues at coordinate 413 of CAZIOH010000039.1, read as the reverse complement.
TCGTCCCGGGCCGTGGGGGCGCTACCCGGCGAGCCGTGCTCGGCCTGACAGCAGGCGCTGCCCAGCCAGATCGATGGTCGCATCGCGCTTGGCGAAGCAGAAGCGTGCGAGCTGCGGCGCACGCGGCGGATCCGCGTAGAAGACCGACGCCGGGATGGCGGCCACCCCGAGCTCCGTGACCAGGCGCCGGCAGAACTCGGCGTCACCGCTACCCGGAACCGGGGTCAAGAGGAAATAGGCCCCGCCGACGGGCAGGGGGACGAGGCCCGCGCCCGCGAGCGCCTGGGTGAGCCGCGTCCGTCGCTGCCGATAGGCCGCGCGCAAGCTGGCGTAGTACCCGGTGTCGGCGGCCACCGCGAGCACGTCGGCCAGCGCCTCCTGAAACGGCGTGGCGTTGGTGAACGTCACGAACT